>CAIKAF010000020.1 GCA_903825395.1 uncultured Flavobacteriales bacterium
CTGCGGCAGCTCCGCTCCGCTGAGTTTAACGCTCAACATCGCTCCGCCCAACCCTGGGTTTACAGCAAATCCCGCCAGTCCGAACATCAACAATGCGGCGGTTTTTACCGCGGCAACGCAAAATGGCACCCACGCATGGACCTTTCAAAATGGAAGTCCGGCCAACAGCAGTTCCGCCAATCCTTCGGTTACATGGAGTTCAACGGGTACATACCAAGTGATACACCAAATTACCGATGCCAATGGATGCGTTGATGCCGATACCCAGTCTGTAACTGTGGTAAACTGTCCTTCCGGAACGATTACGTTTAATTATACAGGTTCGGCACAGAATTTCGTTGTTCCTGCATGCGTTAGTAGCATTGTTGTTGCGGCATATGGAGCAGAGGGAGGAAGCAGCAATGGCGTAGCAGGCACCGGTGGAGACGGAGGTTTGGCTCAAGCCACCATTGCCGTTACCCCTGGAGAAACCCTGCAGGTCTTTGTAGGCCAACTTGGTCCTTCCGGATCCAGTTTGGTTTCCGGTGGATGGAATGGAGGAGGGGGAACGGATTTAACATGTCCGGGTGACTTGATTGGCAGCGGTGGCGGCGCTTCAGATGTGCGCCGTTCGCCGTACACCCTTCAAGACCGGTTGATTGTGGCCGGAGGTGGTGGCGGTGCCGGCTATGAACCTCAACAATATCCTAGCAACATCGGGGGCAATGGTGGTGGACTCTCTGGTGCCGATGGGGGAACAGCAAATTGGTGTACTCCTTCCTGCAATGGAAAGGGAGGTACTCAATCGGCAGGTGGAGCAGGAGGACAGCGCAGTGGAGATCCCAATGGGCAACCCGGAACCTTTGGAATAGGAGGTCGGGGGCGCGGCAGTTGCTCGGGCGGCGGCGGCGGCGGTGGCGGCTGGTATGGTGGCGGCGGCGGCCAAGCAACAGCCGGTGGAGGCGGAAGCAGCTATGTGGCCCATCCCGGAAATACGAATACCTCTACCACCTCTGGCGTTCGTACCGGCAATGGTCTGGTGACCATTACCTATTAATGAAATACATAAGAAAAGTTTTCGTTTGATTGGCTCTTGGCTTATCCCCATTCTGAGTATTGGATTTTTGAGCACGCTGAGTGCACAGGTTGGCATTGGGGTTCAAATTCCTGTAGTCCCAAAAGAAAAATACAACATGGTGTACGTTGAAGTGCCCCAAACTCCCCAAAGCAATAGACCTAAATCCTCGTTTTGGCTGGGAAGGTATGAAGTCACTCAACAAGAATGGTTCGAAGTCATGGGAACCAATCCCTCGTACCATGCCCAGTGCCCCACATGTCCCGTTGAAAATGTTAGCCTTGTTGATATTTATGGTTTCATTCAAAAACTAAATTCTAAAACAGGCAAAAAATACCGGCTGCCCAATGCGGTGGAATGGGAATTTGCTGCCCGAGGCGGTATTCATTCACAAGGGTTTCGGTTCAGCGGCAGCAACTTTATCGATGCCGTAGCCTGGTACAAAGAAAACAGCCAAGGAGAAACGCATCCCATTGGGAAAAAAAGAGCCAATGAACTGGGATTGTATGATTTAACCGGAAATGTTTGGGAGTATGTGGTGCCCGTTCCCGAGCAGGCATGGGGAAGCGTTGACTCATTGGATGTGGAATGGAGAGGTGGGGCTTGGAATTATGGATACGCCCTAATCGGAATTGATAAATTGAAAAACCACATCCATTATAAGTTGGGATTCCCAGTAGCCGGGTTTCGATTGGCTTTGGATGCTCAGAACTAAATAAGGGCAATGGATGCCTCTCAGTTCTCCCCTCTAAATTCAGGAAAGTTAGCCCATACGGCATAGGAACCTCCCAACGCATTCATTTTCGATTTCCATAACGAATCCCGCTGAGACTTAGGCCAAAATGAATCCAGCTCAGGGTAATCGCTTACCCAGGCTCCGGCTTCTAACTCCTCCTCCAATTGTCCCGCCGACCATCCACTGTACCCAACAAAAAAAGAAACCGAACTTTCAGGTGCCATTCCTTGCTGAATTAAGCGGCTTAGTTCATTGAAATTCCCACCCCATAGCATGCCTTCCTGAACTGGAATCGCCTCAGGCTGTAGGGTAGAAAGGGTATGTAAAAAGAACAATTGATCATCAGAAACCGGACCTCCAAATCCTATTTCACGGGCAATGTGCTGTTCCTCAGGTAAAACATCATTCACCCGCAAGGGCAGTGAACGATTTAAAATAAATCCAATAGCCCCTTCCTCTATGGAATACGAACAAATCAAAACGGCCGTTCGCTTAAAGTACGGATCTTCCATCCGCGGATCGGCGTACAACATTAATCCTGGCTTTATGCGTTTTGGAATCACAGGTTCAATTAGAGATATTAACTTTGGGAAAAGTACAAATATTGGAATCGAGATGAAAATCAGCCCTTCTTTTTTTATTGTTGGTATCCTTTTTTTTCTTGGTTTCCTAGGTGCTTGCGATGAGGCTCTGGCTCAGACTTTACCCATCCATATAGACTGGTATGAGGGTGGAGGCAAAAAATCGGAAGGCATTCTAAGTCAGGGTAAACCCGTAGGAGTGTGGCGGTATTACTTTCCAAATGGGTCACTCAAATCCATCATTGACTACGATAAAAAAAGGGCGGAGCATTTTAACGAAGCCGGGAATCGGATAGCAAAAGGAATAGTTTCCGATGCTGGAGGAACCGGAACCTGGAATACTTGGCATGGAAACGGAAAACCGGAAACACAAAAAAGATACGATTTGGGCTTGCCCCATGGAACCTGGAAATCCTGGTACATCAATGGTCAGTTGGCATCCAAACAAACCTTTAAAAAAGGAAAAAGAACGGGTAAATGGAGAAATTATTCCCGCAGCGGAAAAGTTACCTTTCAGGGAGAATTTAAGGAAGACAAGCCTACAGGTGAGTGGCTTTATTTTTGGGATGGGGGAGAACCGAAAATGCGAATTGACCATGAAAAGGGAAAAACAGAGGGCTGGTTCCAAAACGGAATTGTTCAGGTTGAAGGGGAAGGAAGTCCAACTCAGCCCACCGAGAAATGGGCCTGGTATTATCCCAATGGAAGACCCCAAGAAAAGGGTAAATTTACCGAGCTGGGACTCAAAGATGGAGTCTGGGTTGGGCACTGGGATTTAAAAAAACAACAACGCTACAAAGGTCAATATTCTGAGGGGGTTAAAATCGGGGAATGGACAGCCTGGTTTGAAAATGGAAAAATGGATTCGGTGGCCAGATTCAATTCAGAGGGTAAACCTTTTTCCGAATGGATTTGGTATTATTCCGAACCCTGGGGCATTCGAAAAAAATGGCTTGTCGATTCCAATCGGGTGGAAAATTATTATCCCAACGGGCAGCTTGAGGCCAAAGGCGGAGGAACCGACACCCTGCCCATGGGCGATTGGTTTTTCTGGCACCAAAATGGACAATTGGCCAGAACTTGTTCCTTTCAGAACGGGCAGCTGCACGGACTAAGTATCACCTATAGCAGCGATGGACAACGACAGGAAGAGTCCAATTACAATCAAGGATTGCTGCATGGAACCCGTACCGTATATTATGCGCCCGGCGATACAGCCCTGGTGGAACGATACGTTGAAGGTCAAAAAGTTGGAATGGCCCGCTATTTTTATCCCAAGGGGAAGATTCAAGCTGTGGTGGATTATTCAGGAAAGAGGCAAAGCACCTATTATTTTGAGTCGGGAAAGCTGAAAATGGAAGGCCGATTTGAAGGAGCAAAACGCAGTGGAAATTGGAAACAATATCATCCCAATGGGGCATTGATGGAAGAGGGGGGTTATGCCGCTGATTCCATGGACGGAATTTGGAAAACCTACAATGCAGAGGGGAAATTACTGGGTAAGTTTCAGTACAATCAGGGCATTAAAACCGGTCATTGGCAATGGTACCATCCCAGTGGATATGTAGAACTGGATGGATATTTTAAAAACAATCTTCAAGACAGCCTTTGGATAGCCCGGCATTCAGAACAGGTGGTGCATTACTCCGGATATTATTCTGCAGGCCAACGCCATGGAAATTGGACCTATTGGTATGAATCTGGTCAGAAATGGAAAGAAGGTCAATTTCAACACGATTTAAAATCAGCCGATTGGACGTATTTTTATGAATCCGGTAAGTTGGAGCACAAAGGGCAATTTAAGCAGGGAAAAGAACACGGCTATTTTGAATCGTACTATCCCAACGGTCTAATAAAAGATGCCGGTCGGTTTCGATTTGGTTCGATGGACAGCCTTTGGATTGGAAAGTCGGAAAAAGGAACGTTACTGTATCAAGGTGCCTATCAAAATGGATTGCGCGAAGGTCTTTGGATTTGGAATCATGAATCAGGACACCCTAAGCGAAAAACAGAATTCAAGCGAGGCATGCGGCATGGAAAAGAACAAGTTTATACCTCTGACGGTCGCCTGGAACAAACCGGAAGCTATTTGAACGATCAGGAAGAGGGAACCTGGTATTTCTATTATCCCCACGGGGCCAAAGCCGGAACCTACCGGAAGAAGAACGGACAATTTGATGGCCCTTTTGAGCGCTACCATTCCAATGGCCGAATACAGCTGAAAGGACAATATTCAAAAGGGGGGAAATCAGGAACTTGGATGTACTACAACTCAGATGGAAAATGGATTAAATCGGTGGTTTTTCAAAAAGGAGTCATTTTTGACACTCAAACTCCGGCACGCTGATTTCGTTGATCTGGAGGTGCACGGTTGAGTGAAAAATTTCGTTTTAAGTTCAACCTCTAATTTAAAAGATGTGCACTAAGAGTACCGATTTTTAAAAATATGTACATTGGTACAAATTTATTTGAATGTCTTGTTTGCGTACATTTCGGTCGCTGTTCTGTTCTGGCAGATTGCTGGTTTTTATCTTGGGTTTCTATTCTTGTATTAATGGGTTTTTGGCGGCTCAGGGAGTTGGAATCAACACCAATGGACAGCCTGCAGATACTTCAGCCGGTTTGGATCTAGATTTTCCCGATAAAGGCTTTCTTCCGCCCCGCATTCCCTTAAATGGCACACTCGATACCGCGAGCATTTTGATGCCTGCTACGGGACTGCTTATTTTCAATACCGCCAATGCCGGTTTGGGAATTACTGCCGTTCATCCCGGATATTATTACAATGCAGGCAGCCCACAAACTCCACAATGGAAGCGACTGATTGTTCAATCGGATGTAGATGGGAGCGAAACCATCCTGAGCGCCGGTTCAAATGTGAGCATAAGTGGCTCGGGAACAGCGCAAAATCCATATGTTATATCGGGAACAGGGGGTGGAGGTTTTTCTCACTACATCGGTGAAGCCTTTGGTGGCGGGGTTATTTTCCACCTGTGGAAAGACGCTCAGGGTGTGGAGCATGGATTGGTAGTAGAGTTGGACAACCAACCCACCAACCACCTTTCCAGTTCTTCCCATCAAATTGGAATTACAGCGCGCAGTACTTGGGATGGAAACGCAAACAGCACAGCCATTGCCAATCATTTTGGAGGAAGCACCGGAGCCGCTGCCTTTTGCCTGAATTTAAACAGCGGAGGCTTTTCAGATTGGTACTTACCCTCCATTGACGAGTTAAAACTACTGCATACCAATCGCTTTAACGTAAATCAAACCATTGCCGGCATTCAACAAACCTCAAATCCCAATGCCATTCATATTGGAGAAACAGGATATTGGAGCAGTACTGAAAAATGGGGTTCAGTTGAGGCCTGGTGGTTGTGGTTTGGAGAAGGACGCATTTTAAATACCGCTAAAACAGGTGTCTATGCTGTGCGAGCCATTCGAAAATTTTAATCCCAAAATATTCCTTTAATCTGGGGAGACTTTTTAAGCCCCTTTCCTTATACCGTTTAACCATGAAACAGGCTATATTAACTATAATAAACACAAGTTTAGGTTTATTTTTTTGTGCTGTGGTGCTGGCGCAGAACCTCGTCGTGCCCACAAGCCCTTGCGATTTCGGGACCGGAAACGCATCAAGCAATCCGGCCCCTTTCAATGTAAATGCATTTAATTCAACGGGCAACTTAACTATGCCTTCCGGACTGTATGACTTTTCAAGTTTTACACTGAATGCAGGTCATACCATTACCATTACCGGAAACCAGCCTGTGGTTATTCGGGTTACCGGAACAGCAAGCATTCAGGGAAAAATTTTAGCCATTGGTACTGCGGGCACATCGGTATCTCCTTCATCTACCAATACCAGCGCTCCGCTTAATGCGCCCGGTGGAATAGCCAACAATGGGGGCGGTCAAAATGGAGGAATTGGTGCTGATTACAATGGATTGGGTGGAACCAATGGAACATCCTTTATTCCAATTTCTGGCCAAGAAGGTGGAGGCTCAACAGCTGCTCCCGGTTGCGGTACATCCAATCCCGTTTTTGGTGCCGGTGGTGGAGGTAGCTTTGGTATTCAAGGCGGTGCTACCGTTTCTGGAAATTGTGGAGGCAGTACCCAAGCTTCATCGACCTATGGAGATGCCGGATTTACTACCCAATATGCCAATACCAACCTGCTGGGAGGCAGCGGAGGTGGGGGTGGTTCCTACAACGTTAACATCGGAACCGTGAAAGGCGGCGGCGGAGGAAGCGGCGGGGGGGCTTTTGCCATTGTCGCAACCAATCTGCTGATTGGAAATACAGCCTTACTCTCAGTGAAAGGTGGAGACGGAGGTTCAGGGCGGCTGTCGGGAGGCAGTGGAAGTCACTACGGCTGTGGCGGAGGTGGGGGCAGCGGTGGTTCCATTTTATTGCTCTACAATACGATCAATACTCAGCCCGCAGTAAATACCAATCCAGCCACTACAGCCCAAACGGGAATTGATATTTCAGGGGGGCTTGGGGGCGCTAGTCTTTTGGGGAATCCCGGTGGAAACGGTGGAGCCGGCAGGCTGTTGTCAAATGTGTGTTCTGCACAACCCTGCTCGCCACCTCAAACCCAGGCCTCCAACCTTCAATTTTCAAATATTACTACAAGCTCTGGTGCCTTAAACTGGACCAATGGCAGTGGAGCGGGGCGAGTCGTGTATATAAATACCCAAAATTCCTTTTCTCCCCCGGCAAACGGTGCCAACCCAACACCAAATACAACCTATTCCGGTGGACAACAATGTGTTTTTAACGGGACAGGCTCTGGTCCGGTTGCCCTAAGCGGTCTTCAACCTGCCACCACCTATTATGTAGCTGTTTATGAATTCTGCAATCCCGATCGAAATTACAATGTTCAGCCTGCGACCTTGAACCCCAATTCTTTTCAGACTCAAAGCCAGGGCGGTGGAGCTTGCACGGCCCCCGTTCAACAAACCGCACAAATCACCCCAACCAACATTGGCGGCTTGACGGCCGATGTAACTTGGACCAATGGAAATGGAGCAGGACGCGTGGTTTTTATCAATACTTCAAATGCATTCAGTCCACCTGTCAATGGAAATTTGCCCGCCGCCAATCCGGTGTACAGCTCAGGACAGCATTGCATTTACGCCGGAACCGGCGGCGGTCCCGTTTCCATAAGCGGCCTTCAACCCAATACCCAATACTGGATTAGAGCTTTTGAATATTGCCTTCCGGATTTATTGTACACGCAAACCACCGAAGTAGGCAACCCGGTATCGTTTACCACCAGCTCCAGCATACCCAGTTTGATGGTATCTCCCGATACCTTAACCGGATTTCAGTATCAGTTGGGATCGGGGCCAAGCCTAGCTCAAAATTATACCGTTTCCGGAACCAACCTGAATGGCTCGGGAGATATTTTGGTTACCGCCAGTTCAAATTATGAATTGTCCTTAAACGGAGTGAATTTCCTGCCCTCCTTATTGCTGCCCTATGCCGCTGGTACGCTTACGGGTCAACCCGTGATAGTTTCCATTCGCTTAAAAGCCGGTTTGCCTGCTGCCAATTATCCGGCGGAGATTCAAATGCACAGCGGAGGTGGAACTACCGTAGGCTTAGTGTGTGAAGGGCAGGTCTTTGCTTCCACTTCGTTGAACAGTGAAGTTGACGATTTTATCCGTATTTCCCCTAATCCCATGCATTCCAGCTTGAATATTTATGGTTTATCTTCAGGAAGTCATGCCGTGGAGTGGCTGAATGTTCAGGGCCAAATTGTTCAAAAAGAAAGGCTGAATTGCGATGGGAACAACTGCCCCGCATTGCATAGAAAGGGCATAGGTCCCGGAGTTTACATGCTACGTATTTTAAAGGCAGAGAACGAAATTATACTGCGGCGCTGTGTGGTGATGGATTGATGGATTTGCGTTCCTTCTGGGCTTGGTAAATACCGGTCACTGAAACACATTGTAGTTTGTTGTAATTCATATTCGCATGCTAATCCTATTTCAGGCCCTATATTTGCACCATGAGAGCAGTCATTCAGCGCGTCAAATCGGCCTCGGTCCACTCTGCCGGAAAACAACTCGGCGCCATCGACCAAGGTCTGCTCATTCTGTTGGGAATTGAACAAGGCGATGCACAAGATGACATTCAATACCTCGTCCATAAAATTGCCCGAATGCGCATTTTTTCCGATAAAAACGGAAAAATGAACCTCAGCTTACAAGATGTTCTGCAGGCCCGATGCCTGGTGGTTTCTCAATTTACTCTGTTCGGTTCGCTAAAAAAAGGACAACGCCCTTCCTTTGAACGGGCCGCTGCTCCCGAATTCGCCAGAATGATGGTGGAAATGTTTGTGCTGGCCCTTGAAAAAGAAACCCACACCCGAATTGAACAAGGCGAATTTGGAGCCGATATGCAGGTGCAACTCATCAACGACGGCCCCGTTACTCTTATCCTCGATTCTTTTATTAAAGACCTATGACCATAGCTGAATCTCAAGAATTAGTCGACCAATGGATTAAAACCCACGGTGTTCGGTATTTTAATGAACTCACCAACATGGCCATTTTAACCGAAGAGGTCGGCGAGCTGGCCCGCATCGTTTCGCGCAGCTACGGCGAACAATCCTTCAAACCCGGCGAAGAACAAGAAGATATTGGAAATGAATTGGCCGATGTGCTCTGGGTACTTATTTGCCTGGCCAACCAAACAGGGGTGGACTTAACTCAGGCCTTTCAAAAAAATCTTGAAAAAAAAACCGGGCGAGACCACCGCCGACACCATCAAAATCCCAAGTTGAATTCATAACTTTCCCCCATAGTTTTCAGGTATGCATTTAGCCATTTTATCCCGCAATGGGAATCTTTATTCTACCAAACGATTGGTCCAAGCTGCAGAGCAACGCGGTCACCGTGTTACTGTTATTGATGTGCTGAAATGCAATCTGTTGATGGAGAAACGAAATCCGGGAATTTATTATCAAAATGGATTTTTGACGGATGTTGACGGAGTAATCCCACGAATTGGGGCCTCTGTTACATTTTACGGATCAGCCGTGGTTCGCCAATTCGAAATGAAAAAGGTGTTTTCTGCTGTTGAAAGCCAAGCGTTAATCCGTTCCCGAGATAAACTTCGCTCCCTACAAATTCTTAGCCGAGCCGGCTTGGGCCTACCCAAAACGGTTTTCACGAATTTTGCCCGAAATGTAGATCCTATTTTAGAAACCCTTGGAACTCCTGTAGTTATTAAAATTTTAGAAGGCACTCAAGGCCTAGGCGTGGTTTTGGCCGAAAACCGCTCGGCCGCTAAATCGGTGATTGAAGCCTTCCACAGCCTGAAAGTGCGCATTATTATGCAGGAATTTATCGCCGAAGCCAAAGGTGCAGACATTCGTGCTTTCGTGGTCGATGGAAAGGTGGTCGGAGCCATGAAGCGCCAAGCAAAGGAAGGGGAGTTTCGCTCCAATCTTCACCAAGGTGGCACCGCCAGTGTGGTTCGACTAAGCGCAGAAGAAAAAGAAACTGCCCTGCGGGCTGCAAAAGCGCTTGGTCTTGGAGTAGCCGGTGTGGATATGCTGCAATCCAAACGCGGCCCCCTAGTCATGGAGGTGAACTCTTCCCCCGGCTTGGAAGGCATCGAAAAAGCTACCGGTAAAGATATCGCCAGCAAGATTATTCAATACATGGAACGCAATCAGTTCCGGAATGGAATCCAGAAAGACCGGATTAATGCTTGAGCCAATTTTTATTGGTCAGGCTGCCGTAGAACCCGGAGAAAGCCGTGTGATTCAAATGCCATTGGGCACCTTCCCCTCCGGTTCGCCCGTTGAAGTGCCCATCCACGTTAGTCGATCGGCTCACAACGGACCTACCGTGCTGCTGATGGCCGGTCTGCATGGCGACGAAATCAATGGGGTTGAAATTCTTCGCCGTGTGTTGGAGTCTGGACTCAATGTGCCCAAAATCGGAACCACCATTACCATCCCCCTGCTCAATGCCTTTGGGTTTATTCACTCCACCCGCGATGCCGTTCAAAGCAAAGATGTCAATCGGTCTTTTCCAGGCAGCGCCAACGGAAGCATGGCCTCTCGCATGGCCCATTTAATCAACCGCAGCATTTTGCCCCTCATAGATGTGGGCATCGACTTGCATACCGGCGGAGCCAGCCGCTACAATTATCCGCAAATCCGTGCCGAATTAAACCGTTGGAATAACCTTGAACTGGCAATGGCTTTCGCCGCACCTTTCAGCATTCAGGCTCCCTTGCGCCCCGGCAGCCTCAGGCAGGCCGCAAAGCAAATGAAGAAATCCATTTTGGTGTATGAGGGCGGAGAGTCGCTCCGCTTTGATGAGGCTTCCATCAGCGAAGGATATCAAGGTGTTCACCGTTTCCTTAGCCACCTGGGAATGGCCGATGCCGCCCCGGCTCAACAAAAAAATCAACACATTCTAAAATCCATGTCCTGGATCCGCAGCCCCATGTCGGGCTTGTTTCAATCCTTTGTGGAATCCGGACAATGGGTGCATAAAAAACAAACCCTAGGCGTTGTTACCGATATCCATGGCATGATTCGACAGCTGCTGATATCGAAAAAAGATGGGTTCGTCATCGGACTCAATTGCAATCCTGTGGTTCACCTGGGCGATGCCCTGATAAATTTGGGCACCGAAGAATGAAAACGGTTTTGGTGACCGAGGCTTTGCACCCCGTATTTTATGATCGGATGCATACAGCTGGTGTGGCCACCGAAGTGTTGGCAGAAGGTGCCGATGTTCAACAGCTTATTAATTCTATGCGCAGCGTTCAAGGCCTGGCCTTGCGCGGCCGGTTTCGGATTGGTGCTGAATTGATGGACAAGGCGCCATTGTTGCAAGTGATTGGCCGAGCCGGTTCTGGCTTGGAATTAATCGATCTTGAGGCCGCTCGGCAGCGCAACATTATCTGCCTGAATTCGCCCGAAGGAAATTGCGATTCGGTGGCCGAACATGCCATCGGTATGTTGCTTTTGCTGATGCACCAGCTGCGAAAGGCAGACGCTGAATTGAGGCAAGGCATCTTCAATCGAAACGGAAATTGGGGCAATGAACTGAAAGGCAAAACCGTAGGTATTATTGGATTGGGGCATACCGGCGGAGCCCTGGCCAGAAAGCTTCAGAATTGGGGTTTGACCTTGTTGGCGGTCGATCCCTATCGAACAGAACACTGGCCCAGCTATGTTCAACAGGTCGAAATGCATGAACTGCAGGCCAGAGCCGATGTGCTTAGTTTTCATGTGCCATTGACGGATGAAACGCGCGGAATGATTTCAAGGCAGTGGCTGCAACAGCTGCAGCGAAGACCCATTGTGGTGAATGCGGCCCGTGGGGGCTTGGCGAAAACAGCCGATTTGGCAGATGCGCTGCAGCAGAATTGGATTGGGGGCCTTTGCCTGGATACCTTCGAAGAGGAAGCCTTGGGATTTGAGGCGCTCAGCTTCCAAAGTCCTGATTTGCAGCGGCTTTCCGCTCACCCTCAAGTGGTCATGACGCCCCATGTGGCAGGCTGGTCGCAGCAAAGTTGGGAAGGCATATCGGCAGTGTTGGCCGATAAAATGTTGAAGGTTTTATTGGATTGATGGGTGGGCGGCTGCGGGCTTTCACCGGTTGTCCGCGGTTGGCGGAAGGCTGGCCCAGCGGGCTTGCGGTGGCTCCTAAAGTCGCCTCCGCGCCACGCGGGCCAGGCTCCGCCACCCTTGCGTGCAACCCGGTTCAATCCCTGCCGCGTGCCCCTCAATCCTTAAAATAATTCAAAAGAAATGTACTGGCGATGCCGCCCGCGCCCCCGACAGAGGCGGCAGTGCGGACGCAGCCGCCCGCTTGTACCCGGTTGAGGAGGCGACTTTAGGAGCCACCGCAAACCGCTGGTACAAGCCGGGCGGCGCGGCCAAACTACAGCCGATGGCGGGAAATGGCGCCCTAAATATCTCCTTTTAACCCCCATTTTACCTACAATTAGGTATGCAATTACCCCCGTTGTGGGATTGTGAACGGAGTTTGCCAATGTACTTTTGTAGTGTAAAACGATACCCATGAAACTACCTGTACTGTTTGCCGCTGTTGCCTTTGGTTTAACCGCCTCTGCTCAGACGGCCGATTCTGTGATTATTGGCCCTGCTTACCCCAACAAAGGCTTTTATTCGTTAAGCACCGGAAATGTGGGGCAAATGCCCAATACCGAATGGGATTTGCAGTTTGCTGCCCATTCTACGATGTCTTCAACCTTGCGTTTAAATGGCGGATTTAATGTGAGAGCTTGGGAATATACGGCTGGCGATTCCAGCCAATGGGCTCAATTGGATACCGCCGGAATGGGTACTTCCAACGGCTGGTTGCCCATTTACGATGCCATGAATTCGTTTGATCCCGGTGCGTTTGAAATGACCGCTACCGCTTTCCCAAATTATGGATGGGGAACCTACAATCAAATTTCACACGATATCGTGGGTACGAAGTTGTTCGTGGTGCAAACCACTTCAGGCTCCTACAAAAAACTGTTTATTAAAGCTTTACGTGCCGGAACTCAGGAATTGGAACTGCGTTTGGCCAACCTGAATGGCAGCAATGAAATCAACTTCTCTGCTTCCAGAGCCGGTTTAATTGCTAAATCTTGGATTTACATCGATTTGGATAATGCCAGTGTTTTAGATCCTGAACCGCCCGGCGCTTCCTACGATTTAACCTTCGAGAAATACCTTGGACTGGCTTCTCCCGGAGTGTATTATCCCGTTACCGGAGTGCGGCTAAACCGCAATGTGCAGGCCGTACGGGTGAGCGGTACGCATGTGGATGATGTGGATGTTGCAGGCTTGACCTTGGGACAGGATATCGTCGCCATTGGCCACGATTGGAAGACCTTCGCCGGTAGCACTTTTGTCCTTGCCGATTCCATGTCCTTCTTCATTGAAGATCAACAGGGCGATATTTGGCAAATGTGGTTCACCGGATTTGTTGGAAGTTCTGCCGGCAAATTTGTGTTCAACAAACGCAAAGTTGGAACGGCCTCCATTGATTCAGAAGGCGAAATCACATCCGTAGTAGCGGTTCAACCCAACCCAGTAAACAACATCGGACATTGGTTGATTCGTTTGCCTCAGGGTGCCACAGAAGGACGGCTTAGCGTAATTTCTATGCATGGACAAGTGATGCACGAAGAGCGGGTGGCCGGAGCCGGTTGGCAAGACATCGTTTTTTCTGCTGAAAAGTTGGGATTGAAGTCCGGCATGTACTTCATTCAGCTCCAAGCCGCAGGTACCATTCAAACCCAGCGCATGTTGGTGCGGTAACCTTCAACCCGCATGCCCAGGTCATTTCTGCTTTTTTTTGCACTGCTTCTTGCCCCCTTGCTTTCGGGGCAAGAAGTTTTTGTAATTAAAGTGGTCGATTCTAGGTATGATCCTCTGTTTGGGGCTCACATTCGAATTTATTCAGATACCAATGCATCGGCTGTGGTTTTGGGCGGCGGAACCACCGATTTTAAAGGAAGTTGGATAATTCCTTCTGCCCTTTCTCTGCGGCCCGGCTGTTTTGCACAGGTTCGGTACATGGGCATGCAAACCCGTTGGGTTGAACTTTCCAGCCAAAAAGCCCCTGCTCAGGTGGTCTTATATCCCAGCGCCTTTGCCGCACCGGAATATGTGGTGTCTGCATTGAGCGGTCCAACCCAAATTCGGGAATCGGTGTATCAGGCCAGAGCGATTGGGCAAGAACGCATCGAAGGGCAGGGCGCTCAAAATTTAAAAGACGTTTTGAGCAACGATTTGAACATTCGTATTGGGCAAGATGCCGTTTTGGGGAGTGGAATTTCCATGCAAGGCTTGGGCGGAGAGAATGTTCAAATCATGATTGATGGAGTACCTGTAATTGGGAGGCTGGATGGCAATGTTGATTTAAGCCAGCTGCCACTTCAAAACGTAGAAAAAATTGAAATCATTGAAGGCCCAATGTCGGTTCAATTCGGATCTTCGGCCATTGGGGGAGTGATAAATTTAATTTCAAAAAAAGAACAAACCCATCCGTTTACCGGCGGGTTTACTTTATATGGCGAAAGCGTGGGTCAATACAATGCAGATGCACGCCTGTCCATTCAACGTGGAAAGCACAGATTTGCCATCAATGGAGGTCGGTACTTTTTTGATGGATTCAATCCTACCGATACCGTTTCTAGGTGGCAGGCCTGGAAGCCCAGAGAGCAGTATTTTGGCAATGCCATGTATGGTGTAGCACTTAAACGCTTGTATTTGAGCAGCAACAGCCAAATGTTCTATGAAACCCTGCAATTCAAAGGTCAGCCTGAGGCTCCGTTCTACATTGCTGCCATTGACCAGTATTTTTACACGCGGCGTTTAGACCAAACCGTTCAATTGACAGGATTTATGGGCAAATCCTGGCACATCAACCTCACCGCCGCATTCAACAACTATGAACGTCAGCGGCAATCCTTTCGTAAGGATTTAGTGAGTTTGCAGGAAATTCCGATTGACAGCAACCTTGATGTGTTCAACCGGGCGATGAGTCGCGGGGTTTTTCATTGGACACCTCAGGGAGACAGTACGCGGTTTAAATGGCAGATGGGGTATGACGCTGCCTGGGATTATGGAGAAGGACCACGCATTTCAGAGGGCAATCAATCGTTTGGAGAAGTGTCAGGCTTTAGCAGCTTGGAATACCGCCCGGGCAAAAACTGGGCCTTTACCCCGGGAATTCGATATGGGTATCATTCGGCCTTTGCAATGCGGCCCATTCCATCCTTCCATGCCATGTGGAAGAACAGCCATGGCTTTCGGGTGCGGGCATCTTACGCCCAAGGATTCAGAGCCCCTTCCCTGAAAGAACTGTACTTTGAATTTGTGGATGTAAATCACAACCTATTGGGAAATCCAGATTTACTGCCCGAGCAGTCGCATCAAGTTCAATGGGGAATTCAATGGCAGCGGTCTTGGGTGGCTTTGTCGGAATCAAAGCCCAGGAAATGGACCCGCTTGCCCGAATCGGCAGAAGGAATCTGCCCAAGCAAGAAAACCCAGTTGAGGTTCAGCTTAAATGGATTTTACAATCAGGTGAACAACCAGATTCGGCAGGTTTTGCAGACCAATACCAGTGGAATGGTGTACCGGTCAGAGAACATTTCATCTGTGAATACATTGGGGGGGCGAGTGGAAGGCGGAATGCAATGGAACCGCTTTGTGCTGGATGTTGGGTTTAGTCTTACGGGCATTCAACAGGCCCTTGAAATTGATTATCAGGTACAACAGCCCTATGTATGGGCACAAGAATACCGGGCTCAAGCTATGGTTGTGTTTCATGAATGGCAAGGTCGTTTTCAAGTGTTTGCCAAATACAATGGAACTCAGCCGTATTTGTATGCAGATGTGGACCCCATTAGTGGTGAGCCGGCCGTTCGGCAAGGTGAATTGAATGGATTTGCTTCGGTGGACGTTTCGTATACTCAGCGTTTATTAAAAAATAAACTGAGGATTACCCTTCTTGGAAAGAATTTGTTTGATGTAACCAATGTACTTCAATCGGGTGGGGGAGGTGGCACGGCCCACAGCCAGGGAAGCGGAAGCTTGCCCACTCTATGGGGCAGAACATTTGGTTTTTCCTGTGCGTATCAATTTTCAGCCGGTAACGAACGATGAGAAGATCTAGTTTTTTCCTGTTTCTATATATCCTACTTGGTTTTGGTTGCTTCGCCGAAGATGACCCCGTTCCACCCTATGTTTCACCTCAGGGCGTCATTTCTAGGGTAATAGAAATGGGACCCGAATACGGCACCCATCATTATTACGATCTTGAAACCGATTCTGTAGTGGCCATTGTAGATCGGAATTCTTGGGATATTGCCTTGGGCAGTAGCAACCTGAACCGCTCTGTATATCTGAACCATTCGAAGTTGATGAAAGTATGCGACCTGGGCCCCGTGGATTTTGAATCTGCAGAACTCCCCGCAAATCCGGATTGGAAAATTGATGCCAGCAGCGGAGCTGAAGACTCTACAGCGGTTGGAACTTGGGGTGAAGGTACTGCCGGAGAATTGGCATCAAAAAACCATGTTTACATTTTAGACTTGGGCTTTTCGACCATCGGCCAAGTTTTAGGAAAAATCAAATTGCAGGTATTGGGCTTTCAAAATGGAGCCTACCAAATTCGCTTTTCAGAGTATCCTACAGGTCCGATTCAAACCCTAAACGTTCCCATCGATGTAGAATACAGCTTTGTGTATGTTAAGCTTGCCGGTGCCGGAACGGTGGTGAACGTAGCCCCCAAGCAAAGCGATTGGGATCTTGTTTTTACCCAATACACCACCATGGTTCCCAATCCCGATAATGGAATACCAGAGGCCTATTCTGTCAATGGTACCCTTTTAAATCCATACAATGTGGAGGCTTTTAGAGCCTTTACTCAGGGCTTTGAGGAATTCAGTATCGATGATTTGCCTCAATTTGATTTGAGCTCCCGTTGGGATGTCATTGGCTACGATTGGAAACGCTATGATTTTAATACCGCATCCTACCTAATCAATGCAGATAACCTGTACGTGGTTAAAAACAGGTTGGGGAATTACTTTAAAATTAGGTTTACCGGGTTTGTTAACAATGCCGGGCAATCCGGATACATTGGCTTGCAGGTAAAGCGCCTATAACGCCAGACTAGTCTTTAGCTAACATAGTCTGGGCGAGGGTTTGACAAAATACCTTGATTTGATTTCTAACCTCTCGGAATGCCGATTCAATGTCCTGTTCTGATCCGATTGCTTTTGCCGGGTCTGGAAAATTATGGTGCAGCCGTTGGGCAGAAGAGGGAAAAATGGGGCATTGTTCCTGCGCATGGTCGCAAACGGTTAGGATGAACTCAAACGGAATGTGCATATATTCATCGATGTGGGTCGAGGTATGCTGTGAAATATCGATGCCATCTTCCGCCATGGTTTTTACGGCTCGGGGATTAAGACCGTGGGTTTCAATACCTGCGCTGTAAATATTGGCTCGGTTGCCCATAAAATGCCGCAGGTATCCTTCGGCCATTTGACTTCGGCAACTGTTTCCTGTACACAACACCAAAATGTTCATAGGCAATACATTAAACCAATAGCCAGATTAAATTGATAATGAAAAACTTGGGATCAAAACCAAACACCAATTGCAATAGAATTACCGAGCCGGTAATGATGACTGCTTTTCTGTATTTATACCAAAACGATTTCATGAGCACCATCAACAGCATCCAGAACCGGGCGAGCAGCTTTTTTCGGAAGCGGCAGTTAAATCAGACAACCGTATCCTGGGTTTCTGTGAAGGAATGCCACATTGGTCTTCGGCCAGACATGCCGTTTTTTTATTTAATAAAATGAAGCCATGTCCGTCAAAATCCAAGTTAAACTTGCCAATCGTTTCTTGTTGGTATTCCACCTCAATTTCTACGTCTTCAAGGGCGAGTTCCAATTCAAATCGGTTTAGAATGCTCAACCATTTTTCGGCTTGGAATCGGTGGTCAATGTCATTGGCAGTCCACAACTGAAGGCTTATGGACTTTTCAAATCGCACCGTACCGCCGCAGTCCACAAAACGCTTTTCAATAAAGCCCAATTCGGTTAAGTGAAAGTGACTGGGGACTGGGGTTCCGTTTTCCAGTTTAAAGGAAATTTGGTGCAGCTGTGGCAAGATGGTTTTTAGTTCAGACAGTTTCATGTGGGTTGATTTAACAACAAGTTGAGTTCGTTGCGGTACAATTGAGCAGTTGAGATATGAAGGTGTGCAGGGGGGCGATTTGATTCGTATGAATGCAATAGCAAATGGAAGAACCTTCAATGTTGCCTTTAATGATTCCTGCCAGCTTTAATTCTTTTAGGTGTTGGGAAATCGTGGGTTGAGACAGGGGGAGTTCGTGGACCAAATCGCCGCAAATGCAGGAATCAACTTGAAGCAGGTGTTGAACAATGGCAATGCGTGCTGGATGAGCCAGGGCTTTTGCCAAGGCCGCTAGGTTTTGTTGTTCTGCCGAAAAGGCTTCTGATTTTGATGCGCCCATTCAATTTATATATTGCAATATTACGATAAAACTTTGTTTTAAAAAAGTCGGCTTATTTTTTTTCTTTCCACCAAGTTTGAACGCGATGCCGGGCATTATTCCGAATGCTGATGTAGAAAAAATTTAAATCGGCAATGTGGTAATTTTTCATGCGGCTTAGCCATGCAATGGGGTGCTTGGGTTTATGGACTCGAACCACATCGTTGGCAATTTGAGCATCGATTAATTTTGGGCGAATGCGGAAATCCCAGAGTGTGCCTCCAGGATTTTGATTGGCTTTTACGGGTTCTGAAGTGGTGGTCCAACTCAACGGGTTAACCATAATGCAACCCTCAAAATTCCATTCGGGTGTGGCGTTGTGGGCATAGGTAGCCCATGATGCGATGCAGGCAGTTTGGTCTGGACCTTGGCAGGCTCCTATGGTTTTAAAACTATCAATGGGAAGTGCCATGCCGGGGAAGTAAGCTGCGATCAGTTTGTTTTTAAGGGGTGTGCCATCCAAATACTTTTTTATCAAATAAGCTCCGTGCAACGAGCCTTGAGAATGCCCGGCCAAAATAAATGGGCGCCCCTGGTTAAAATACTTCAAATAATACTCAAAGGCCATACACACATCGTGGAATGCGGTATCGAAGGCCAGTTTTGATTGGCGTACATCGGAAGTGAAAAATGCTTTTAGATGGGCCTGTCGATAGCGCGGGGCAAACACCCTTCCGGCCGCATTAAAAATACTGGCTTGAAATCGAATGGTGCTTTCATCGATTTCTCGATTTAAGCTATCGTCATTCACATCGGCATTCCAGAAATAAGGAGCTTTACCTTCTTTTTTATAAATGGTGGGATAGATGAAAAAAACGTCGGCTTGGGCGGTATCTGAGGGTAAAATTTGAATGTTTGCTTTAGCCCGTTTGGGTAGGGGAACAGTATCGGAGCAATCCGGAATAAATGGGTGTGCGGCCCAATGGTTTAGGTTTGAATAATCGGGTGGGGCAGGTGTTTTTGATGCGCTGAGTCCGGGCCAATCCTCCCTAGGTAGGTGCCGTTCAAATTGGGCATGCATTGACGGTATTGAAAAGTAAAGCCAACTGCACAGCAAGGTTGCTATTTTAATTACCGCCTTAGGTTGCCACAGGTTTAGGTGGGTTTTCATTGCAGAGAATCGGGCAACTGTTCAACAGAAAGTGCTCCTTTTGCCATTTTAATGTGCAGTACAGCTTGCTGTTGTGCCCAAATGGTGGTGGTTAAATCCAATAGGGCAGGCCAAAGGGTGCTTGCCTCTCCGGTAACAACGGTACTTAATACACCGACCTTCACTTCGGTGTTTGGGATGTGCTTGAGCTGCATGCAAAACGCGGTGACTTTTTCTACATAATCATCGCTGTTGGGGTATAAACTCAATTCGGCTGTAATGATCATCTTAATGGGGTTGAACCACAATGGGAATGGTTTGATGCCGCATACCATTGCTGACCTGAAGCCAAAATATTCCTTCTGGAAGCTGGGGTGTTGACCAATCAAAATGAGTTCCGGCTGGAATGGATTTGATTTCGGTGACCCGTTGTCCGATGGCGTTGGTTAGATGGGCGGTAATTGGTTCTCCGGTCCAACCGCTGCGGTGCAGCCTGAATCTGCCCTGATTTGGATTTGGAAAAACGTTCAGTTCGGCAGGGCTAAGAGCATTGACATCCATTTGGTTCCCACTTTCGTACAGCGGTTTTCTGTAATTTTCAAGGATAAAATGCATGGCTGCAACCTGTTGCTGGCTAAACATATTCATGCAGGAGTCGGCAGCGTAGTCCATGTAATTTTCAATTTGATCTGGAAGGTCGGCACCGCTGAGGGGTGGACAGGTGTTTTTTGTAAAATCACACACTTGTCCGGCATCGGAATCAGAGGGAGGCGTGTCAGCCAATCCATCGTCTTCAGCACATCCTCCATCTCCCCAAATGTGACGTAGGCCTAAAAAATGCCCAACTTCATGGGTTAGAGTACGGCCTCGGTTTACCGAAGTTAATGGGCCTGTTGCGGCCGGATTGTTTGGTCCGAAAACCGGGAAATGGATAACAACACCCTGAACAGTGCTATCGGCGGGAGCAGAATCGGCAGGCCAATTGGGGGGTGTTCCTGCCGGGGGGTAGGCATATCCCAGCACTCCAAACCCATTCAATAAATTGCAAACCCAAACATTCAAATATCGGCTGGGAGGCCACGGGTCTTTTCCGCCCAAAGCCGATTTCTTTACATTGTCGGTAAAGGGGTCATAAATGGGCAAGAATCCACTGGGTTGCCCTGCAGTTCTTGTGATGCCAGTTGTCGGGTTGCCTTGTGGGTCGATGTTGGCCAAGAAAAATTCAATTCCGGCATCGGCTGCCGTGGGCTTAAACTCAGAACGGGTTAAGACCGTATCGGGGTTCAGCCTTCTGAAATCTTGGTTTAAAACTTGGATTTGCTGGAAAATTAGAGAGTCTGGTATATTCTCATTGGGGCTCATGTAAACCACGTGAACCACCACAGGAATTTTATACAGAGGTCCAGATTTTTGCAGTCCATTCTCTTGAGCAAATTGGTATGCAGCCTCTTGGATGGCTCGAACGGCCAAACCTTGATTCTGGGCTTCAAGTTTTTCAATTACTTCATTATAGCCGCAACGCTGTTGGGCTTGAAGAAAGGTGCTTGCTGCAATAAAAAGAACAAGTAGGCTCTTATTTTTCATAGTCAAGGGGTTGGATTAAATTCATTTAAACAATTGCACAGCTGTCTGGCACGCAATTTTAAGGCAGCCTCAGCAGATTCAGATTTGTCAATGGGTTTTGCCCAGGTTCGAAGTACCAATTTCTTGCCCATATTTAACCGTACATCCAGAATCCAGGTGTTTTTCGGAATCTTGTTCCAAGGAATTGCACCGGCGAACGCTTCGGCATAGTGAGGTTCGGGGGCACTGGATTTCAATAATTTAAATTCTAAAATATGACCTCGGCCTTCATCGATCAGGCTTTTTCCCAACAGGGACATTTCCTGACTTATAGACCACATCAAGCCTGCTGAATCTGCAGTCCAGATCTTGCTTGATTTGGGGTCGTAAAAGGCCACGGCGTCCAAGGGGTTTTCCGACCAGTTGTACAGCGTCATGATGCTCCAGTTCACCTCAGGGTCTTTCGAACAATATTCCAAACGGCTACCACAGCCAAAGCCAACAAGAATGATGAAGAAAAACCAAATGGAACGCGTCAATTTTATTAGTTTTGCCTCAAAGATAGGCAGAGCCTGTAAACGCATCCACATTTTAACTGATTTTTATGAATGCCAAGATTGAAACTAAGTATGGAGTAATGAAATTTGAATTGTATGTCAATGAAACTCCTGGTACCACTGAAAACTTTATTAACCTGATTAAGGGTGGCTTTTATGATGGTTTAACCTTTCACCGCGTGATTCCTGGATTTGTAGCTCAAGGGGGTTGCCCTAGAGGCGATGGAACGGGTGGGCCCGGTTACAAAATTAAGTGTGAAACTTCAGCTCCCCGGCAGTTCCATGAGCGCGGTGTTTTGAGTATGGCACATGCCGGAAAAGACACCGGAGGCTCTCAGTTTTTTATTGTTCACAATCGGGCTACTACGGCTCACCTGGACGGTGTTCATACCTGCTTTGGTAAAATGATTGAAGGAGACGAGATTTTAGACTTAATTAAGGGGGGTGAAGAGATGATTTCTGTAACCCTTGAAGAAACAGAGGCTCTATGAGTGGATTAATGAGTGCAAACCCCTGTGTGGTGGTAAAACGAAAACACATGCAGGATGTCATGGAGTATTGCCTAGACCAACGGTTATCTGTACGGTGTTTGCCTAGAGGTACGGGCGATGAATGGGAATTGGAATTTTTTCCTGAAAACCATGTTCAGGCCGTGGCCTTAGGAATGTTTTTGAGGGAGCAAAAATTGGAGCTGTTGGGTTTTGGTCCTCCAGCCATTTCTCCCATTCAAAAAGCCAAACCCAAGCGGATGGAGAAGAAACCATTGAACACCCCGGTTGTAGAAACCCAATCGGAGTCAATTCCCCAACCTATAGTAGAGGAGTTGGTGATTCCAGCTGTGGAGAATCAAGTGAATTCAGAACCTGAGCCTGTAAGTATGGAGAATGCTGATTTTCAATTGGAATCTACCCCTATCATGGAGGGTAAACCCACCGGATTTGGCTTGTTTGAAGACGACAACGAGGAAGCACCTTTTTCTTAAATTATTTTAGATTCTCATTTTCTATTCTTTCATGAATACTGAACCATCTTACAGCGAGCAGGAAGCAATACGCCGACAATCCTTGGAATTAATTCGGGCAGCGGGCATCAATCCCTATCCGGCAGAAATGTTTCCTGTGAATGCTTCAGCTAAAGAAATTTTATCGTCGTTTACCGACGAAAACAAAGAACAGTGGACCCAAATATGCTTGGCTGGAAGATTGATGAGCAAGCGGGTTCAAGGGAAGGCCAGTTTTGCCGTACTGATGCAAGATGGAGTGCGTATTCAGTTGTACGTAAACCGCGATGAAATTTGTCCAGGAGACGATAAAGAAGGGTACAACTCCTTATTTAAAAAATGGCTGGACATTGGTGATATTATCGGAGTGAAGGGCTATGTTTTCAGGACTATGGTTGGAGAAATCACCATTCATGTTCAAGAGTTAACCCTATTGAGCAAATGCCTTAGACCGCTCCCCATCGTGAAAACCGATGCGGATGGAAATGTGTACGATGCCTTTTCTGACCCTGAATTAAGGCACAGAATGAGGTATGTAGATTTAATTGTCAATCCAGACATCCGCTCTACTTTTATAGCCCGCAGTAAAATAGTTTCAGCCATGCGTTCGTACTTTGATGCCCAAGGCTGGCTCGAAGTTGAAACCCCCATCCTGCAGCCCATACATGGGGGGGCTGCTGCCCGGCCATTTAAAACCCACCATCAGGCATTAGATGTACCACTCTACTTGAGAATTGCCAATGAACTTTTTTTAAAGCGTCTATTGGTGGGCGGACTTGAAGGGGTGTATGAAATAGGAAAAATGTTCCGGAATGAAGGAATGGACAAAACCCATAATCCTGAATTTACGTCCATGGAAATTTATGTGGCCTTCAAAGACTATGACTGGATGATGGGCATGGTGGAGGACTGCCTTGCACATATAACAAAAGCCGTTTTAGGCCGGACAACTGCGGAATATGCCGGAAATACTCTTGAATTTCAAGGGCCATACGCCAGAATACCCTTGTTTGAGGCGATACAAAGAAATACAGGAATAGATGTTTCTGGAATGGATGAAGAGCAACTGCGAAACCAATGCAAGGCCTGGCATATTCCAACCAGCCCCGATATGGGAAAAGGGAAATTAATTGACCAGATTTTTGGTGAAAAGGTGGAAAAAACCTTAATCCAACCCACCTTCATTACCGATTATCCAATTGAGATGACGCCCCTAGCCAAGAAGCATAGGTCAAAAGAAGGTCTGGTAGAACGGTTTGAATTGTTTATTTGTGGAAAAGAAGTGGCCAACGCCTATTCTGAACTAAATGATCCCATCGATCAAAGAGAACGGTTTGAAGACCAACTAAAATTAGCCAATAGAGGCGATGCCGATGCCATGAGCTTGGACGAAGAATTTTTGAAAAGCATGGAGTTTGCCATGCCACCCGCTTCTGGATTGGGGATTGGCATAGATCGCTTGGTCATGATGCTGACCAATCAAACCTCCATTCAAGAGGTTTTATTCTTCCCTCAAATGCGGCCCGAATCTGCAAAATGAGGATTCTGTTCTTCGGCTTGTTTTTGATTGCTTCAGCGACGGCCTGGACTCAACACATCCTTCCCATTGAACATCACCAAGGTGATTTAGTCCTTCGAATTGGCCCTAATGTCCATGAAGCTTGGATTGGACAAAGCCCTCAACATACCTTTGAGTTTACTAGGCAGGGTTTCAAACCAACACATTACCTAGATATGAAATGGACAGATGTTCGTAAAATGCATCGAGTCTATGAGACCAATTTAAATGATACGAACAACAACCCCTGCCTTTGCATTGAAAGCCTGAACCGATGGGTGATTTTTACGGAATGCTTCGAACCGAATTCGGGAACTTGGCTGATGTCAAAAACACAAGATGCCCTTCCTTTGGTGATGGGGAAATTAGCCGCGTTTGGTACGCCTAAGGAGCGGCGAGAATACCTTCAATTGTTGCCTTGTCCTCCTCAAGATTCGGTATGTCGAAGGCTTGCAATGGAGTCGTTGAGGGAATTGATGGCCGAACTTCAAGAAAAAAAACAACTTGAAAAAGATGCTCAAGCCCCCGAGTTGCTTGGTTTGTATTTTGAACTTCAAACCTTCATGGAAAACGGGGCAGGAAAAACACTAATGGATTTTCGAAGAACAAGTCAGGCAGAAGAGTTCTTCCCTGAGGCTAAAGAAATTGAATGCCTGTGGAATGCCTATGCCCAATTGGCAGAACAATATTATGCCACTCAACAGTGGGGCCCGGCGGTAATGCTGTGGAGTACCCTACAGCGGGCCCGCCCAACCGATGCGTCCATTCCGGGTTTCATTGAAAAGGCCAGCCGTCAGCATTGATTTAGGAGAATCCCCTTGCTTGTTTCAACCCTGCCAATAAAGACCTATATTTGCACCTTAGTTGCAAAAGCGTGATGGAGCCCTGGTATGCATCTTGGTTTGATTCCCCCTTTTATCCCATGCTCTACAAGCATAGGGATGATGAAGAGGCGGCTGATTTTTTAGATCGAATGCTTGCCATAATTCAAATTCCTGAAGGAAGCGAAGTGCTTGATTTGGCCTGTGGAAGGGGGCGGCATTCCCGCTTTTTGAATTCAAAAGGACTAAATGTTCATGGGGTTGATTTATCTCCCTCAAGCATACAAGAGGCATCAAAATTCACAACAGCCGGTTTAACGTTTGAGGTTCGGGATATGCGCAGGCCATGGACAGAACCTAAATTTGATTTGGCCTTGAGTCTTTTTACCAGCTTTGGATACTTTGAGAGCGATGAAGAAAATCGCTCGGTGCTTGTCGCTTTACGAAGCGCCATTCGAGCTCAGGGCAAGGTAGTTTTGGATGTTTTTAATAGTCAGAAAGTGCTAAGCAGCCTGATTGAACCCGTGACCGAGCAGCGAAGGGTAGGGGACTATCAATTTAGCACCTTTAAGCATGTTGAAAATGGATTTATTGTAAAGCGCATCCGGGTTGAAAATCAGGACCAAAATTGGACTTTTTTTGAGAAGGTTCGGGCTTATACTCTACAGGAATTGAACGCCCTGATTGATGAAGCCGGATTGGAAATAACTGCCATTTGGGGAGATTACAATTTAGGGCCCTTTGATTCCCAGCATTCCGACCGCTTAATTTACCTGATGCAGATAAAGCCATGACGACCATGTTGATGATTTCAGCGTTGATTTTTATCCCCGCCTTTTTGGTGGGGATTTTGGTGCTTCAGAAACCATTGGGTAAACGTTCTCTGGGGTTTATGCTGGCCTTCTCTGGGTCATTCCTGTTGAGTATTACCATTACACATTTATTGCCTGAGGTATTTCATGAGCACCAACACTGGCTTGGCGCTGTGGTATTGGCCGGTTTTTTTGTTCAAATTATTTTCGATGTTTTTTCAGGCGGAGTAGATCATGGGCACGTTGAAATGGCCCATCATCACCATCATGCGCATACCGGAAAACAAAGCTTGTCGCTTTGGGCTGTATTGCCTGCCGTTTACTTGCATGGACTGGTAGAGGGAATTCCTTTGTATTACATTCCCAGTTACGAACATCCTTTGGTTTTAGCCATTGCTTTTCACAGCGTACCTGTGGTGGCTGTTTTTGCAAACGTGCTTCGGGGCCAAGGAATTTCTTTGCATCAACGTCTAATTTTAGTGGCTCTTTTCGCCCTAATGCCCATCATTGGGATGCTACTGGGTGGAATATTGTCTCAATCCAACGGTTCATTTTGGGCGCTGCTGTTCCCCGCTCTTGCCGCAGGTATTTTTTTGAACATGGCCACCACCATTTTGCTGGAATCTGGACATGAACACCAGTATAAATGGCGCCGACTGATGTTTATTTTGGCTGGCTTGCTGTTGGGATTAATTTTTCACCTCAGCTAAACCTGCAGGGTATTTTCATTGTTAATAGAGTGTGCGAAAAGCTATTCACTTTTTATTTTGTTTTTGGTTTTTGACCTTAGTCTCCTGCGCCCAACAATCCTCTACGCCCATGAAATTTGAACTGCAAAAAACGGATTCGGAATGGAAAGAAAAATTAAGTCCTGAGCAGTACCGTGTGTTGCGGCTGAAGGGGACAGAGCGGCCCTATTCCGGAGCTTTATATAAATTAGACACCAAAGGCAATTATCTGTGTGGAGGTTGCGGTGCACATCTGTTTGATTCAGAAACGAAATTTGATGCACACTGCGGTTGGCCTAGTTTCTATGCCCCTTCCACCAATCAGGCCATTACTGAAATTCCAGATTACAGCCATGGTATGGTTCGGACCGAGGTGGTATGCAGTCGGTGTGGAGGACATCTGGGCCATGTATTCCCAGACGGCCCCGAGCCAACCGGCTTACGGTATTGCATAAATTCCGTTTCCTTGGAATTTAAGCCCATCGAGGAAGAGCCGGCCAATAAATAAAAGACCCACATAGCACGGACATTTTATTACATTTGTTGAAGAAAAATCAACAGAAATGTCCTTTAAAAAGAACTTTAACCTTTTAAATCATATCCTTGGTTGGGTAGTGACTGCGGTAGCTTTAGTGGTGTATGGTTTGACCATGGAAGATACCGTTAGTTTTTGGGATTGTGGGGAATTCATTGCCTCTGCACATAAATTGCAGGTTGGTCACCCTCCCGGTGCTCCTTTATTTGCATTATTGGGAAGGCTATTTATCATTTTGGGGGGCGACAATCCCTCGACCGCTGCCGTAATGGTAAACTGGTTGTCTGTAGTGGGCAGTGCCCTTACTATCGGTTTTTTGTTCTGGACCATTACCGGATTGGTTCAGAAAATCTATAAAGTTCAAGACAACAGCAAGGAGGTTAAATGGTCGTCATTGCGCCTTGTTGAAACGTTGGGAGCGGCTTTGGTTGGCTCTTTGGCTTATACCTTTAGCGATACGTTTTGGTTTTCAGCAGTAGAGGGCGAGGTGTATGCCACCTCCAGTTTATTCACTGCGGTGGTGTTTTGGGCCATGTTGAAATGGGATTCTGAGGTGGATCGCGGGGAGGCCGGGGCCGATCGATGGATTATTTTGATTGCGTATTTGATGGGGCTTTCTATTGGAGTTCACCTGTTGAATTTATTAACCATTCCTGCCATTGGTCTGTTGTATTACTATAAAAAATACAAGGTAAGCAACCAAGGCTTGCTGTATGCTTTGATGATTTCGGCCGGAATTCTGGTTTTTGTACAATATGGAATCATTCCGGGTACAATTAAGTTTACCGCCACCTTCGAACGGTTTTTCACCAATTCGCTTCAATTTAGCTTTGGTACAGGCTTTCTGGTATCCTTGCTTATTCTTGCTTTGGGTTTGGCTGCCGGTATTTATTACACGCAAAAGACAGGTAAGGCGCTAATCAATTTGGGTCTTTGGGCAGTTACCGTAATTATTGTGGGGTATTCTTCCTATGGAGTGATTTTTATACGCTCGATGGCCAATACGCCCATGGATGAAAACAACCCGGAGGACGTATATTCCATGATTTCGTATTTGAATCGGGATCAGTATGGAGACCGCCCCTTGTTTTATGGTCAATATTTTGATGCCAGTCTGGTTGACATTTCGGAAGGGAATCCAATCCGTATGAAACTGTATGTGGTTAAGGATGAGCAAAACAATGAATTGGCCAGTTTCGGACTCAAATACGATGCAGATTCGTATTTGGCAGCCCAAAAAAACAAGGCATCGCTTCGAATTGACCATGAATATCAGATTATTGATTACAAGCCCAAATACACGTATCAAAAAACTAGACAGACGGTTTTTCCACGAATGTATAGTCCTCAGGGCTCGCATGTGAACGCATACCGCGATTGGACCGGGCTTTCTAAATCGGATATTCCAAGTGGGAAAGAGAACTTGTCTTTCTTTTTTAATTATCAGGTGCGTTGGATGTATTTCCGGTATTTCTTTTGGAATTTTGTAGGTAGGGAAAACGATGCTCAAGGGCATGGTGAGCAGGGAAATGGACATTGGATTTCAGGCATCTCATTTATTGATGAAATGATTACTGGGATTCCGCAGGACAATCAGCCTGAAAAATGGGCCAACAATGCCGGTCGAAATACCTATTATTTCTTGCCCTTGATTTTGGGTCTATTGGGTTTGGCGTTTCAAATTTACCGAGACCCCCGAGGTGCAGCGGTGGTAGGAGCCCTGTTTTTCCTGACCGGCTTGGCCATTGTAATCTATTTGAATCAAACACCCTATCAGCCTAGGGAACGGGATTATGCCTATGCCGGTTCGTTTTATGCCTTTTGCATTTGGGTAGGTATGGGCGTTTTGGCCTTGATTCATGGGGCTCAAAAATACCTGAATAAAACGGGAGTTCCGGTGGCCGTTGCTTCAACGGTGCTTGCCTTAGCTATGGCTCCGGTGTTGTTTGGCTTCCAAAACTGGGACGATCACAACCGTTCAAATCGCTACACGGCGCGCGATTTCGCCTACAATTACTTGAACAGCTGCGAAAAAAATGCGGTGCTCTTCACCAACGGCGATAACGATACCTTCCCATTGTGGTATTTGCAAGAAGTAGAAGGCGTGCGCACCGATGTCCGCGTAGTCAATCTAAGTTTGTTGAACACCGATTGGTACATCAACCAAATGAAGCGAAAGGCCTACGACGGAGATCCGGTTCAATTTTCGTTGACCGAGCCCGAATACCGAGGAAGCATGCGCGACCAGGTCTTGTTGGATAAGTCGAACGATAAATATTACACCGTTCAAGAGCATTTGGATTGGTTGCGGCGCACCGATAGCAAAAATAAAACCACGGTTCAAGGCGGCGAAATGCTGTATTATTTGAAATCAAACAAGTTTATTTTACCGATTGATTCTGCCAAAGTGGTTGAGGCCGGATTGGTAACTGCTGAACAAATGGCCCTTTTGCCCAAGGAATTGCGCTGGGAAGTTCCTAAATCGTACGTATTAAAAAGTGAAGTGATGCTATTGGATTTGCTGGCATCGTTCAAATGGGATCGGCCCCTTTCATTCTCGGTGACCGTTGGAACAGACAATTATTTGGGCTTAGAAAAGTTTTTCAGGCTGGATGGCTTGGCCTACAGATTGATGCCCATGGAAATGAATCCAGAGGTAAAAGGTCAAACCGGCGGGGTAGGCATTGAAACCACTTATAAAAATTTCATGGAATCCTTCAAATGGGGAAATATGAACGGAGATGGCGTGTATTTGGATGAAACCAACCTTAGAATGACCATGAACTTCAGGAGTAATTTTGTGCGTCTTGCTACAGCATTATTGAATGCCGGAGATAAGGTTCGTGCCGAGCAAGTGTTGGATCGGGCTTTAGAGTTAATGCCCGATCATAAAATGTCGTACGATTACTTCAATGTGCTGATGGCCGACCTGTACCGGCAGATGGGCAAAAATGAAAAGGCCTTGAAATTGGCCAATGAGTTGGAGGTTAAATTTGGAAAGGAGCAAGCGTATTTGCGTCGGGTTCGTATGCGGGACGCTGGGTTAAATCAAGAATTGCAGCGGGCAGATTACTTCGTGCAAGCGGTGAGCTCCTTAAAAAATCAAATCCAGTCGACTTCTCCAACCGGAGGGAAATAATGCACAAGGCCGCCGCGCCCCCGATGGAGCCGGCATGGACTGAACGGGAAAGAAACACGGCCTTTGCCGAGGAGGCGACCAGGGGGAGCCACCGCAGGCAATAAGGCCGGTTGCTTTGCCGGAAGGCCATACAGGTGACAGCGGGAATAGGCGCCCCATTCTCCCTTTTTGCAAAACCGAAAAATAGACCTACATTTGTAGCAATTCAATAGGGTATAAAGGTTCTGATCCAGTAGTCTTTAAATTTTTATTACGCAGCGCAGTTTGCCTTATTGAAACACTTCTTATTTTTTTCCATGAACATTTTTGTAGCAAAGCTGAGTGATCAAACCACTAGCGAAGACCTGAACCAACTTTTCTCTGAATACGGAGAAGTGTCCTCGGCCAAGGTAATTATGGACCGTGAAACCGGTCAATCTAAGCGTTTCGGCTTTGTCGAAATGCCCAACGACGATGAGGCTAAAAAAGCCATCCAAGAATTGGATCAAGCTGAATACGATAGCCGTCGCATCGTAGTTAAAGAAGCTCGCCCAAAAGAAGAACGCCCTCGTTCCAATTATGGCGGCGGTGGCGGCGGTGGTTACCGCGGTGGATATTAATTAAATCCGATTTCGGATTTGCATAAATCCAAGGCAAACATTATCTTTGCCTCACGTTAAAGAAAGTTGAAGGAAGGGCCTAACGGCCCTTTCTTTATTCATGAAACCATGAGTGTACGAACTATTTTAGATGAAATCTTGCCCGAACTGTTGAAGGAACATCAATTGGAATTGATTGAACTTCACATTCCTGCCGAACATCGCATTGAAATTTTTGTGGACGGAGAAAGCAATGTTAGTATTGAACAATGCGCTCAAATTATGCGGGAATTGCGCGGAAGAACGGCTGAAGCCTTAGATTCATTCCAAATTACAGTGTCCTCACCCGGTTTAGATAAACCCCTAAGGCATCCACTTCAATTCAAAAAATCATTGAATAAATCGATTGAAGTACTTATGGCCAGCGGAGAAAAACACCAAGGTGTGCTGCTGGAGTACGCTCCTGAATTGCTTCGCCTGCATCTGTTCAAAGCCAGCAAAAATAAATCGGGAGCCAAACCCCCACTCAGTGAGCAAATGTTGGATTTGCCCACCTCTGAAATTAAAAAAGTATCTAAGTTGATTTTTTTCTCATAAACCAAGTTAACTGCAACGAACCATGAATACCATCTCTTTGATAGATTCTTTTGCTGATTTTAAAGAGCAAAAAAACATTGACAGAGTTACCATGATGCATATCCTGGAGGATGTAATCCGGGGCATGATTGTGCGTAAATACGGTGAAGTAGACAACTTTGACCTCATTGTGAATGTCGATAAAGGGGATTTGGAAATTTTTCAAAACCTCACCATCGTTGAAGACGGCGAAGTAGAAGATCCCGTTACTGAAATTGCCTTGTCGGAAGCCTTGAAAATTGAACCCGATTTTGAAGTCGGTGAAGAGGTTTCGGTGGCCGTTCCTTTTTCGAATTTTGGACGCCGTGCCATTACTTCTATGCGCCAAAATCTACACGCCCGCATTCAGGATTTGGAAAAAGATGCGGTGTATAAAAAGTACAAAGATCGGGTGGGTGAAATTCTTGCCGGTGAAGTGTACCAAGTTTGGAGAAAAGAATTGCTGGTACTGGACGATGAAGGCAATGAATTGATTTTGCCTAAAGCCGAAATGATTCCAAGCGATTTCTTCAAAAAAGGAGAAACCATTCGGGCCGTTGTGTTGAAAGTGGATTTGAAAAACAATTCACCATTGATTATTCTGTCTAGAACGGCACCGGAATTTTTAGAAAAACTGTTCGAACAAGAAGTGCCTGAAGTGTTTGACGGTCTAATTACGATTAAGAAAATTGTGCGTATTCCGGGTGAGCGCGCTAAAGTAGCCGTAGAAAGTTTTGACGACCGCATTGATCCCGTTGGAGCCTGCGTTGGAATGAAGGGAAGCCGAATTCACGGTATTGTTCGGGAATTGCGGAATGAAAACATCGATGTAATCAATTACACCAACAACACCTCTCTATACATTCAACGGGCATTGAGTCCCGCGAAGGTGGTGACCATGGAGTTGAATGATGTAGATCGCAGAGCTAGGGTGTTTTTAAAGCCAGATCAGGTGAGCCTGGCCATCGGTAAAGGTGGCATGAACATTAAATTGGCTAGCCGATTAACAGGCTATGAAATTGATGTGTACCGCGACGATGAACCCGATATGGAAGACGTTGCTCTGGATGATTTCCGCGATGAGATTGAAGACTGGGTGATTGATACCCTGAAATCTGTGGGTTGCGATACCGCTAAATCCGTCTTGGAATTAACCAAAGAAGATCTGTTGAACCGCACCGATTTGGAAGAAGAAACCATCGATGAGGTACTTCAAATCTTGAAGTCTGAATTCGAAAAATAACCAATTGTCCTTTTATGCCTACCTTTGTGCTACCTAGCCTAGAGGTCGGTTGAAGTTTAAATCTATCTATGTCTGAAGTAAAAACGCTGCGATTAAGTAAAGTTGCCCGAGATTTGAATGTTGGGGTAGCCACCTTAGTGGAAACCCTAAACAAGCATGGTCATTCCATTGAATCAAATCCAAATTCAAAAATTTCCGAGGATCTTTACTTGATTCTATGCAAAGAGCATCAATCTGATGTTCAAACCAAAGAAAAATCAAGGCAACTCGGAGGAACGCCAAGCCCACGCGAAAGCGTTACCATCGATGATGTTAAAAAGTCAGAACCTCAGCATGTATACGATGAACCTCAGCAGGAAGTTCTGATAAAAGACATTAGTCTTTCGGCCCCGGTGATGCCAGAGTCAGAACCGGTGAAGGAAACTCCAATTCCTACTCCAGCTCCTGCTCCAGCTCCTACGCCGGCTCCCAGCGCAACACCTGAAGATGCAACAGAGTCTGCTGCCGAGGAAAAGCAGCAACTTGGAGGCATTAAAGTTTTAGGCAAAATTGATTTGGTGCCAAAAAAGCCAGTTAAAAAAGCTCAACCTAAGCAAGAAACTAAGCCGGAACCTGCAAAAGCGCCCGAACCGGCTCCACAAACCGAGGCGATAGAAGAAGTATCTCCTGTTCCTCCAACTGAAACGGCAGAGCCTTTGCCGGCCGCTGAAACGGCCCCCAGTACTCCAACAGAGGCCGCTCCAGAAGTGTACCGCGCAGCAGCCAGTAAATTGGATGGACCGACTATCGTTGGTAAAATTGTACTGCCCACAGAAGGAGACCGCCGCTCGGCAGATAAAGGCAAACGGAAACGCATAACCAAAGAAGGGATTAAACGCCCTGGAGACCAACCCGGTCAAGCCGGTGGCCAAGGTGGAAACCAAGGCCACGGAGGCAATCAGGGGCAACGTGGGCCTGGCTCAGGACCCGGTCAATTCCAGCGCGGCCCCGGAGGTCAAGGTCAACGCGGTCCTGGTGGTTCCAGTGGCCCCGGACAACGCGGACCACGCAAAGACATTCGACCTGACATTAAGGTAGAACTGACCGAAGAAGAAATCCAAAAGCAAATTAAGGAAACCCTAGCTCGCCTTAGCGAACGCGGGAAATCCAAGTCGGTTAAAATGCGCCGCCAAAAGCGCGAAGGCATCCGTGAAAAAATTCAAAATGAAGCCGAAGCTTCTGAACGCGAAAGCAAAATTCTGAAGGTAACGGAGTTCGTTTCCGCCAATGAACTTTCGCAAATGATGGACGTGTCTGTCACTGAAATTATCTCGGCTTGTATGAGCCTGGGCTTGTTTGTCTCCATCAACCAACGTTTGGATGCAGAAACCATTCAAATCATTGCAGAAGAATTTGGACATGAAATTAAATTCGTCTCGGCCGATACCGATGACGCTGAAGAAGAGGAAGTAGATAGCCCCGAATCGCTGCAAGATCGGCCCCCAATCGTTACGGTTATGGGCCACGTTGACCACGGTAAAACCTCATTGCTTGACTATATTCGTAAGGCCAACGTCATTGCCGGCGAAGCCGGTGGAATCACCCAGCACATTGGAGCCTATGGCGTGACACTGGAAAGTGGGAAACAAATCACCTTCATTGATACTCCCGGTCACGAAGCCTTTACCGCCATGCGCGCTAGGGGTGCTCAGTTGACCGATGTGGCCATTATTGTAATTGCCGCTGACGACTCAGTGATGCCCCAAACCGTGGAAGCCATTAACCATGCTAAGGCCGCCAATGTGCCTATGGTTTTCGCCATCAATAAAATTGACAAGGACGGGGCGAATGGTGAAAAAATTCGCGAGGCCCTGGCCAATATGAACCTCCTGGTGGAAGATTGGGGCGGAAAATACCAATGTCAGGAAATTTCGGCCAAAAAAGGGCTAAATATTGATTCCTTACTGGACAAGGTTCTTTTGGAAGCTGAAATGCTTGAGCTGAAAGCCAATCCTGAAAAAAATGCCCAAGGAGTAGTGATTGAAGCTCAGTTGGACAAAGGACGCGGCTACGTAGCAACCTTGCTGGTTCAATCGGGAAGCCTATCTATGGGCGATGTAGTTCTTGCAGGTCAATACAGCGGCAGAGTAAAAGCCATGTTCAATGAACGCGGAACCCCCATCAAAAAGGCTGGTCCTGCCATGCCCGTACGTGTGTTGGGCTTGAATGGAGCTCCACAAGCCGGCGATAAGTTTAAGGTCATGGATGACGAGCGTGAAGCCCGTGAAATTGCTACTAAACGCCAGCAATTGCAACGTGAACAAGGGCTTCGTACCCGGAAGCACATTACCCTTGATGAGATTGGTCGCCGGATTGCCATTGGCGATTTCCAACAGCTGAACATCATTATTAAGGCCGATACAGACGGTTCTGCAGAGGCACTGACCGATTCCTTACTGAAATTGAGTACCGATAGCATTCAGGTGAATATCATTCATAAATCGGTGGGAGCCATTAGCGAAAGCGACGTCATGTTGGCCTCGGCTTCCGATGCCATTATCGTCGGCTTCCAGGTTCGTCCTAGCCCGGCCGTACGCCGCTTGGCCGAAGCTGAAGAAATTGATATTAGGACCTATTCTATTATCTATCAGGCTATTGATGAGGTGAAAGCTGCCATGGAAGGTATGCTTGCGCCCGAATTTGAAGAGAAAGTTACGGCTACAGTCGAGGTACGCGAAGTATTTAGCATCACCAAAGTGGGCACTGTTGCGGGCTGTTATGTAACCGATGGTAAAATTAGCCGAAATCACAAGGTCCGTATTATCCGCGATGGCATCGTGATGCATACCGGAAAACTAAGCAGCTTGAAGCGCTTCAAAGACGACGTCAAAGAAGTCGCAACCAGTTACGAGTGCGGCCTCACCGTCGATCGCTTCAACGACATCCAAGTGGGTGATATCATTGAGGCCTTCGAAGAGGTGGAGGTAAAACGCAAACTCTAAGGAAGTATTTTGTTTAGGGCGGGTTTCCGGGCTTTCTCCGGTTGTCCGCGGTTGCCGGAAGTCCGTTGCAGCGGGCTTGCGGTGGCTCCCAAGGTCGCCTCCGCGCCTCGCGCAACGGGCTCCGCCACCCTTGCGGGCAACCCGGTTCAATCCCGCCCGCGGGTGGAGACGATACCAATTGAAACAATTATTCCTTAACCCCCCTAAAACTCAACCGGTGAATTGGACTATACCCATGTTGCCGCAAAGCTTTTTTATGAAATGGGGTAGGGTAACCTTTATTCTCATCCCAACCATACTGTGGAAATTGATGGTGTGCTTCCAACATAAAGGAATCCCGATAGGTTTTTGCTAAAATACTCGCTGCGGCAATGCAGGCAAACCGGGCATCTCCTTTTATTTCACAGCGGTGGGGAATTCCCCAGTAGGCCTTAAAGCGGTTGCCATCAATCAACAATCCCTCCGGACGTACCTGAAGTCCATCAATGGCTCGGTGCATAGCTAAAATGGATGCATTCAGTACATTGATTTCATCAACCTCTGCCGCAGTGCATTGGGCTACCGACCAACTCAGGGCCTGTTCCTCAATCTGAATGCGAAGCCGGTTCCGATCGGCCAAGCTCAATTGCTTGGAATCGTTTAGGCCCTCTAAAGTATGGCCCGGATTTAATATGACCGCCGCTGCAAAAACGGGGCCAGCCAAACAACCTCGTCCAGCTTCATCGCACCCTGCTAACAATGCCGAATCTGGACCGGGATAAATCACAGCAACAAACCCTCGTTGTCCGATTCAAATCGAAAACCCAGACGTTTTCCCGTCCTACCCATGGCAAGTTTGGTATAGGCTTGGACCTGTTCCACAGTAGCCACCTTAACCTGCTCATAGGGCGGTAACAGCATGTCAAAATCCAAGCTGTACAATAAGCATGTATGAAGTACCTTTTCAAAGGCTTCAATGCCCATTTCTTCTTCGCTGAATCGATTGTACAAAAAGCCCAGTTGCCGCTTTCCTTCAACCATGAAATGAGAATCCTTATTGATGAAAATCCGAGCAATTAAATACCCATAATCCTCTTGCCGCTGAAAAGCCAAACTATCATGCAAAAAGTTATACACGTGAATGACTCCAAAATAACTGCGCTGCTCATCGGCCTTGATGTAGGCGGTTTGCCATTGCGGGTGACTCCGTTCAAACTGAAATACGTTGGAATGGTGATTGATGATGATGACATCCGACCCAAAGGTTAAACTGAACTCATGCGGATTCACATCTTGCAATTTCCACCGGGCCGGAGGATCGGTCCACGTTTCAACCTCAGGCTTCATGTCATTAAAAACCCGCTCCATCGCTTGCCTTAGCAAACCAAATCCCTTAAGGGTATTGGCATAAACTTGTTGTTTAAGCCGGTTTTTTTCTTCCAAGGTTTGAAGAATCAATGAACGGGTATCGGTCATAGTAAATTGATTTAATAGGCTAATGCAAATAAAACACGCTGAGTTGAAGGATTGCCGGTAAGCACACAACGACCACTTTCTGTTTGCCCATCCAATGGAATGCAACGAATGCTGGCTTTGGTCAGTTCTTTTATTTTGGCTTCGGTTTCAGCGCTTCCATCCCAGTGGGCAGACAAAAATCCACCTTTCTCTTCCAACACCGTTTTAAATTCCTCCCAACTGTCAACCCGTGTGATGTGCTCGTTCCGAAATGCTTTTGCCCGCTCGAACAACGAGGTTTGAATTTCTTCCAACAATTGGGTAAGTTTTTCTGACAGGCCTTCTACAGGCACTGATTCTTTGGTTAAGGTGTCTCGACGGCTCAATTCAACAGTTCCCGATTCCAAATCGCGGGGACCCATAGCCAGCCGGATAGGTACACCTTTGAATTCATACTCTGAAAATTTCCAACCCGGTTTCTTTTTGTCGTCATCGTCCAATTTAACTCGAATTCCTGCCGATTTTAGTTGATTTGCCAAGGTTTTACATGCTTCAATCATGGCAATTCGTTCTTCTTCTTTCCGATAAATGGGTACGATAACCACTTGATTTGGTGCCAATCTAGGAGGCAATACCAGTCCATTGTCATCCGAATGGCACATGATTAGGGCACCCATTAGGCGGGTTGAAACACCCCAACTGCTGGCCCAAACAAACTCCTGCTTCCCCTCTGAATTGGTGAATTTAACATCAAAGGCTTTGGCAAAGTTCTGCCCCAAAAAATGCGAGGTTCCGGCCTGCAGTGCTTTCCCATCCTGCATTAACGCTTCAATGCAATAGGTGTCTAAGGCTCCGGCAAACCGTTCACTTTCTGTTTTAACTCCTTTTATCACGGGAATGGCTAGTATATCCTGAACAAAATCAGCATATACGTCCAACATCAAACGGGTTTCTGCTTCGGCTTCTTGCCGGGTGGCATGGGCTGTATGCCCTTCCTGCCATAAAAATTCTGCAGTTCTCAAGAACAAGCGGGTACGCATTTCCCAGCGAACCACATTGGCCCATTGGTTAATCAGCAAAGGCAAATCCCGATAACTGTTTATCCAGTTTTTGTAGGTGTTCCAAATGATGGTTTCTGATGTAGGGCGAACAATAAGTTCCTCTTCCAATTTGGCTTCAGGATCTACCACTACACTCTTTCCATCTTCTGAATTTTTAAGCCGGTAATGGGTTACAACGGCACATTCTTTGGCAAATCCTTCAATGTGGGCCGCCTCTTTGCTTAAAAACGATTTGGGAATGAAGAGGGGAAAGTAGGCGTTTTCATGGCCCGTTTCTTTAAACCTTCTGTCCAAATCATCCCGCATCCGTTCCCAAATGCTGAATCCGTATGGCTTAATAACCATGCAGCCACGAACGGCCGAGTGTTCTGCCAACCCTGCTTTTAAAACTAAATCGTTGTACCATTGGGCATAATTGGTACTTCTTGATGTCAACTGCTCCACGTCTATCGCGTATTAATTTGTGGTATAGTATTTGCTGATGTTCAGTATGCCTCAAAAGTACAAATTGCCATTCAGAGTACCTGTACCCCAAGTCGCTTTGCTGCATTTGTTTTCTTTTATTCTGATTATTTTTTCCCTGAGCAGCTGTCGGATTTCAGATATCCAATCCTACGCCACCGATGATGCTTACTTTTCATGGAGTGATTTACCGAATTACGATTACACACCCCTGGCCGCTGGTTTAGATTCAGACAGTTCAAATGCTGGTTCTTCCGGTTTGCCTTTGGCTCCCGAAGGATTTACCCGAGATGCCAACGGAAATCTGATCATTTCATCCGGTGTTTCTGCTCTTTCTTTTGATGATTATTCCGATTTCTATTACAGTTCTCGAATTCGTAGGTTCGGAACAGCGGCTCCATTTTCTTCCTTTTTTTCGCCTTGGTACACCGATATGTATTGGTACGAACCGGAGCCTTTGTTTTGGGGAACCAGCATTTATGAAACGGTACCCTGGAACTGGAATTATCCATGGATGACAGGGCTCTCGCATCCACAATGGTTTGGACCCAACTCCATTTCTTATTTCTGGCCTATACATCCAGGATTCAATTGGAATGGTTCAGGAGGGTCAGGGGGCGGCAATTCAACCGGACCTTCAACACCCTACATTTTTCGGAAGCGATCGACTCATCCTGCCCTAAATTCGACCTTTGAGGGTTTTTCCAATTCTGGTCGCCCGGCATCCGGTTCCAGCCCCGCCACCAGCCCCCCACGCAGTCGCCCACCAGCACCCCTTCCTCCCCCCTCCAAGTCGCCCAACGCACAACCCGGCGAATCCAGCCCAACACGTCCTACTACAAGGATTCTCCCTCAAAAAGAATCCAGCCCCGTCAATTCTGCAACCCGATTTGATAACCGAAAAGAAAATGGGATGATTCGAGAAGACAATCCCCCACGTCAAATTCGCTCTGTCCCACCAGCCCCCGCAACCAACACCCGACGCAAGGCTACCTTTGGAGAAGGCAGCAGGACAGTTCCCAGAACGCCCTCACCAGCCCCAAGGCCAACGCCAACGTATTCTCCTAAACCACGTCCAGCTACTCCACAATCGGTTCCAAGGGTGTCGCCTCCCTCAAATCGAAGTTCCAGTCCGCCTCCCCGAAGCTCTTCTCCAGCTCCTCGAAGCAATTCTTCAACCCCAGTCAAACGGCCCAGATGATTCGATATTGCTTTTTATTTCTAAGGAATCAACGGCTTTCAATCCCCGCGGTTTTAGCCTTGATGTGCTGCATTTCAAGCCCGGGCTTTGCTCAATATACCGATGATGCACTCCGCTTTTCTATGTACAACGTACAGGGAAGTAGCCGTTTTATTGGAATGGGCGGAGCCATGGGAGCCGTAGGGGCCGATTTTACCACGGCTTCCTACAATCCGGCAGGCATTGGTTTTTTCCAACGGCAGGCCTTAAGTTTAAGTCCCGGACTGAATTGGGCCAACACCAATTCCGACTGGATTTCAAAACAAACCGATACCAAGACCTTGTTTCAATTTGGAAGCGCCGGTTTGGTGCTGACCCGCCGCAGCAATCCCAATTCAAACCACGGTCTTCAGTTCTTTAATTTTAGTATTGGATACAACCGCCTAGCATCGTTCAATCAACGCATCCTGATTCAAGGAAATCAGGCCGTCCAAACCCTTGGTTCCTATTTTTCCCAATTGGCCAATGGGACCTTCCATTCCGGCTTAGATCCGTTTTCCACGGGCTTGGCCTTTCAAACCTATTTGATTGATTCTATTCCCGGCAGCAATGGATTTGCCTATGAAACTCTAGGGTCTATCGACGGGCAATCTGTTACCACATCCCGACAAATTAGCCGTTCCGGTGCGCATGGCGAGGTGGTTATCAACAGCGCCATTAATTATGCACACCGATTCTACTTGGGCGCTACATTGGGCATTCACCGACTTGATTTTGAACAAGAATCTACCTTGTTGGAGCAGAATACATCCGATCCCAATCCATTCTACAATTCCACCGAATGGAGAGACAATCTGTTGGTTACCGGAACGGGATTTTCCTTTAAAATCGGAGCCATTTACCGAATAACCGATGCCTGGAGGCTTGGTTTGTCCATTCATTCGCCCATTTTTATGAGCCTTGAAGAACAGTTTAATAGCCGCATGACTACTACATTCTCCTCCGCCAATTACATGTCCCAAAGTCCCGATTTTCAGTATGCCTATGATGTGAATTTGCCTTGGCGCTGGCAGCTCTCCACAGCCTACGTTTTAAAAAAGAAAGCCATCTTCGGATTGGAATATGAACAGGTAAATTACGCTGGCATTTCGTTCGCACCCGCTCTTGATTTTTCTGTCGAAAATACCATGGTTGACTCGGCTTTTGGGCTGAGTCATATCCTGAAATTTGGAATGGAATACAAATTGGAAGGGCTATATCTGCGAGCCGGATATCAATTTCAAAGTTCCCCAAGAATGAATCCCATATCCAGCTCTATGCACCTTAATACCTTTACCGGAGGCATAGGTTGGCAAGTCCGGAAATGGGTGACTTTAGATGCGGCTTTCGCCTTGCACCAACGTACGAACCGTCAATCGGTTTTTGAGGGTTTCGCCGACCTTCCGCAAGCGAATGTGGAACAACAAAATGCGTTGTTCCAACTTTCGGCTACGCTCTTTTTCTAATCGTTTGATTTCTTAAGCCAAAACTTCGGCCACCTTTTGGGCCGCTTCTTCCAGCTGAATCACCGAATACACCTTTAAACCAGATTCATCGATGAGTGTCTTGGCTTCCTTGGCATTGGTTCCTTGAAGGCGCACAATGATGGGGACATGAATGTTGCCCATATTTTTGTAGGCATCAACTACGCCCTGTGCAACGCGATCGCAACGCACAATTCCTCCAAAAATATTGACCAAAATTGCTTTTACATTTGAATCCTTTAGAATGATCCGGAAGGCTTGTTCAACACGAGCAGCATCGGCGGTACCACCTACATCCAAAAAGTTCGCAGGCTCACCACCGCTCAATTTAATGATGTCCATGGTGGCCATCGCCAGTCCGGCTCCGTTCACCATGCAGCCCACATTTCCATCCAACTTCACATAATTCAAATTGTATTGACCTGCTTCCACTTCGGTAGGGTCTTCCTCGCGCTCATCTCTCAATGCCGCCAATTTAGGATGACGGAACAACGCATTGTCATCCAAGTTTACTTTGGCATCCACGGCTACGATTTTATCATCGCTGGTTTTAAAAACCGGGTTGATTTCAAACATCGAGGCATCAGCACCCAAGTAGGCTGCATACAGCGCCTGAACAAATTTCACCATTTCTTTGAATGCCGCTCCACTCAATCCTAGATTAAATGCGATTTTCCGAGCTTGGAAGCCCTGAAGCCCTACGCCCGGATGAATTTCTTCTTTGAATATTTTTTCTGGTGATTTCTCGGCCACTTCCTCAATATCCATTCCACCTTCGGGTGAATAAACAATGATGTTACGACCTGAACTGCGGTCAAGCAAGACCGACATATAAAATTCGGCGGTAGCTGAAGGACCTGGGTAATATACATCCTGCGACACCAATACCATATGAACATGCTTTCCTTGTTCTCCGGTTTGCTTGGTCACCAAATTCATTCCAATTATGTTCCCGGCTTTCTCCCGAACTTCGTCCAAGGTTTTGGCCAATTTTATTCCTCCACCTTTGCCTCGACCGCCAGCATGCACTTGGGCCTTGATCACCCACCATTCGGTACCGGTTTGAGCTTGTAAATCCTTAGCAGCCTGAACGGCTTCTTCCGGACTGTTTGCCAATATACCTTCCTGAATGGCAACACCATAGGATTTTAAAATGTCTTTAGCCTGATATTCGTGGATGTTCATGCGAAATAGTTGTAGGCACAAAAATAAAATAAAAGCCCAAGTTTCGCCTGCCTTTTTTGAATTTAATACACAGATGTTGGGCGGCAAACGGGCTTTCCAGGGTAGTCCTCGGTGTTGGGTTGCGGGGCTTGCGGGTTTGCGGTGGCTCCCAGGGTCGCCTCCGCACCGCGCAGCCCCAAGCACCCAACCCCTGTGGGCTACCTCTGTCAATCCCTGCCGCTGGCCTCTCAAGCCCAATGCCGCTGGACTTCCATCAATACATCATGATTTCTTAAAGGGCACCGAGATTAAAACGGCCGGGCAATAAAGCCTCCACCCAATACCTCGTCGCCCTCATAAAATACAGCCGACTGCCCAGGAGCAATGGCTTCAACAGGATGTTCAAAAACTACTTCTACCATATCTCCATTGGTGTACAGCGTGGCCGGTGCGCCCCGATCTTTGTACCTGATTTTTACCGTGGCCCGATGCCCCTCTTCCAATTCAGCGTATTTTTGCAAATTCACGTTGCGAACCAACATGGTTTGTTGCTGCAATTCCGCCCGAGTCCCCAGTACCACTTCATTGCTCTCCGGCCGAATGGCCGTTACGTAGGCAGGTTCTCCCAAGGCAATTCCCAACCCTTTCCGTTGACCAACGGTGAAAAAGGGATACCCCTGATGGGTACCAAGAATGTTGCCATTCGAATCAATAAATCGGCCTTCCTGCATAGACTGGATTTGTTCTGGCCGCTTACGCTGCAAGAATCCCCGGTAATCGTTGTCAGGAATAAAGCAAATCTCATAGCTCTCGGCTTTCTTAGATAAGCGCTCAAATCCGGCTTCAGCTGCCAAGGCCCGAATTTCAGACTTTCTGTACCCTCCAATGGGAAACATGGTTTTCGCTAAGGCTTCTTGTTTTAATCCCCACAGCACATAGCTCTGATCTTTTTGAAGGTCCAAGCCGGTACCCACTACATACCGTCCATTTTCTTCTCGTACACGGGCATAGTGCCCCGTGGCAATGTAGGCGCAATCCAATTGCTCAGCACGCTTGGCTAAGGCATCCCATTTGATGTGGGTATTGCATAGTACGCAGGGGTTGGGTGTTCTTCCGGCCAAATACTCCTCCACAAAATTATCAATTATGGCTTCTCCAAATTCCGAACGGATATCCAAAATATAATGAGGGAAACCCAATTCCACGGCCATTGCCCGGGCATCGTTGATGTCATCTAGACTGCAACAACCTGTTGTTTTGCGTCCACCTCCACTATGGGCATAATCCCATGTCTTCATGGTAATTCCAATCACCTCGTAACCTTGCTGATGCAAGAGCATGGCGGCAACCGAACTGTCAATTCCACCACTCATGGCTACCAATACGCGTCCTTTTGTGCTCATGTTAGTAATCCGAATATCCCTTCTGTCTGAATTGCTCCTTTAAATACTCTTCCGGCACATATTCTTTGGTCTCCGGAATCTGAACTTTAGATCGGTCGGCAGGATGCAGTTCCCCATGAATGTACCTTAACACCACTCGAACTTTTCCGTCCTCATGGTAGTACGTAAAGGTGCCATGCCGCAAATCATTTTCATAAAATCCCGAGAGCGCCAATCGACCATTGCTATGAAAAAACGCAATATGCCCTTGCATATTGTTGTTTTTGTAAACTCCCCTGGCTTTTAATGTTCCCGAATCAAAATACTGCTCCCACAATCCTTCCCTCAGCCCTTGATTGTACACCCATTTTTCATACAATTTACCATTGAAATGAAATTGTTTGATGGTGTCGTTCAACAATCCCTTCAAATACCGTTCTTCGGAAATGAGATTGCCATCGGTATCGTAAAAAAACCAGCGCCCATGTCGTTTTTTGTTCTTATACATTCCTTCCCCGGCTACTTTCCCATTGGGATGATAAAACTTAGCATTGGTGAAGGAAGTATCCACCAAAAATTCCATTTCTGATTTTAATTTACCCTGCTCAGTAAAATAAACCCAACGCCCTACCTGCCGGCCATCTTTAAACAGGCCTTCTGATTTTTTACTGCCGTTTTCAAACCGAAGTACCCAAGGCCCCTGCTTTTTTCCTTTGGAATCAACCAGGTTGGAGGTTTGTGGCCTAAGCCCCAACCCAAAACTGAGGCCAAAACACAATAAAACAGCGAGCATCCTTGACATGCTACAAAGGTACGAATGTGGCTCGTCCTTTTCAACAGGAAATGAAACGTATTTTTTCTCCCACTTTTTCAGCCCGTCTGAACTCCGCTTAGATGGAATGCTGCAATGTGACACAGATGCATTAGTTTTGTGGCAATTCCTTGGCATGAAATTTATCATCAGCATTGTAACGAGATTGGTGCCCCGTTCGTATCTGCACCACGTAAGCCACTTTTTTTTACAGATATTAGGTCTGTTTTACCGTGGAAATAGGGTAGAAGATCCCATCTCTGGGCATACGTTTAAATCCTTCTTACCCTATGGAAGGATGGTTTCCAGGCCCAATGCGCTAAGTCCGGCAACCCTAAGTCTGGAAAGACACCGATTGATGTGGTTGTATTTGCAGCGCGAAACTCCTTTTTTTTCTGCCCCCCTTAAGGTTCTGCACATTGCGCCCGAATACTGCTTCTTGAAGCGCTTCAAATCCATGAAAAAATTGGATTACACCACAGGCGATTTACTTTCTCCATGGGCCGATATTAAAATGGATATCAATGCTATGCCCTTCGAAGACAATTCCTTCGATGTGGTTTTTTGCAACCATGTTCTTGAACACATTCCCGATGATGTTCACGCCATGCGTGAAATTTACAGGGTAATGAAACCCGGAGCCTGGGCTATTCTACAAGTGCCCATGAATCCAACTGCCGAATTGACCGATGAAGATGTTTCCATTACTGACCCCCGTGAGCGTGAACGAAGATTTTTACAAGCCGACCATTTTCGGCTGTATGGTAAAGATTATGCTCAACGCCTCCAATTGGCAGGTTTTCAGGTTGAGGTGAACGATTTGGTCCTGCGGCTTAGCCCTGAAGAACGCATGCGGTTTGCGTTGCCCGAGGCTGAAATGCTGTATATCGCTAGGAAATAAAAAGTATGATTGCAGTTGTTTTGGCCGGTGGTAAAGGGACTCGCTTGGGTGAGGCTACCAAAAACCGCCCAAAACCAATGGTGGAATTGAACGGCAAACCCCTGCTAGAATATACCCTCGAATGGCTAAAAGAGCAGGGTGTTTCTAAGGCCATTCTAACCCTGAATTATTTGCCGGAAGTCATTCAATCCTATTTTAGAAATGGAGGCGGTGCGTTTCCCTCATTAGATTACATCATTGAGGAAAACCCCATGGGTACTGCCGGTATTCTTTCCTCCATGAGTAAGGCCTTTAGCGAACCGGTGTGGATTGTGTATGGAGATGTATTTATGGATGTGAATTTATCCCGGATTTGGGAATTCCACCATGAAAAAAATGCAGACATGACGCTGGTGGTGCACCCCAACGATCATCCCTATGATTCCGACCTAACGGAAGTGGATGGCAATGGAAGGGTGCAGCATTTTTACCCCAAGCCTCGAACAGGAAATCCATGGCTACCAAATTTGGTCAATGCTGGCCTCTACCTCATGAATCCTCAAATCTTGGATGAAATCCCAACTGAACCCTGTGATTTTGGCCGAGATCTTCTTCCCAATTGGGTGCAGCGCTTTTCAATCTACGGCTACAATACCCCCGAATACATGAAGGATATGGGGACGCCGCATCGCTTGCAAAAGGTGGAATTCGACTTGGTTCGCGGCTTTACTAAAGCCCGAAATCTGGCTCAGCCTCAAGCCGCTATTTTTTTAGATCGAGACGGTGTTATCAACGACGATACGCATTTTATTTCAAAAGCCGAAGATCTTCTGGTGTTCCCCTTTTCGGCTCCCGCCATTTCTGCCATCAACCGTTCCGGATACTTGGCGGTAGTCGCTACCAATCAGTCGGTTCTGGCTCGAAATATGACAACGGTTGAGGGATTAAATCGCATCCATTACCGGATGGAAACCGAGCTGGGTATCGAGGGGGCTTACTTGGATGCAATCTATTACTGCCCACATCATCCCGATAAAGGCTTTCCTGAAGAAAATCCCCAACTTAAAATTGATTGCGATTGCCGTAAACCCAAACCCGGAATGCTAATCCAAGCGAGTCAACGTTTTAATATCGACCTGAAGGCCAGTTTTATGGTTGGAGACAATGAACGGGATATTCAGGCGGGGGCCGCTGCCGGCTGCACCACCATCGGCGTGGCAACAGGAAAAGGACTGAAATCCGGCCAAACAAAACCCGATTTGTTTTTTGCCGACTTGAAAGAAGCCGTAGCCTTTATTTTAAACCCGCCCTTTGCGCCGTCCATTGACCAGCTAGCCATGTCAATTCAATCCTTAACGAAGACGGAGGCCCCCATCTGGATTCGAATCGGAGGAAATACGGGCAGCGGAAAATCCTCTTTGGCCAGTTTACTGCACAGAGCCTTTAGGCTTCAACATATCCCCAGCCAAATTATTCGACTTGACGATTGGATTTTGCCGGCTCAACAACGTCAGCATATTCCTCATCACTGGAAAACATCCTTCCAAATTTCAAAAATGGCCTCCGATTTAAACGGGTTGATTCTTGGTCATACAATTGAAGCGCCGGGGTATGCACGCCATCCCAAACATGAGGTATCGCCCGTTTCGTATGGCCCCGCGCTAAATGGAATTGTTCTGGTAGAGGGAATACCTTCGTTTGCTCCAGAACTGGATGCATTGCCATGGAATTTAAGCGTATTCATAGACCAATCTGAATTGGAACGAAAAGCGCATGTACACCAATTGTACACCTGGAAAGGTTTAAATTCGCTGGAAGTGGAGCAGCTTTACCAAGAACGGCATAATTCCGAATACCTCGAAGTAGATTCGTGGAAAGCCAAGGCCGATGTCATTATCCAACGATCTAAACCCAAAGAGTAGATGCAGACGTATTATTTTTATCTACCTTTGAACACCAAAACAATTCCATAAGGAATGGAACTGAAGGTTAAAAAGGAAGGTAGCTTCGAATATGTGGAGGAAGGACAAGGGCCTGTCCTAATTATTTTGCATGGACTTTTTGGAGCCCTCAGCAATTTTAAGGAGGTTGTGGCTCATTTTAGTCCGAATTATACCCTTGTCATTCCTATCATGCCCATTTACACAATGCCCCTATTGGATACCAATGTAAAGCGGCTGGGGGATTTTCTTTCTGATTTTATTGAGTTCAAGGGCTACGAGCAAGTGTCTCTTCTGGGGAACTCGCTGGGAGGCCATGTGGGCTTAATTTACACGGCAGCTCACCCCAATAAAGTGCAACGCCTCATTTTAACCGGTTCTTCAGGATTGTATGAAAACGCGTTCGGAGGTTCATATCCACGGAAGTCGGATTACAATTTTATCAAATCTAGGGTAGAGTACACGTTTTATGACCCTGCCACAGCAAGCAAAGAACTGGTGGACGAAGTGTTCGAAATTGTCAACAATAAAATCAAGGCGATTCGAATCATTTCCCTTGCAAAATCAGCCATTCGCCACAATATGGCCAATGAACTTCCCAAAATGAATTTGCCGGTCTGCCTGATTTGGGGTAAAGATGACCACATCACGCCCCCCGAGGTGGCTACCGAATTTCATGCTCTACTTCCCAATAGTACGTTATATTGGGTAGAACATTGCGGACATGCGCCTATGATGGAACGCCCACTTGAATTTAATACCTTGCTTCAAGGCTGGCTTGAATCAACTTCCAAGGCGTGAATCAGGCCCGAAAGGTTGAATTTTTAGCCTCATCCGCTAAGGTATCTCAGTGTCCTACAACCGGTTTGCCGGAGTACGCCTTTATTGGCCGATCCAACGTAGGGAAATCCTCCTTGTTGAATCTGCTCGCCGGCGGTAAAGGTCCCGCGAAAACATCCTCAACTCCTGGAAAAACACGATTAATCAATCATTTTTTGGTTGACAATCGCTTTTATTTGGTCGATTTGCCCGGTTATGGCTTTGCCAAGGTAAGTAAGTCGTTGCGGAAAGATTTTGACCAGATGATTCATGGATACCTGGCAAAAACTCAAACTCTACTCGCCGCCATTGTACTGATTGATTGCCGCTTACCTCTGCAAAAATTAGATCGGGAAATGCTGCTCTGGCTTGCAAAAAATGGTATTCCCTGTGCCATCGTGTACACAAAAACCGATAAACTGTCTAAGCTACAGGGGCAACGCCAAATTCAAACCATTCAAGCAGATCTCCGCAAGGATTGGGCTGTATTGCCTCCAGAATTTATGACCAGTGCCCTTAAGAAAACGGGACAAGAAGAACTTTGGGCTTGGATGGAAGCCCATTTGCCCTAAGGCAAACAATCCATTTCCCCTCAATCCAAATGCCGCAAGGCCCGTATCGCTTCCCTCGGATTTGAAGCTCCAAATACACTGCTTCCGGCAACCAATACATCGGCTCCAGAGCGAACCAAATCAGCCGCATTGGTTGGTCCAACTCCTCCATCCACCTCAATCAGAATGGATGAAAAGCCGGCCTCCTCTACCATAGCTCTTGCCTCGGCAACCCGGCTCAATGCCTCGGGTATAAATTTCTGTCCGCCAAATCCAGGATTAACGCTCATAATTAAAATCAAGTCGGTGTACGGCAACACGCTGCGCAAACCCTTTACTGGAGTATGCGGATTCAAGGCAACTCCGGCTTTTTTCCCTAAATCCCGAATTTGAGTTAAGGTTCTATGCAAATGCCTGCAGGCTTCCCAATGCACAGTAATGATGTCGGCACCACCTTGTGCAAACCGCTCTATGTACAACTCGGGCTGTTCAATCATTAAATGAACATCCAACGTTTTTTTACTTTGCCTCCGTACCACTTCCAAAACAGGAAACCCGAACGATATATTCGGTACAAATCGCCCATCCATTACATCCAGATGTATCCATTCGGCTTCGCTGGATTCCAATAGGGCAATGTCTTCATTCAACCGACCAAAATCGGCAGACAATAGGGAAGGGGCAACGATAGGCATTTTCATGCCCGAAAGGTACGCATTGTTATAAATAGGTGCGAAGTACGGAAAGATTTGATAGCTGCCGAATGCGCCGTATGGCATAATCTCGAATTTGCCGTACCCGCTCCCGGCTTAATTGCAGCCGGAATGCAACTTCTTCCAAACAAACAGGTACTGTTCCATTTAGACCATAGAGCAATTCCAACACTTCTTTCTCTCGTTCACCCAAACTATCCAATCCGCGTTTTAATTCAATCTGCAAACTGCTGTCCATTAAGCCTCGGTCGGGGTTTGGTAGATTGGAATCGGCAAACACATCCAGGAAACTGCCATCCTCTCCATCTTGCATCGGAGCATCAACGGAATACGGCTTTGAGCCGCTATGAATGGCTTCAATTACATCGGTCAGTTTCATGTCTAAGGCCTCGGCTACTTCTTCTATAGAAGGTTCTCGACCATATACCTGTTCCAATTCTCCTTGAACCCGATATACCCGTTGAGATGCTCCAATTCGATTGGATGGCAAGCGTACCAACCGGGCGTTATCTGCAAGGGCCTGTAAAATTGATTGCCGAATCCACCATACGGCATACGAAATGAACTTAAATCCACGTGTTTCATCAAACCTGCGCGCTGCTTTAATCAATCCCAAATTCCCCTCATTGATTAAATCTGGCAGAGTTAAACCTTGATTTTGATATTGCTTGGCTACCGACACAACAAAGCGAAGGTTGGCGTTGACCAACCGCTTCAATGCATCTTCATCGCCTTCCCGAATTCTTCGAGCCAATTCCACTTCTTCCTGCAAGGCTATACGACTCTCTTTGCTGATGTCGTTTAAATACTTATCCAACGAAGCTTCCTCTCGGTTGGTAATTTGTTTCGTGATTTTGATTTGCCTCATCCCATTTTATATTGGTTCCAATAGTCTTAAACGGATTCAGATCTACTCAGGTTGCAAACTGCTTCGCCCTCATGTGTTTAAATTCGTTAAACTCCGATTTTTTTTAGGTTGCACATAATTTCTATTCCACCATTCTGCTCGGCCTGCCCACTTTAGCCTATTTTTGTGCCATGAAGTATTGCATCTTACGTGAACGTAAAACTCCCCCCGATTACCGCAGTCCCCTGAACCCCCAACAAGCTGCCGATTTTTTAAAAAACGTAGATTCAGTAGAAATTTGGGCAGAACCCTCTCTGCAACGCTGCTTTGCAGACGCTGATTTTATTCAACAGGGCTTGGATATTGAAAACGATAGGCAGGCCGATGTATATCTTGGAATTAAAGAGGTTCCACCGGCATATTTAATTCCCAATTCTACTTATTTCTTTTTTTCACATACCATTAAACGGCAAGCTCAGAACCTGAAATTGCTGCAAGAAGTATTGAAGAAAAACATTCGCTTAATCGATTATGAATGCCTGCGCGATAGCGCCGGTCAACGATTAATTGGTTTTGGCTTTTATGCGGGCGTGGTCGGTGCATACAATACCCTGCGCACCTTTGCAATTAAGCTGAATTTACCCCCGCTGCCCCATACTTCTGAACTGGGAAGTCGAGCCGAAATGAATCAGGTTTTGTCCAATTGGTCAAGTCCTGATGTTCGAATTCTTCTCACCGGGCAGGGGCGAGTGGCCCAGGGAGCTCTTTCTATATTAAAGCAGCTTCAATTTCAAATTCTTCCTATAGATCAACCCTTTCCAGCTTCGGGCAGATGGGTGAAAAATATTGATTTCAACGAATACAATGTTCGGATAGCGGACGGAGGGTTTGACACTCAAGAGTTTTTCACTCAACCACAACTGTATAAAGCCCATTTTACCCCTTTTTTAGCTGGAGCTCAAATCATAATGACAGGCCATTTTTGGTCTTCAATATCTCCCAAGTTCCTTACATCCAACGAATTGGCTGATTCTGAGGTGCAAGTTGTGGGCGATATTAGCTGCGACATTCAAGGTCCTGTTCCTTCTACCCTTCGAGCTTCTACGCTAGGTCAACCCATGTACGGTTGGCACCGCAAAACCTTTCAGGAAACCGATGTTCTTTCACCCGAAGCCATTGCGGTTATGGCGGTTGATAATTTGCCGGCAGCGCTGCCGGCCGATGCATCCAGTCATTTCGGACAGGAATTGCTGCCCCTGCTAAGGGAATTTGAAACGAATCCTGCCGGGCCCATTTTTCAGGCAGCCACCATTGCTGAAAACGGGGCTTTAACTCCCAAATATGCATACCTTCAAAGCTGGGTGGATGAAAAAGTTTAATAGGGCGGCTGCGGGCTTTCGCCAGTAGTCCTCGGTGCTCAGCCTGCGCTGCAGCAGGCCAAACGTAGCTCCCAAGGTCGCTCGTTTTGCCGGCGCAGCGCCGCCTCGCCCCTGTGGGCTACTTGGCTCAATCCCTGCCGCATCGCCTCAAATTCCAATACCCCCTATTTTTAATTGCACCTGAATTAAACAATTTAAGGCTCTTGGGGTTATACCCCTATGAACCAAAATTCCACCTCGTTTTTCCTGCCCCTTTTTCCCCTAAATGCGGTGGTTTTTCCAAAAGAGAAATTCAATCTTCACATTTTTGAACCTAGGTACAAAGAACTGATTTCCCACATAAAAGCATCAGACTGCCGCTTTGGTTTGGTCCCGGTAATGAATGGCCAACCCTCCGAATGGGCTACCATACTACATTTGGACACCATTGAAACGACGTATCCCGATGGCTCGATGGACATTAAAACCACAGGCTCTCACTGCGTACGCATTCTTGAGTTTTTCAAACAAGCCCCCAACGCCTCCTGGCCGGCCGGTGTAGTTACTGAAAATCATGAACTGCATGCGTTTCACAGCCAAGCTGAAGCCGACCCAGTGGTTTGGGAAAATTTTAGAACAAGCTTAATCAAGTTGGCTCATATTTTAAATATTCCTGAACGGTTTGTACCCGATAGCAATTACTTCGCCTCATTTCAAGTGGCCCATTACCTGAACTTACCCATTGAAAGGGAATTTAAATTGCTCACCCTACCCGGAGAAACGGTGCGGCAAACTGAAATTTTAAGCCATTTGCGTGAATTTCTTCCTAATTTGGTGCACCGCGAAGAAATTCGAAAACGCGTAGCACTAAATGGACATTTTAAGCACATCCCTCCGGCCGAATGGTAAAACCTGGCTCTCTTTTGGTTTTTATTTGATTTTTAGTGCCCTGGCCTGGGCAATACCTCCCGATACTCTCAAGGTTGGGTTGGATTTAACCCAAGTAAATTCCGACCGACTTCAGGTGAATTTGAGCTGGAACGGGCCTCGAAAATCTACTTTTTCTTACCAATTGCCCCGCATGGTTCCCGGAACCTATGCCGTCTATGATTTTGGGCGATTTGTAGATTCCCTTTTTTATTGGAAAAACAATCAGGCTTTTTTTCTAAGGCCATCAGAAGCCCTGCATTGGGAAATTCCTGCCGAGGCCGATTCCCTGTATTATTGGGTTCACGATTCGTTTGACGATACAAATTGGTTGAAACGGGTGTTTGAGCCGGCAGGCACCTCTTTTGAAGCAGATAAGGTGTTTTTGCTGAATCTCCACGGACTTATTGGTTATGTGAGTGGTCGTGAAAATGATTTGCCCTATTCGATTCAATTGCGCCTTCCAAGCGGTTTTGTTGCCGCCTCTGGAACTGAAGTGCATTCCAAGGGGAATTTGGTTTGGCTGAATCATAAAAATTACCATCAGGTGGTAGATCATCCTATTCTCGCCGGTCCCTTGGATGTGGTGCATCTTAACGTTGGGAATTGTCAAATTGAAGTGGCGGTTTACCATGAAAAGAAGGCCGTTCAAGCGCAGGAAATTGCCGAGGTGCTTCAACCCCTGATGCATGGAATACAATCTTACTTGGGTGGAGAACTTCCGGTACAGAAATACAGTTTCTTGTTTTACCTCAGCCATGAATTTAAACCCTCTGCCGGAGCCCTTGAACATGGTACTTCATCGGTGTACTTTCTGCCTGTGATTACCAAGGAGTATTTGATGAATATGGTGAAGGACATTGCTGCCCATGAGTTTTTCCACATCCTGACTCCCCTGAATCTGCATTCCGAACAGATTCATTATTTCGATTATGAAAACCCCAAAATGTCAAGGCATTTATGGTTGTATGAAGGGGCTACAGAATACAGCAGTGCCTTAGTTCAGGTGCGCAGTGGGCTAATGAGTCCTGACGATTTTCTGGATTGGATTCAAGAAAAAATTCTAGGCGCCGCCCCATACGGAGATGCGCTATCGTTTACGGAATTGTCGTTGAATTGCTTGAAAGAAACAAAGGCTCAGTATGGAAATGTGTACCAAAAAGGAGCCCTGTTGGCGATGGCCTTGGACCTTTGGATTCGGAAAAGCTATCCCGGGTATGGCTTCCCCGATTTGATGAAAAATCTAATGAAAGTATATGGCCCCGATCGGCCGTTTGCAGATAGTTTGCTCATTCAAGAAATTACGGAAATGTATCCTAGTCCTGAATTAAAGGCCTTTTTTAATCAGCACGTGGAAGGCAATCAACCCTTCGGAATTCTTCAATCTTCGACTTCGAATCCCGCTTCTGATTTGAAAGCGGCCTTAGCCTTGGCCGGAATTGAATACCAAAACCGGGATAGTCTTTCCTGCATCGATCCCGGATTCGATGTTGATAAATTGGTTTGGGATGGCCGGGAAAACAAGGCTTATGTGGCCAGCAGGTCTCACCTTACAGCCCTAGGAAAAAGAAAGGGTTTGAGGATGGGCGATTTTATTGTTTCGGTGGGAGACCTTGAAATCGGTACAGTGAAGGATATAGAAAAACTGTACAGGGAACTGTGCCTGCGAAAGGAGATCGCTCCCCTGAGGCTCAATGTAGAGCGGCCTAAAAACAAAACCTTGAAACCCAAACAAGTGGATTTGCCATTGCAGTACCTACCACAGGTCAGTGGTTTGGAATTGCATTGGTCTCCTTCCATTCAACCTGAACAACACCGAATTAAATCACAATGGCTCAATCAACCCTAACCGACTTATCGGCCTGCGTTGCCGAATTTCACGATGCTTTTCAAATTGGAAACCATTTAAATCCAACGGCTCTGAGTACAGAAGAGCAGGTGCTGCGCTACTCTTTAATGCGGGAAGAGAACGAGGAATACCTGGAAGCAGCCCAGCAGGGAAATTTAGTTGAAATTGCAGATGCCTTGGGCGATCAACTTTATATATTGCTTGGAACGGCCTTAAGGCACGGAATAATGGATAAAATGGAGGCGGTATTTTTAGAAATACACCGGTCCAACATGTCAAAATTAGACTCCGATGGAAATCCCATTTTTAGAGAAGACGGGAAGGTGTTAAAGAGCGAGCATTATTTTCGACCTGATATTGCTCAATTCTTTCGGGATTAGAAATAAAAGTTCTGTTTTCACGGTATAGAAACATCTTCATCAAGGTGTTTCCTTAAAAGGAACTGAGGGGGAGGACGTCATATTTTCTATTCCAAATCCTACATTGTATTCCACAATAATGTCACCCCTACGGGGTTCTGATGTCTTGATCTCCAATGCGTTCTACAATAATGTCACCCCTACGGGGTTCTGATGTCCTGAGCTCCAATGCGTTCTACAATAATGTCACCCCTACGGGGTTCTGATGTCCTGAGCTCCAATGCGTTCTACAATAATGTCACCCCTACGGGGTTCTGATGTCCTGAACTCCAATACGTTCTACTTTGGTCTTATTTCAAGGTCTCTAAGGCCTCGGTCATGCAACCCATAGAGGGCAGATGCTTCTAACATGTCCACTTTGGTACAACAAATATTGAACGACAGGAAATGCAAATCCATGATAACAAACAAGTTATAAAACAGTCCAAAAAATGGTGGACAGGTCAGGATCTTCATAAGGTGTTTCTTTGTGCAAACTTGAATGTAGATTTGGCTGTTGCTTAGAATCCAGACGGTAAAAACCTCCTGTTTCAGGGCGGTGTTTTTTCAATTGCAAAGCTTGGATGTACAAGGGGGTTTCCTTTGGGTTTGGTCCTGAGATTGGTGTAGGAATGAACCAGGCCTGCAGCAGGGATTGAACCGGGTTGCCCGCAAGGGTGCCGGAGCCTGGCCCGCGTGGCGCGGAGGCGACTTTAGGAGCCACCGCAAGCCCGCTGGGCCAGCCTTCCGGCAACCGCGGACTACCGGTGAAAGCCCGCAGCTGCCCAAAAAATCCTTTATTTTTTTTGTAAAATCAGGCGTTCGATTTGCCTGAAATTTCCTTTGATAAAGGCCAGGTAATACATGCCTGCAGGCAAATGTTCAATGTTGGGGCGGAAATCTTGGCCGCGCTCAATCGACCAGTTTTGTACCACACGCCCACCAAGATCAAGCAGGTACACGCTGCCGCCCTCAAGGCTGCCGCCCTGCATGCGAAGCTGAAACGGACCGGAACAGGGATTTGGAAATACGCTAAGTCGCATACCCTCAGGATTTTCGTAGTTGGGCTGCTCTTGCAGTTGCTCAAACCATTTTTCCACGTACCGAATCTGGTTGCTGTCCACTTCTTCGGGTTCGGGCTTGCTGCAATCGGGCATCCAGCTGAATCGGTAAAGAATGTCGGCCAACAGGGCATTTAATTTTTGAACGTTGAGCGATGCGGCGACTGGAGCCTTGTGGCTGCCGCCCACCTTGCTGTCGTCGGTTAAGCTGGTGTAGGTGCCGTTGGTGGCCAGGGCAATGGAGCGCATTAAAAACTCAGCGCTGCCGTCCATTCCACTGCAAGCCAGAGTAATCACCCGAATGCCTCGTGCGGCGGCTTCGGCCGTGAGCGTTTGAATTCTGATTTTAACCAATTCGTCTTGGTGCGGAGGGGCATCAAGGGCAATAAAGAGAATGCGTGCCCGTGCTTCCGGGTTCCAAGATAGGCGACGCAATGCCACTTCTAGGGCATCGTCCACAGCTTCCGGAAAATCTCCACCGCCCCCTGCCGATTGCCCGGCTAAAAAGCTGCGGGCGGCTGCTCCTTTTTCAAAATCTTGAAACCGGGTAACATATTCATCTCCGTGGTCGCGGTACACCACGGCTGCCGTTCTAAATTCAAGGGAAGGAGAACGGGCCATGGTTTTTTGGATAACGTCGTCCAGTTCAGATTTCAAGTAATTTAATTCGTCGCCCATAGAGCCGGTGGCATCCACCACAAAAGCCACATCTACCTCTTTCGAATTTTGGCAAGGAATGTCTAAATTCAATTCAAACTGCCGGGTTCTCCAGCCCTCTGCGGGCGCTTCAAAACTGCGGCGGACTTGTTGTCCGGGTTTTCCGGCAACGATGGTCCATTTCCCTTTGGTTGGAGCGGTTTCGCGAAATAAATGTCCCCACAATTCGGCGTGGCCTTGGTTGTCGGTTTGGGCACTCCAAATCAGGGTGCCGGCAGGACTCAGTAGGTCAATCGGCACATTTACCACGGGTTGCCCCTCGCGGCCTTGAACATAAACCGCGGTGCGAAAGCGCGGAAACATGCTCCATGCCTTTCCTCCATTTAAGAGCGCCGGTAAGGCACTTTTTTCCCAAAAATTCCACTGTAAAAAATCATTGACCTCGCCGGCAGTTAATGTTCCAGCGGTAGAGGGGGAGGATGAACCTGCAGCTGAGGAAGTGTGGGCACCTGTTTCGTAATCCATTTCAGCTCCCATACTCATTGGAACCGCGTCGTAAGCCACCGAACGGCGTTCCCGGTATTTTGATTTTTTTAGGCCGCGGACTTCCTCTAACTTCAACAGAGTTTCAGTATTTCCATCCGATTTGTTTTCAGGAGATTCGGGTGGGTTTTGGGCGAAGAATCCAGGTTTTAGTTGAAGAGAATGAAGGGTAGGGTTGCTGTCTACCTGTAAATACCATCGACCGAAGGCTTGCATTCCTGCGCTTTGGATATCCACCCGATACAATCCCGGTTTTAAATCCAACCAAAGCGTGTCGCCAGGAAGCCGCTCGGAAGCATGGATAAGGCTATCGTTGTGGTGTATTGTACATAAGTGGGATTCTGAGGCGAATTTCTGCCGAGATTCAACGCTGAACACAATGCCTGACATGGGTAAGGTAGTGGCTTTGGGGGTTTTGCCGGCAATGGCCCAAAGGCCGGCGATGCAAGCAATAAAAGCAAACATGTATTTTTTCATGGTTTAAAGGTTTGAGGGGTTATACGCTTCACACCCGTGTAGGTTCAATCGAACATGAAAAAAAATCAGGCTTGATTCTTTTTTCTGTTTTAAGGTATTGAAAATCAGATTCATGCAACAAGAAATGATGTGGATTGAATGTGCCAAACCGGGAAGTAAGGGTGGGGGTGAATGTGGCCGATGGCTTGTCCGTTTTTTTTACCACAAAGATTTCCAAGTCTGCGCAAAGGGCACAGAGGGCGTTATCAAGGGATAAGCCCCGTAGGGGTGATATTAGTGTAGAATGTATTGAAAATCAAGTGCTTGCAACAAAAAAGATGCACATTGAATGTACCAAACCGGGAAGTAAGGGTGGGGGTGGATGAGCTCGAAGCTAGCAGTTTAAATAAAATCGATGTCTTCGCGTACGGGGACTTTCATCAGCACATCGATGGCTTCGCGGGCTGGGAACCCGTCATAGAGCACTTTATATACCATTTTAGTAATGGGAGCTTTTAGGCCTTGGGCTTCAAGTATTTTAAACACAACGCGTGTAGTTTCAACGCCTTCTGCGGTTTCTTCCATTAACAGTTCAATCTCTTGAAGGGATTTTCCTTCAGAAAGCCACATGCCTACAGTAAAGTTTCTACTGTTCACGCTGCTGCAAGTGGCCATTAAATCACCCAGTCCTGCGGCGCCTAAAAAGCTAGCCAGACTACCTCCAAGGTGGCGGCCAATGTGAATCATTTCAACCATGGCCCTATTGATTAGGAGAGCCTTCGCGTTTTCTCCCAGTTCAAATCCGTGCAGAGCTCCGGCGGCAATGGCCATGATGTTTTTTAGAACTCCAGCCAGTTCAATGCCGCGAAGGTCTTCGGCAATCAGGACCTGGAATCGGGGTGAACGCAGCAATCCTGGGATGTATTCCAGTACATCTGGGTTTTGAGAGGCTACAACAGTGGCTGCGGGTTTACCTTCCGCGATTTCTCTGGCCAGATTGGGTCCGGCCAAGCAACCAATTTTAGTGGATCCGGTAAGGGCATGAATCAATTCGCTCATCGTTCGAACTCCAGGGCCGGAATATTGCGCATCCAAACCCTTAACTCCATGAACCAGCATATGATCTAGGGTTAAAAGCGGGGCAAACCGTTGAAGCACTTCAGCCATGTTTTGGCTGGGAACCACGGGGAAAAGGGCCGTGGCCTGGCACAATTCAATCGGGTCGTCGGTTAGAATAATATTGGGGTTCAGGACTTGTCCGGCACAGATGCCTGTAGCTCGTGCCACTTTAAGCACTTCGGGCCTTCGAATAAAAAGGGCGGTTGGTTGATTTTCAATCAGCAAATTGGCAATGGCCGTGCCAAAACTTCCTCCACCAATCACACCGGCGACTACATTCATGAGTTCAAAAGTACGAAAAACAGGCCCGCCACCAACTGCTTGTGGCGCAATGTACTGGATTATCGAAGAAAGAGCAATTCTCTGTATTTGGGCAATGGCCAGTCGGCATCGTCAATCATGAGTTCTAATTTATCGACATGATACCTTATTTTATCGATAAAGGGCCGTACCTCATTGCAATAGGCCTTTGCTTTTTCTCGGGTATCTTCGATGGCATTGGCTGATTTCCTGGCCTCGGTCATGTGTTGAACCATGAGTTGAACTTGATGGATGTGCAGCGACATTTCCTTGATGTAGTCCAAATGGCCTTGGTCGGCCAAGCCCAGCTGTTGCAATCCGGCCTGATGCTGCACCAACAGGTGCTGGTATTTAATGGCTGTTGGAATAATGTGGTTTTGGGCCAGATCTCCTCCAATTCGGGCTTCAATTTGAATTTTTAGGATGTATTCTTCAAGCAGAATGAGGGTGCGGGCCTCGAGTTCTTCGGCGCTGAAGATGCCGAGATTTTTAAACAGCTGTTTCGCTTTTTTACTCAACAAGGCATCTAAGGCGTCTGGCGTAGTGGGAGTGTTGGGAAGGCCTCTTTTTTCTGCTTCTTTTTTCCAGGCATCTGCATAGTTATCGCCTTCAAACAAAATGGATTTTGAGCTTTTCAGCATACTGCGAAGTAGCTTTAAAACCACTTCTTCTCGCTTCAAGCCGAGTTCAAGTTGCTTTTCAGCGGCTTCAGCAAAATCATTCAATACTTCGGCAACAGCGGCATTCAGTGTGGTCATGGGGTCGGAACAAATGCCCAATGATCCTACGGCTCTAAACTCAAATTTATTGCCTGTAAAGGCAAAGGGCGAGGTTCGGTTCCGATCGGTATTGTCTAGAAGGATTTCAGGCAGTTTTGAGATGCCCAATTTCAAATACACATTGTCTCCTTTTTGAACGTTCAGCTGATCGTTCTTTTCGAGTTCAGACAAAAAACGGGTGAGCTCTCTTCCCAAGAAAACACTTACAATGGCGGGTGGAGCTTCATGGGCACCCAACCTTAGGTCGTTTGAGGCAGATGCAATGCTGGCTCGGAGCAGGTCGGCATGTCGATGAACGGCTTGAATGGTGCAGACCAAAAAGGTCAGAAATTGAAGGTTTTCTTTTGGCTTTGAAGAGGGCGACAGCAGATTTTTGCCTTGGTCGGTAATCAACGACCAGTTGTTGTGTTTGCCGCTGCCGTTGATTCCCTTGAATGGCTTTTCATGAAAGAGCACTTTAAAATGGTGTTTTTCTGCCAAGCGTTCCATGATGTCCATGAGCAGCATATTGTGGTCGATGGCCAGATTGGCTTCTTCAAATTGGGGAGCCACTTCAAATTGTCCGGGAGCGACTTCGTTGTGGCGGGTTCGAACTGGAATTCCCAAACGGTGCGCCTCGGTTTCAAATTCGACCATAAAATTTGTGACGCGGCGGGGAATGCTACCAAAATAATGGTCGGAAAGCTGTTGGCCGCGGGCTGGGGCATGACCAAAAACGGTACGCCCGCACATAACCAAGTCGGGCCTTGCCAAGTATAAATTTCGATCTACAAGAAAATATTCCTGCTCAATTCCCAAGCTGGGTTTAACCGAATTCACCTGGCGATCAAACAATTGACAGACGCGGGTTGCGGCTTTGTCAATGGCCTCGATGGCTTTTAGTAAAGGGGCTTTATGGTCAAGAGCCTGGCCTGTATAGGCAACAAAAACAGTAGGAATGCATAGCGTTTTGGCCAGGGCTGTTTCGTAGATGAAGGCAGGACTGGTGGGATCCCAGGCCGTATAACCACGTGCTTCGAACGTAGAACGAATTCCTCCGCTGGGGAAGGAGGAGGCATCGGGTTCTTGTTGAACCAGGGCCGAACCTCTAAAAGTTTCGAGGGGGGTATTTCCTTTTAATTCAAAGAAGGTATCGTGTTTTTCGGCGGTGGTGCCGCGCAGGGGGTGGAACCAGTGGGTAAAGTGAGTGGCACCATGACTCATGGCCCAATTCCGCATACCGGTGGCGACGGCATCTGCCAAATCGGCATCCATTTTTTCCCCCTCATGGATGCACCGAAGCATTTGCTTTGCATGAGGCGGGGAAAGCCATTTTTCTAGCGTTTCATCGTTGAACACCAATTCGGCGAAATAATCGGAAATCGCCGCCTTAGGGCGGGAATAATGCTCAAATTTATGTTGAGCAATAGCTTGAACTGCAGAAAAACGTGGATTCGTCATTTTGACCTTAAATTTTAAGGCAAAAATAAAAAATATGAGTATTCTATTTTAAAATGACCATAAAAATTAGGGTGTAAATTGAAAAAAATATAAAAAAATGAGATTTTACCTATTTTTTGGTGAATAGGGGTAGGGCGGTATTTGAAATGTGGAGCAGAGTTGAGGAGAGAAGGAAAATTGGGTTTGAATTTTAGTATTTAGGTGAAAAAAAAGACGCAAGTTGTGGGTAGGGCTGGGAAGGGATTGGAGTAGTGAAATTCAAGAGGTATTGGGTTTGAGGGGGCCTGCGGCAGGGATTGAGCCAGGTAGCGCGCAAACCTACAGTTGCCGGGGCCGCGTGGTGCGGAGGCGACCTTGGGAGCCCCCGTAAACCCGCTGGCCCCGCCACCTGTAGGTGCGTACTACCGGCGAAAGCCCGGCTGCCGCCCAACAAAATCACAAATTTCAGATTGGATAGAAGCAAAAAAGCCCGGCTAAAAACCGGGCTTTTTTCACTGGAAAACGTAGCGAGGACGGGAGTTGAACCCGTGACCTCAGGGTTATGAATCCTGCGCTCTAACCAACTGAGCTACCTCGCCAAAAAGGAGTGCAAATATAGGTAACGCTTTTTGGTTTTCAAAAGGTAGCTGCTGAAGGCTTTAAAAATATGCCCCTGTGCAGATCTGTTTGGTAAGGCCAAGTAGAACCTAAAGCGTTCAGATTACAGCATTTAAAGAGTGATTTACTTCATATATTTCATTATCTTGTAGCGTATTAACCCAAAAATGTCTGAATTTTGACTTTAGAATTGGAATATTTGGTGCGTTCAAGCCCCAAAATCCTCTTTAAATTTTTAAGCAAACCTGAAGCGCTGCAAGAATGGTTCGCAGATGAAGTAAATAAAGAGCAAGATGTATTTTCTTTTACCTGGGATGGTGAACAAGAACGAGCCCAGTTGCTTGAAATGAAGGATCCCGAATTGATTCGTTTTCAATGGGTTGATGGTGAACGAAAGGGCGATTCATTTGGATTTAGAATTGAAAAGGACGATTTAACTGGAGGCGTGGCCTTATGGATATCTGATGATGTTCCTGTCGAAAAACAAGATGAATATACCCTGATTTGGAATGCTCAAATTGAAGCATTAATGAAGGTTCTAGGTTCCTGATTGTGTACCTTTGGACCTTTGATTTTTGAATGAAACGTCTTGGTGTCCTTTTGTTGCGCATGTATGTTGGGCCATTTTTAATGACCTTTTTCATTGCGCTTTTTGTTTTGGTCATGCAGTTTCTGTGGAAGCATATTGATGACCTAGCCGGAAAGGGATTGGAATGGACGGTGATTCTTCAGCTTTTATTTTATGCCAGCGCAACCCTGGTACCCTTGGCTTTGCCGCTGGCGGTTTTGTTGTCTTCCATTATGACCATGGGTCAGCTCGGAGAAAATTTAGAATTGGTGGCCGCTAAATCTTCCGGTATTTCACTGCTTCGCTTGTTAAGGCCCCTAGTGGTGTTCATTGTTTTTGTAGGTTTTGGCGCTTTTTTGTTCAGCAATTACCTGATGCCCGTCGCCAACTTGAAGGCCAAAAACCTATTGTCAGCCATTCGCTCAACCCGGCCTACCCTTGAACTGCAAGAAGGCATCTTTTACCAGGGGTTATCGGGAATTTCAGTGTATGTTGGGAAAAAGGATCCCGACGGAAAAACCATATACGATGTTATGGTGTACGACCATAGCCGCGGAGGTTTAGGGGCTTCGAGGGTGACATTGGCAAAACGAGGCCGTATTTACCCAACCACCGATGAAAATTACTTGGTGTTGGAATTGAACGATGGAGTCCGCTACGACGATTCGGATTTTTACTTGCAGACCTACAATAAAATGCGATTTTTCAAGGAATCGTTTAAAAAGCAGCAGCTTTGGATTGATATGTCTTCCTTTACCGTAGATACCAAAGCCAACCGCGATTATTTAAAGCATTCGTACACCATGATGAATGTGGTTCAGCTGCAAGAGGTGTACGGCAGCATCCGCTCTGATTTGCGAAAACAGCAGCTGTATGAAGCCAATCAAAACCTAAGTGCCTTGAATGGTGCGGCGTATTCCAATTCAGAATCGGCCCCAATGGCCCCCATGTTGGAAACAGAAGCCGCTTTTGCCAAACCACAGCTCAGTTCAGCGGTGGTTCAAATTGACTTGAAAAGGGAATCTGCCAAACAAGTGTTTTCCAAACCTGAGCACCAAGCCATTTTGGCCGAAGCTAAAAACCAATGGAATGCCTTTAAGCAGCAAGCGGAACAACGCATTCAAAATGCCGAGGCAACCGATAAAAATCTGGTGATAAACCGGGTAGAATGGCATCGAAAGTTCACCCTGGCCTTTGCTTGCATCGTCTTCTTTTTTATTGGGGCGCCCCTGGGAGCCATTATTCGAAAAGGCGGATTGGGATTGCCTTTGATTCTGTGTATCCTTATATTTATTGGGTATTATGTGTTTTCAACCTTAACCGAAAAGTCGGCTAAAAACATGAATCTAGATCCCTTTTTCGGAATGTGGTTGAGCAGCTTGGTGCTGCTGCCTATTGGTCTGTTTTTAACCCTGAAGGTGTCAACCGAAAGTCCTTGGTTTCAATGGGAAACCTATCGCCGATGGATGCGCAACCGATGAATCTTAGGGTATTGCTGCTGAGTTCAAAACCGGCATTTCCTACGCTGGACGGAGGCTGTAAGGCCACCGCCTCGATGCTTCAATTGCTGCATGAGGCCGGGTGCCATGTCGATGTACTGAGCTTATCCACCTACAAGCACCCATTTTCGCTGTCGGCTTTTCCTCCGCCTTGGAACCGGGCCGAGCGTTGCATTCAGCTGCCGGTAGATACCCGTTTCAGGCCTTTGGATGTGGCGGCGTTGTTGTTATCTTCTTCTAGCTATCAGGTTCAGCGTTTCCGACGCTTTAGCCGGGCAGATTTAGCCAAGGTGCAGTCCTGGCTGAATGACCGTCGGTATGACATTGTGTTGTGGGACAGCATCTATTCCATGGCTATAGCTGAGGATTTAAGCTTTGAGGGAAATCCAAGGCAGATTGCCCGAATTCACAACGTAGAGCACCACATTTCACGATTTCTGCATTTACCTTCTTGGATTCAAGCAGTGTTGAAAAAAGAGCAGAAACGGCTTGAGGCATTCGAACTAAGGTGTTGGAAGCGGGTAGATGAAATTTGGGCCATGACAAAGGAAGATGCCGATCAGGTCAGTACAGGGGTTTCTACTCTGGTGCGGTGCCTGGCAGTACCTATGCAGGTTGAAGCCAGGGACTGGCCTACTGCTCCCCTTCGGTTTTTCCACTTGGGGGCTATGGATTGGAAACCCAATGTGCAGGGCTTAGAATGGCTGTTGGCCAAGGTTTGGCCTATGGTTTTGGCGGTTCGTCCCGAGGCGGAATTGCATCTGGCAGGCCGCGCATTTCCTCCAGAATTTGCTCAGGGAGTCTCGGGCGTGGTGGTGCATGGCGAAGTCGAATCGGCTCAGGACTTTACAGCTCAACATCATGTTTTGGTTGTACCTGTTTTTGAGGGCTCCGGCATTCGGATAAAAACGGTGGAAGCCGCTTTACAAGGGCGCATGGTGATCAGTACAAGCAAAGGCGCGGCAGGGCTTCCTGCTTCCGTACGCAGCCAGATTCGATTGGCCGATACCGCGGAAGAAATGGCCCAACAGATGCTCGATTGTCTGCAGAATCCTTCGGCGGCACAGGCCCAGGCAGCTTCCCTTCAACAGGCCATGTTGACGTTCGCCGGCTGGAATTCAGCCCTAAGCACACTAAACACATTCTTACGCACATGAATCTGACCTATGTGCTCATGGCCTTGATTGCAGGCATCAGTTTTCTAGGGTTTTGGATGCCCGGGTTGAAGGCTGCAGGATGTTTTTCTCCGTACGAAACCATGCATCATGGTAAATGGTGGCAATTGTTTACCCATGGTTTTTTTCATGCTGATTTTATGCACCTTGCCTTTAATTTATGGGTGTTTTATTTGATGGGAGTACCTGTTGAGTCCTACTTGAATATGGTTCAAGGAAACCTTGGAGGTTTTTCCTTTTTCTCTTTGTTTTTGGGCGGCTTATTGTTTTCTTCGGTTTGGGCCTTAATTTCAAAATCGAATCGGCCCAATTATAGGGAGCTTGGGGCATCTGGGGCCGTAAGTTCAATTTTGTTTGCTTTTATTTTAATTCAGCCCAATCAAAAGCTGTATTTTATTTTCTTGCCCGGCATTGGAATACCTGCCTTCGTTTTTGGAATTGGATATTTGCTGTACTCGGTTTGGATGGCACGTCGAAATTCCGATGGAGTTGCCCACGATGCCCACTTTACAGGCGGACTGTTTGGTATTGCATATATGCTGCTGGTTCAGCCGCGGTTGGGGCTTTATTTTATTGATTTGCTGGCGTATTATTTGGGCTTATGAGCGAATTGATTTGGTTTGAAGGGGAATGGACAGATACCGATGTGCTATCGGCATCGGCCTTGAAACGGGCTTGGGCCTTTGGCGAGCTAATTTTTGAGACCCTGAGGTCAGATTCCGGGAACATTCCCTTTTTATTGCAGCATGTGCAGCGCATGGAGCGGGCATTGGACCTGATGCAGTCGGCAACCAAAAACGAGGCCTTGATGGGCTTGATTCAAACCTGTGCCCAAGAAGCGCATGAGCGGTTGAACAGCCCGCATTTGGCCCTTCGGGTGAATGCCTACCGAAGCGGTCAAACCTTGTTTGATGCCGCCGATTCTTGGTCTTTTTTTATTCTTCCTCGCGCCATTGAGTCCGCCTCAGTTGCCGCCGCAGCTCCTCTTCAAATGGATTTTCAGGTGCTTCCTCAGGGCATGATTCCGGGGCGGGCAGGGCTTAAAACTTCCAATTACTTGCCCTATTTAATGGGCCAAGGTCATGATTCCGGTGTAGAGCGGATTTTGTGTACAGCACAGGGGCAGCTGTTGGATGGATTGCGAAGTCAGCCCATGTTTCAAATGCAGGATGACAGTTTTTGGCTTCCTCAGCCGGATTTGGGTTGTTTGGAAAGCATATCTCGGCAGCGTTGCCTCAGTTGGTTGCAGGGTAGAAGAGCGGAGGTTCGCACCGAGGCCATGTTTTTGGAGCAGCTACCTCAGGTTCGGCATGCCTGGTTGGCAAATGCAGTTTGGGGCCTGCGCCCGGTGAGCAAAATGGCAGATAGAGCATTGATGGTCAGTACTTTCATTCCGGTGGAGGAATTTTGGAATGGCTCGTTTTAAATTCAGTTTTAATGTTAGAGGGATTGGGCGGCTGACGGGCTTTCCGGGTAAGTCCGCGGAGCAAAACGGGCTGGCGAAAGCCCAAAAGTAGCTCCTCACGTCGCTCTTTTGGTCTGCCGCCAGCTGCCGTTTTGCTCCTTGCGGGCTTACCTCGTCAATCCCTGCCGCGAGCGGCTCTAAAATTGAATGTGGTTAACGGGTTGGGCCCGAATTCCCATCCAATGGATAGCGTGATTCCCATTCTTGGGGCCGATGGATTGCATGTAAAAAGGACAGGTCGGCGGGCCATCCGGGTCCGCCCTTTACATTCCCGAGTTTTAAAAGTGCTGCCAGGGAAATCGCATCTGTAATTTCGCCATTTTTGGCCATTTCAATGGCTTGATCGATGTGGCAGTGCATCAATTTTAATTGTTCTGTTTCTTCAGGAATAGCGGTTCCCTGGCTTAGGTTGCTGGCCACAAATACGGTGGAATGTTCGTCGGTGACTGAGTTGCTGGTGTGCAAGTCCAGCAGGTAATGCAGGTGTTTGGCGCTTAGTCCGGTTTCTTCAAGGAGTTCGCGCATGGCGCCTTGACGCAGCGGCTCACCGATGGGGCAACCTCCTTCGATAATTTCCCAGGAATAGGTGTTTAGTGGGTATCTGTACTGTCCGACTAAAACGGTATTTCCATGCTCATCGATAGGAACGATACCCACGGCTACATTTTTAAACCCAACAACCCCATAAATTCCGGGATTCCCTGCCGGATTGGTTACCTGATGTTCAACAACTTCAATCCAGGCGTTGCGGTATTTTTCTTCAGATGAATGGGTTATCCAAGGATTTTCTTGGTCATTTTTCATGAGAAGAAGTCCCTTCTGATTTGCTGATGGACTCGCGCATTTGTGTATCGCTTTGCAGATTTTGCATGCGGTAGTAATCCATAACTCCCAAATTTCCGGTGCGGAATGCTTCCGCAAGAGCTTTTGGAATTTCGGCTTCGGCCAAAATCACTTTCGCTCGTGCTTCTTGGGCAGCCGCTTTCATTTCTTGTTCCGTGGCAATGGCCATGGCACGGCGTTCTTCCGCCTTGGCTTGAGCAATATTTTTATCGGCTTCGGCTTGATCCATTTGCAATTGGGCTCCGATGTTTTTACCCACGTCTACGTCGGCAATATCAATGGAAAGAATTTCAAATGCGGTGCCTGCATCTAAACTGCGGGCCAAGACGGTTTTAGAAATTCGGTCTGGATTTTCCAATACTTCTTTATGCGAAACAGCTGAACCAATGGAAGATACAACCCCTTCTCCAATCCGGGCTATAATGGTTTCTTCGCCGGCTCCACCCACCAATCGGCGGATGTTGGCCCGAACGGTTACCCTTGCTTTTGCGATCAATTGAATTCCATCTTTAGCCACAGCGGCAACGGGGGGAGTGTGAATGACTTTAGGATTCACGGACAGTTGAACGGCTTCAAACACATCTCTACCTGCCAAATCTATGGCTGTAGCTGTTTTAAAATCCAAATCGATGTTGGCCTTATCGGCAGAAATTAAGGCGTTAATCACAGGAAGAACCCGGCCACCTGCTAGGAAATGAGCTTCCAGTTCATCGCGGCCAACACTAAGGCCTGCTTTTGTAGCGGTGACCAATGCTTTAACAATAATGCCTGGGGGGACTTTTCGGATTCGCATAAATGCCAGTTGGAATAAATCAATCCGAACGCCTGCAAATTGAGCTGAAATCCAAAGTCCAAAGGGTAAGAAATAGAAAAAGATTAAGAAAAATAAGACAACGGCGCCTAAAATTAAAAATGCTGGTAACATGCGTTATGAGATTGATTTGATGTAAATGTACTGATTTTCGATGCGTTCTACTTGAATTTCTGCCCCAGATTCCAAATAATCACCAAGGGCATACACTTCATGAATCTGATGTTGAATTTCGGCTTGTCCGATAGGGTTGCATCTGGAGGTTGTTTTTCCAGTCATGCCGGCTTGGATGTTGCTGGCCTGGCCCGGAGCCTTGGATGTTAAGGCCGATTTTACCTCAAATCGTTTCCAGGTCTTAGATCTAAGTCCAACAAAGCCAAGCCCAAACGATACGAGCACACTGGCTAAAGTAAAAAGCCAAGCATGATTGCTGGGTAAATAATAAAAACTTAGGGCAATGGAAAGTACAGAAATAAGGGCTCCGATCAGCCCTACAATGGTAGTGCCGGGAATAAAGATAATTTCTGCGGCAATGAATAGAAATCCAAGAAGTAAGAGCAGCAACAGCGAGCCTACAGTCATAAGGTAATTAGGCTACGGTGGCACTAAGGCCGCGGATATGGAGTTGTTTTTTCATTTTAACCAAGCGCTGTTCTTCACCTTCTTTGATGGTGCATTTTCCATTAAAATGAACCAAATAGGCAGATTGTTCAGCTTGTTCTGTGCTGTGACCGCACACATCGATAAGGGTTTTTATCACCCAATCGAAGGTGTTTACGTCATCGTTGTGGAGAATTAGGGAAGCATCTTTGCCCGATTCTAAGGCCAATTCTGCTTCTTCTTGTTCAGCGTGCCAACGTGGTGAGTGCATGGGGAAGGAGAGTTTGGTACAAAGGTCTAAAAAACAAATAAAAGTGTCAAGGTTTTTGAGTCTCTTCTGTTGAATTTTTTAATTGGCAAGTTGTAATTCCCAATAGAGAATAAAGACCACAGAAGCCAACCAAACCGGTTGCTAAAGCTGCACCTGCGCCAATCAACAGCAACCATGAAAACGACCAGTTGGCAGAAATTGGGTTAAAATACAAACCCAACATAGCCACTGCGGCGATCCAACGTATCCATTTGTCAACGTTTCCTACATTTTTTTTCATCTGATTCCTGAGTTTTAGTTACGAAATTTAGCCAAAAAAAACCGAAAAATCAACTATAAATTAAAAGTCATCGGGTTTGTTCGTCTTTTGAAGCGAATTGGGAGGAAGGTATTCCAGTGATTTCATGAAATTTATGGTGGCGACCACTGTCAAAAAACTCCGGGTTCCCTTTCCTAGAATCAGCAAGGTTTTGTTGCCTCGAGGAATGGAATACATGGCCATGGTTTCAGGTCGTTCAAAATAATTCAGAACAATATGTTGGCCTTGCAGTAGAAGCCGTTTTCCGTCCGTTGTTTTTACTTTTTGTTCGTAGGTAGTCCATTCGGACACGTCTGCATGAATGCTTTTGGCCCACACTCGAAGCAGGCCAATAAGGTCATGAGGCCCCTCTTTTTTCCATTCAATCCAAAGGAATCCGGGTTGCAAAGGTCCTGCAATGGTATCCAATACAAATTGAGTTTTGGCATCCTTGGTTTCAAGTTCAAGTTGAAGGGGGTTTTTCCAGGGTTTGTGCAATACCCATTCAAATGGCTCCTTTTGTTGAGCCAATACTTCCATTTGGCCAAGCCAAATAAACGAGATTGCAAAACAGAACCAAAACCTCATTTTCCAACTCCCAATTTAATCAAGGCAAAGAGGGCATAATTCACCATATCCATGTAATTGGATTCAATGCCTTCCGAAACAGAGGTTTTTCCCTGATTGTCTTCAATTTGCTTTATTCGGTGTATTCGATTTAAAACCATATCGGTGAGTGAAGACAGGCGCATATCTCTCCAGGCTTCTCCGTAATCGTTGTTTTTTGCCTGCATCAGTTCAAAAATCTCTTGAGCAATGGTGCTGTACTGCTCCAAAATCGCCTGGGTAGATTCTTCGGGTGCATCCAGATATCCGATTCGACATTGAATTAAGGCCATAATTCCATAGTTCACAATACCGATGTATTCAGGTTCAATACCCTCAGCAACCTGGGCTTGAAGGCCTCCCTCCAAGTTGCGAATGCGGCGGGCCTTGATCAGCAATTGGTCGGTCATGGAAGATGGGCGTAAAATCCGCCAGTTGCTACCGTAATCCAATAGTTTAGCCTCAAAAATGGATTTGCATACCTTTGCTGCTGCATGGTATTCGTGTTCTGTATTTCCCATGTGTCTTTCTGCTTATGCAAACCTACCAATTTCGATGGAAAAATTCCATTGTTTCGTTTCAGCGGCCTTTGATTATGGGCGTAATCAATGTTACTCCCGATTCTTTTTTTTCTGGCAGTCGGCAGACCAATGAATCTGAATTGCTGAATCGGGCTTTGGCTATTCAGGCGGCTGGAGCCGATGTATTGGATTTGGGCGCCATGTCAACCCGCCCGGGGGCCGATGAAATATCGGTAGAAGAGGAATGGGAGCGCTTAAGAAGGCCGTTGGAACTTTTGGCTGAAGCGGGTTTGTCTATTCCCATTTCAGTGGATACCTACCGCAGACCTATTGCTGAAAAGGCATTGGATTATGGGCTGGCCATTATCAATGATGTGTATGGCGGGTTATACGATCCAGAACTGCCTTTACTGGCTGCCGAACATGGCTTGGTGTATGTTCTTACCCACAGCAAAGGAATGGCCAAAACCATGCAGGTAAATCCACAGTACAGCGATGTGGTGTCTGAAGTCATGCGTTTTTTTAGTGAACAGAGCCAGCATTTGTATGAAATTGGGCTGCATGATGTTTGGTTGGATCCGGGGTTTGGATTTGGAAAAACGCTAAGTCACAATTATGAATTGCTGCGGGCTTTGCCGGCGTTTAAACAGATGTTTTCAGAACCAATTTTGGTGGGGGTATCCAGAAAGCGAATGATTCAAGAGGTTACGGCTGAATCGGCCGAGAATTGCTTGGCAGGCACTTTGGCCGCTCAAACTTTGGCCATGCATTGGGGAGCTGGTATTCTTCGGGTGCATGATGTACCCGAGGCGGTTCAATGCCGGGCGGTTTGTTTTGCTGAATAAATCAAGCGATCTCCTTCGCCTAGAACGTTTTCTCAATTTAGGGGAATGAGACGGAAGACCTGAGTTCATCATTAAAGCCGTTTTGTTCGCAGAATAACCTGTACGTATGATGCAATAAATTCAAGGTCAATTCGTTTTGAGGGAAAATTTATTCTATGAATTCATTTCCTATTGTAGTTCTTGCAGGTATTTTCTTATTTGGTTGTCAGCCGAATTCCAGTTCTAAAAATGAAGCAGCAGGCTCCAACTTGCCCTTGGTGGATTCAGGGGAAATTGTGAAAGAAGGCATGGGTGATTTGACCGATAAAAGCGGCCCTTCCAGTTCCCAAGTTCGGGCGACCTCGATGGCGAGGTTCAATCGAACATCGCCTTTTCCGGAAGAAGATAGGCCCCCTTTGCAGTTTGAGGTTGAGGCTGGAAAAGCTAAGGATGTATATTTAGAATCAGGTACTGAAATTCATATTCCTGCGGGAGCATTTTTGTTCCCCGGCGGAAAGCGGGTTAGGGGAGTGGTTCAATTGGAATTCAATGAATGGCACAGCCTTAGTGAAATCTTCGCATCTGGTATCCCCATGGAATTTAGCGAAAACGGAGTGGGGGGTGCGTTGAGCAGTGCGGGCATGTTTGAAATTAATGCCCATCAGAATGGAACGGAATTGAAGATGAATCCTAAGGCACCCATTGTGGTAAATGTGGCCTCAACCCGCAAGGAAAATGATTTTTTGAATCTAACCCTAAACCCCAAATCCAAAAAATGGGAAGAGCTTGGGCCTGCAGCTGCTCCTGACCCCAAGGTGAAAACCTCGGCTTTTACGCAGCGCTTTCTTCCTGAATTGTTGCACCCTTATTTTGTTTATTTGAGGCAAGAAGTCGGTCAGCCGGAAAAAGCCATTCTGAGGTTCAAAAAATGGAAAGTAGATTTGCACACCAGATACATCGACGAGATTAGTGCCCTTGCGCAGTGTAAATTCCATGAAACCAAGTTGGATTTTTCGGAAGTACAACAGTTGCTCCTATCTATAACGGATGATCCATCTGCCCAACAAACGGGAAATTATCGGATTGATAACATCGATTTTACCCCCGAAGGTCAGGTGATATTGGGTTTAGGAATGAAATCGTGTACTTTGAGTGTTCAGCCGGCGCCCAATCAGGGGTTGGATGCGGCATTTTACTCCAATTTCTTGCAGGAATTTGAATATCAACATCCTTATACATACCATGTTTTAACAGACCATTGCTACATCGTAAATGGACAAGAAATGTATGAATATCCATCGCATAACTTAACAGAATTGGTACTTAGAACCTTTGTTCTGGATGGATTTGGAATAAAAAACATAGATAAGTTTGTTCCCTTGCCAAGCCAGATGGTGGTGGATCCAAAGCTTCCAAAACAACGAAATGAAAATGCGTATGCTTATTATGTGGCGGACTTGAATTCAAAGACAATTTGGATGATGTCGGCAAACAAACTTCGTATAAATCCAAATGCACCCTATAAAATTTGGGCTATAAATTCATCTGATGTCTTAGTGGCAGATAATTTATTTTTTCGGAGTACCGATTCGGGGGCTGACTCGATTCAAGTTGATTTTAAACCGATTCCGCTCAAAACGCTATTGAAACAATTGGATAATGATGTGGCTATGGCCAGGTCTAGTCGAGCAAGGTAAACGAAATTCCATCGAACAGGCCCAAGTCGGATAGTTTTAATTCTGGAATGACCAATAAAGCCATAAACGACAAGGTCATGTAGGGGGCGCGCAGGGAAGAGCCCCAAGATTTAACCAATCCGTCCAGTTCCGCATATTGACGCCCAACTTCTTCGGCAGAAGCACCTGACATCAGGCCTGCAAAGGGAAGGGCCAAGCCGATATCGGTTTGGTCTTGAGCGCAGGCTGCACTAACCCCACCCTGCATGGTGCGGATTCGTTTTATGGCCATCAGGATGGAAGCATCATCTGCGCCTAAGGCAATAACATTGTGGGAGTCGTGAGCCACAGAGGAAGCAAAGGCCCCTTTTTTCAATCCGATGTTCTGAATGAATGCCAAGGCGGGGGGAGCTTGTTTGTACCGGTTAACCACCACCAGTTTTAATAGATTTTCGTTGCTGTTGGTCAGAGCGATGGTCTCTCCATTGTGTTGCTGAGTAGGAGGAATGACGGTATTTGCCTTGGTGATTAATTGGCCATCTTCGGCTACGATGGCCTGAAAAGATGCCTTGGATTTAATGATAAGGTCATCAATGCCAATGTTGAAATGATAAAATCGGTTTACAGGTTGGGCTTCTTCTACTGAAAACAGGGCTTTTCCGTCTTTAGCCACCCGTTGCCCTGAAATAAAGGCTTCCTGAGTACTAAATTGGGTTAAATCCGCCACTCGGATAAAATCAGCCGAATGCCCGACCTGCAAAGTACCCATGGGAATTCCATAGTGGTGTACGGGGTTTAGGCAGGCAGCCTGCAGTACATTGAAAAGAGGAACTCCAAGGGCTACAGCACGGGCAACCAATTGATTGATGTGGCCCAATACCAATTCATCGGGATGCTTATCGTCGCTGCACAGCATTACCCTTTCGGGATGTGTATTCAGCAGAGGACAAAGGGCTTCAAAATTTCGTGCGGCAGACCCTTCCCGGATCAGAATTTTCATCCCATAGGAAATTTTTTCCAGGGCTTCTTCCAGGCTGACGCATTCATGGTCGGTGGAAATGCCAGCCTGCACATATTTCAGCGCATCGGGTCCACGCAAACCCGGTGCATGGCCATCAATGGGTTTTCCTGTGGTTTTCGTGGCTTTCATTTTTGCCATCAATTCCTGGTCTTGGAATAGTACACCGGGCACATTCATGACTTCAGACAAATAATACCAATCGGGTTGGGAGATCAGCTGGGCCACATCCGTTGCATTGATGGTATCTCCGGCCGTTTCAAAGCGTGTGGCGGGAACACAGCTAGGGACTCCAAAACAAAAGTGAAATGGAACGGTTTTCGCATTTTTTTGCATAAAGTCCAAGCCGTCTAAACCACAAACGTTTCCAATTTCGTGGGGGTCAGAAACGGTGGCTAAGGTTCCGTGGGGAAGAGCTGCCTCGGCGAATCGAGCCGGAATCAGCATGGAACTTTCAATGTGAATATGAGCGTCTACAAATCCGGGCATCAAAAAGCCCGGGTCGGGATTGGAGCAAGGTTGAATGTCGCGGATAATCCCATTTTCTATTTGAATCTGAACGGGACGCAGTTGTTGCCCTGGAATATCTACCAGGGTGCCAGAAATAATCATTTTGTTTTGAATTTAGGGGAACACTTGAATCCACAGCACCATTTCACCAGGCCCGGCGCGTTGTTCCAGGGCAATGCTGGCCATGGGCGCTTGGGCCCAACCTTTGCCCTTCATGGTTAAATGCCATGCTAGGCCACCGGCTAGTTCCTTCTGAACCAAGCTGTAATTTTCAGAAAGACAGGATTGGATTCCTTTTATGAGTTCATCGTATTTGGGTTTGATTTGGCCCACACCCTCAACCGGTCCTTTTCCAAATGTAAAGGTCAGAAAGGGCCCTCCCGGTCCATGAGGACTCCAGGAACCGGGAATGTCAAAAATGAACGGCTGCTGAGGAGGTGTTTTTCCTGTTTTGCGTGCCTCTGCCACCAAATTAAAGGCATTTTCAATGGCGACGCAGACATAATTTCCGTATTCAGGAGAAAACGTTTGCTCAAATTTTTGAATGCTTGCTTTCAATGCCGTAAACCTTCTGCCCAATATTTGATTGGCTTGCATTAAATCCAGAAAAATAAGCCGTTGTTCTGGGGATAAATCCTGATCGGTTTTCACCTCGGGAGGATAGACAAAGACACGTTTAGATAGGGACTGCATAACAGGCAAGAGACTGTCTTGTGTTTCCTTAAAAAATACCAATAGGGCTTGTTTGTATTCTGGATTTCCTCGGTAGTCGTTAGGTATAGATTCCGCACTTTTGGCGAACAACCCATGCATTCGGATGCATTCACGCAGCTGCTGTCCTTGGATTGCGGTATCTTTTTTGCCAAAATCCTGAATGGCCTGACTGCATTGCCGGACGAAACCTTCAGAGGGTCTGGCAATGGCCCTGGCGTAATCGTAGGGGTGTGCAATTTGGCTGGACAGGGGTTGAACAAACTTCAATAGGCCAGCAAGACAGATAAAAGTGAAAACCAAACGCATGTGTTAAAGGTAGGTATTTTTAATCGGGTCGGCTCAATGCATGCACAGACTATTTTGGGAATTCATTTAAGGACACTTGATAAAATCAAGGCAGCAGCTCGATCAAAACATCCAGAATCGCCTAGAATTGTTTTTAATTCAGCATAATCTGCCAGCACGGCCTGCCGGCGCGGTTCCTCCCGCAAGGCTAGGGCTTCTGCGCGTAGGGAATCGGAATTTAAATCGTTCTGAATTAACTCTTTAACTCCATTTCTATTCAACAAAAGATTAACCAAAGAAATGTAGGGGACCCGGATTAATCGGCGAGCAATGCCCACAGAAATTGCCGAAGCTTTATAGCAAACCACCTGAGGGACACCCAGCAAGGCCGTTTCGAGGGTGGCCGTTCCGGAGGCCACCCAAGCCTGTTCAGCGCGTCGAAGGGTCTGCGTGGTTTGATTGTAAACGAGCTCAAATCCTGCATCAAGAGCAGGTTTGTACAGCGATTCCGGAAGGTGCCGCATGCCACAGACAACTACGGGTACGGGCCAAGATTGTGCTGCTTTTACCATTATGGGTAAAATGTGTTGTACCTCAAGACGCCGGCTTCCGGGCAGCAATGCCAACACTGGCGCACCTTCACGGGAGGCGCTGCTGGAATAGCTCAACTCATCCAGCAATGGGTTGCCAATGTAATCTACGGTAACTCCCATTGAGGCATAAAATTCGGGCTCAAACGGAAAAACCACCAAGCGCCGTCGGGTATAACGGGCCAATGTTTTTGCTCGGCCGCGCCGCCAAGCCCAAATTTGGGGAGGGATAAAATAGTCCACTGGAATTCCTAGCGCATGGACGCGTTTCATGACTTGAAAATTGAAACCGGGATAATCGACAGGAATCACCACATCGGGTTGGTACTTCTGAATATCGGCTACCGTTTCGCGAATGTTCTTAAAAATCTGTGGTAGGTGGGTAACAATTTCAGCGAAGCCCATGTAATTTTGTTGGGCAAAATGCCGGTGCAGCACCATGCCCGCTTCAGCGCATGCATCTCCTCCCATTCCACGAAATTCTGCGTCGGGGCACTGCCGCTTGATGGCTCGAATCAAGCCTGCGGCATGTACATCGCCTGATGCTTCACCAGCCACCACATAGAATCTCATTGAAACCAGTTTTCCTCTTGGCCCAATACAATGAACACATAAATCAAGGCTACCAGGAAGGTGAAAAATAGAATACCTTTTCCGGTTTGCTCATGCTGCCGATTAATCATATAATATCGAAAGGGCAGTAAATTGGAAGCGATGGCCAAAAACAAAACAATATCTGTGCTTAGGGGCAATTTGAATTTCAACACATTCATGGCTGCAATTTGAAGGCCCATTAAAGCGCTAAAAAATAGGGTAGGCACCACTATGGCCAGGCCCAAACCAAACAAAAAATGGTCTTTATCCAACCAGCGATGAATCATATTCTTGGGGGTTCAAAATTCCATTGACTCAACTCGGAAATGGCCGAGTAAGCTGTAAAATCAATATGTACGGGAACTACAGAAATAAATCCTTTTTCCAGGGCATATTCATCGGTGTCCATTCCTGCGTCCAAATTCCGAAAACTTCCGGTCAGCCAAAAATACTTGCCGCCTCGGGGATCTGTGCGTTCATCTAGTTCTTCCACCCACATGGCTTTGGCCTGCCGTGCCACCTTAACTCCTTTAATTCCTCCTTTTTTCGGAGAAGGGATATTCACATTCAAGCATGTGCCACTGGGAAGGCCCTGATTAAGTACAAGGGCTGCAATGTGGCGCACATAGGGCAAACAGGGTTCGAAATCTGCGTCATAGCTGTAATTGCACAGAGAAAAACCAATGCTTGGGAATCCTTCAATGCAGCCTTCCATTGCTGCCGACATGGTACCGGAATAAATCACATTAATCGAAGAATTGCTGCCATGGTTAATTCCAGAAACCACCAAATTTATTGGGCGTTTTGCCAGCTTATTTACTGCAATTTTTATGCAGTCAACAGGGGTGCCGGTACAGCTGTAGGCCTCATACCCTTCATCGTTGGGAATTCGGTTGATTCGCAGTGTGGAATTAATTGTAATTGCGTGTCCCATGCCCGATTGTGGACTATCGGGAGCCACCACAAGCACATCGCCCAGGGTTTGCATGCTGCGAATCAGCGCCTTTATGCCGGGGGCAAAAATACTATCGTCGTTGCAAATGAGTATCAGAGGTCGTTCCATAATTCAAAGGTATGGCCTTTCTGCTTTGATTCCATGCAATTGATGCGAGAAGCCAACATTTTTGGGTTGGTTTTTCAATGAAAAATCCAATTTTCATGGTGTATGGCCACCGAGTAGGCCATTCTGTTCCTTTATTGTTCCCAGCTCAGCTTTTTAGAAAGGCTTCCCAATCGGTTGTTTTCTTCCATTACCGTTTCTAGAATGCGTTTGCGGATGTCTTCAAGGTTTATTTGAGATTGCAACCAGCTTTGTTGAGCCATGAGCATGGCTTCCAGGGAAAGTCGACCTTGTTCAAATGCCGATTCGGTTAAAGTCATGTTTTCTTGGGAAAGCTGTTGGTTGCTAGTGGCTAGCTCAAATTGAAGTTGAAGGGAGAAAAAGCGCTGTTTGGCCAATTGATGGTTTAGGTTTAACAATCGATTTAAATTTTGTTGTGCCAGGTTATTTAAAGAAAGCGATACAGAGGCATCTCGAAGGGCATTTTGGATTTGACTACGGCCCAGCAAAGGCATTCTGAAACCAATTCCAACGGAAGGCCCGAAGCTTTGGTTGTACAAGGAAAATCCCGCGCTGTTGTCGGATTGGGCAAATTGAAAGGTTGAATTCAGCGTTAATGTTGGGTATCGTCGGCTTTTGGTGGATTGCAGATTGAATTTTAAGGCCTCGGCTTGAGATTTGAGTTCCAGGACTTGTGGAGCAGAAGAATAATCGGGTAATTTTTCAGAGGCGTTGGGGAACTCCAATAAGGCCGGAGGAATTAGACTATCTACTTCAGAAATGGGGGTAGAAAATCCGATTTTCTCTTCCAATTCAATTAGGCTTTGTTTGAATTGGTCTTGAATATCAATCCACAGCATTTTATTTTTATTGTATTCAATGCTTAATTGAAGCAGCGTTTGTCGGGGCAAAATACCTGCTTCTACCTTTTTTTGAGCCAGATTAATTTGATTTTCTTGGCTTTTTAGCAAAGCATTGAAAATCTTCATTTTTTGCTGCAGATTTCTGGCCTTGAAGAAACTATTGGCCAGGGTTAAGATTTGCTGTTCAATTTCTACCTGCAGCTGAATGGCTTTGGTTTTTGATTCTTGTTTTAGTGTTTTGAATCGGAAAAACATGCCCAACCCGTCAAAGACCACCCATTGCAGGTCGGCTCCGGCCGAAATTCCCCGGGATGAAACGCCATTTTGTTCTACTTCTAGTCCATTGGCGAAGGATTGCCGTAAATTGGAAGAGCTTTGATTTAGGTCCGACCGCAGAGCTATGTCGGGCAGTGCGCCGGCCGACAACCAAGTGGCTTTTTTGTCAAGGTTTTTTTGTTCAAGGGATAGGGATTGAATGGATAAATTGTTTTCGATACCCAGTTTTAGAATTTCAGGCAGGCTGATGGCTTGAGCGTTACCGACTAAAGTCAGGAATGCAGCAAGGCAACAGCAAACAAGAAATTGGAGTAGGCGCATTACTTTATTTCAGTTGTGGGGGATTTGCTGCGGCTTAACTGAACATAAAACACCGGCAGTAAATAGAGCGTTAGCAAAAGACTAAATAAAATACCGGCCACAATCACCAGGCCGAGGGGTTGTCTGGATTCCGAGCCGGCGCCAAGAGAAAGAGCAATGGGCAAAGCGCCCAATGCGGTAGCCAGCGAAGTCATTAAAATGGGGCGGAATCGGTCGGCGGCCGCCTTTTTTGCAGCATCGATTTTTGAAAAGCCTTGTTTTTGAAGCTGATTGGCAAATTCAACAATTAGAATTCCATTTTTGGTTACCAACCCAATCAACATAATAATTCCAATTTCGGAAAAAATATTCAGGGTAAATCCAAAGGCCCAGAGGGCATATAAGGCACCGAACAGGGCGAGAGGAACCGTTAGCATCACAATAAACGGGTCGGTGAAGCTCTCAAACTGCACCGCCAGGATTAAAAACACCAGCAATAAGGCAAACAGAAACGCATACGAGGAATTGCCTGAACTTTCAAGAAAGTCGCGGGAAGGACCGGTCCATTCGGTAGAAAAACCTTCAGGTAAAACAGCTTCAGCGATGGCATTGATTTCTTGGATGGCTTCGCCCAAGGCTACCCCTTCTGCCGGGTCGGCCTGAATGGTGGCGGATTGATATCGGTTGTAATGGTAGATTTGAGGTGAGGCTGTGGACTCTACCACCTCGGCTACATTCCGTAGGGGAATGGGTTTTTTGTTGGAGTTGAGAACATGTAGGTTCAGTATATCTGAGGCCTCGTTTCTACCTTGCCAATCCACCTGCATCAAAATGGAATATTGGCGACCATCTTTGCTGAAGTATCCAAGTTTTTTACCTGAATATGCCAATTGCAGTGCATTGTTAATGTCGCGGATAGACAGACCGAGGGCAGCAGCTTTACTTCTTGAAATTTGAATGATGTTTTCCGGCTTATTGAATTTCAAATCGACATCTACTCCCATTAATTTGGGGGATGCTTTAAGGCTATCAAGAATTTTGGGCAACCACGCCTTTATTGTTTCAAATTGGGAGTGTTGCAGGACGAATTGCAATTGCCGTCCAAGGCGATTTCCTGTTGAAATGGTTTGTTCCTGGCTTATGAAAACCCGGCCTTGAGTGACTGAGTTTAAGTCGCGCATCATTTTTGAGGCAATTTGTTGCTGACTTCGTTTGCGTTGGGATGGATCGGATAATCGTATGCGCATGAAACCCGTATTGGGAGCTCCACTTCCAAAAAAGCCAGGAGAAGTAACCGAGAGTACAATTGTTTTTTCGGGTACAGAATCCATGCTCATTTGAACCAACTGATCCATGTAGTGAAACATATATTCGTATGAAACTCCTTCCGGAGCAGAAACAATGGCCCGAAGAGAACTTCGATCTTCCAGGGGAGCCAACTCTTTTGGGAGGGAAACATAAAGACCTCCGATGCCAAGGGTGGCCAGTCCAAAAATAATCCAGGCCAACTTTTTCATTTCGAAGAGGGGGGCTAGGGAATTTTGATAGGCCAGCGTAAGCCCTTGGAAAAAGGGTTCAGTTTTCTGGTAGAGTTTTCCGGATTTATAACCTGATTTAGGGGCTAGCCAGAGGTTCAGAACAACCGTTAGAGTTAAGGAAACAAAAGCAGAAACCATAATGGCTGTTGCCATTACAATACCAAATTCCCGAAACAATCTACCTACAAATCCGGGTAAAAAAACGATGGGTAAAAAGACCACAGCCAGGGCGGCCGAGGTAGCTATAACTGCGAAATTGATTTCTTGGGCTCCTTCCCGTACGGCCGTAAACCGATCTTTTCCTTGTTCCAGTTTTTTAAAAATATTTTCGGTCACCACAATGCCATCGTCAACCACCAAGCCTGTTGCCAGTACAATGGCAAGCAGGGTTAGCACATTGATGGAATAGCCTAGGGCATACATAACAAAAAAGGTACTTATCAGGGAAACGGGAATATCAATCAATGGCCGTAGTGCAACATTGAGGTTTCTAAAGAACATAAACACAATAAGAACCACCAACAAAATGGCAATAATCAACGTTTCAACCACTTCTCCGATTGAGTTTTTAATAAAAACCGTTGAATCTAGTGCAATATCCAAGCGTAAATCGGCGGGGACTTCCTTCTTTAAAACCTCAAATCGTTTATAAAATTCGGTAGCAATATCCAGGTAATTGGCGCCGGGTTGAGGAACTACGGCCAGCGCCACCATGGGAATGCCCGATTCCTTTAAAACGGTTTCTTCCTTTTCTGCTCCGAGTTCAGCTCGCCCGATGTCTCTCAACCGAACCGTTCTAAACTGATCTTGAAGAACGATTAGATTTTCAAATTCCTGGGCGGTTTTAAATTGTCCTAAGGTTTTTAAGGTCAATTCGGTTTGGTTGCCCGTTATTTTTCCGGCGGGCAATTCCACATGTTCATTGAGCAGTGCTTGAGCCACTTGAGCGGGGTCAACATGCAAGGCCTTCAGTTTAATTGGATCTAGCCAAAGCCGCATGGCATACCGTTTTTCTCCCCAAATTTGAACGGTGCTTACTCCGGGAATGGTTTGAATGCGTTCTAAAATAATTCGATTTGCATAGTCATTCAACTCCAGGTGAGAGCGGGTATTGCTTTGCACCAGCATTGATAAAATGGCATCGGAATTGGCATCGGCCTTATTTACGACAGGTGGGGCATCGATGTCGTTGGGAAGTGCGTTCAGAGCTTGGCCGACTTTATCACGGACATCGTTGGCGGCATCGTCCAAATCGGATGAAAGGTCAAATTCGACTCGAATTTGACTTTTTCCTTGGTTTGAACTGCTGGATATGCTTCGTACGCCTGCAATCCCATTGATTGTTTTTTCTAGGGGTTCGGTAATTTGACTTTCAATGATGTCGGGGTTGGCACCGGAGTAGGATGTAGTAATGGTAATGACGGGAGGGTCAACCGAAGGAAATTCACGCAGGCCAAGCATGTTGAACCCAAGAATCCCAAAAATGATGAGAAACAAATTTAAGACCAATACCAAAACAGGTCTTTTCAGGCTAAGTTCGGGCAGGCTCATGGCAATGTAGAGCCTTGATTTTTAAGATGTACAGAAATGGAGTCGCCGGGTTTAATCTGCAATAAGCCTGAGGTCAATACCGTATCGCCAGGGTTTAAACCTTTGATGATTTCCACCTTATTTTCAGTTCGGGCCCCCAGCTCAACCGGAACAAATACTGCCTTTGCTGATTTTACAATAGCCACATTAAATCCTCTGATTTGTGGAATAACTGCTTGAGAAGGAATCCAAACGGAGGATTTTGATGTTGGCTTCAGGATCACTTGGACCACATCGCCGGCATGAGCATCGCCATTGGGATTTAGAATTCTCGCTTTAACCATACTGTTCCGGTAATCTGCATCGAGGTTGGGAGAAATTCGGGGCGATGAGATGCCTTTTAATTGGTTATTGGGAAGGCGAATCCACATGGAATCGTTGGCTTGAACATAGGGTAAATATGCCGAAGGCACCTGAAAGAGCAGGTCTAACTCTTGCGTATTTAGCAATTGAAACAAGGGCTCGCCTGCTTTAACAAACTGTCCAGGGCTCAATTGGAAAAGTCCAATTTTTCCAGAGAATGGTGCTTTAATTTGGCAGCGGTTCACCTGGATGCTGGCCAAATTTAATTCGGCTGCGCGTTGTTGAGCGGAATAAAAAGCCTCTTCATATTCCAACTTTGATACAGAGCCGTTTTCTGCCAAGGGCTTAAGGCGTTCGGCTTTGGTTTTTGCCAGAGCGTAGTTGGCTTCGGCCTTTTCCATTCCGGCTCTCCATTCTTGGTCGTCCAACACCACCATAACCTGGCCTTTCGAGACGGTTCCGCCCTCTTGAACCAAAATCGATTGGATTTTTCCTGAAACTTCAGGTATAACCTCGATGGTTTGGCTGGGTAAAAATTCTCCGCTGAATTCAACGGTAGGACTTAAGGATTCAGAACTGGCGATAACACCATCAACCTTGGGTTTGGGTTTTGCTGCTGAATTGTTGGTGGAACTGGAATTGGAGGATAGCCATTTAAAAGCGGCCAGACCAAGAATAATGGCGAGCAGAACCAACAAAATTCGAAGAGTAACTTTCACTTAGGCTGTACTAAAATCCGCTAATGGACTGCAAAGGTAAGGCAATGCCAATGAATCGAGGGAAGGGATTAACGTTAATTTAAAAATTAATTCGATTTAGAGTTTGGTTGGCCGCGGTAGGGATTGACGCAATTAGCCCGCAGAGGATGAAGCGGCAGGCAAAACAGAGCTAAAAGAGCGACTTTAGGAGCTACTTTTGGCTCTGATTTTGCCCCGCTGAAGCCCGAGGACTAATGCGGAAAGCCCGCAACCGCCCTAAAAGAAGATAAAGCTATCAACCTATTGCTCAGAAAAATCAAGGTCTTTACCGAACGATTCTTTCAGGTAGAGCGTGCTTATTGCGGCCAATCCGATGCAAAGAATGCCGACCAAAATGGCGCTGCCGATGCTGCCAAGCCAAGGAGATTCGGCCAGAAATTTAAACAGCAACGTAATGGGAACAACGGCTCCGCGCACAAAATTGGGAACTGTATTTGCCACAGTAGCGCGGATGTTAGTGCCGAATTGTTCGGCAGAAATGGTGACAAATAGGGCCCAATAGCCGGTGCTGATGCCCAGCAGGCCGCAAATGCCGTAGATAAGGGACGTATTGTTGCTGTGGATGCCGCTGAGGTAAAGTCCTGAAACTAGGGCGGCGAAAATTAGGTAAGCAAGCACAACCTTCAGCCGAGATTTAAACCATTGCGAAAGAAGTCCGGCGAGCAAGTCGCCCGCTGATAGGCCTAGATAAACAAACATAATGGCCTTGCCGACCTGTATCGAATCGGGGAAGTTCAGTGCGGTTGAGAAATGGGAGTCAATGAGAGCGATGAGCACGCCCACCACATACCAGACAGGCAAACCCATGCCGATGCAAGCCAGATACCGAAGTAAACGAGCTTTAGATTGAAACAACAGAAAGAAATTGCCTCTGTTTTTTTCGTGTTTTCCGGCCTTGAACAAATCGCTTTCCATGGTGCCCACCCGCAGTGCCAGGAGGGCAAGCCCCATGATTCCACCCACCCAATAGGCTGATTTCCAGCTGCTGAAGCTTTCTGCGACCAAATACGCAAAAACGGCTCCCAAAGCGCCGAAGGTAACCATGATCATGGTTCCATACCCGCGCTTATCTTTATGCATAACTTCACTAATCAGCGTAATTCCTGCGCCAAGTTCTCCGGCCAGGCCCAAACCGGCAATGAATCTAACGGTGGCATAGGAAGGGATATTCCACACATAGGCATTTGCAATGTTGGCCAGGCTGTACAACAGAATGCTGCCAAACAGCGTTTTAAGCCTTCCCAACTTATCGCCCAGAATCCCCCAGATGAGTCCACCGAGCAGCATGCCTGACATTTGCCAATTGAAAAGCTCAATTTTGTAGTTCTTTCGTAGAATTTCGTCGGATATTCCCAGGTCAATCAGGCTGGCTTCTTTTACCACCTGAAAGAGAATCAGGTCGTATATATCAACAAAATATCCCAACGCAGCCACCATAATAAGCAGCCAGGTTTTTGTTGTGGAAGTGGGCATTGGCGTTTATTTTTTGGATGCAAACAGAGTCAAAAGGTAAAAAATCAATCGCATAGATAGTTAAAATTTAAAGAAGGAGCCGAGATTTTCAGCTTAAATCACTCATAATTATTGGATTATGAAAAAGGGGGTACTTGTACTTTTCTGATTTTCAGAAACCGGGTAAAAAAATCACATTGGAAGCCAACTTGGGGTTGTATCTTTGAGCATGAAGATGAACGAACTGACAGGACTAAAATGGGCAGTGGGCATAGGCATCATTGTTGTTTTACCGTATATAATGGGTCAACGAAGGACTTCAAATCCTGAGCGGCCTAAAGGCATTCCGATGGATCCGGGTTGGATAGATCAATGGAGGGAGATGCGTGGATTTACCGGGGGGGCTGAGGATGCGGAAAAGATGCGGTATGCTAGAAACAATGCCTTGGCAGCACGTAGTTTGAAATCGGGCGGTATTTTGCAAAACCTGCAGGAATTGGGACCTGGCAATGTTGGAGGGCGGACTCGTGCCTTTTGCATCGATACCAGAGATTCTGCCCGGTATTTGGCAGCGGGTATTAGTGGGGGGATTTGGGAGAGCAGCAATTCGGGTTTCAGTTGGAGCCCAGTACAGGATGATGCCGCTAATTTATCGGTAACCGGATTGGCCCAAGATCCCTTTAACCCTAACCACTGGGTGTATTGTTCCGGCGAGCCGGCAGGAAATTCAGCGGGAATTCCGGGGGCAGGAATTTTTGAAAGTTGGGATGATGCTCAGTCGTTTCAACTGATACCGGGTACAGGAGCGGCTCCTTTTTTGTATGCCTGGAGGATTGCTTTTTCGCCAACCGATTCTGGGACATTTTTTGTGGCTACAGCTACTGGCGGATTGTGGAGGACACAGAATCAGGGGCAGCAATTTGAGCAGGTCTTTGGAAATTCAAACGTAACCGACCTGGAATTTTTGCCTTCGGGCACGGCCTTAATTGGAGTTCATAGTCAGGGGGTATATCGTTCTTTCAGCGGAAATTCAGGGAGTTTTGATTTGGTTTCTTCGGGATTGCCGGCCAACTTTAGGCGGGTTGAATTGGCTTTGGCGGCAACAGATACATCCATGTTCTACGCCATCTTAGAAAATACGAACGGAGATGATGTGCTTGGGGTTTACAGAACAACCGATGCTGGAGGCTCCTGGAATTTGAGGGGCAACCCCTCCAATTTTGGAATTCGTTTTTATTTTCCGTGGTATTGCCTGGCCTTGCAAGTTGACCCACAAAACAGTTCGAAATTATTGGTGGGATCGGTCACTTCAGGATACAGCACCGATGGAGGACAAACCTGGGATGAATTGCCAGATAGTCATGCCGATTACCATGGATTTACCTTTTTGCCCGGTCAAAATAATGTATTTATTGCATTCAACGACGGTGGACTTTACAGGTACACATTTCAGCAGGTGAATACGGCCTATGTGCAATCATTGAATGAAGGTTATCGGGTAACTCAATTTTATGCCGGAACCTATTGGCCAAGTGGTCAAACCTATATTGGAGGAACCCAAGACAACGGCACACACCAAGGTCAGGCCTTAACAGGGGGAACCAAGAAATTATTTGGAGGAGATGGAGGGTTTGCGTTTAAGCATCAGCAAATTAATAATGTAGGGTATGTATCGTGGCAGAATGGGCATTTACTGCGTTCTGATAACATTCACGAACAATTTCCTGACTTCAATTACATTTTAAATGGATTGGACGCTGATTTTGATGACAATGTGGATGAAAATACCTGGTTTATTTCACCATTAGAGGGGAATCCGTTGGATGGAGATCAGCTGTTTTTTGTTACCCGTTTTCGGGCCTGGATGAGCATAAGTCGAGGGTCGTTGTGGTTTCCAATAACGGCACCCATAGCCAACTTATATGCCATAGGAGTCACCAATGAGCTGTATCCGTCCATTTATTTTGGGGGAACAAGCAAGTTTTATCGGGTTTTGGATGCCTATGGTTCAGTTGCCGGAGATGAAGACAACCTATCTGGAACCATTCCCAGCACCATGTCAGGTAAATTTATGAGCTGCATCAAAGCTTCGCCTGTTGATACCCATACCCTGTTTATTGGTTTCAGCACCTACAGTACGGGACCGATGATTTGGAAAGTGACTCAGGCCAACCAAAGTCCTGTCTGGACGGACATTACAGGAGACCTGCCCAGCGGGTTGCCCGTTAACAGCATCGAAGTAAGTCCTTGGAATGAGCAAATCCTATTCGCGGCCACAGATTATGGGTTGTATTATACCACCGATGGAGGGCAGCATTGGTTTGCCGAAAATCAAATCCCCATGGTGAGTATTCATCAGCTTCGGATGCGTTCGGATGGAACCTTGTTTGTGTTTTCGCATGGTCGGGGTGTTTTTTCAGGGCAATTGGAGGCTCCGGTATCTGGAATACAGGCGGCAACCGCCTCGGTTCATGTATGGCCAAATCCTGCCAGGGATGTTTTGCGGGTAACTGGCATTCCTGAGGGTACAGCCTACGAAATACGGGATGCCATGGGAAGAACCGTACAGCAGGGCAAAATGACGGATTCCAAGACCGGCATAGTGGTTAGTCATTTGCCTGTGGGCAGGTATTTGATTTCGTGGCCAAGCATGCCGAAGTCCTATGCAGCTACCTCATTTATAAAAAAAGATTGAGCGAGGTGGTACCTGTGTTGTTGCATGGATTGAACGAATCGTCCTTCATGTGGCAAGGCTGGATGAGCAAACCAGGTTTTGGGAACTCCGTCCGGGTTGATTTTCCGGGCTTTGGTGGGCAAGATGTTCCGGAAGGGTTTGATTTTAGCATTTCCTCTTATGCGCAATGGCTTCAGGAACAATTGAAGGGCATGGCTGGTCCTTTTTTATTGATTGGACACAGCATGGGAGGGTATATTGCCTTGGAATTTTTGAACAGGTATCCAGAGCAGGTTGGGGGAGTGGTTTTGGTGAATTCCTATGCCTCTGCCGACAATCAAACCAGAAAACAGCACCGAAATCAGGCCATTGAAATGCTTTCGAAAAATCCGTCGGCCTATTTTCGGTTGTTTTCAGAGGCTTTATTTTATCCCGAACCAGGTTGGTTGAAACGGCCGGAAGGACGCATGTTTTATAGACAGCTGTTGGCCTTAAAGCCAAGCATGATTCAAGAGGTCTTAAAAGGCTTAATGGATCGCTTGTGCCACCGAGAAACCGTGTTGAAATGGAATTCCAACATCCACTATATTTTTGGTTCAGAAGATAAAATGTTGGAGGCAGACATGTTGCAGCAGGAAGCAAATCAGCTGGGAGCCCGGCAAACGTGCATCCCGGGAAAGGGGCACATGCTTCCTTGGCAAGCGTCCGAATTGGTTCAGTCGTATATTTTGAGTCAATTTGAATTGCCTGCGCATAAAGCCTTACCTTTGCACCCATGAAAACTGCAGCCTATTACACCTTAGGATGTAAGCTGAACTTTGCTGAGACCTCGACCATTGCCAGAAAATTGGCCGATGCCGGGGTTGAACGGGTAGAGTTTCATGAATCGGCCGATTTGTATGTCATAAATAGCTGTTCAGTAACCGATCATGCCGACAAAAAATGCCGAAAAGTCATTGAAGAAGCCTTGGGGTGCAATCCCTCTGCCAAAGTAGTTTTAGTGGGTTGTTATGCTCAATTGAAACCGGAAGAAATAAAACAGATTCCCGGAGTTACCAGAATATTGGGTGCCAAGGAAAAATTTGAATTGGAGTATTATCAGGCTGTTTTGCAGGAAGAAGGGCAGCAACTGCCGAGCATTGAACGAAGTCACATCAAAGAAACCCGGGAATTTGTATCCTCCTATTCCTTTGGAGACCGCACTCGGACCTTTCTAAAGGTTCAGGACGGTTGCGATTATTTTTGTTCGTTTTGTACCATACCCTTGGCTAGGGGTAGAAGTCGGAATCCTTCGATTTCAGAAGTGCTTCATCAAGCTTCAGAAGCTGCAGCTCAGGGAGTTAAGGAATTGGTGTTAACGGGCGTGAACATTGGGGATTTTGGGAAATCCACAGGTGAGCATTTTTCCGATTTGGTTCAGCAATTGGATGCATTGGATTTGGATGTTCGGTATCGAATTTCCAGTATAGAACCCAACCTGTTGACAGCAGAATTGATTGAATTCTTGTCGAAAAGTAAGCGTTTTGTTCCTCATTTTCATTTGCCTTTGCAATCGGGAAGCGATGCAATCTTAGAACGGATGCGCCGTCGATACCGTACCGAATTGTATGCCGATCGGGTTCAGCACATCAAAACCGTTATGCCCAACGCCTGCATCGGTGTAGATGTAATTGTTGGTTTTCCTGGCGAGACCTTGGAACTGTTTGAGGAAACCCTGGCCTTTATTCAAGCTTTACCCGTTGATTATTTGCATGTATTTACCTACAGTGAACGGGAAAATACCACCGCCCTGAGGTTGGATGGTAAAGTGCCCTTTGCAGAGCGTAAAAAACGCAACCGTGTACTTCGAGACCTTTCTGAATTAAAACGCGAAGCCTTCTACAAAAGCCAATTGGGCACTGTACATTCGGTTTTATGGGAAGGAAGGGAAAGCAATGGAAGCATGTTGGGATACACTGAAAATTATGTTCGGGTGTACAGAGAATATGATCCCTTGTATAGCCATAGCATTCAGCACGTTCAATTAAATCAACTTAACAATGGATTGGTTGAAGTCATAGACCAGATAAGCATACCCAAACCACAACCTACTGAAATTTAACATCATGTTTCCGACCTTAAATTACTTGTTTAATTACCTTTTTGGCACCACCTTCTCGTTGGAATTTCCGCCCTCCTTTGGTGCGATGGTTGCCTTGGCATTTTTGGCTGCGGCTTGGATTTTAGGCAAAGAACTGATGCGTAAAGAAGGTCAAGGATTGGTAAAAGCCCAGACCGTTCAGCAGAAAGTAGGTGAAGCGCCCAATGCCTTTGATGTGTTTATTCAAGGGTTAATGGGTTTTTTCATTGGGTTTAAGTTGGTGGGTGTGGTGACTCAGCCCGAACTTTTTAAGGCCAATCCTCAATCCTATATTTTATCCTTAGAAGGGAATTGGTTGGCTGGCATTGCCGTTGGGGCTGTTTTTGCCTGGTTAAGGTACCGAGAGGTAAAGCGGAAGCAATTGCCCAAGCCTGAGCTGAAGAGTGTTGCCCTGAGGCCTCATGAAATGGTAGGTCAAATTACCATGTATGCCGCCATTTTCGGATTGTTGGGCGCCAAAATATTCCATAATTTAGAATATCCTGCAGATTTTCTAAGGGATCCCATTGGGACGTTTTTTTCTACTTCGGGCCTTACCTTTTATGGGGGCTTAGTGGGCGGTTTTTTTGGTGTTTGGTACATCGCCCGAAAGCAAAAAATGGCCTTAATTCATATTGCGGATGCCGTGGCTCCCGGATTAATAATAGCCTATGCTGTTGGACGCATAGGTTGTCTGTTGTCGGGCGACGGAGATTGGGGAATTGTGAATTCAGCCTACCGCATATCTGAAGATCGAACCTATACCGTGGTTGAGCCCGATCGGCTGGCCTCTGACTTGGCCTCGACAGGATATTACTATTATTTTGATGCTCAAAAGCCGGAAGATGTAGACCATGCCTATTTTCCTAAGCCTGGATATTTGGCGTTTTTACCGGATTGGATGTTTGCTTTTGATTTTCCTCACAATGTAAATCGGCAAGGAATTGCCATTGATAGCTGCCCTGAACACATGACCTATTGCAAACGATTGCCCCTTCCCGTATTTCCTACCATGTGGTATGAAATATGCATGGGAGCCTTGATTTTTGTAATTTTATGGTTGGTTCGAAATCGGATGAAGGTGGCGGGTCAAATGTTCTTTTTATACCTATTGTTTAATGGATTGGAACGGCTTCTCATCGAGCAAATTCGGGTGAATGCCGAACTGCAAATTATGGGTATGAATTTGACTCAGGCGGAACTCATTGCCTTTGCCCTAATTTCATTGGGTTTGGTTGGGTTTTTGAATGCCAAGAAATGGGAGTCTAAATTGTTAAAATGGTAAACCGTCCTGAATCGTTTTGGGCTGATGTACGCACTGCGATCAAATATGCTTCCAGCTATTTAAAGAAGGAGTTTGAGCATTTTGACCGTCAAAACATTGAATTCAAAGGCTTGCATGATTTGGTTTCCTTTGCCGACCGCAATTCGGAAGGAATGTTGAAAGAGGCCTTAATGAGGCTGGACTCAACCGTAGGTTTTTGGGGCGAGGAAAGCGGTACTGAGGGAGCTACTCAGGGTATGTATTGGCTGGTAGATCCTTTGGATGGTACGACCAACTTTATGCATGGGATACCTCATTTTGCCATCAGTGTGGCCTTGGTGAATTCGGGAAGGGTGCTGGCTGGTTTTGTTGAAGATGTAATGCAGGGAGATTTGTTTGAGGCTCAGCAGGGCTTGGGAGCACGGTGCAATGGAAAGCCCATTCATACGTCCAGATGCGTGCAGTTGGAGCATGCACTGATGGCTACCGGATTCCCGGTGAATCAATTTGAACTGGCCAATCAAATTGGTGGACTTGTGCCAAAGGTAATGCGCCATACCCGAGGCCTACGCCGGTTTGGCAGCGCCGCTTTAGATTTGGTACATGTGAGCAACGGGCGCTACGAGGCCTTTTATGAATTTGGATTAAAACCCTGGGATGTAGCTGCTGGGGCTATCATCGTGCAGGAAGCCGGCGGACATGTAACGGATTTAAACGGTACGGAGAATTGGCTTCAAGGACCTTCTATATTGGCCTCTGCTTCCAAACCACTTCACCACCAGGTTATTCAACTTTTGGAATTTGATTGACATGCGCCTTATCTTATTTCTAATCCTGATTCACAGCCTTTGGGCAGCACAGGGCTTCACTCAGTCCATTGAAAAAATCTATCGCTTGCCGATTCAACAAGAAATTGCTGGTCCGGTTCGGAAAATTGTTTTGGATGGTTTGCAGGAAGCTCAAGATGTGGGAGCTGACTTAGTCATTATTGAAATGGATACGTACGGCGGAGCTGTAGATGCGGCCGACGACATCAGAACGGCCATTTTAAATTCAGATATACCTGTTTGGGTGTTTATTGAAAACAATGCGGCCTCGGCAGGAGCCTTTATCGCCATTGCATGCGACCAAATTTACATGAAGCCCGGAGCCATTATGGGTGCGGCTACTGTGGTTGGAGCCGATGGGGAAAAGGTGGACGAAAAATACCAGTCGTTTATGCGGGCTAAAATGCGGGAAACAGCCGTCCAAAATGGCCGTAATCCCTCGATAGCAGAGGCTATGGTGGACGGATCGGTGTCGGTTCCCGGGGTAAATGATTCAGGAAAGGTGGTAAGTTTAACCTCAGAAGAAGCCCTCAGGGTGGGATTTAGCGACGGCACCTTTAATTCATTGGATGAGCTTCTATCGGCAAAAGACTTGCAAGAGGCAGAACAGGTTGTATTTGATTCAGGTGGAGTCAAAAGCATGGTTTTATTTTTCCTAAGGCCTGAGGTAAGTGGAATTTTATTGTCTGTGATTCTGCTTGGAATCTTCTTTGAACTCCAATCTCCCGGCTTAGGTTTGCCAGGCTTGGCGGCCCTGATAGCCGCTATTCTGTTTTTTATTCCATCTTATTTAGAAGGATTGGCTTTGTATTGGGAAATCCTTCTTTTTTTAGTTGGTTTAGGTTTGCTTGCAGTCGAGATTTTTGTTCTACCCGGATTTGGTATAGCCGGCATTGCCGGTGGAATTTTAATGCTGCTTTCATTGGTTTTATCCATCACCGAAAACCTGCCGGACAATTCTGAGTTCGGATTTTCGGCACCCGATCCCAATGGTTTGATTCAATCTGTTTGGGTACTTGTCCTGGCCTTGGCGGGCAGCTTTGGCCTGGCCTTATTTCTGATGAAATTTATTCCGAAAACATCCATGTTTAAACGGGTAGCCGTACATTCTGAGTTAAGTTCAAAAAAGGGATTTAAAAGCGCGGCTTCCTTGAAATTAAATTTGGTAGGGAAAGAGGGCGTGGCGCTGAGCCCATTGCGTCCATCCGGCATGGTTCAAATTGATGGCACAGAGTGGGAAGCACGCTCGCTGTCGGGTTGGATAGATCGGGGCAATGGGATTCGAGTTCTTCAACAAGAAAACAACATTTTATTGGTTCAACCCGCATCGGCTGTCAATTCTGACACGTAACTTGCACTCGATTTAACTGCTATGGGATTTTTTACACTATTCGCTATTACGCTGTTGCCCGTTCATTACGGGCTGTATTTAATGCTGAACAAAACCGGAGATGGAGGCTGGAAAGCATTTATACCTATGTACAATTACATTGTGTTGAGCAAACGGGTAGGGCGCCCTTGGTATTGGGCCATTGGTTTGCTGGCTCCCGGTTTGAATTTAATTGTCTTTTTTGCATATGTAGTGGCCTTTTTTAGAAGTTTTGGCATTTTTGATTCGGAACGGCTGTGGAAGTATTCTATTCTGTATCCCTATTACGTTCCTCAGGTAGCAAAAACACGGCCCTATTACGGAACAGGCAACCATCCCATCCGGGAGCCCAATACTGTTAGAGATTGGGTGGAAAGTATTTTGTTCGCTGTGGTGGTTGCTACCATCATAAAAACATATTTGGCAGAACCTTTTCGAATTCCTTCGGCCTCGATGGAAGATGAAATGCTGACCGGAGACTTTTTGGTGGTGAGTAAAATGTCGTACGGAGCCCAGGTTCCATTGACTCCATTGACCTTTCCTTTTGTTCATAACTCTCTACCCTTTACCGAAACAACGCCCTCCTTTTTGGAATGGTGGAAAGGGCCGGATTGGCGGCTGCCGGGTTGGACTTCGCCAAAAAGCGGAGACATCATCGTGTTTAATTTCCCGGTGAACGATACCATGGTGGTAGATCCGGTATTAAAGGCATTTAGCTATTACGATCAATTGTATATGATTGTAAATCAAGAGCTTTCGCGCAAAGGGATTGACGCGGCTACATTGTCCGACTCTGACTTTGAGTTGGTGTTGGGGCAGGCCCGGCAAGCATTCCAAGCCCAATATCAAGTTCGAGCCATGCCCATTGACAAACGCGAAAATTTTGTGAAGCGTTGCACGGGTGGTCCCGGAGATCTGTTCGAAATCAGGTCCGGACAAATCTACATCAATGGAAAACCTCAAAAAAATCCGGATATGCTGGCACACCATCACAAGGTGTACACCAAGCAAGTCCTGACCGAAATGGTGAAAACAGAACTCCGCAGCTTTTACTTTTCAAACGATGACGCTCTGGGATTCCAAACCTACAACGACCCCATTGCCGGTAGTTTTTATCTGCTGAATTTAAATTCAAAACAAGTAAATTATCTGAAAGGACTTCCCGGAATAGATAGCGTGGTTCAATTGAAGTACCCCTTAGAAAACAACCTTCAAATTTGGCCAAACCATCCCAGCTTCAATCATTCTGTAGATCAAATGGGACCTTTTCTAATTCCGGCCAAAGGAACGACCATTGCCCTGAATCGGGAAAACCTCATCTTATATGGACGAATCATTCGAGCCTACGAGAAGGTAGATTTAGAAATTCGGAATGGAGAGGCTTTCATTGATGGACAAAAAGTCAATGAATATACCTTCCGGCAGAATTATTACTGGGCTATGGGCGACAATCGACACGGTTCATTGGATAGCCGATTCTGGGGCCCTGTTCCTGAAGACCACATTAAAGGCACGCCTTGGATTGTTGTTTTTTCTCTGGATGGAGAACGTCCGGGAAATATGCTGAAGCAACTGCGTACCGACCGGTTCTTTTATTTACCCAATTGATGGCAGTAGGGTATAGTGTGCCCTATTTTATGCCGCATTTGGGTTGGTGGAAGCAGGCGGCTCAATGCTCATCCGTTTGTATTTTGACCCAGCTGCCCTTTGAATCGAAATCCGAACAAAGGCGCTGCATCCTTACTTCGGCACAAGGCCCTCAAACGGTATCGCTAGCCCTGATTGGAGGACGCAATAAAGGAAAAGGGGTGGCTGATGTGGCCTTGGATTGGACTCAACCCTCCATGAAAGACCTGCCACAGGCCATTGCGACCAATTATGGTAAAACGGCCTACTTTGACCTGCTGTATCCTGAGTTTTTGGATATCTACCATCAAAAGCCCGCTTTCCTTTGGGAATTCAACCTGAATTTACTGCGCTGGGCCCAACACCGCTTAGGCTTACATGTACTTTTTGTGCAAGATACCTGCGGCAGGGATAAACCGCCCGGTACTTTCAACCTTGAAGTTCCCTCCGAAACATATCTTCAAATGTTTGACGATAAAATTGGCTTTGTAGCAGAAGCCGGTACGTTCGACTTGCTTTTTAACCTTGGGCCTGACTTTGCCGGTTTGAACGCCCAAGGGATTTCTCACTTGCAATAAAGTTGCAATTTAGATACCTTTGCTTGGAATGTCACTCAGGTTGAAGGCTGTTTTTGTACTGCATTGGAGTTTGGGCCTAGCCTTGTGCATGGCCAATGGTATGCAACTCTACGCCCAGCGGGCTTGCGATGCCAAGGTTCGGGTTTGGGATGAACACCATAAACCTTTGGTTTTAGCTGCCGTAGAATTGCATGAACTGCATATTCGATACCTGACCGATTCCTTGGGCTTTATTGCCTTTAAAAACTTATCTCCCGGACCTTACCACCTGCATATTACAGCCACAGGGTACCAATCAAATCGGAAGGAATTTGTGCACAGCTGTCCGAATACCGAAGTCCTTGATGTGGTTTTACCCTTAACCCAGCATCATTTAAAGGAATTTGTGTTGGAAGAAGGTATATACAACCAGCCCAGCAAAGAATCGCCGTTAAAGATTGAATTTGCAACAACGGAATATCTTCAGACCCATTCCGGACAAACCTTAATTCAGCAGTTGGATGGATTGCCGGGAATGAATGCCATGAGTACAGGTACCGGCGTCGCGAAGCCCATAATACGTGGGTTTGGTTTTAATCGTGTGGCGGTAGTTGATCGAGGAATCAAACAGGAAGGCCAACAATGGGGCTGGGATCACGGATTGGAAATCGATGGGTTTTCAATAGAACATGCCGAGCTCATCAAGGGGCCTTCGGTGTTGGCCTATGGTTCAGATGCCATTGGAGGAGTGTTGTTGTTCCGTCCGCCCGATTGGATATCTCCTTCCACCACCGAGCTGCAGTTGCATCAGCAATACCGCTCGGTCAATTCCCTACACGGTCAAAGTTACAGCATAAAATCTCGCCTAAATACGCATTGGTTTATGGCATTTCGCCACAGCCGACAAGATTATTCAGACTACCGTGTACCTACCGATTCGTTTCTTTACAACGGGTTCCGTTTGCCCATTCAGAATGGATTGTTAAAAAATACGGCTGGAAAAGACCGGTATTATTCCGGTTCTATAGGCCACTCAGGACAAAAGGGCTATGCCATTTTAACCTACAGTTTGGTCGATCAAACCATGGGTTTCTTCTCGGGAGCCTACGGCATTCCCAATTCCTACACCTTGAGTTCAGATTTCAACACCGCAGATGTTGATTTGCCATCGCAAGGCATACAGCACCACAAATTGATTCTAAATCAGCGAATTAAAATTGGGCATGCTTGGTTGGAGTCGGACTTTGGATTTCAAAAAAACATCCGCTCAGAGTTGTCTGACCCCGAAGCCCACGGGGTGTATACACCAAATCCTACTTTTATTGAGCACGGTTTTGATTTAACCACGCTGTCCTGGAATGTGCGCTACACAAAAAATTCCGATCGATGGCATTGGGTGATTGGAAGCAGCGGACAATGGCAAGAAAATCAAGTGCAGGGATATCGATATTTACTTCCGAATTTCAGGCAATTTCAAGGCGGGATTTGGGGTCAAGTCAAATGCCGGCTTTCGCCCCAATGGCATGGACAATTTGGGCTGCGGGGCGACATCGCCATGCAGACGGTGGATGAATTCAGGCAAATCACCTACAACATGGCCTTACAGCCTCAAGATACCCTCAACATGACACCGGGCTTATCTCGGTTTTATGCCAACTGGAGTGCTTCTGCCGGATTCACCCGCGAGGTCAATAAACAGGTATTGTTGCGCTGGAACCTGGGCAGCAGTTTCCGTTTGCCTACCGTTCCTGAATTGGCGGCCAATGGCGTGCATCATGGCACTTTCCGCCATGAAATGGGCGATAGCTCACTCAGCTCTGAACGCGGCTTGCAGCTGGATTTCAGCTATGAATTTCAAAATCAACGGATACACTTTTCCGTTTCTCCCTTTTTCTATTATTTCGACAAGTACATTTTCTTAGAACCCACGGGCACGTTTTCGCCCTTGCCCGAGGCGGGTCAATTGTACCGCTATACTCAAGCGGAAGCGTTTCAAACCGGTATTGAATCCATGTTGGATATTCATTGGAACCACCGCTGGAACATGAAACTGGTGGCCGATGGCGTTTTTGGCTTTAACCTAAGCAATGGGTATCCTTTGCCCTTTATACCGCCCGCCACCTTGCAAACAGAACTGGAACATCATTTTCCCGACTTAAAGTGGTTGGAGCATCCCTACATCCGTGCAACCTGTGTAGCAGCGCTTCCGCAAGAGGCCATTGCCCGAAATGAAAAGAAAACCCCGGGATATGCCATTGCGGCTCTGGCCATTGGCGGAACTTTTCAGTATAAATCTATGTTACTCAGGTTGAACATTGAACTTCAAAATATGTTTGATCAGCGCTACTTTGTGCATCAAAACCGCTACCGCTTTATCAATATTCCTGAACCCGGCCGAAACCTACAACTTTCTGCTATTTTTACATTCACTCAACCCCACCGTAAATCCAAAACACCATGAAAATTACCGGTTTTTTCCCTGCAGCCTTTCTCTTCCTTGGTTTCTTCGCTTGTGGAGTGGACGACATGCCTCCGGCGGTTCAAATTCAAACTGAACTTATGCCAACATCGGTAGCCATGGGTGATTCCATGCGGATTGCCGTTCAGTTTACCGACAATGAGGCCTTAAATCAGTTTAAAATTGACATTCACAGCAACCACGACGGGCATTCCCACGGTAAAACCCAACAGGCTCTGGCAAAATGGGATACGCTGATTATTGGAAGTTTGTCCGGAAGCTCGGATGCCATCGATTTTTCCATTAAAATTCCAACCGGATTTTTGCCCGGTCCCTACCATTTTACGGTGTATTGCTTGGATAAAAATGGAAATGAATCGTCGGCCAATATTCCGCTGCTCTTCAAAGATGCCACCGATACCGTTGCTCCGGTGGTTCAACTTCAAATTCCCATGGCTAATGCTACTATTTCCTCTCCGTTTTCTGTTCAGGCCAGCATTTCTGACCAACTTTCAGACGGCAGCGCGGCTTCAGAATTAAATCGGGTTGAGGTAATTTTAAAATCCTTGAGCAGTCAGGAGGAGTTCGAGGTTGTGGATTTTAACGCTGTTCAGCTGGCCGGTTCATCTTCCTTGTACGATCCTTCCACGGGGCAGCTGAACATCAGCAATTTAACTATTCCGTCTGGGGCTTCTTCCGGCAATTATACGCTGTTTTTGTATGCATTCGACGCCTATTTTAACTTAGGCAAAGCAGAGGTTCAAATCGCGATTCCTTAATTGGACAGGGGCTAGGCAGTTCAAATTTTATTTTAACGGAAGTTGGGCGGCAGCCGGGCTTTCAGGGGTAGTCCGCGGTTGCCAAACGGGCGTCCTTCGGGCTGCGGTGGCTCCTAAAGTCGCCTCCTCGCCGCGCGGCCGCTTCCGTTGGCACCCTTGCGGGCAACCCTCTTCAATCCCTGCCGCGGGCGGCCTGAAAGGAAATGTGCTCTCATTCAATAGCCCATCCGTATGCCGGTAATGCGCTGGTAAATGTCCATGGCTTTCCGGTCTGAAAATCCGGATATGAAGTCCAATACCTGTCGAGCCAATTGGTAATCGCTGCTGGTGGAATCAATGGAAAATGGAAGCATGCATGCCAGATTTTTTAGTCGGCCGGAATTTGCTCCGGCTCCGTCGCGTTGACTCAAAGCCGCTTCCATAAACATGCCTGTCAACTTGGGCAACAATTCAAATCCTGCGGCCTGCAGTTCCAGAACTCGACTGCTTTGATAGATATGCCGCGCCGAAAACGAAGAGAGCTGAGCAATGACCTTTGCTTTTTCAACCAGTTTGTCCAATGAAAGATCCAGCTGTCCCTCTTTTAGAGCATCGAAATGCTGTACATAGGTTTGACTAAATTGCCCAATTAATTCCCGAATGGCCATGGCGCGCAGCAACCCTGCTTGTTCATCAATGCTCCGCTTGTTGAAAGATTCATTCAAGCTATCTGTTTCAGAGAGCAATGGCTCAACCAGTTCAATCATTTGCTGAATGGATACCAGTCCCATTCGAACGGCATCTTCCAGGTCAATAATTAAATAGCAAATGTCGTCGGCAGCCTCGACCAACCAACACAAGGGGTGGCGCATGCGGGCAAGGGGAGCCGAGGCATCAGATTTTAGGTGTAAGGCATCGGCCATTTCATTAAAAACCTCTTTTTCCGATTGAAAATAGCCAAACTTTTTCTGGCTTTTCTTTCGGGCATCGCGCCCTTCGAACAAGGAGGGGCAGGGGTACTTGCTAAAGGCGCCAAGGGTGGCAAAGGTGGGCTTTAAATCTTTGCGTTGGGCCAGCAATCTGAATCCTTGGGCATTGCCCTCAAAATGTTCTAAATCGTAGGTTTCTTCTGCACTTAAGCCCGACAAGTGGTTGTGTTGAAACCACTCGCTCAGCGCCAATTCCCCAGCATGCCCAAAGGGCGGGTTTCCAATGTCATGGGCTAAGGCGGCAGCGGCGGCAATGGCTCCCCATTCAGAGGGGCTAGAGCCAATATCTATCCCTTGTTGATGGAGCTGGTAGGCGGTTTGCCTCCCAAGGCTTCTGGCCACACTGGAAACCTCTAAGCTGTGCGTCAATCGGGTGTGCACAAAATCATGCTCGGGCAAGGGCACCACCTGCGTTTTATTTTGAAGCGAACGGAAGGGGCTTGAAAAAACAATGCGGTCGTAATCCACTTCAAACTCCATGCGTTGTTCAGTGGATGAGATTGATGCTGATTTTCCGGGCCGTTCCGGATTAAAATACTGGTTCATACAAGTGGATTTATCATAGCGATTTGGTCTAATCCTTGGGCTTGGTTCCATTTGCAGACCATGGTCAAGGCAGCGGTCTCGCTCCGCAGCCGGAATGCACTCAGGCCCATGGGCTTAAACCCGTTTGCCAATAAGGTGGATACTTCAGCCGAGCTAAAATCTCCTTCAGGTCCAATTAATCCTATGGCTTCCTTGCTGTGATTGGGCCATTCTTCCAGTGGAGAGCCGGCATCTTGACAAAAGGCAAAGCGCCGAACTTCAGGCCAATTCTGTTGGCACAGCTCAGAAATGCCCATGGGGTCGAGCAGTTGAGGCATCCAATAGCGCTGAGATTGCTTGAGGGCAGATTCCATGATTTTTTTTAGCCTTGAAGCATTAAATCGATAGGCCATAGCCCTTTCTGTTCGAAGGGGAATGATGCCTTGAATGCCAAGCTCTACGGCTTTTTCAACCATCCATTCCAGGCGGTCGGCCTTATGCAGAATTCCCATACCCAGCCACAATCCGGGTTTAGCCTGAGCCGGCAATTCCCTAAGTACACGTGCGGTACCGCTGCTTTGGAAATCGGATTGAAGTTCTGCTTCCCAAGCTTGCCCATTCCCATTGCACACTTGAATTAAACTGCCTGGTTTAAGCCGAAGTACACGGCCGGCATGGGTGCGGTCTTCTGCCGATATTTCGGCCATATTCCCTTCTACCTTTCCTAAAAACATGGAATGCATGTTCAAAAGTACAGTAAATTTTAAGGTAAGAAATCATGTTCAACTCAGACCGTGTTGGTCATTCCCCTGAGTTGGGGTTTGAGGATTGCGCCCCCGATTGAACCGGCAGGCAAGGAAGACCAAACCGTTCGCGGTAGGGGCGAGGAGGCGACGTCAGGAGCCACCGCAGCCCCATACCGCGCCGGTTTGGGCAACTTGACTACAGGTGAAAGCGGGATTAGGCGCCCCCCAAAAAAATTAAGAGAGAAGGCGGCGAAGTAGCTTCCATTTCCAAGGCAAATAGGGTGGATAGCGAACGGGAGGATCGAAGAGCCGGGACTTTTCGACGATGCTTTTTTGGTGGGAGAAACTTAGGAAGCCGGCCTCGCCATGGTAGCGGCCGCTGCCGCTGTGTCCGACTCCGCCGAAGGGAAGCCGAGGATTGGCCAGGTGCATCAAACAATCGTTCACACAACCGCCGCCGAATGGTAAGGTGTTTAAAATCAAGTTGATGCGCTCTCGACGGCTCGAAAAAATATAGCAAGCCAGCGGCGAGGGTTGCTGCAAGGCCTGAGATAAAGCCGCATTCAAATCATCAAATTCGAGGACGGGCAAAATGGGACCGAAAATTTCTTCTTGCATTACCGCATCGTTCCAACCTACCGGGTGCAGCAGCGTGGGCGATACAAAGCGATGCTGCAATTCAATGTTTCCGCCAAATACCACCGAACTGTCCAGAATAAAATCGGCCATGCGTTGAGTATGCCGCTCGGAAATCAGTTGCACATAGTGCTCATTGTTTGAATTATAGGTTTGAGGGTAGGCCCCCAGGGCCACCTTTAATTCCTCGATGAAGGCCGCTTTCACACTGGATTCAACCCAAACAAAATCTGGAGCAACGCAGGTTTGCCCGGCATTTAAACATTTCGCCCAGGCGATTTTTTTAGCCGCTTCCTTCAAATTGGCATCGGCCAAAACGAAAGCCGGACTTTTGCCACCCAGTTCGAGGGTGACGGGAGTCAGATTTTTGGCCGCTCTTTGATAAATTTCTTTACCCACTCGAGTGCTGCCCGTAAAGAAAATGGTATTCCATGGCAAATCAACCAGCTGTTGGGTTTCTGTAACTCCACCTTCAACCACATGGAATTCTTCCGCTGCAAAGTGAGAATTAATCATGTTTTTCATCGCCTCTGCCGTAGCGGGGGCCATTTCGCTGGGCTTTAAAACGACGGTGTTTCCTGCGGCAATGGCAGAAATGGCGGGAAGCAAAGAAACTTGATACGGGTAGTTCCAGGCCCCAATAACTAAGGCAGAGCCCAATGGCTCAGGCTGAATGTAACTTTTGCCTGGGAAATTAACCCAACCATGAGGAACCGAGGTTCTGGAAGTCCACCGGTTTAAATGCTGGATGGCGAATCCAATTTCATGGTGCAAGAAGCCCAGTTCGGTAGCGTAGGTTTCAAACGCAGATTTTCCAAAATCCTGAAAAATGGCTTGAAACAACTTTTCTTCATGGTCTTTCAGAAGTTTGGAAATCAGGCTTAATTGCTGTTTTCGTCGTTCTACACGTTTTGTGTGTTGGCCTTGAAAAAAGTGCTGTTGTTGTTTCCAGAGCTGTTCGTAGGGATTGGTTGGGGAAGTAGCTTGGCTCATCGGCAGTATGGATTACAGTTCCTGCATGTGCAGGGGTTATGGTTGATTAGAAGGAGGGTGGCGAAGGGCAATTTCTTGGCTGAGTAAGGTATAAATGCTGTTCCATGGAGCCTGGGCTTCTAGGCGGGCAAGGTGCTTCTGCATGGTGTTTTGATCGCGCCTCAATGCCGGACCGGTCTGAGCTTGGGCGCAACCCAACTGAATCGCTTTGTTTAGTGTCTCTTCCATGAGGGGATGCAGCAATTCAGGCTCAAGGCCAGCTTGTAGGCATAATTCTTCCGCTTTTTGCCACAGGATGTTGACAAAGTTGGAAGCCAAAACCGCAGCCAGGTGAATCTGTTGCCGATCGGATTCCGTTTTTGCTTCGGTGGGACAGCCCAAACTAGAAGCCAAGTGAAACAGCGCTTCGGTTACTTCTAAGGTGCTGCCTTCAACCAGAACGGGGATCTCGTTCCAGCGCACCGTGCTGGATTTCCGAAAGGATTGCAGGGGATAAAAAACACCGGAGTACGTTCCATGCAGTACTTGGATGGAAGTGCTTCCTGAGCAGTGAATTCGAACTGAATTTCCCTCGGGAAGTTGCCGACTTACCTCGGCAATAGCGGTATCGCTGACGCAGAGAAAAATAAAATCAGCTTCATTCGACATCAGGCTGGGATGGTCAATGGCCTGGGCATCGACCCTGCTGGCTAAAATGTGCGTGGATTCAGCCGTTCTGCCGCAAAATTCAAGCAGAGTATGCCCGCAGCGAAACAAGGCTTCACTTAAATGCCAGGCCAGATTGCCGGTACCAATGATGCTAACCTTGGCCATGCTGTTTAAAGCGTTCAACAACGGCCATCAGGCTTCCGATAACCACTAAAAAACAACCTGCCCACAGCAGTTTAATCCAAGGGAAAACCACGGCTTTCATGATGATGAAATCATCTTGGTTCTGGTACTTTTTACGTTGCATTTCAACCTCGATGGTCGAGGTTTTTGGATTTATTTTTTTCACCTCGATTACTAGGCCATTTCCTTTGGCCGTATCGGGGCGGGTTTGCAGAGAAAGACCTTGAATCAGGAAGGAGGGCTTTACCGTATCCACATTTCCATCCAAATCACGAACGGTGAAGGTAGGGTACAATTGCAACTGCATCTCAGTAGGATTTTGGTCAATCTTAGCCCCAGGTTCAGAAGCAATGCCCTCAACGACGATGTACGCATTCGAGGAATACACCGTATCACCAATTTTAAGTTCAAAATGTTGGGGTTCCTCGTATTCCGGAGCAGAAATTCCAGCGCTTTTTCGTTTAAGGTTTTCCAAATCCACATAGGTAATGTGGGTGAAAACATCATGGGTTAAGAAGTGTTTGGTGGCAGGTTCAGCCACATTGCCCATGCTGGGGCTTAGAATGATGCGGGGGGTTAAGCTAAATGCCTTTTCCTGATTGGAAAAATAATCAATTTGGTATTGGGCAAAAGAGCCATCCAGGCTATCGCCTGCAAAAACCAATCGATAATCGGCCATGGCCACGGTATCGCCTTTCATCAGCATGACATGCTCTTCATTTGAAAACTCCTCGTTGAGCGCTTTTAAATTGATTTGGTTTTGATTTTTAGACACATTTTGTTGCTGCCCCATGCTAATCACAATTCCTACCATCAACAAACCAAAACCGGCATGAGCAATTCCTCCGCCTGCTGCCAAAGGGTGCTTGCGTATGAACCGGCGAATAAATATAAATCCGGAAGCGGCAGCAAACCATCCTCCCAAAAGAAGAAGGGCATCTGGCATTACTTTCATGGAGGGGTACAAGGAATAGCTGAACAGGGTAAAGGCGAAGGCCACCAGGGCCACTTGCCCCAAGTCTTTCATTAGGGTGGCTGAATTCCGTTTGCCATACAGCAAATACAGAACCAGTCCCATTCCGATGGACAGAAGTAGGCCAAACCACCATTGAACGGCATTGTATGCCGCTACGTCTCCAACGGCCATCGAGCTTCCCGTTAATTTATTAATGACGGGTTTCGAGGTTTCGACAGTTAGGTGAAGGGCCGAAACCGTAAGTACCAAGGCTCCCATCAACATCCAAAAATCTCGAGACCAAATGTTGTCTTCTAAAGCTGGGGCCGATGGACTTAGGCGTTGGTTCAAACCATAAATTCCCAAGCCGAACGAAAGCAGTCCATACAAGGTCCAAAGCCCATTCGAAATGGAAGAAAACTGGCTGGAAAAACCAAAGACAAGCAGAAGAAGACCAGCACTTAAATAGTAAAACCGGAATCGTTTATTGAGCACTAGGTAAACCGGAAGCGCCATGAAAAAGAAAAGGAAGAGCAGCAGTTGCCCAGTCAACCCTAAATCGGTGAAGGAGTGAACCGAGGCATCTCCCAATACTCCACTTCGGGTTAAAAAGGTAGAGTAAAGAACCGTTATAAAGCCAAGGATTAGGAAGACGGGAGCCAGTGTTAGAATGAGTTTGGATTTTTTAGGAATCAGCAGCATATGTGCTCCGGCGGTAAGCAACAGCCAAGGAACCAAAGATGCATTTTCTACCGGATCCCAAACCCAAAAGCCTCCAAAACTTAACGCTTCATAGGCCCAAGCTCCACCCATTAAAATTCCGGCGCCCAAAATTCCTACGCCTAAAAATGCCCAAGGCAAGGCCTTTTTAAACCAAGAACTAAAATCCCGACGCAGAAATGCTTGAACCACAAATCCGAACGGAATTGTGGTTAAGGCAAAACCTAAAAAGAGGGTAGGGGGGTGAATGGTCATCCAATAGTTCTGAAGTGCGGGATTTAACCCACGACCATCGAGGCTTAACAGATAATCGGGCAATTTTGTGAAGGGAGCATTCATCAAACTGGGATGTTCCCGAGTTAGGGTAAAGGGATAGGAGCCAATGGTAAAATCAATTCCCCATTCCGGTATAAAAACCACCCGGCCCAAGAGCATGGTCATCAAAAATCCCTGAACCAACAGCACCGTGCCTAAAACGCCTGAATTGGTTTTGAAATTTCGAAGAAGGAACAATCCCAATACCGAATGCCAAAAGGCCCAGAGCAAAAACGAGCCTTCTTGGCCTTCCCAAAATGCGGCAAAAATATACGATTGGGGTAGGGCAGTATTGCTGTGCTTCCAAACGTAATAAAATTCAAATTGCCGGCTGAGCAACAAGCTGAACAGCAAAGCCACAATTAAGAACACACTGCTGCTATGAATTAAAAAGGCCAGTCGCCCCATGCCCGTCCAACTTTGTTCCAGGTTTGGCCTTAAAATGGATTTGAAAAAAGAAAAGGCTCCAAAAAATGCGGAGATAAGCGCAAGAATAAGAAGCCCTCGACCTAGGTATTCAGGCCAAATTTGTTCGTTGATAAATTCCATGGTGTTCACAAATCCACGGTTTGAGTGGGCGCATCGTTGTATTTAGAAGGACATTTGGTCAAAATGTCACGGGCTTGGAAGGTTTCATTTTCCATTTGTCCAATCACAACGATTTGTTCTGACCGTTCAAAATCTTGAGGCCTAGGCTTGTGTAGAGCGACCTTACACCGCTTTCCGTCGTTGTCAATCATGGTGAAATGAAACAGGTTGGCCTCGGTATGCGGATCGTAAACCATTGGGGCATTTAAATCTAATTTTCCAGCAACATGGTAGGTGCGTGTGGGGTTTTCTATGGCCTCAGCAAACGAGGCGTAGGAGTCTGAATTCCCTAAAGCTACCAAAACCACACCTACAGATGCAGCTATTACCAACAAAAGAACCAAATGTATTTTTTTCATACCACTTTACCGTTGCTCAAAGGTACAATGAATGCATGGTTCATGGTAGCATTTTAACGTTGTTTTCAAGCTGCACATCTGCCGTGTATCCATCGGGATCGATCTCCACAGAGCGAATGCTTTCTACATTAAACGGTAAATCAATTAAATAGGTGGGTTCTACCCAAGGCCATGCTTTAAATGGACCTAGATTTGAAAGGCTGGTATGGGATTGATTTGGATTGGTTTTGACGCGTTGAACGTCCAGCGGAATCATCAAATTGAGTGCTGAGCCGTCTTTTTTCGTTATTCTTAACCGTACAGGCATGGGGAAACTACCTTTATTGGATAATTTGATACGCGCTTTGCCCTCTGCCTGAAAAACAGTGTCAACTGCATAATCTATAGTATGTGTAGAGAAAATGAATTCCCGATGAAACCAATCCAGCTCCATCTGACTCACCTGCTCGGCCGCCCGAATTAAATCATCAGGTTTGGGATGCTTTAATTTCCAATCTCCATAAAACCGATTCCAAAAGGCCTTCATGCGCTCAGGGCCAATAATGTAGGTTAGATGTTCCAGAAAGGCGGCTCCCCCAATGTAGGAGGATAAACTATACGCCCTGTTGCTGGAATACCAGTCGGCATGTGTACTTAAAGGCTGCCGGTTGGGCATGGCGAGCAACATTTTATAAGTGGCAATTAAGCTTTTTCTTGGATGTTCGTCCTTTAAAATCGCATGCATCATGTATTCCGTGGCATACTGGGTAAATCCTTCATCCATCCAGGGATACTTGCCTTCGTCAAACCCAAACAGTCCGTAAAACCAATTGTGAATGGCTTCATGAAAGGAAACCGAAACCAAGCCATTTAAGGAACCTCTGGCTGTGATTAGCGTCAACATCGGATATTCCATGCCTCCATCTCCACCCTGTACAAAATTGAATACAGGGTAAGGATAGGGTCCAAATTGTTCCGACATGTTTTCAAACAATTGTCTGCAATAGGGTTTTAAGGCCTGCCAATTGGCTAGGGTGGAATCGGTTTGATAAAAAAAGCGCAGCAAAGGCCCCCCGGGAACCCTAAGGGTGTCGTGCCGGTAATCAGGATCGCATGCCCAGGCAAAATCATGCACCTGTTCTGCCTTAAATTTCCAGGTTAACCAACCTTTTTTTGGCGATGAGCTGGAGGAATAGCCATGCCCCACTTCAGAGGGATTCATAAGCACTCCGGTTGCCGCCACAACTTGGTTGGCAGGAACGTTTAGGGTTACCTCAAAGGTTCCATAGTTTCCATAAAATTCTCGGGCAACATAGGGATCGGTATTCCAGCCGTTTTCATCGTACACCGCCAACTTAGGGTACCATTGAGTCATTGAAAAGTCAATTCCCTCGGCATTGTGCCGACCTGTTCTGCGAATTTGAACCGGAATTTGAGCCTCGAATTGAAGGTCTATGGAGGTTTTTTGTCCCGGTAAAATGGGCTTAATTAAAGGCACATGCAATACCGTTCCCTCCACTTGGAAATCGTTGATTGGGCTGCGTTCCTGTTGAATGGATAAGATCCGTTGGAATCCTTGCTCGTTGGGCTTTAATCCTTGAATTCTACTGCCTACCCTTCGGTCTGGATCAGGCAATGTCCGACTGCGAACATCCATGGCTGAACCCGGCTGAAAGGCGTTGAAGTATAAATGATAATACAGCTCACGCAAGGTATCTGGTGAGGTGTTGTGCACGCTTAGTTTTTGAGAACCGGACAGGGTATGTTGAGCTGTATCAAGACGAACGGACATGGTGTAATGGACCTGAATCTGCCAATATCCCGGTGGAGTAATTTGGGTTGATCCATACATAGGAATTGATCCACAACACAGTGCCAACATCCATAATCCCCTGATTTGGAGTGGCTTTAAAAAACACATTCCCATTCTATTTATTTTGTTTTCCCAGCTTCGTACCGTTTGTTCAGTTTCTCAATAGCAGGACCTGTTACATCCAATGCCGGATTGGCAAATAAAATCCCTGAACCTTTTTGGGTGGCCAATACAAAATCTACGCCCAATTCTTTGCCGAATTCCTTGAAAAAGGCTTGTAAACTATCCTGAATTTGATTGTACATTTCGGCTTCTTGAACCGCAGCATTTTGACTGAGTTCCTGCTGGTCGGCCATCAATTGCTGCTGAGCCTGCTGCAATTGCTCCTCTTTCTTCATCCGTTCTCGTGAGGTTAAGGTGCTCAGTTCATTTTGATACGCTCTGTATTGAGACTCTAGCCGCGATTGAGCTGATTTTAATTTGGTCTCTCGAACCATATTGTCTTGAATGAATTTGGCTTCCAAATCTTTCATCAATCCATAACTGGACATCATACTGTCTCCATTTACATAAGCAACCTTCAAGCCCTCTCCCGGATTGGTCAACGAATCCGACAAGGATTTACCAATGCTCGAAGTGCCCGAATTGGAGGTACTGAACTGAAAATAAAACAAGACGGCCACCGCGACAGCTAAAGCAAGGGTAGCATAGGTTTGAATGGACTTCATTGGGTTTCAAAATTTCTCAAAGATACATATCTGCGGCAAGTCATAGGATTTTTGTTTGGTGTTGATTTCGTTTATTCCCCATTTTGAATGTGAAGACCTGAAATGATTCTTACTTTTGGATATGGAATACCGTAGATTAGGAAAATCAGGATTACAGGTTTCGGCCGTGTCCTTTGGAAGTTGGGTGACTTTTGGCCATCAGATTTCAGATGAGGTTGCCTCAACATTGATGCACCAGGCCTACGACGCTGGAATTAATTTTTTCGACAATGCCGAAGTGTATGCCCATGGTAAGTCTGAAGAGGTCATGGGGAAAATCCTTAAGCAGTCGGGTTGGCCTCGAGATCGCTTTGTTTTATCTTCAAAAGTGTTTTGGGGTGGAAGCCACCCAAACCAAGCCGGATTAAGCAGAAAGCATGTGGTAGAGGCTTGCCATGCCGCCTTGAAACGATTGCAGGTTGATTATTTAGACCTGTATTTTTGCCACCGCCCCGATAAAAATACCCCCATCGAAGAAACGGTGTTTACGATGGATTCCCTGATTCGTCAAGGTAAAGTGCTTTATTGGGGTACCAGCGAATGGGAAGCCGCAGATATTGTTGAAGCCCACGCTGTAGCGCGGCAATTCAACCTAATTCCACCCACCATGGAACAACCCCAATACAACATGTTTCACAGAGAACGGGTTGAACGGGAATATCGGAATTTGTACGAACGGTTTGGGTTGGGCACGACCATTTGGTCTCCTCTAGCCAGCGGATTGCTTACCGGCAAATACAACCAAGGCGCCCCGGGAGGAACCCGTACCGATTTGCCAGATATGCAATGGCTTAAAGAAATGCTGACGGGTGAAGGGGCTGAAAAGAAAATTGGAAAGGTAATTCCTCTGGCAAATCTGGCCAAGGAATTGGGGATGACCTTGCCCCAGTTGGCCATCGCTTGGTGCCTGAAAAATACCAAGGTAAGTACGGTAATTCTAGGAGCTTCAAAGCCCGAACAATTGGCTGAAAATATGAAGGCCATAGAATTTACCGATAAACTTCAACCCGAAATCCTGCAGGCCATCGAGGAGATTTTAGACAATCATCCAGGTTTTCCATCCTTCGGTTAAAAAGCAGTTGCCATGAGCACAAAAACCATAGATTGGATTAACATTGGTTTGATGTTCCTCAGCCTAGGACTGGCTTATGTTTTGCCCTTCGAACTCTTCCTTTTTTCCTACGCTGTTTTAGGTCCTCTTCATTATCTAACCGAAATCGGCTGGCTGCATCAGCGAAACTATTTTATTTCTGAACAGCAAAATGCCCGGTTGTTTTTGCCCGTAGTTGTTGTTCTAGGCCTCTTGCTTGTTTGGAGTGCCTATGGCATGGAATGGTTTCCTGAATTTAATAAAGGGCATTTGCAAGGCTGGGGAGGCAATATTATATTGGCTTGCTTGGTTTTAGCTCTTACGATGGTGGCCGTACCAAAAGGGACTATTCGAAACGCCGCCCTGATTGGTTTTGGCCTACTTTTACTCCTCGTTCAAATTGAACGACCAACCACAGAAGTGCGCATCGAAGACCAACCCGTCGCCACCGTGCTGGAATGGCGCGAAAATCCATACCTCTTGGTCAACGGAATGCAGGTGCAACGCCAAAATGGACAGCTGGAACCCGATTATGGAGTTTTATTCAAACGCTCCTTTGAAGGACTAACCCCCGTTCAATATGACTTTGTTCAGGCAGGGTTCGGACTTCAAGCACCACCCAAATGTACCGTGGCATCAGCTCAAGGCTACATCGTACCTTATGGTACCTCTCCTGGAATTTCGTTCTCCGGTAATTTGACCCATTTGGCTTTGTTTATTGCTGTCTTCCTTCCCACATTGGTGCACGTGTTTTTCTTTACTGCGTTATTTATGGCCTTCGGTGCAATGAAATCCAAAAGCCGCATCGGTTGGGTTTCCGTTGCGTTGTTGCTGTGCTGTGGAGTTCTTCCTTTTGTTTGGCAACCTGATTTTTCCGGGTACACCATTTCTGGGTATGTTGCAGACAGCTACAAAAGTTCCTTTTATGAGCTAAATCGGCAGTTTTTAATTTGGTTTGGAGGACTTGAAAACAATGCCGTAGCCGCCGAGACCGCTGTTTTTTCATCTGCTCTTGGAATCGGCTTAATGCGGTTTATTGCTTTTGCATACACCTACCATTACTTGAATTGGTTTAGTAAAACCAGCATTATTCAATGGCATAAAATGAACAAAAAAAACCTTATTCTGGTCCTTGGAATTTGGGTCTTAGCTCTTGTGCTGTATGGCTTTAGCTACAAAATCGGACTCCAAGCGCTTTTCTTCCTTAGCTTTTTGCACGTCTTCCTTGAATTCCCCTTAAATGTTGCAAGCATAAAAGGCCTAATTCATGGTTTAGCCCTCAATCCAGGCAAAATTTCAAAATAATTGTTGAACCATATGGTTAAAACCGAAATTTGTCTAACTTTGCAGTCCATTAGTAGAAATCTGCACAGAAATGGCAAAGAAAGGCAATAGAGTTCAAGTTATCTTAGAGTGTACAGAACACAAAACCAGTGGTCAACCGGGCACCTCCCGCTACATTACCACCAAGAATAAGAAAAATACACCCGATCGGTTGGAAATGAAGAAATTCAATTCCATTCTTCGGAAGGTAACCGTTCATAAAGAAATCAAGTAATTTGTACTTCCCATGGCTAAGAAAACAGTAGCAACACTGCAAACAGGTAAAGGAAAAGATTTTACCAAAGTGATTAAAATGGTTAAAAGTACCCGTGGTGGTCAAGGATACCAATTTAAAGAAGAGATTATCCACAAGGATAACATCAATGATTTTTTGAAAAGCAATTGATTTTTCTTTTCTTGTAACCTATTCAAAGCTTCTGCATAAGAAGCTTTTTTTGTTTATATGGGCATATTCGATTTTTTTGGAAGAAAAAAAACAGAAACTCTTCATCAGGGTCTGGAAAAAACCCGGGAAGGATTTCTGGGTAAATTAAAGCGTGGCTTACTTGGTAAATCACAGGTTGATGAGGAGGTATTGGATGCCCTGGAAGAAACCCTCATTTCTTCTGATGTTGGAGTTGCAACTACGACAAAAATCATTGTTTCCATTGAGCAACGTGTGGCTCAAAATAAATACCTAAACTCGTCTGAACTTCAAGATATCCTTAAGGAGGAAATCGCCCGTTTCATGCGCGACAATGACGCCCTAAAACCTGGAATGGGAATCTCAGACAATCAGCGACCACATGTTATTATGGTTGTCGGTGTTAATGGGGTTGGTAAAACTACCACCATAGGGAAATTGGCTTGGCAGTTTAAACAACAAGGGAAAAATGTGCTCTTAGGAGCCGCCGATACGTTTCGTGCAGCTGCCGTAGAGCAATTGAAAATCTGGGGCCAACGAACCCAGGTTGAGGTCATTGATAAAGGTATGAATGCCGACCCCGCATCGGTGGCCTTCGATACATTAAATGCCGCACTGGCCCGAAATTCAGATGTGGTTATTATCGATACTGCAGGTAGATTGCACAACAAGAAAAACCTGATGAATGAATTGGGAAAAGTCAAAGCAGTAATGTCCAAAGTAATTCCCGATGCCCCCCACGAAGTACTCCTGGTGCTGGATGGCTCCACCGGACAAAATGCATTTTTTCAGGCCAAAGAGTTCGCTGAAGTCACCCAAATTACAGCCCTTGCCATTACTAAACTGGATGGAACTGCAAAGGGTGGAGTGGTTATTGGTATCTCAGATCAGTTAAATATTCCCGTTAAGTTTATTGGGGTAGGCGAGGGGATGGAGGATCTTCAACTTTTTGATAAATCTACCTTCGTAGAGGCGTTGTTCCACGAAAAGGCCAGCACGTGAAAGCGAAAACCAGAAAACCAACCCACGTTAATGTGGTAACCCTAGGTTGCTCAAAAAATCTCTTCGATTCTGAAGTGCTTATGGGGCAACTGAAAGCCAACGGAATTCAAACTACGCATGAGTCTGATTCCGTTTCTGAAGTCGTGGTGATAAATACCTGCGGATTTATCGATAAGGCCAAAGAAGAATCGATTCAAACCATTCTGCGGTACTGCCAGGCAAAACAAGACCAACTGGTCGATAAAGTGTACGTTACCGGTTGCCTGTCTGAACGCTACTCCGGCGACCTGGCCACCGAAATTCCCGAAGTCGATGCCTGGTTTGGAACACGCGATCTGCCCAGGCTTTTGAAGACCTTGAAAGCAAATTACAAGCATGAATTAGTCGGTGAACGCTTACTCACCACCCCAACGCACTACGCATACCTTAAAATTTCTGAAGGCTGTGACAGGCCCTGCTCGTTTTGTGCCATCCCCTTGATGAGGGGAAAACACCGCTCAACGCCCATAGAGGATTTGGTCAATCAAGCCCAAGCACTCGCTGCAAATGGAACCAAAGAATTGCTCTTGATTGCTCAAGACAGTACCTATTACGGATTGGATTTGTATGGCAAACGAAATTTAGCAGAGTTGATGACCCGATTAGCCGATGTACATGGCATCGATTGGCTACGGCTACACTATGCCTTTCCAACTGGGTTCCCCGAAGATGTCATCGAGGCTATGCACCTGCATCCAAACATCTGCTCTTACCTGGATATTCCCTTGCAGCACGCCTCAAACTCCATGCTGAAATCCATGCGCCGAGGTACCACACGCGAAAAAACGGAACGGCTGCTGAACCAACTGCGCCAAGGTGTGCCAGGAATTACCCTCCGCACAACCATGATTGTAGGATACCCCGGTGAAACCCAAGCCGATTTTGATGAATTGTGCGATTTTGTTCAACAACAACGGTTCGACCGCCTCGGAGTATTCACCTATTCCCATGAAGAAAATACACATGCCTTCGCCTTAAAGGACGATGTGCCTCAAGAGGTAAAAGAGGAACGCGCCTCCAAATTAATGTCCATTCAACAAGAAATTTCAGGCTCCATCCAAGCCGAAAAAATTGGAAGCATTCAAAAAATTCTAATCGATAAAAAGGAAGGAGATTATTACATCGGAAGAACAGAAGCCGATAGCCCTGAAGTAGATTGTGAAGTGCTCATCCCTGCCTCTGAAGGGTATTTACGCATCGGAGATTTTGTTACCGCTAAAGTAGTTGACTCTGAGGATTATGATTTGTTTGCTAGCCTCGACCTAGGCTAAAATTCGGTTAATGCCAATCCGTACACGATGTTAAAACCACTACAATACTTGAGTTTTAAAGAGGCAGGTATTGGAAGTGCGTTGTTTCACCGATATGTTGCCGATGATTTTCCAAATACCGATTGGATCGAGGGCCATCCCAATTCCATAAATGTAGAGCTGAAAGCTCAACACCGTTCAGCTCAATTCCCCGCCGAGCGCCGGAAAATTCTGGTGAATTCCCTGCGTCAGCAGTATGAATCATCCGGCGTGAAAGACGAAGCAGTAGAACATAATCTTCTGCGGCTGCAAGATTCCAATACTCTAACTGTAACCACAGGGCATCAATTGGGATTTGCCGGCGGACCCCTATTTTTATTGTATAAAATTGCCTCGGTCATTAAGTTGGCCGAATCGCTGGAACAAAAACACCCCCAATTGCAGGTGGTTCCCATTTTTTGGATGAATTCTGACGACCACGACCTTGCGGAAATCAATACATTTTTCTGGCAAGATGCCGCTTGGACCTTACCCATTTCAAATGAAAACCACCCGGTGGGACAGTACCTCTGTCCGGAAATGCCCGATTTCTGGGCCTCTCTCCACTCGGTTTTGCCCTCAGGAATGGCCTGGGAAGAGGCCTTTCTTCAGCTCAAAACTGCCTATGCTCCGGGAGTTCCGCTTGGGTTAGCCCTACGCCGTTTGATTGCTCAGTGGACAAAAGGAACAGGGTTGATATGCCTCGATCAACAAGATTCCACCTTGAAAAGGGAGGCCTGGACTGGGCTATTGCCCCACCTAAACTCAACCCCCTGGTTTGATGCACTCATTGAAACCACGAACAAGCAAGAATCAGCTGGGTTTTCACCACAGGTTAAACCCATGCCCAGCTTGTTTTTCTACCACTCCAGCCTTGGCCGCGAACGCATCGAACGGCTGGGCTCATCTTTCCAATCGGTACAATCCAATACAAGCTGGAATTTCGAGGAACTCGCGCATGAAATGCAGAACCACCCCGACCGATTCTCTACGAATGTTTCCGGTCGAGCCATGTACCAGGAATTCATTCTTCCCAATTTGGCGTACCTCGGGGGAGCTGCTGAAATTCGGTACTGGATGCAGTTCAAACAGATGCTTTCATTCGTCGAATTGCCCTTCCCCATGTTGGTCCCAAGAGAATCTTTTTTGGTTTTTGGTCAACGGGAGCTTCGTTATCTAAGGGGCTTCAACGCTCATCCCATCGATGCATTAAAACCAAAACAGTCCTTTATCCAACATTGGGTCCGTACGACCTTAGATGAATTTCCGGAAATGCCATGGACAGCTGAGCTGAATTCCATTGCAGTGCATTGGGCCGAGGTGTTCGGCGCGGCCGATCCAGGTCTTAAACCCGCTGTTTTGGGTCGGTTTTCTAAACTCAGTACGGATTTGGAGAAGCTCAATACGAAAAGGTTAAAGGCGCTGAAGCAAAGGGAACAAACTCAGTTGCAACGCATGGATGCGGTGTTCAATTGGACTCAGCCCAAGGGGATTTTTCAGGAACGCATCCTCCACCCATGGTGCTTGGGCCCAGATGTACGGGCTAGCTTTAATGCCATTTTGTCTATTTCCAATCCCCTGTCGCAGCAGGTGGTCGCGGTTCAGATGTAAGGTTTTTTTTTCTTTTTTTGGCGGCCGACGGGCTTTCACAGGTTGTCCGCGGCTGCTGCCGGTTGGCCCAGCGGGTTTACGGTGGCTCCTAAAGTCGCCTCCGCACCGCGCGGGCCAATCGGCACCAGCCTTGCGGGCAACCTTGCTCAATCCCTGCCGCCCTCAAGAGCATCAACAGGTAGGCTAAGAAAAACAGATTAAAACCAAACTGTAAGCCAGAAGCCTTACATGCGTTTGATGAATATGAAAGTAAAAAAAGGAAGGTGCCCGGAACAGGATTTGAACCTGCACGTCTTGCGACACACGCCCCTCAAGCGTGCGTGTCTACCAATTTCACCACCCGGGCAAGAAGCCCAAAGGTACGCTTATTTCCTGAATTAGGAGAGGCCGAAGTTAAAGTTCAAACAGAGTTGCTTATGGGAATTTACGCTTGCCTGGAAACGCCCATCTCGGGTTTCATCATACGCCAAGAATCCCCATAACCTCTCTCCTAAGGGCATCGTTGATAGAAACAGCCATAGCCAATGAAACCAATAAACCAAAAATGGCATAGCTGATGTCTTTGAAAATCATAAAAAATGCCTTTTGCTTATGGGTTATACCTGCCTTTTTCCGCATAATGGAAATGGCAATTTCTCGACCTCCAATTATCCCTAAAAAAACCCAGGTAGTGCTCAAGGGGAATGGACTCACATACATTTTGTAAATCAACATCCCAGCATAGGAGAAATCAATTAGAGTCGCTGCTCGTATATCCTCGATTCTACTTTTTTCATTCACAATATCTTGAATCTTATCGCCTCGTTGAAACATCAAAATCCCCAATCCAATGGTCAATAAAGTGAGGACCGCAACCAATTCCATTAAATTAATTTGACGTGGTAAGTAAACGGCAATATTTGCGGCATCTTGCATCAACCATACGGCCCATAAAACTCCACTAATTCCCCATTGCAATGGAATCCACCAAGAAGCCGATTTTCGCTGTTTGAAAAATTTTCGGATTAAATTATAGCCTAATATCCAAATTCCTAAAGACAAGATAAAGGCAACAACATAACCCGTTAAACTTTCACTGAGAATATCTGTAATCCCTTTTGAACCAGTTGAAAAACAACTTAATAACAAAAATGTGGTGGAAACGGGCATCCGCATTCGTGTTAGAATCAGCAAAATAAGGGGTGCCGCTAACTGTATAAAAGAAAATGAGGAAGGTTGAGGGTATTTGCTGTGCTGAGGTAAGTCCGGATATTTAATTGGGTTATATAATTTTTGCCAAGTAACATCACCATCAAATAAAAGCCAGCCGGTAACCAATACAATTACCAATATTAGTGAAATGTATAGCCATAATTTCCACCATGCAACCCTACTATTGCTTACTATAAATGTTCCCAAGGTCTGAATGCTGTCATTTGCTACAGCAGCATATCCTGCAAATATGAATCCCAACCACATGGCCACAGAATGAACATCATATAACAGGCCTGAAAGTGTAAACCCTACAAGCAATATGAGTAAAAATTCCCTCTCTCGAAGAACGAACTGAAGAAAGGGCCTGCGAAGCCCCCCGCGAACATTCATATCTTTACTGCGTTTCGGCATAGCTCGATTGCGTATATGCTACAAAGGTGTATTAACTAAAAAAACGTTCACCCACTTCAATGTTACCAAATTGTTAATTCAATAGTGTGCTAATTCCGTTTCCAACCAATCTTGTAAAACAAAAAAAGCTGATTGCCAGAAGGATGCAGTAGTTCACTAAACTAGCCGCCCCCGCGTAATCTTTAGCAAGCCGCTGACCAATCATTAGGCCAATTAATGCCAATCCAATACCAATTAATCCGATTTCCAATAACACTGCACTCCCTGCATCAAGCCCCAAAATCAAAACCAGAGCAGCCCCCACCAGGCTTAATAATCCTCCAAGGCTTTCTAGTACGGTAAGAATAAACAACAGAAACCCGGTCATCCTGCGAAGAGGACTCTTTGAAAAATGCTCTTGAATCCACGATAGGTTTCCACGCCAATCCAATATTTTATCCAGTCCAGATTGAATAAATACCACACCCAGAATGAGCTGAGGGAACAACAATAAAAAAATCCAAGCGGTTTTCATGTGCCTAAGGTAAGAATTCAACCCTGACATTATACGAATTCAAACTTTTTCGAGTTACACAAGCTCAGTTTGACTTTATTTTACTCTCATTAATTCAAGGTCACCCGTAAAAAAATGCTAATTTTGTAATGGCGTCGCATTCGCTCTATATGGCAAAAATCATTTCTATAGCAAATCAAAAAGGCGGAGTTGGTAAAACAACTACTTCCATAAATCTGGCTGCCGGCTTGGCTGTTTTGGAGTTTCGAACCCTAATCGTTGACGCTGATCCACAGGCGAACGCTACCTCAGGGGTAGGGATTGACCCCAATCAGGTGGAATACAGCATTTATGAATGCATCCTGAATCAACAAGATCCCAACCAATGCATTCTGCCAACCTCAACGCCCAATTTGTTCATTCTGCCAGCTCACATTGATTTGGTCGGTGCTGAAATTGAATTGATTCATGTAGAGCGAAGGGAACAACGCATGAAACAGGTGCTAAATTCAATTCGAGAAAAATTTGATTTTATCATTATTGATTGCTCTCCCTCCCTCGGTTTAATTACGGTGAATGCCCTAACGGCCTCTGATTCTGTTTTGATTCCAGTACAATGTGAATATTTTGCCTTGGAAGGTTTAGGTAAACTCTTAAATACCATCCGAATCGTCCAGTCCAACCTCAATGAAAACTTAAACATTGAAGGCATTCTCCTAACCATGTTCGATAAACGCCTTCGATTGTCCAATCAAGTGGTTGAAGACGTCCGAACCCACTTCCAAGAAATGGTCTTCGATACCATCATCGCACGCAATACGACCCTTGGCGAAGCACCAAGTTTTGGAGAAACGGTTATTATGTACGATGCAGAATCTCGTGGTGCCCAAAATTATTTGGATTTAGCCCGAGAACTGCTTAAGAAAAATCCCGGGGTTAAACCCTCCGCTTTAATGTAGTCAATCAGTTATGGCACAACGAAAATCAGGCCTGGGAAAAGGATTGGGTGCTTTATTGGCATCAAGAGAAGATACCTCCGAACAAAAAAACGGTCAGGCTTCTTTGCCTTCAATAGGAAGCATTGCTTTAATTCCAATCCAAAAAATTGAGGCAAACCCCTGGCAACCAAGAACCCGTTTTGAGCAAGAAGCCCTTCAAGAATTGGCCCAATCCATCTCAACGCTAGGCCTGGTTCAACCCATTACTGTTCGCCAATTGCCCCAAGGTGGATACCAGTTAATTTCCGGTGAACGCCGCTTCCGAGCCTCTCAACTGGTCGGACTTACCGACATCCCCGCATTCATACGCCCTTCTGAAGATGGAGATATGCTCGAACTGGCCCTGGTCGAAAATATCCACAGAGCAGATTTAAACGCCATTGAATTGGCATTCAGCTACCAACAGCTGATGGAAGACTGTAAGCTCACCCAAGATCAACTGGCAGAACGCATAGCAAAAAAGCGAGAAACAATTTCAAACTATGTTCGTCTGCTAAAACTCCCCGAAGAAATCCAATCCGGCATTATCGAAGGAGCCATCAATATGGGCCATGCACGAACGCTAATTAATGTCAATCCCGCCTCTCTGCAATTGGAAATATACCGGCAGGTGAAACATAAAAAACTTTCCGTCCGAGCCACAGAAGCCTTGGTGAAATCAGCTACAGGCTCTTCAAATCCAAGCAAAAAGAAAGCAGCCCCAATACCACAACCGCTAGGCCCTTGGGCCGGTTCTGCAAAGGCCGATTTAACCTTAACCTCCAACGGAAAAGGCAACCTCACGATTCGCTTTAGCAATCAAGAAGAACTTAAATCCCTGCTCGATCGCTTAGCATGAACATCCCGGTCCGTTTTCTGTGCGGTTGGATGTGTTTGTTTTCTTTAACCACGCTGAACGCTCAAAACCAGGATTCTATACGCTTGGCCAAGCGCGCCCTGTACAAACAAAACCACAAACCGGCACTGGCCTCGGTGTTGTCAATTGCCCTCCCCGGTGCCGGACAAATCTACAACCGAAAATACTGGAAAGCCCCCATCGTTTGGGCCGGACTCGGAGTTAGCACCTATTTCGTGATTGAGAATCAAAATCAATTTATCCGATTTCGAGATGCCTACCGAAACAGAATAAACAACATACCGCAACCTGAATTTGATGGGTACACCCCAGCAGGCTTAAAGGCCGAACGAGATTTATATCAACGCAACCGCGATTTCGCCGCCGTGCTAGGCCTTATCGGATATCTGCTCAATGTTGTCGATGCCACCGTCGATGGTCATTTGTTCCATTTTGACGTAAGCGATGACCTTTCCTTGCGATGGCAACCCACAGCACCTGCACCAAATCTAGGATATCAACCCGGCTTAACTCTTACTTTGCAATGGAAATCCAACAGATGAATCCCCTTAAAGTTGCCCTGATTGGTTACGGCAAAATGGGAAAGGCAATAGAACTTGTGGCCCCCAATCTGAACGCTGAAATCGTTTATAGAGGGTCTAAAAATTGGGCCCTAAATCCCAATGATATTTTAAATTCAGGTGCTCAGGTTGCCATTGAGTTTACTCAGCCACTTTCTGCACCAGAAAATATTAGCCAATTGCTGCAATTGGGAATCCCAACCGTTTGTGGAACCACCGGATGGAGCCACCTTGAACCCGACTTGCGCCTTCGGTGTGCCAACTCGAATGGAAGTGTTATGGTGGGCTCTAATTTTAGTCTCGGTGTTCATCTATTTTTTGCTCTCAATAAAAAAATGGCTCGATGGATGGCCGATTTCCCGGAATATCAAGCCTCAATCCACGAGGTGCACCACCTTGAAAAAAAAGACGCCCCTAGCGGTACTGCCATTACTACCGCAAATCTGATTATCAAAAATAATCCCAGGTATACGCAATTTACGCTGCATCCCAATGATGCCAATGCATCTCAACTCCAAATCAAAGCCGAACGCCTTGCCGATGTGAAGGGAATTCATCAAGTCCAATGGGATGGACCAATGGATCGAATTGAACTCAGCCATTCCGCCAAAAGCCGAGACGGTTTCGCCATTGGAGCCCTACATGCAGCACATTGGATATTGAACAAAAAGGGCTGGTTTCAGGTCGAAGAAATGTTTGATTTTCAATAAGATGATACCTGCATCCAATTCCAAAAATACAACAGACTCCGGCCGGAAATTTGATTTTCATCAATACCGCCGACGTGAACCGGCCAAACTAAGTTCCTTTCTTCGCATGCTGGTGTATGCCATTATTGTTTCAGGCATCGCTTTTGGCTTGCTAGAAATGCTATCCACCCTATCCAAATACTCCTGAAAAGGCCCAATTCAATTTTGTTCATATCCTTTGACCCAAAGGATTAAAGTCAAGTTTTATCCCCTGTTCTGTAAGCAACCCAATGGCCCCAAAGGCAGTTAATTTCCCTACCTTTGTTCCAATGATGAACGATGAATTGGCAGCACAAGAACATTTGATTCGGGTTTTACCCGATGACGTGGCCAATCAAATTGCCGCAGGAGAGGTCGTTCAGCGCCCTGCAAGCATCGTTAAAGAACTGATGGAAAATGCCGTAGATGCCGGTGCTGAACACATAGAATTGACACTCTCAGATGGCGGGTTAACTATGATTAAGGTACGCGACAACGGAATGGGGATGTCAGAATGGGATGCACGCCTGGCCTTTGAACGGCACGCTACTTCCAAAATCCACAGCGCCGAGGATTTGTTTGATTTGCATACCAAAGGATTTAGAGGTGAAGCTCTTCCCAGCATTGCTGCAGTCGCTAAGGTGGAACTTGAAACCTGTAGAAAAGGATTCCCGGGAGTTCGCATCCTGATGGAAAATTCCCGATTAATCGAACAAACAGCAGCCCCCGAAATTCAAGGGTCTTGCTTTACCATTAAAAATCTATTTTTCACTGTTCCCGCTCGCCGAAAATTCCTTAAATCAGAAAAGGTTGAATTAAGCCACATTGTTGAAGAGTTCTTCCGCCTAGCTCTGATTCACCCCAATCTTGGTTTTTCATTGGTCAACAATCAACAAACCTTATTTAAACTTCAACCCGCGGGTTTTAAACAGCGAATTGTACAACTCTTCGGACCCAGTTACGCAGAAAAGCTGGTTCCCTTAGAGGAAGATACTTCTGTTGTTCAATTGCAAGGTTTTATTGTTAAACCAGAGTACGCCCGTAAAACCAGAGGAGAACAATACCTGTTTGTCAACGGTCGCTTTATTAAAAGTCCCGCCTTTCATCATGCCATCCGAGATTCCTTTGCCGACATGGTTCCTTCCGATGCCCATCCCGGCTATTTTATCGCACTGAATGTGCACCCATCTAGGCTAGATGTCAATATTCATCCCACAAAAACAGAAGTTAAGTTTGAAGATGAACGGACCATCTATTCCATTCTCAAATCGGCTGTACGAAGGTCACTCGGAAAATACCACGTCGCTCCCTCCATTGATTTTGACCAAGAAGTGGCTTTTGCTGGACATGAACTCCCAAAGCCCGGCGGATTTAAAATTCCCGAGGTGAAGATAGACCCCAATTACAATCCATTCCAATCCACCTCCAAAACGCTCTCCAATCCAGATTGGAAACGTTTTTTCGAAGCCCCAACACCTCAGCCTTCAACCACCCCAAGTCGGTTGATTCCAGATTCTGAGGAGGCATCAGAACCGTTTCGCTGTTTCCAAATTTTGAACAAATACCTGGTCCTTAGATGGCAAGGACAACTGTTGTTGGTTGACCAGCATCGAGCCCACGAACGGTTTTTGTACGAAACGTTCACCGCTCGAGCTGAACAAGGAAAGGCCCCCACACAAATGGCTCTTTTTCCCGAAACCATCGAGGTCCGCCCCGCAGATATGCCCCTCATGGAAGAAATGATTCCACTGCTCAAGAATTTAGGTTTTGATGTGGATGTTTTTGGTCCGGCAGCCATTCTTGTTCGCGGTTTTCCGCCGGAAGCCATGGGGCACTCTTTACCTGCTTTAATGGAGAAATTCCTCGAAGATTTTAAACACAATTCTGCTCAATTCGGGCAGGAACGAGTACATCATTTATACCGCAAAATGGCCAGCAATATGGCCATCAAATCTGGAGTCCTTCTGGATGTGCTTGAAGCTGAAACCCTCATCAAAAACCTGATGAGCTGCCAAATGCCCTACGTTTCGCTCAGTGGACAACCTGTTATGGTTAAATTTAGCCCTGAAGAACTCAGCGATTTGTTCTCGCGTTAGCTTTCCTCAGCACCCTTTTTTATTGCTTTTATTTTTTTTGTTTCAGGATGCAAAATGGTCTTTCAGCCAATCCTTTAGCCGCTTCAGCACATCAGATTCCCCTCAAGCCCCTGCCAAGCGTATTCCCATAAATCCTTGCCACAAAATCAATCCAAATTTTCAGTCAGCTCAATGGCTTTGTACAATTTCAAAAATCCAAAATCTAGGCCGATTAATCTATTGATTTTTAGATTATAATTAACACTTTCTCACAAAACCTGATTCTCAATTTCTACACATTAGTGCTTAGTTTGCGCTAACGTTTGAACCAGATTTTACCTATTTCTTAAGCTGTCATTCCATGTAAATCCGAGCTTTCCCTTATCTTTGAAGCATGTACCAAGCACCACGCGGATTTTCCATTTTGCCCCCGGTAATTAAAAATTTAATTATCCTCAATGGCATTGTGTATCTGTTCTTCGCCTTTAGCACCCTTCCCGTCATCCAGAATTGGATGATGAATTATTTGGCCCTTCATTTCCCTGCTTTTCTGGGCGGATATCACCAATTTTATCCGCATCAGCTGGTTACGTATATGTTTTTACATGACCCATCCTCTTTGTTTCACCTGATTTTCAATATGTTCGCTCTCTGGATGTTCGGCGCTGCCATTGAAAATATCATGGGCTCCAAACGCTTCCTCTCTCTGTTCTTGTTTAGCGGCATCGGTGCAGGTTTAATTCACCTCATAATGACCTTTTTTCAATGGACGGAACCGGTTCCCGTAGTGGGTGCCAGTGGAGCCATTTATGGAATTCTGTTCACTTATGCCTACTTTTTTCCCAATCAGCCTATTTACCTGTATTTTTTTATCCCAGTCAAAGCCAAATACCTAATGGCCGGACTTATTTTGATTGATCTGTTCTCCGGATTAAGCGGGGGCGGAGATGTCGCTCATTTTGCTCACTTGGGCGGAGTGCTTTCCGGCTGGCTCTTCTTGAATATATATCGATTCAAAAGGAAACTCTTTTAACAATGTTAAACACCTCCGAATTCGATATCAAAAAGGACCCGATTCTTCAGCTGCTCGCCATTCAGCTAATGCTCTTTCTGGCCTTTCAAATGCTGGCATTCATTGGTCTTCTCTGGAAAGGGCCAGAAGGTCTGCTCATTAAAACCGAGGTGGTTCAATGGTTCGCTCTACCGTACAATGCATCTAGCCTGATTTGGAAACCCTGGACAATCGTTACTTCCATTCTGGCGCATGAAGGATTTTTTCACTTTCTGTTCAATGGCCTATTTCTTTTTTTCATTGGCAGAATGTACCTGATGCTGGTTGATTCCATCAGTATTTTCCCTTTGTTTTTTGCTGCAGGATTGGGTGGAAATATTCTAAGCTGGACGCTGATGCAAAGTCCAGGCATGCAATCGTATATGGGAACTGGGATGTTGCTGGGCAGCAGTGGCGCCTTGCTCGGACTCATGGTGGCCTTGGCCCGAATTCAACCCGAACTGCCCATTCGACTTTTTCTGTTCGGACAAGTTAAACTGAAATTCGTAGCTCTGGCCTATTTGGTTCTCAATATTTTGATGCTGGGTTCCGCCTCAAATCTGGGTGGTACTCTTGCTCACCTCGGCGGAGCTGCCGTTGGATTATGGTACGGCTGGAAACGGAGTCAAGGGACCGACCCTTTTCGTGTCTTCTACCGAAAAAGAGCGGAATCTCATTTGCAAGTATCTTTCCGTAAGCCCATTTCTGATGAAGCTTTTCTAAGCCAAAAGCAAAAACAACAAGCTACACTCGATGAATTGCTGGAAAAAGTGCACCGGAAAGGCTTGTCCAGCTTAAGTAAAAGCGAACGAAAACTGCTCGACGAGTATTCAAAAAACAGCTGAAATAAAAAGGATATCTTTGAACTATGAATGAAAGTATGAAATCTGGAATTCGACATTCGAATCCCATCAGAAATACCTGGACCCGAGATGAAATTTCGGCCCTGTACAATAAACCCTTAATGGATTTGATTTTTGAGGCAGCTTTGGTACATCGGGCTTGGCATGACGGTTCTGAAGTGCAAATGAGTACATTGCTCAGCGTAAAAACCGGAGGTTGCCCTGAAGATTGCTCCTACTGCCCTCAGGCGGCTCGATATCAAACAGATGTAAAGGGCACTCCCTTGGTTAATGTGACTGAAATTGTAAGTTCTGCCATGGAAGCCAAAGAGGCCGGAAGCAGCCGGTTTTGTATGGGGGCCGCTTGGCGTGAAGTGAAAGACAATGTCCACTTTGATCGAATTGTAGATGCAGTTAAGCAAGTCAATGCCCTGGGAATGGAGGTGTGCTGCACCTTGGGAATGCTCACCAAAGACCAAGCCGACCGCCTTAAGGAGGCCGGTTTACACTCCTACAACCACAACCTAGATACCTCGCCCGAATTCTACGATAAGGTCATCGGAACCCGAACTTACCAAGATCGCCTGAATACGCTCGACCACGTTCGTGAAGCAGGTTTAAATGTGTGCTGTGGTGGCATCGTTGGAATGGGGGAAGAGTCTAAAGATAGGGTAGGGCTGTTGCACACCTTGGCCACGCTTCCCCAGCATCCTGAATCCGTTCCCATCAATACCCTGGTCGCAGTCAAAGGAACCCCGCTTCAAAACCAAGAAAAGCTTCCTTTTTGGGAAATGCTTCGCACCATCGCGGTGGCACGCTTGGTCATGCCCGGAAGTATGGTTCGCCTTTCCGCAGGAAGAACCGATTTATCTGTGGCCGAACAGGCCCTATGTTTTATGGCAGGAGCAAATTCGATTTTTACCGGCGATAAGTTGCTGACCACACCCAATCCAGAGTTTCAATCGGATGCAGCTATGTTTGCTCTGCTCGGCCTTACGCCCCGACCTGCTCATAAACCTCAACCCCATTTAGACCAGGTTCCCGCCTAATGAATCTATCCGATTTAACCCTTCGGATTCAATCGGCACAACAGGACGGCAGGTTTAAGGTCCTGCCAAATTCATGGCAAGGACCCGATTTTCAGTCCAATGATGTTTTGGGTTTAGCCCGGAATTCGGCCCTGAAAACACATCTGCTTCAACGGATGCTGAATGAAAATATACCCCTCGGCGCCGCCGCAAGCCGAAGCATTTCAGGCAATCTGCCCATCTATCAACACTGTGAGTATGCCTTATCACAGTACGCCGGAACCCAAGCCGGAATTTTAACCTCCTCGGCTTTTCAAGCCAATGCGCTCTTCTTTTCAACCATCCCCACCCGACATGATCGTATTTTTTACGATAAGTCTGTGCATGCCTCCATGCGTCTGGCAATACAGCAATCAAAAATTCCTTCTACCGGCTTCCCCCATGCCGATTTTAATGCCTTGGAATCCCTTCTAAAAAAACCGCATGCAGGTCAAACTTATCTGGCCATTGAATCGGTGTACTCCATGACTGGCTCAATCAGCAATAAGACCGATCTTCAATCCCTGCATCAATCCTATGGCTTCCGTTTGGTGGTAGATGAGGCACACAGCTTCGGAGTATTAGGACAACAAGGGCTGGGCTGGGCGCTTAAAAAAGACCGCGAAGACTGGATTTTTGCCACGATTATTGGATTTGGTAAAGCCCTGGGCTCAGCCGGAGGAGGTATTTTGGGAAGCCAAACGCTGATAGAACTGTTAAGCGGTACTGGAAAGGGGTTTATATATTCAACAGGCATTCACCCCCTGGCCGCCCTACAGGTATCAGAGCTGATGGAATCTCCAGCATGGATTGCAGAAGGAATTACCCAATTGCATAAAAATTTAAACCTGATACATGGTCCAAAGAAACCCAATTCAGTTCCCTGGATTTTGTATTTGCCTATGCCAAAAAACCGGGAATGGGAAGCTAAATTTGGACTTAAATACCTGACGCCTCCCACGGTCGATGCCGGCCAAGAAGGATACCGATGTATGGTTCATGCCCACAATACAGAACAGGAATTACTCACCTTAAATGAATGCCTAAGAAGATGAAAAATGGTTGTTTTGTTTCCGGAATTGGTACCAATGTGGGGAAAACATTTGTAAGTGCTGGCCTGATGATGGCTTCAAATGCCAATTATTTTAAGCCTCTGCAAACGGGAGCCCCAGATGATTTAGATAGAGATACCATTCAACAATTAACCGATTTACCCCCCTCTCGTTTTCTGCCTGAATGGAACGCGTTTAAAGCTCCATTGTCTCCTCACAGGGCTGCTTTCCTGGAAGGAAAAAAGCTGGATTTAGACGATGTTCAAATCCCGGAAATGCATAATCCCCTAATTGTGGAAGGGGCCGGAGGCTTACTCGTACCCCTGAATCCCAGGCAAACGATGTTGGATTTAATTCAGCGATTTAAACTGCCTGTTCTGCTGGTCAGTACAGATTACTTGGGTAGCATCAATCACACCCTACTTTCCATTCAATGCCTCAAACAAGCACAAATCCAAATAGCTGGTTTGGTGTTTACAGGCAAGCCTTTTGAAGACAATGAGGATATTATTGCTCAATTTCATCCCGACTTACAGATTTGGCCCAGGTTAAATCATTTGGATTTTCCATTTAAGAACGGACTTACACAATGGGCATCCTCCATACAACCATTTCTTGCCGATCTTTAATGCATCATGGAAAGCTGGAAACTTCTCGATGCCCAATTCCTAAGGCACCCCTTTAGTCACCCCAATGACCAGCAGGATATGCTGTTCATTCGAAAGGCCGAAGGAGCCTTGCTCATAGATGAATCAGGTAAAACCTACATCGACGCCGTTTCCTCCTGGTGGGTTAATCTCTTTGGACATGGGCATGAGCCCCTGCTTCAATCCTTGAAAAATCAAGCCGAAACCCTGGCGCATGTCATGTTCAGCGGAATTACGCATCAGCCCGCTTTGGAACTGGCTCAACAATTGGTTCAGTTAAAAGGTGGCCCTAAGGGGGCCGTGTTTTTTTCCGATAATGGATCCACAGCCGTAGAGGTAGCCATGAAATTGGCTTGGAATTTTCGCGCTCAATCTTCTCGAAGTCCAACATGTTTTTGGGCATTTTCGGGGGCTTACCACGGAGATACCTTAGGCGCCATGGCTGCCGGAGAGCGCGATTTGTTCGTTAAACCCTACGAACATCTGTTGGCTCCGGTTCATTTTTTGGAATACAATCCTCAATCTGGATATGACTTAGATCGGATTCGACAACGCATTAAACAAGAACACCCCGCTGCCTTTATCTATGAACCACTCCTTCAAGGAGCCGGAGGAATGCGCATGCAATCAGCCAATACCCTCACTCCACTGTTGCAGGTGTTGAGGGAAGAGGGCGTCTTACTCATTGCAGATGAGGTGTTTACCGGATTTGGCAGAACAGGAACTACACTCGCTTCTGAACAATTGCTAACTCCAGATTTGCTTTGCATGTCAAAGGCACTGACCGGAGGGTTTTTACCCCTGGGTGCTACGCTTATGTCTCCCGAATTGGCAACCTGGGCCGAACAACCCGACCGGGCAAAACGCTTCTATCACGGCCATAGCTTTACGGGTAATCCCATTTCATGTGCCTTAGCACTTGCCACTTTAAACGAATGGCATAGCCCTACTCAGCAACACGCATTTTCATCTTTGGTGCAATCGCATGAAAATAAGGCTGCTCAATGGAATCAACGCTTCCCTGAGGCCTCGGCACGGTGCATGGGCTCGGTCTTAGCCATAGATTTACCCCGAAATACCTCCGGTTATTTTTATACCGATTCAATTGGACGAGAAGTGTATAAAGCCGGTTTACAAGCCGGTATTTTGTTCCGCCCTCTTGGAAATGTGCTTTACACGGTGCCGCCGTTGTGTACAAATTCAGACCAATTGAATCAAATTTATCAAGTCATGGAAGACCTGTTGATGCGCTACTCAAAACCATGAAACCTATTTTCATACAGGCTGTAGAAGTGGCCGATGGACAAGCCATTTGGCCAGAGGGCACACCTCTTTCACCGTTTTACTGGATGGATGGATGTTGGAGGCGGCAGGGGATTCAGCTTGAGGCCTACCCTCAAAGCAAATATCCCGATGGTATACAGCTGTTAAACAATATGGCCGATAAGCTGAAGTCCGTCCTACAAGCTGGAACTACTGCCGTTTTTTCTGCCAGTTCCAGGGGAGACGAATCCTATCTTTTTAATCAGATTAAAGAACAAAATCCAGATGCGCGCAGCAGTCCCTTCAGCACGCATGGAGTTTACGCCAGTTCCATGGCCTCTTTTCTGAATATTCCAGCTTCCATCTCAGCTTCGCAAACCTGCAGCAGCTCTGGAATGGCAATCATAAATGCCATAGCATGGCTGAGGGCTGGGCTCATAGATCAGGCGGTGGTTGCAGCCATTGAACTTCCTGAACATCCTTCTACCATCGCTCTGCTGAAAAAATCCGGAATATTGAATACCGATCCCGATTCAGGCCCTTGGCCGCTTCGCACTTCAAATTCCGGAATTGGAACGGTGGTAGCCTCGGCGGCCATCGCTATGGTTTTAACCACAAAGCAACCAGAAAAGGGAATGAAAATATCTGGTTTTGGGTGGGCCATGGAAAGGGCCTCTAGCCCGGCAGGGATTCATCCCTTGGGCTTGGCATTTCAGGAATCTATGAACCAAGCCTGCCAGCCATTTGGAACTCCCGACCTGATTTTGGCCCACCTTCCCGGAACTAGAAATGGAAATTTGGCAGAACAATCTGCGATTGATTCTGTATTCAAGTCGCAAAGGCCCAATACTATAGGCACAAAATGGTTCAGCGGTCATGCGCTGGGTGCCTCTACCGCGGTCAGTATGGTTTGGGCCTGGAAGATGCTGGTTGACCAATGCCGGCCCATGCCGAATCCTGAATCGATCTTGCCCACCTTGCCTCAATCTGTACTGGTAAACAGCCAGGGATTCGGCGGGCAGGCAACGTCCATTTTGTTGGAGAAAATCTAAGGAAATGTGCGGGGCGGCAGCCGGGCTTTCACCGGTAGCCAACAGCGGCAGCCTGTCTGTCCAGCGGGCTTGCGTGGGCTCCCAAGGTCGCCTCCGCGCCGCGCGGACAGATAGGCTGCCGGCTATTGGGCTACCCGGTTCAATCCCTGCCGCAATGCCTCATGCCCAATCTCCTCTCTCAATGCGAATGCTTAGCCCCATCCAACCTTCGTTGCCCACCCAAATTTGTGCAATAATCAATTGGAAAATTAATGCCCCTCAACCCCCAAATTAGATAGCCCCTTTTTTGTATGAAATTGCTGAAAAATTGTTGAAAAATAAGGTCAATTGATGCAAATTAAGGGAAGTTTAGGCAGTGGTTATCTGTATATTTGTGGGAATAATGTTGTTTGAACCATGAGCGAAGAATTGGAACCCCAAAAGAATGCCAACTATGGCGCGGAAAATATTCAAGTACTTGAAGGACTTGAGGCGGTACGGAAACGCCCCGCAATGTACATCGGAGACACCGGCCCCAAAGGCCTACACCACTTGGTTTATGAGGTAGTAGATAACTCCATCGATGAGGCCCTGGCAGGCTATGCCAAAATGGTCGACGTGGAAATCCTAGAAGGCAATTCCATCCGAGTTAAAGACGATGGACGTGGCATACCTACAGGTATGCACCCCAAAGAAAAACGTTCGGCCCTTGAAGTCGTTATGACGGTATTACATGCCGGCGGAAAATTCGATAAAGACAGCTACAAGGTTTCAGGCGGTTTACATGGAGTAGGGGTAAGCTGCGTGAATGCACTATCAACCCATCTGCATGCGGTAGTACACCGCGAAGGGAAAATTTTCGAGCAAGAATACCAAAAAGGCATTCCTCAATACAACGTTCGGGAAATCGGTACATCCGATAAAACCGGAACTCAAGTTACGTTTACCCCCGATGGCAGTATTTTTACCCATACTGAATACAATTACGACACCCTTGCAACCCGCCTGCGCGAATTGGCATACCTGAATAAAGGCATTCGACTTCGCCTAACCGATCACCGTGACCTGGACGACTCAGGTATGCCCCGTCAAGAGGAGTTTTTCTCCGAAGGTGGCTTACTCGAATTTGTAAAATACCTGGACGGAACCCGCGAAGTCCTGATCCCAAATCCAATTTACCTCGAAACAGAAAAAACAGGTATTCCCGTCGAAGTCGCTTTTCAATACAATACTACGTATTCTGAAAATCTACACTCCTACGTTAATAACATCAATACCATTGAAGGTGGAACCCACCTTGCCGGTTTCCGTCGTGCCCTAACCCGTACCCTGAAAAATTACGCGGAAAAGGAAGGAATGACCAAAAATCTGAAGTTCGAAATTGCCGGAGATGATTTCAGAGAAGGACTCACCGGGGTGATTTCGGTTAAGGTACACGAGCCCCTGTTTGAAGGTCAGACCAAAACAAAATTAGGGAATAGCGAAGTTTCAGGTGCCGTAGATCAAGCTGTTGGCGAAGCATTGACCCATTTTCTAGAAGAAAACCCACGCGAGGCCAAGGTTATTATTAATAAGGTGATTCTCGCCGCTACCGCCAGGCACGCCGCCCGTAAGGCGCGTGAAATGGTGCAACGGAAAGGTGCCTTCACCGGTTCAGGCCTCCCAGGCAAATTGTCCGACTGCTCAGAACGCGATCCCGCCCGCTGTGAAATTTATTTGGTCGAGGGCGACTCCGCCGGCGGAACAGCCAAACAAGGACGAGACCGAAGCTTTCAGGCCATTATGCCACTTCGTGGTAAAATCCTGAATGTGGAAAAAGCAATGAGCTATAAAATATTCGAGAACGAAGAAATCAAAAATATTTTCACAGCGCTGGGCATTAGCATTGGAACAGAAGAAGATTCCAAGGCCCTAAATATTACCCGATTGCGCTACCATAAAATAATTATTATGTGCGATGCCGATGTCGATGGCTCTCACATTACTACGCTGATTTTAACGCTGTTCTTTAGATACATGAAGGAACTTATTGAAATGGGCTACGTTTACATCGCTGCACCCCCTTTGTATTTGGTCAAAAAAGGCAAAAACGAAATCTACGCCTGGAACGAGTCGCAACGGGAAGAAGTGGTGAGAAAACTTACTGGAGAAGGCAAAGAATCCGGGGTAAATATTCAACGCTACAAAGGTTTAGGTGAAATGAATGCCACTCAATTGTGGGAAACAACCATGAACCCTGATTTTAGGACCTTAAGACAGGTTACAATCGATAGCGCTGCTGAAGCCGACCGTATTTTTAGCATGCTAATGGGCGATGATGTCCCGCCACGCCGAGAATTCATCGAACAAAATGCGAAATACGCTAAAATTGATGTCTAAATCCCACTAGGGCTCCCACATCTTAGATCTATTTTTTTACTGCCGATTGGAATCTCATTGGATTCCAATCGGCTTCTTTTTTATTTTTTTGAGGAATACCTGATTCCACTATCTCTCCCCGTTTCTTTATTAATTGTACCTTTGATTATGCATTTTCAGCAGCCTACGGCCTTGTGGTTTCTGCCGCTATTGGTTGTTCCTTTAATTTTACACTTAGTAAACTTACGGCGATATAAGGTTCTTGCATTCCCCAATGTGTTAACATTGTCAAGGCTAAAAGAAGAAGAACAACAGCGAAATAAATTAAAACATCGATTAATTCTACTCAGTAGAACTCTGGCTCTTGCCGCTCTTATTCTATTCTTCGCAGCCCCAACGTTTACTTCGAATTCCCAAGCAAAACCACAACAATACTCTATTTTTTTAGATAACTCCCCCAGCGTATTGTTGGCCTCAAATTCAGCGGGAGATGGATTGCAGGAATCCATTCAACGGGTTAGAGCCTACATTCATTCCCTGCCAGATGAAGCTAAAATTCAAATTCTTACCGGTGAATTTTTTGCCTCTGACCAAATATATGTATCCAAAACTCAGGCACTCCAACGGTTAAATCAAATTGCGGGCGGAGCCCCCTCTCGGACCATTTCAGAGGTCATCCAACGCCAACGCTTATCCCTGCCTGATGAAAAGTCTCCCCTCGGGCGCCTAATTGTGTCAGATTTCCAACGGAATATTCTGCCTTTTCCAACTGCAACAGATTCGCTTGGCCAAATTTCATTGTTGCCCATTTCGGTCGAGTCCGTTCCAAATATTTCTATTGATTCTGTTTGGGTAGCCTCACCTATTCTGTTGGCCGGAACTGAAGTTGAATTCGCTGCATTAATACGAAATCATGGGACCGAAGCACTGGAAGACGTACAGGTGTTTTTTAATCTGTCAAACCGCGAGCTCCCTCCGGTTAATAGTACTATTCCGCCAAACTCCACTCAGCGGATTTCATTTAAGGCGCGATTAGAACATTCCGGCTGGTCTTTTGGCTCGGTGTATTTGGATGCAGATCCATTTTCAGGAGACAATAGAATGGATTTTGGTTTTTACGCTGGTTCAAAAATTAAGGTATTTGAGCTTAGAGGAACACAAGCAACCAACTCTTTTGAACGGTTATTCCGCTCGGACGCTCTTATCGATTATTCAGTGGGCTCAGAAAACTCTGTTTCTCTTAGCAGCGTAGAAGGTGCAGACCTGATTTTAGTAAATGGGCCTAAAAATTTATCGAGTGGAATTCTAGGACTTTTAAAGCAAAAATCCGAGCAGGGCACTACAGTGGCATGGGTATTTTCAAAAAATGGTCAGGTACTCAAAATGGAACAGGGCCTTAATTTTGCAGTTGAAGCGATGAATGGCCAACCCATTTCTTTGGCCCCTCCTGACCCCTCTAATCCATTTTTTGCCGATGTTTTTTCTAGACAAGATCCAGATATGAAGTTGCCAACGGTGGTGCCTTCTGCCAGAATCAGCACAGGATTAAGCAAACAAATTCTGCTGAGTACAGAAGATGGATTGCCGGTGGTATCTGTATTGAAATCAACCCAAAACGCACAACAGCATTGGGTGTTTTCTATGGATTTAAGTCAGGCGGGAAATGAGTTTGTCCAACACCCTTTGTTTGTTCCCTTGGCCTTGAAAATGGCATATCAAGCCACGTTCAAAGCTTTGTGGCACTTCAATTCCGATGCCGATGTTGTGATTTCAATACCTAAATCTGAAAACACTAAAGATCCTGTTTATTCTTTTTCTCCCTGGAAAAGACCAGACGAATCGTGGCTCGGTTTAAGAACTCCAAAGGGCAGGATGGATGAGCTAAGGCCCGGAAAGGGGAACCTTGGACCAGGCTTATATCTTGTTTCTTTGGGGGCAGATACCGTAGGCATATTTGGTGTTTCACTTCCTGCAAATGAATCAGAATTGGTTTTTTTAACCCCCGATAGCCTGAAATCAACCCTTGAACGGCAGAATTTAGCCGAACAATTTAGCATTGCTCAATCCAAGGATTGGGAAGGTGCTTCTCAGCAAGGTCCCTTGAATCTTCAATTCTGGCTAATTCTATTCGCATTGCTTTTCCTTGCTTTGGAAATTTTCTGGTTTAAAATGTGGAATCGATGAACGACACTATTTACCTTATTAAAAAAGTAAAGGTGACCGACCCTCAGTCACTTTGGAATGATCAAGTGGTTGATGTGTTGGTGGAAGAGGGGAGGGTACTGAAAATTGCAGTAGATATTGACGAATTTCCTAATGATGCAAGGGTTTTTGATCAGTTTCATTGCATCTCTCCAGGTTGGGTAGACCCATGGAACCATGGGGCAAAGGCAGGTGAAGAACACCATCAATCTGTCGCGGATTGGATGGTTCAGGTGGAGAAATCAGGAATTACTACCCTAGCCTTAAGTCCATCTAAAATGCAGGCCTCTGAACCCATGAACGGAATGGAATTCAATCCATTTCCATCTGGAATTAAAGGGGTTAACGCCCTAGCTTTTGCACCTCTTTCTCAACATTTGGAAGGCAAAAGGATGGTTAATTATGGGATGTATGCTCAGGCGGGTGCAGTCGGTTTTACCGACGGATTTCCCAATCATGCGAAGACGGCATTGACACTTGAAGCAGCAAAATACACCTCCATTATGCCGAACCAGCACATGTGGAATGTGTTGCCCGAGCCTGATTTTGGTAGGAATTATCAAATTTGGGAAGGAGTATCGGCCTTAACCATGGGGTTGGATGGAATGCCCAATTTTGTGGAAAGTGAGTACCTGCAAAATCTATCAAATTTGACAGAGTACACCAATAAAAAAATGGTGTATCCGCTCTTGTCATCCACAATGAACATCCCGAATTCAAAATGGTCTAATGGTATAATATTGGGTACCGCACCACACTACTTTTGGTGGTCTGACTCTGTCATGCAGGATTTTTCAGAGCAGTTTAAGTTTTGGCCGCCATTAGCTCCTGATCTTTCTTTAGACAACTGGTTTCAAGCCTTTAAATCTGGACTGATTTCGTTTCTGTGCAGCGACCACAGGCCTTGGCACCCCGATTCCATCGATTTACCTTTCCCAATGGTACCCTTTGGCCAATCCACCCTGGCTAATTTTACACTGGCCGCTTGGACCAAACTCAAAGAACGAATGAGCCCAGCCGAGTTCGTGCAGGTGATCTCTATTGGAGCAAGGGCAGCCTTAGGACTTGCCGAGCAACGGGTAGAGGAAGGTATGGAAGCCGAATTTACATTTTGGAATCCCGACGGCCACACCCCCGCAGAATCAAAATCTCCCTGGGTGAATCATATTCTTTCTGGTCAAATAGAGGGCAGAATGCTGAAGAATCAACTTTACCCTTTGAACTAGTTTGATGCTCAGATTCGCGAACAATTTCTTTTCTTTTTTGTTACAAAAACAGATATTTTATCCATGATTTGGTGGTTGCATATTTTGGTGTTTCTTTTCTTTTTCATCCTTTGGGAGGGCGTGGCTTGGTTTACACATAAGTACATCATGCACGGATTTCTTTGGTCATTGCACAAGGACCACCACACCCCAAAGTACAAGAGATTCGAATTGAACGATTTGTTTGGAGTTGTTTTTGCCCTGCTTTCCATGATTCTAATTGTTAGTGGGTCTGAACATATGGATTGGAGATTTTCTGCCGGTCTAGGTATTGCCGGTTATGGTGCCGCTTACTTCTTTGTGCATGATATTTTTGTTCATCAACGCTTTTCATGGTTTAAGCATACCCAAAATCCATATTTGCTCGCGCTTCGAAAGGCGCATAAAATTCACCATAAAAGTTTGGGTAAGGAAAACGGAGAAGCCTTTGGGTTTTTATTTGTCAAATCGAAGTATTGGCCAAAACAAAATTCTAAATTGTCCCGTACTTTTCCCTTAAATTCTAACAATTCAACCTTGTGAAAAAGAATGCAATTATAGTTGGTTCTGGTCTTGGAGGCCTTTCAACAGCCTTGAGATTAACCACGCTCGGGTATCAGGTTCGCATCGTTGAAAAACACAACACCCCCGGTGGACGCCTAAATACCTACTCTGAAAAGGGATACACCTTCGATCTAGGTCCATCGTTTTTCTCCATGAGTTACGAGTTCGATGAACTCTTTTCCTCCTGCAACATGGAGAACCCGTTGACCTACCAACAGCTGTCTCCCCTTTACACTGTCAATTTTGCCAGCAGCGACCGAAAGTTTCAAATCTTTCGAGAATTGGAAAAACTGGCTCAAGAATTTCAAGATATTGAGCCTGATTTTGTCAAGAAATGCCAACGCTACTTGGCCGGGGCAAAAGAAATTTTTCACGATACAGAATATCGAATTGTAAAGAAAAACTTCAACGGCAAACTCGATTACCTGATGTCGATGGCTGGGGTACCCTGGAAACATGCCCCGGCTATGTTTCGTTCTATGTGGTCTGAATTGGACAATCATTTCGATTCGCATGAAGTGAAGGTGATTTTTAGCCTAGTTGCCTTTTTTCTTGGGGCTACCCCCTTTGATACTCCTGCCGTGTATAAATTGTTGAATTATACTGAACTGCAACACGATGGATATTGGAGTGTAAAAGGAGGAATGTATACCATTACAACGAAATTGGTAGAAGAATTGAAACGGCGTGGTGTTGAATTCAAATACGACACGGAAATCGTTCGCGTGCATGAATCCAATGGTAAGGTGAACGCCGTGGAAGACCAACATGGAAATAAGTACACGGCCGATGTGTTTGTGATTAATTCAGATGCGGCATCCTTTCGCGGTAAATTGCTGGGACGACCTAAATTCAATGAAAAGGCTCTGGATAAGATGGATTGGACCTTAAGTCCCTTCACCATTTATTTGGGAGTAAAAGGAAAGGTGGAAGGCTTGCACCATCATAATTATTTTTTGGGCACCAATTTTCAAGAGTATGCAGATAAGATTTTTAAGCTTTCCGTGAACCCTGAAAAGCCCTATTATTATGTGAATGTTTCTTCAAAAAGCGATGCAGCTTGCGCCCCGGAAGGATGTGAAAATATTTTCATTCTGTGTCCGGTACCCGACTTACGGTTTAAGCCCGATTGGTCAGATGCAAATCAACTTGCCGATACCATCATTGCTGATTTGTCGGAGCGTACCGGTTTTGATTTGGCAGGAAATACGGAAGTACGTCGTGTAATGCCGCCCGATGAATGGCAAAACACCTTCAATTTATACCGTGGAAGTGGTTTGGGCTTGGCACACGGCCTAAATCAAATTGGGGCATTCAGGCCAGCAAACAAGGACGAATCTCTCAATAATTTATATTACGTGGGCGCCAGTACCATTCCAGGAACAGGCCTTCCCATCGTTGTCATTAGTTCAAAATTAGTCACCGAACGCATTCAACATGAGCATCCCACTGTATAATTTAACCGTACAAGAATGTAGCCGCCACATTACGCGCCGCTACAGCACATCGTTTTCGTTGGGAATACGTATGTTGGCTCCCAAATTCCAAACCCCCGTATACTCCATTTATGGCTTTGTACGTTTTGCCGATGAAATTGTAGATACCTTTCACGAGCACGACAAACGGATGCTGTTGGAAGAGTTTAATCGTGAAACCTGGTTGGCGATTGAACGTAAAATAAGCCTGAATCCAGTCCTCCATGCCTTTCAGTTGGCCGTAAATGAATACAACATAGACCATTCATTGATTGAAGCCTTTTTGTATAGCATGGAAATGGATATCGATGAAAACAGCCACGATCAAAAAAGCTACGAAACCTACATTTATGGGTCGGCTGAAGTGGTTGGATTGATGTGCCTCCAAGTTTTCTGCGAACGCAATAAGGAATTGTACCAGCAGCTTGAGCCACATGCCAAAAGCTTAGGTGCCGCTTTTCAAAAGGTGAATTTTTTGCGCGACATGGGCGATGATTATCAATCCAGAGGACGAGTGTATTTCCCGAATTTGAATTGGACCGCTTTCAATTTGTCGGCCAAAAAGGAAATTGAAGCCGATATTCAAAAGGATTTTGACCATGCTTTAGAGGGCATTCGTCGCTTACCTAAAGGGGCACAAATTGGAGTTTACCTCGCTTACCGATACTACACCAAATTGTTCCGAAAAATAAAGGCCATTCAACCTGAACGAATTATGCAGGAACGCATTCGAATTAACAATGCTCGAAAGGTAAGCATCCTGTTGCGTTCTTTCGCCAGGCATTCCATGAATATGCTATGATTTTCGAGTGGACAGGTAAATATACCTATCTGCTGTTGGATGTGTTGACCTTAGTTTCCACATTTGCCTTATCTTTTGATAAAAAAGTAGCTTTTTATAAGCAATGGAGGTATTTGTTCCCCGGCATTTTTATGGGAATGCTGGTCTTTATTCCTTGGGATATTGCTTTTACCCTTCATGGCATTTGGGGCTTTAATCCCACTTACCTGACTGGGCTTTATATCTGGCATCTTCCCATTGAAGAGTGGTTGTTTTTTATCGCAGTTCCATATGCCTCCGTATTCATTTATGCCTGCTTGGAAGCGTACTTTGGAGACCCATTTTTTCGATTCAGAAATGCCATATGGTGGATTTGGATGGGGACGGTGGTTGGACTGTTTTTCTACGGTTTCAATGCCTGGTACCCTAGAATTACCTTTGGCCTTTTGTTTGTAATCTTACTCTTGCACCGCTGGTTCTGGGGCAACAGAAATATGGGCAAATTGGGCTTGATGTGGTTGGTGCATCTTATTCCCTTTTTTTCTGTGAATGGCGTCCTCACCGCTTTGCCTATTGTATGGTATAACGATACTGAAAATCTGGGCATTCGCTTGGGCTCCGTCCCCTTGGAAGATGGTTTTTATTCCTTACTCCTGCTCCTGATTGTTTTTGCAACCATGTGGGCATTAAAAAGCATTGGCAAACAACGCCATTCCTAAGGCTTCGACCGGAGATTTTTCACTTAGGTTCCAAATTCTGAAACAAGCCCTTCCATGCATTGAATTAGAGCGTGTAGCCTGTGCAGGTGTTAGAAAATCTACGCCGGTTTCTTTTGCGGCAGGGATTGAACACGGTTGCCCGCAAAGGTGGCAGAGCCTGGCCCGCGAGGTGCGGAGGCGACTTTAGGAGCCACCGCAAACCCGCTGGGCCAGACTTCTGCCAACTGCGGACAACCGGTGAAAGCCCGGCAGCCGCCCCACTAGAAATTAAGATAATTCAGCAAAGAACTTCTTAAAATCTGAAATTCAAAGATTTACGGCACAGGGTCATGCCCAAATCCGCCCCAGGGATGGCAGCGGCCAATCCGCTTTAAACCAAGCCATAAGCCCCGAATGGGTCCGTGCTTTTGCAAGGCCTCAACCATGTAGTGGCTGCAGGTCGGCGTGTAACGACATGCCGCGGGCAGCCAAGGCGAGATAATCCACTGGTACAGCCGAACCATGGCCACCAAAGGAAAGCTGAATATTCGCTTCCAGCTGAAAGGGGCTGGCCGACTCATTTAAGCAGTTCCAGCGACCGTTCCAAGAACCGTGTTAATGCTTCACCTTTTAACATGCCTTTGCTCAGTAAGGCCATATCTAGCACCTGCTTGGCCACCGCTTTTTTATCCTCTTCTGTCTTTTTTTGAAGAATGGATAGCATGATGGGATGGTTGGCATTAACCACTGCCGACTGCATCCGGAAGGCTTGCCCGCCCATGGCATTCATTTGCTGCATCTCATTCATTCGGCGAATGAATTCCGATTCTGTAATCGTTACCGGCATGTCTGAACTGGATAAATTTTCCACCGCCATGCTTAAGGACGATTCCCCTTTCAACGATTCAAAAATTCCCTGAAGTTCAGTGCGCTGTTCTTCACTTAAAGAACAGGGAACTTCAATGCCCTTATCGATTAATTTTTCTGGAGAATCAGAATCGATTCGGGCAAATTTGACCGATTCATGAGTTTGTTCCAAATGGCCCAAATAATGAGATTCCAACGGACTACTCATTTTAAACACCTGATATCCACGCTCGGTTGCACGCGAAATGTATGCATGGTCGGCTTCGGGATCGGCAGAGTATAAAATTACCAACTGATTGTTTTTGTCGGTGTGCGCCTCTTTCAGATTGGCTTGAATTTCTTCCATGGTATGGAAGCTTCCATTCAAATTCTCGAACAAAGAAAACTTCTTACACCGTTCTGCAAACTTCTGGTCTGTGATGGCACCATATTGAACAAAAATCCGAATGTCGTTCCATTTGCTTTCAAAATCACTGCGGTTGTTTTGGAACATTTCTTCCAATTTATCCGCTACTTTTTTGGTGATGTGACTGCTAATTTTTCGCACATTGGCATCGGCCTGAAGGTACGACCTGGATACGTTTAAAGGAATATCTGGAGAATCCAGCACCCCATGCAGAAGCGTTAGAAACTCAGGTACCACGCCTTCTACCGAGTCGGTGATAAACACCTGATTGGAGTACAATGAGATTTTTTTCCGCTGAACATCAAAGTGTTCCTTGATTTTCGGAAAATATAAAATACCGGTCAGATTGAATGGGTAATCAACATTCAGGTGAATTTGGAATAAAGGGTCTTCAAAGGAGCCGGGGTAGAGCTCCTTATAAAAGGAGGCGTAATCTTCTTGGCTTAGGTCGGCAGGTTTCTTGGTCCATGCCGGTTCTGTATTGTTGATTTGCTGACCATCAAAGAAAACAGGAACGGGTAAAAAACTGCCATATTTGGTCAAAATGCGTTTCACACGACCTTGGTCTAAAAATTCTTCCCCTTCCTCTGACATGTGAAGGATCACATCGGTGCCTCGAGATTTGCGCGTGGCTGGTTCAATAGAGTAGGAGGGACTACCATCGCAGGTCCAACGGTGGGCGGGTTCTCCGGTTTGGAATGACTTACTCACCACCTCTACTTTCGCGGCTACCATAAAGGCCGAATAAAATCCAAGACCGAAGTGGCCAATAATGGTTTGCTTATCTTCAACGCCCTTGTACTTTTCTAAAAACTCCCTGGCTCCGGAAAAAGCGACCTGATTCAAGTACTTTTCCATTTCCTCGGCAGTCATTCCTATCCCATTATCAGATACGGTAAGCGTTTTGGCCTCCTTATCCAATTTAATTTCAACTTTCGGGGTTTTCAGTGAGCCCTTAAACTCACCTACCGATCCAAGCACTTTGGTTTTTTGGATGGCATCGGTGGCATTTGAAACCAATTCCCGTAAAAATATTTCATTGTCTGAATACAGGAATTTCTTGATGATTGGAAAAATGTTGTCGGTTTGCACCTGAATGCTACCTTGCCTTGAAACTGATTCTTTGGTTGACGACATAATTAATTTTTTCTCCTGCTAATTCAAAAAGCATACCAGCCCAAAGGATAGGGACAAATTGGCAGTCCTTGTATATCTTTGTCAGTATGATGCAGTCCTCAAACCCCGGAGAGTACATTTCCCGTTACCGACAGGCCTTGATTGGTCTTGAGGACAAATGGGAGGTTCATTGGGCCCTAGCACTGGCTTTGCTGTCCGAGTCGAAGGAATGGATTTTTCTAGGAACAGGGAAAAGCGGCTACATTGCTCGGAAATTGGCAGCAACGGCTCGCTCATTGGGTAAAAGGGCCGTTTTTATGTTGCCTTCAGAAGCCTTTCATGGTGATTTGGGGTATTTTTCGCCGGGCTGCTTGGCCATATTTATTTCAAAAAGTGGCAACAGCGAAGAGCAAATTAAACTTTCCAACTGGTTGAAGATGCATCAAATATCTTCCCTTGGATTGCTCGGGAATCCCCAAGGCATATTGGCCAATGCCATGACAGTGAATCTAGATTGCTCGGTAAGTGCTGAAGCCGATTCCTTGAATTTAGCGCCTTCCTGCAGCACTGTAGTGGCAATGGTTGCAGGTGAATCCTTAATGTTTGCCTGGGCGGATGCCACCGGCTTTAGCTACTCCAATTTTTCTGGGTTTCATCCAGCGGGGCAATTGGGGAAAAACTGGAGCCTGCGGGTAGAGCAGGTGATGCATCCCTTGGAATCTGTAGCGCGAATCAATCCAGAGCAAAGCATGCGCGAGGTGCTGATTGCTATGACAGAAAAACCTCTAGGCTTGGCCTGCGTTGAGATTCAGGGGAAATTGCTGGGAATTATTACTGAAGGCGACATTCGGCGTGCATTGGTGAATGGGACTTCCGTAGAAACCTGTTTGGCAAAATCCTTGATGAATCCAAATCCAACAACATGTTTACCTTCTAATTTCCTAGGAGAAGCCATACATTTAATGGAATCGGGAGTTCAAAAACGCTCCGCCTTGCCCGTTGTAGATGCCAATCAAGCCCTAGTGGGCGTAATTCGAATTCACGATGCCTATTGAATCTGATTTTTTTAGTTCAAGCCGCCCATTTCTTATTTCTGGACCTTGCGTGGCTGAGTCCTTGGATTTGTGTTTAGAAGTTGCTGAACAAATGAAGGCGGCCTGTCAAGCGCGTTCCATGCCCTACATATTCAAGGCCTCTTTTGATAAAGCCAACCGCACTTCGCTGGGCAGCCGGCGTGGGCATGGAATGGAAAAGGGATTGGAGATTCTGTGGGAGGTTAAGCAGCGGTTGGGACTGAAGGTCCTTACGGATGTACATGAAAGTTGGCAGCTTCCTCACCTTGAAGAAGTGGTAGACGTAATTCAAATTCCCGCTTTTTTGTGTCGGCAAACGGATTTATTGGTGGCCGCTAGTCAAACAAAATGCAGTTTGAATATTAAGAAAGGACAGTTTTTGTCTCCCGATGACATGAAGTTTGTGGTGGAAAAGACGGGGCGGACAGATCGGTCTTGTTGGTTGACCGAACGGGGTAGCACATTTGGGTATAGAGACCTGGTAGTGGATTTCAGAGGCATTGAAAAAATGAAGCCTTGGGGCCCTGTGGTGTTTGATGCTACGCATTCTGTTCAATCGCCCGGTGGATTGAATGGGGTGAGCGGGGGAGAGCGAAAAATGGCTGTAGTTCTAGCTAAGGCTGCATCTGCGCTGGGCGTTGATGGATTCTTTATGGAAACGCATCCGAATCCTGATTCCGCGTGGAGTGATGCGGCGAACACCTTGGCATTGGCAAGCATGCCAGCCATTTTAGATGTGATTTTAGAGGTGTATTCCCGAACCGATTTTCCTGAAATGTAGAGCGAGCTCATAGAAGAGAAATGGTGTAAGTTTTGAATGCCTCGGAATAATTTCAGTCAAAAATACAAGATAGGAATTTAATAAAAATTATATTTGGGCGGCGAACGGGCTTTCAGGGCCAGTCTGCACTGGCAGCCCTGCGGTCCAGCGGGTTTGCGTGGGCTCCCAAGGTCGCCTCCGCACCGCGCGGTCCGCTGGGCTGCCAATTGCAGAGCTAGCTCCTTCAATCCCTGCCGCAATGCCTCAAAAATTAACCCAACCTGCAGCTGTTTTTTTGCCTTTTAGTTCGACTGAACAGTAGAATTTGATATTAAATTGTTTTTATTCCGTTTTCTTTTTTATTTATCAGAAAATGGTGTTTAATGCTCATTAATGCTTTTGTTAAAGTGCGTAAGGTTGCTATTCAATTTTGGTTTTAAGGCTGTGTTTTTATATTAAAAATGAAGAGCATGCAGCATAAAGTATGTAATTTGAATCTAAACATTGAATAATTTGATAAATTTGCAAGGAAGTGAATGTTCGCCTATGATGAAAAGGTACTTTTTAACCGGTTTATTTGGATTGTCAATAATCTCCGTTTTTGGCCAACAATTGTGCAATATTACTGCCTCAGCAAATTTTAATCCTATTTGCCAAGGTTCAAATGTGATAATAACAGCAAATGGGATGTTGCAGAGTGGTGGAGGTTATAATTTTAATTTTAATACTGGTACATTGCCTACAGGCTGGACTACCTCAGGAACGACATCTTTCACTTCACCATGCGGCCCTAGTCCAAGTGGAACTCCCTATTATTGGGCATCAAGTTCCGGAAATGCAACTCCAGAAATTCAAACTGCTACTTTAAATGTAACAGGAGGTGGAACCATTGATTTTAGTTTTATTTACAGTCAGCAAGGCGGGGTAACACCTTGCGAGGGTCCTGATTTAGCCAGAGAGGGCGTGTCACTTCAATACTCAATCAACAACGGTGTTTCATGGGTTGATATAACCTATTTTTCTCCTGCGGGATTTCAGTTGCCTAGCAATCCTGGTTCTACCAACGGGGTAGCCAATGGCCCAACCCCATATACGGTTTGGAATACGGTGAGTATTCCGATTCCCCCTGCGGCTCAAACTGCAAGTACAAGATTCCGTTGGATTCAATTCTTTTCTTCTGGAACCTGCTGCGATAATTGGGGTTTAGAAGACATCACCATCAATGGAGGTTCAACTGGAAATTATTCATGGTCAACTGGCCTAACTGGATCCAATGCCACCTCAGATACTCTGTTCTCGGTTCAAAATGATACCTGCATTGTTGTCACAATAAGTGATTCAACCGGTTTTGGATGTTCCGATACTGTTTGTATTCAAGTGATTGATTTATCTAATTCTGTTTCGATAACCCCCGGATGTTCCGGCCAAATGACCTTTGCAGATACCAGTGGCTTCACCTTTACGAATTACTTTTGGAATTTTGGAAATGGAAGTACTTCAACGCAAGCCAATCCTACCCACACTTATGCCAATTACGGCAATTATACCGGTTCATTGGTTATTACTGCACCCATGGGTTGTCAGGATAGTGTTCAATTTCCTGTAACGGTTTTGGATGTAGATCCTATTGCCAATTTTATTTTGCCAACAGATTGTGGTTTGATGAATCAGTTTTTAGATAATTCAACAACGCCCAGTGGTCCAAGTCAAATTGTGGGATGGTCTTGGAATTTTGGCAATGGATCAACTTCCTCTGCACAAAATCCCATTCATACTTATGCTCAACCGGGTCAGTGGCAGGTAAGTTTGACAGTGACTGCGGCCAACGGATGCACGGATACCTACACTAGCCCATTTACCAACTGGGCTTTTCCTGTGGCTCAGTTTCTTTCTCCAACCACTTGTGCAGAGAGTCCTGTTCTATTTTCCGATCAATCTACCGTTCCATTTTCTCAAATTGTGAATTGGGAATGGGATTTTGGGCTGATTGGGGCTCAAGTTACCGGAAATCCAACCCCATCCCTCATTTACCCAACGGAAGGCTCCTATTCGGTGACCTTGGTGGTAACAACGGCAGATGGTTGTACCGACACGCTAACTCAAATGTTGACGATTTTGCCTTTGCCAGTGGTTGATTTTACAGTGAATTCACCATGCAAAGGTTTCAACAGTCAATTTGTTAATTCCAGTAGTATTTCACAGGGCAGTATTGCTAGCTATCAATGGGATTTTGGTTCTGGTATCCCAACTCAAAATGCAGTAAATCCTGTATTGTTGATTCCAAATGCCGGAAATTGGCCGATTGTTTTAACCGCCACCAGTACCGCTGGCTGTGTGGATTCGGTTGTAAAATTGGCTACAGTTTGGCCAAAACCCAATTTAGCCTGGGATGCCAGTCCTTTATCTGGTTGTTACCCTGTAGTGCCTTTCTTTGATAATCAATCTACCATTGATGTTGGATCGGTGGTGCAATGGGTATGGAACTTTGGAGATGGAGGAACCTCTACGCAGGCCTCCCCGAGTCACTCGTACCCCAACGCTGCAGGTTCATATTCAGTGACCTTGTATGCGGTTTCGGATAAAGGGTGCGATACATCATTGACGCTAAGCAATTACATTACTGTACGGCCACAACCCACGGCTGCTTTTGATTGGACTCCCGATAAACCAACGGTGAACAATCCTCTAGTGCAATTTAGGAACCGGTCTGACATGGGCGAAAATTATGAATGGGATTTTGGCAATGGAATGACTTCTACCGATGAGAACCCCAGGATTTACTATGCAACAGATACCAACTCATATCCTGTTCGTTTGGTTACCTTCAATCAATGGGGTTGTGCCGATACGGTATGGAGATGGGTTAAGGTTATACCTGAATTCAATGTATATGTTCCCAATGCCTTTACTCCTGATGGAGATGGATTGAATGAATTTTTTACCATTAGCGGAACGGCGATTGTAGAAGCGGACTTAGAAATTTTTGATCGTTGGGGAGCGTCTTTATATTGGGGAGAAAACTTGGCTCCTTTAACTAAAGGCTGGGATGGTAATTTTAATGGAGGTCCTGTGCCTCAAGGAACCTATGCATACCGCTTGGTAATTCGAGACGTCTTTAATTTGGTTCATGAATATCATGGGCATATTAACCTAATTCGTTAAGCTTGATTTTATGGAATTTATCCCTAATCCTGCAACTTTTTTTAAAATTAAAGGTCTAATCCTTAGAAACTGCCATTTTATGGATTTAAGATTACTTCGGCCTTTAAGCATTAAATCAGCACTATTTGTTTTATTGCTAACTCCTTTGGCTATGTACAGTCAGCCTGGTGGAGGCTGTCCAAATGCTGATTTTTCCATGAACGGTTTTCAAAACTGGGTGGGTGGCATCGGAAACTGCTGTCCCATTGTGATTACCAATCCGAATACCATTCAAAATGGTCGTCATACTATTATGACTCCTGGCTTAGATCCTGTCATTAATGCCTTAACCCGGACTCCACCCGGAATACCTCAATCGGCTCGTTTGGGCAACAGTCAGGTTGGCGCTCAAGCGGAAAGTTTAACCTATTCGTTTACGGTTTCTCAACAAAATGCGTTATTTATTTACAGGTACGCGGTGGTATTGGAAGATCCTGGTCACCCGCCTATTGCTCAGCCCCGTTTTGAAATGCAGGTTAAAAACCAAAACGGCGGAATTATTCCTTGTACATTTTATCAGGTTGCTGCGGGCAACAACGTCCCTGGATTCGTAAACCAAGGTGGGGTTCGATGGAGGAACTGGACCACAACTGGGGTAAATCTGTTGAATTATGTGGGTCAAGTGGTTACAATTGAAGCTAGAACTGGTGACTGCGACTATTCCGGTCACTATGGATATGCTTATTTGGCAGCCGAATGCCGTCCACTTCAAATTGATATAACCTATTGTGTAGGAGATACAGTGGCTACACTGGTAGCTCCTCCTGGTTTTGTGGGTTATCAGTGGTCCAATGGAGCTACAACTCAGCAAATTTCAATTGTGAATCCAACGTGGGGACAAAACGTGTATCAAGTTACGTTGACTTCTGCTACCGGATGTACTGCTCAGCTTTCTGCCAACATCAACCCGGTTTTGCCCACCGCTCATTTTTGGACTTCCAATTTGTGCAATGGAACGCTACAGTTTAACGACTCTACAGTTATTCCAGGTGTACAGCCTGCGGTTTGGAATTGGGATTTTGGAGATGGTAGTCCGAATTCCTCACAGCAAAACCCAATTCACCAATACGCAAATCCGGGCCAATATAATGTAACCCTTATTTCGTCGGCCCAGGTAGGTTGCGAAGATACAGTGGTTTTGCCTGTGGTGGTGCCCCCTATTTTAACTCCAGATTTTGTGGCTGATTCTGCCTGCGGCATGGTTCGGGTATTTACAGATTCTTCGTCCATTTCTCAGCCTGGAAGTTTGGTATCTTGGAGTTGGGCTTTTGGTGATGGAACATTTGATACCCTTCAAAATCCTTCACATACCTATTCCTCACCTGGAACGTATAATGTAACGCTTGTGGTTACCGATAACAGTGGTTGTTCTGATACGGTTGTAAGCCCGGTGACGATGAATTCAATACCCAATGCCAGTTTTACATTTAACAATGTATGCCATGGTCAGGTAACTCCTTTTGTGAATACATCCACCATTTTGGGAGGTGGTTTGATGACGCACTCTTGGAATTTCGGAGATGGCAACACATCGGTACAAGGAAGCCCTTGGCATACCTATGCCAATCCAGGAACGTATACGGTTCAGCTCATTGTTACTGGGCCTGGTGGTTGCAAAGACACTGCCATTCAGTCTGTTACTGTAAATCCTAGGCCGGTAGCTTCGTTTACCATGCCACCGCCTTGTGGTCTCACGGGACAAATTACAAATACCACAAACATTGCACCTCCTGGAACAGTAACAGGATATCAATGGGTCTTAGGCAATGGTCAAACTTCTACTTCGGCCAACCCTAATTTCAATTACACAAACCCCGGGAACTACACAATTACATTAACGGCTACTTCCAATAGTGGTTGTACAGGTTCGGTCACCCAACAGGTTACGCGGTATGCCATTCCTGTGGCCTCATTTACTGCGCCTCAAACTTGTCATGGTAATACAGTGCCCTTTACCAATACTTCTACCATTCAAGGCAATGGACAAATGACGTACAATTGGAATCTGGGAAATGGTCAGACTTCAACTCAATTGAATCCTTCCATGAACTATGTGAATCCGGGTCAGTATTCTGTTACTTTGATTGCAACGGGACCTGGAGGTTGTGCTGATACAGCAACCCAGGTGGTGAATGTACCTCCAACGCCGGTGGCTGATTTTGTTCTTCCTCCTTCTTGCGGACTTTCGGGAAGCATCGGAAGTTCATCTATTATAGCCCCTCCTGGCTTTATTACTTCTTATTCTTGGAATTTTGGCAATGGTCAGACCGCCAGTACTGCCAACGCCAACTATTCGTATGCTTCCCCTGGGGTTTATAATGTACAGTTGATAGTTACCTCCAATCAAGGCTGTAAAGACACTATTATAAAGCCATTTACAGTTTGGTCTATTCCTACTGCAGCCTTTACCGGACCACAAACCTGTCATGGAAATCCTGTGCCATTCCAAGACAATTCCACCATTGTTAATTCAACCATTACAAATTGGAATTGGAATTATGGCAACGGCCAAAGCAGTACTCAGCAAAACCCCAGCTACAGTTATCCCACGCACGGGGTGTACAACGTTACGTTAATTGTAACTGGGCAGGGTGGTTGTACTGATACCATTACCCAAAGCGTGAACGTTCCTCCAACTCCGGTGGCCAATTTTGCTTTGCCCGATTCGTGCGGCTTGTTGAATGCCTTTGCCGACCAATCTACGATTGCCAATCCAGGTACGATTGTAAGCTGGGCTTGGAACTTTGGGAATGGTCAAACCTCCAATCAGCAAAATCCATCGCATCAATACACAGTGCCAGGCCCCTACAACATTTCATTGATTGTAGTTTCAAATGAGGGATGTTCCGATACGTTGGTGAAGCCATTCGTAACCTGGTCAATACCTCAGGCGGCATTTTCTGTGCCTCAAACTTGTTTTGGTTCTTTTGCCCCCTTCACAGACCAATCGACCATTCCAAACTCAAGCATAGCCAGTTGGAATTGGAATTTTGGTAATGGTCAAACTTCAACACAACAAAATCCTCAGCATTTTTATGGAACCCATGGAACCTACACTGTAACCTTAGTTGTTGCTGGGGTTGGTGGTTGTACCGACACGGTTTCTCAAAGTTTGTTGATTACCCCTAAGCCAGTTGCCAATTTTGCGCTTCCACCTTCCTGTGGTATGATTGCTCCTTTTACCAATCAGTCAACAATTCCAAGTCCTGGTATTATTCAGAACTGGAGCTGGAATTTTGGAAATGGACAAACGAGTTCTCAAACTTCTCCAACCTATACCTATCCTGGAAATGGCACGTATAATGTTACTTTAATTGTAACGAGTGACCAAGGGTGTTTGGATACGGTTACGATACCATATACCAATTACCATTGGCCGCAAGCGGCAATTTCAGTCCCGAACGTTTGCCATGGTGTTCCCACCATTTTTACCGATCAGTCAACAGTAACCAATGGAACCGTAGCCCAATGGTTTTGGGATTATGGCAATGGAGCTACCGGCAATCAAGGTGTAACAAATCACACCTATCAAAACCCGGGCACTTATCCGGTTCAGTTGATTGTTATCTCGGCCAACGGTTGCGCAGATACGGCGTATGGCAATACCACAGTGCATCCATTGCCTCAACCTAACTTCAGTGCACCAAGCGAATGCAGTCGGGAAACGGTGACATTTACAAACTCCTCAATCATTCAAGGGGGAAGCATTACCAGCTACATTTGGGATTTTGCAACTCCAACCTTGCCGAATTCCTTCGTTGCCAACCCAACTGCCGTATTCCCTGCCGATGGTACATACTTGGTTACCTTGGTGGCTACCAGCAATCAAGGCTGCATCGATAGCATTACCAAACCGGTTTCCATTTATCCCAGACCCCGGGTTGACTTTACGCCATTCCCCTTTGAGGGCTGTGCTCCCTTATTTGTCAATTTTACCAACAATACCACAATTCCGGGAACCAATACAGTGACCAGTTACCTTTGGGATTTCGGAAATGGACAAACTGCCAGCATGGCAAACCCGACCCAGTATTATATGACTCCGGGTAATTATACGGTTTCATTGTATGCCAATTCCGATAAGAATTGCGATACCACGGTGACCTTTACTGATACCATCAAGGTGTATGCCTTACCCGATGCAGAATTTGCCTTTACTCCTGAAAATCCTACCATCGTTCAGCGTAATTTAGAGTTCACCAACTTAAGCTTAGGAAATCCTACTCAATTCTATTGGGAAATGGGTGAGGGAAGTACCTATACTTCTCAGCATGTGTCTCATGTTTATCCAGCTGATACTGGTACCTATGTAGTTTACCTTTGGATTGCTACCGACAAGGGCTGTTCTGACTCTATTTACCATACGGTACGGATCAATTCAGATTTTACAGTGTACATACCCAACTCATTTACGCCCAACAACGACGGCACCAACGACGAATTTATGGTGCATGGTAGAGGCATTGTTGAAGCTGAAATGTGGGTGTTCAATCGCTGGGGAGAAGAGGTGGCCTACCTGAAAAATCTAGAGCCCATGAAGAAGGGTTGGAATGGTCAATATTTGAATGGCCCGGCGAAACAGGACATTTACGTCTACAAGATCATTGTTCGAGATTTTTATGGTGAATACCATGAATTTAGAGGCAATGTCAATTTGTTGAGATAATGGGTTTTGGGCGGCCCGGCCCGGATAGAGCTAGGTAGCCCACAACTGCATCGTGCCGCAGCCCCACGGTTTTGGGAGCGAGCTTGTGAGCTACCCAAAACCGTTAGGGCTGCGAGCACGGGCAGGAGGACTACCTGCGATAGCCGGATTAGCCGCCACCTAAAAAATATTCTGAAATGAATCCCTTCCGCGGTGAAAGGATTTATCCAATTCGCTTAATTCGTGCGAAATTAAACCGTTCGAGCGGAGCTATTGGTAGCCAGTAAATTGGATTATGGCTAGTGTTGAACGAGCAGATTCGTCTGCTGGATTTCGCCCTTAGGCGAAGTAAAGGTTATGACATAGGTTCCAGTTGGCCAGGAACCAACATTCAATTGAAGCTCGGAAGTGGTATTTTCTTCTTCAAACATATTGTGCCCATGTTGGGAAATAACCTGCCACTTCCCGGATTTCACTTTGCGCTTAAGCTTAGCGATAGTACTGGTATCTGCCGGATTGGGCAGCAGCATTATGCCATCCACATGTTTTTGTTTTTTTGGTCGAAAAGTGAAGAAAACCAAACCGGCTCCAACGGCTGCTACCGAAATAAAGCCCAGAAGTGCAAGCGCATTGTTTCTATTTTTTGTTTGCCTGCGCTGTTCTGAAATTTCAATTAGCCGTTGGCGCAGTTTCGGATGCAGCCGCAGGGTGGCTTCATCGTACAACAAAGTAGAATCAGCGGTCATAAATCCGAGGTAAATAGAACGTAGGGTATCTGAGGCCGTCAGATTCCTTGATTCGTAAATAAGCTCGTAAAAGGCATTTATCCGATTTTGAATGATTTGGTAGGTACTATCCAGCATATTGGCCGTAGGGGCATAAAAAAACTGTCCATCGGTTTTTAAGGCCAAAAGATTCAGGCTGTCTGCATTGACCTCACCCAAACCGATGATGTAAATCGGAATTTCTTTTTCCTTTGATAGATCCACCACATCGTCGAAGGTAAAAACAGAACTGTTGTCGTTGCCGTCGGTCAAGGCAATGATGACCTTCATCCCATAATCGGATTCGTAATTTTGAAGAGCCACCATCAGGGCATCGTAAAAGGCAGTAGAGGCTGCTGCCTCTAAATTTGCTAAAGACTGAATCAGCTTCTCTTTATTCTGGGTGGGCGGTATCCGCAGTTTTACCTCTTTTGAAAAGCCGATGTACCCCAGTTTGTCCTTCCCAAGGTTTAGCTTTTCAATAAAGTGTTGAATGGCATTTCTTGCCTGGATTAGGGGCGGAGTATAGCGTTTTGGGAAAATGAATTGCCCATTTGAATCTACCTTTACATCCTGGGGCCTTATTTTTAGGCGATTTAATTCAAGCACATCAAAATACATGGATGTGGATTGATCTAACACCATATTGACGAGCAATGGCATTCCTTCGGAAAGAGGTCGAAAATCAATAATCTTGCAAGGTTGCTGATCTTCTTCTACGGTTAGGGCGCTTGGTTTTAATCCAAAAAGAGCCTCACCATTTTGATTTTCTGCTCTGAAAATCAAAGAAACCTGAGGTAAAGAATCTGGAAAAACCTGGAGAATAGACAGGCGGTCGCGGCCTGTTGAACTTAAATTTCCTTGTACAACAGGCAATTGAGCCAAAAGATTTACCTGCAGAACGGCAAGTAAACTTAAGGTCGCCGGATAAAGCCTTCTCATGTTTTAGTCCATTACGGTAACGCTTCCGCTCACTTTTCCTTCATTGCCCTGACAATCGATGTAACTGAGAACAGCAAAGTAGGTACCTGGAGCTACCGGTGCTCCGGAGGGGGTTGTGCCGTCCCATCTTGAACTTAAATCGTTGGTTTGGAATACCGAGACTCCCCAGCGGTTGTAAATGGTCAACAGGAATGTCTCGGCAGTTTCCATCGCGGCCACAAAATAGGTGGCATTATCTAGGTTTGCTGTTGAACTGCGGTACAAAATATTGGGCAAATCGAAGGGAGGAATTCCTTCAATCAGACTGATGTTCACTTCATCTTCGGTACTTCCACACAGATTGGTGATGCTAAGTGTAATGGTGGTATCCCACCAAACAAAATTGATGGTATCTGTAACTCCGTTCCACCAAAGCACATTTCCTAACGTATCGGTAACGGTTAGAATCGCGGTATCTCCAGAGCATACTTCTTGGTCTGGAACGTCGAATACAGGCAGGAATTGAGCATCAGCAAAGGTTGAGTCTAGGCCTTTGCAATTGTTGTTGTCGGTAACTTCAACAAAATACCAACCCGGTTGGGCTACGGTGTAGGTTTGGGTGGTTGGGCCGTTTTGCCATGCATATGATAGGAATCCGGGACCGGCATCTAAAGTGACATCTGCATTTTCACAGATGGCAACGGTGTCTCCGTCTAGGGCTACATCTGGTCGAGGGAAAACTGTAATTCGTGCTGAATCTCGCGTACAAACAACTCCTGCCGAGTCTACAGCCATTCGAATCACAAGAATTTGGTTTCCAGGACCGTCGTGACCATATTGAAAGATCGGGGTTGCAATGCTGCCGCTGTTCAAATTGGAATCGGGAGTCCAAACATACCCAAAACCTGCAAGAACCTGAGTTGGAGTTAAGGTTACCGGAACATCTGAGCACACACTCAAATCATCAATTTTCACATTGGGTTTGGGGAAGACCTTAATGCTCATGGTATCTACCAAGGTGGTATCAAGGCATTCATCGTAAATTTGGATAACGTAATCTCGGCTAACCGGGGGTTGAACTACGTAGGGCGTATTCAGAGCCTGGCCGTTCAGAGTCCAATCGATGTCAAAAAATCCAGAGCCACCGGAATTTGAGTAGGAGAGGGGAACCACTTGCCCCCGGCAAATGCTTGTATCGGAAGCCACAATACTTAATGGTGAAACGTCTTTTATTACTAAGGTTACTGTACTCATTACTGGGACATTGCAAACCGTATCCATAATGGTTATGGTAAATGTTTCATCGGATTCGGGATTCCCGTCAAAAAAGGGAGTAATACTTAAAAATACGGTATCAACCCCAGGCGGGAACACCACATAATTGGGAAAGGCAGGGAAGTCGGTTCCCTGAGATGCAGTTCCTGAAGAATTAAAGAAAACAGTATCATTTTGAGTGCTTTCACCTGCCCGAATGAACTTTAAAGTAGCATCGCTGCACCCCTCATACAAAACTGTATCGTTGCTGAATCCGCCTGTATTGTTAAAATCAATTTCACTTGAAATGGAAACCAAACCTGCATTAAAGGAATTGGTTTTCAGAAAAACAGCTGAATTTAAAGCCCCGTCAATTACGTCAGCCACTCCCATCCGCAAGGTGTAGGTTGTGCAAGGAATTACTGCTGCCTTCGCTTTTAGGGGAGTTGTAAATCCTCCAAAGGCAACGGAAGTTGGGTTGCAATTGTCCACAAAATACTGGCAGTTGTTGCAAGGGCCAAATGCACATCCACCAGATTGACCGTTGTTTACATTGTTGATGGCCACCGGCAGATTGGTTCCTGGAATTAACGCGATGTTTTCGTTGATGTATTGACCACCGCCGGGTTTTGGACCGGTTAAGAAAAATCCAAACACATCATTAAAAGTGGAATTGACATAAAAATTGTACTCGGCCGAAGCGAAAACATAATCAAACTCCAACGTGTCTCCGCCCGGAATAAAGTCGAACTGAATAATTCCTGCGTTATTGGTAACTGAGCCATTGGCAAGTTGAGTCAATAGGGGGTCACCGGGAGTGTTTGCGCTGTTTAAAAAATTTCCCGCTGAAAGTCCATTGGGGGGATTAATATCGCAAGTTGCGATAACAACTCCACTAGCAATTCCAAGATTGGAATTGGCTCCATTAAACCGGCCGAATTGAATTGGAGCTCCCTGGCTGCTGATGTTGCTTACATTTAAACCATTGCCTACCAATACGTTATTTATTAAATTAGCTGGAGTATCGTATTGAGTGGTCAATTGACCAAAAGCCATACTTCCAAAACAAAAAAATAACCCTAGGAAACTGAATTTCCGTTGTACCTTTGTGAAACTTAACTTCATCTGCTTTAAGATAATATGTCGAAGGTATTAAAAAATAGGTCGTCGGCCGTTGTATATTCGACCTTTTCTGACCTCAATTCGCTGCATTCCGATGCCGAAGAGGAAGAAATAAGGCCAGAATCTGAAATCGTTTTAGGTGTTCGGTTTGAAAAAAAGGGTAGAGCCGGTAAAACAGCCACCTTAATTACAGGGGTTGAGTGTCTTAATGCAAATCGGCGTCAGGAATTGGCTAAAGAAATACGGGTGTTTTGCGGAACCGGCGGAACTGTAGCCGAAGACCATATTTTAGTACAGGGAGATCAGGTAGTAAAGGTTATGAAGTTTCTGCAAAAACAAGGATTTAAGGTTAAACGAACCGGAGGTTAATTTTTTGCATGGTATTTGCATTATTCGACTCAATTACTAATCGCATGCGTTCACTTGTATTTTTAGCTGCTTTAATTTTAATGTCCTGTTCTGTTAATAGTCAATCCATCAAACAGGCGAAAGGATTGGAACTGTCTGGAAATTTCAGGGATGCGGCCACGGCCTATCATCAGTTTTTATTCAGACGGCCCAGCCACAAAGATGCACGTGAAGGACTTCAGCGCACTGGCCAACGCGTTCTGGATGATTTATTGGGCGTGTTTTGGGTGAAATACAATTTGGAAGATTTTAGTGCTGCAATCAAATCCTATCAGGAAGCCCGCGATTTTGAGCGGCAAATTGCGGCAATGCAGGTACGCTTGTTGTGGCCCGAACATTATCAGGGATACTATTCAGAAGCCTTAGAAAAAGAGGTTGAAAGTTGGTTTAAGGAGGCTGCTAAGGCCATAGATGCAGCAGATTACACCAAGGCTAGAAATTTACTTCAAACCATAGAATCGAAAAAACCGGATTACTCCGGCATTCGAGAACTTCGCCTTGCCATTGAAGTTGATCCTTGGTATAGAAATGGACTTACTGCTTTGCAGGCAGGTCAAGCAGGTAAAGCCATGGAGTGGTTTCAAAAAGTCAACCAAAAAGCACCTAATTATCGAGACCTACGGCAGCTGATGGCCGATTTAAATTCAAAGCATCAGCGGGTTATTGCCATTATGCCCTTTCAAGAACAAAAAAGGGGGCGCCGCATTGGTACTGAATTTGGAGAACAAGTGGTGAATGCCTTATTGGATTTAAACAACCCCCTAATTAAGCTTATTGACCGACAAAACGTTGATGAAATTCTAAAAGAACAAAAACTGGGCTTATCGGGCTTAATCGATGAGAAATCTGCATCAAGAGCTGGAATGCTGTTGGGAGGAAATGCAGTTTTAATTGGCTCGGTTGTTCAAATTTCTGAGGAAGAACCATCGCTTCAGCGCGAAACCAAATCAGCCTTTTTACGAGAACGCTACACCTTCCGAGATAGCCGAAGTGGAATGACTCGGGCCGATTTTCGTTTCGTTCCAGTTACCTATTCTGAAGTGAAAGCTCAACGTACCATTACCCTCACTTTCAAATACCGTTTAATGGATGTTGAAACCGGTACCATTCTGGATTCGGATGTCATTACCCGGTCGGCAACCCACCAGATATTTTATGCCGAGACTCAGCTCCCAGTCGATCAACTTTCACCCGTTCAAGGCACACTGTCTGCCTCTGAAATGGCAAAATGGAGAGAACGATTTGGTCAGGCCACGAACCTAAAGCCCTTTGCCGAGTTAGCAACTATGGTTGAAAAGGACGTCGCAAAGGAAGTGGCCAGCCGCATTCAAAACAAAGGCTTGAATTAATAAAGGTATGATTCGCATCCTGTTGTTTGTTCTGCTGTTCGGTTTTTTTGGAGGCTGTACCAGCAAAAAAGCCGCATCTGATCTTGGATCTCAAGTGAACCAACCCACCATTCCGGATTGGTTTCTTCAAAAGCCCATTTCTGATGCCTATTATTATGGTATTGGTTCGGAATTGATAGCAGGAAATCCAGAGTTGGCTTTTGATAATGCTCGGAAAAAGGCTCTGAGGGACATTGCTACTGAAATAGAAACAAAACTTGAATCCAATAGCATTTTGTCTCGATTTGGGAATTCAGAGCAAGCACGGGATATTTATTTGTCTGAAATACGCACCCGAACCTCTGTTCAAATAGAAGGCCATGAATTGGTTAAATCTAAGGAATCTGGACAACGCCTATATGTGCTGTATCGATTAGACCGCGCTGCTTATTGGGCTTCTGTCCAAGAAAATAAGCAGACTGCTCTTGCAAAATCCAATCAATTTCTTGACTTAGCCAAAGATCAAGCCCTTCAAGGCCAATTTAAATCCTCCATTGCACAGGCATTGTATGGTTTGAGGGTGTTGGAACCCTATGCAGATCAATCGACCCTGTTTAACAAAGGCAATGAATCAATTGATTTGGCCGCTGAGTTTGCCTCTTTTTTACTTCAGCAGTTATCGGGTTTGGCCCTTCTGCCTTCTTCCCCGAAAATAACCCTTAATCCATTGGGCAACGAGGCTCAACGCAGTGCCTTTATACACGTAAAAGATAGCCAAGGCTTGCCTATAGGTCAGATTCCACTTCGAATGCAGTGGTCACCGGCCGGAACCGCTAAAACAGAAACCTTGCCTGGTACATTTATTACCTCATCTTCCGGCGAAATTCAAGTGCTGCTGCCCAATTTAAGTGGGGCAGAGGCGGCTCAATTAACCGTAATTATGGAGCCAGTTTCATGGTTTCCTGATTCGCTTATGCCCGTTTATCTTAAAGCCTTATTTAGATCGTATTCAAGGTCTGTAGGCATCTCGGTGGCCTTTTACAAGCCTACCGTTCGATTGAAAATTAAAGAACGCAACTCGGAATTTTCTGGAGGTTATCCGGCTTTAGAGACAACCATACGCTCATGGCTGCTCGATCAAGGATATCCACTAGCTGAATCTGATGTCGCTCCTGCCGACCTACTTCTAAGCATCGAAAGTTCCTCGTTCAAAGGACAAGCACAGGGCGGTATTTACATCACCTATTCCGACTTGGTTTTGAATGCCATTCGCAGTTTAGATAAACGAACGGTGTTTAGCGGTCAACTGGATCGGCTTAAAGGCGCCGACCTCTCGTTCGATGCAGCTCGAAAAAGAGCTGTGGTTTTCAATCGAACTGAAATTCAAAATTGGCTGAATGATTTGTTTAAAAATGCGGCTTCACCATGAAATTTAATTTAACAGATGTTCAATCGCTAATTCGTGAGCGAAGATCGGTTCGGCCTGAGCAATTTAAAGCAAGAAAGGTGCACCGAGATCAGTTGGAAGCTTTAATTGAAGCCGGCAACTGGGCTCCAACCCATGGGCATACTGAACCTTGGAGGTTTAAGGTGTTTACAGAGAAGGCCTTGGAATCTCTGCAGGAAAAATTGGCCGAAGCGTATCAACGCAGCAGCACTGAACCGAATTTTCTGCAATCCAAATATGAACGCATTCGCAATCGCCACACCTGCGCGTCTGCAGCGATTTTAGTGTACATGAAAAGGCAGACATCGGGGAAAATTCCTGAGGTGGAGGAACTGTTGGCGGTGGGTTGTGCCGTGCAAAACATGAGTTTGGTAGCCACTTCCTATGGGCTTTCTTTGTTTTGGGCCACAGGTTCAGCCGTTTATGATGCCCAATTTGCTGCCGAAATGAACATCCAGGCTCCCGATCGCATTCTGGGGGTAATGTATCCTGGCTATCCCGAAGGGGATTGGCCAGAAGGGAAAAGGCAATTTTGGATGACCAAGGTGGAGTGGTTTACAGATTGATTTTAAGAGGGCGGGTTTCGGGCTTTCACAAGTAGTCCGCATCCAAAGGCCCTTGGGCAGCTGCCCTGCCGTGGCTCCCAAGGTCGCCCGTCATGGCTAGCGCCCAAGCGGGCCTTTGGCTTTGCGTGCTACTTTGTTCAATCCCGCCCGCATGGCAAAACATGACTCACCCCGTTTCAGAAAAAGGGCTAGTTAAAAGTTGCTCCTATGAATTCCGAATTTTAACCGTTAAAGTTCAGAACGGCGAGAAGGTAGTTTGGATTGAGGTGGATGCAATTTCAATATAGGGTTTTTGGAATGAAGGGTTTAGGATGAAGGGGGTACAATAGGTTTAGGAGGTTGAGGTTGAGAGGTGTTTAAGGAATTGAGGCCCTTTTTTGGGTTTCGGCAATAGCGAATTCCTGAAGGCTGCGCTTAAGCTTTACCCCAAAAAAGGTTGCCTCGCGCCCTTCGGGTCGCCGATTGAATACCACCATTAAAAGGAATTCTGAAATTCGATTTATCCTCCTTTCTTTCCTCCCCTCCTAAAAAGGATGAATTTGCCAGTTCATCCAGTCTCATTCCCATGC
>CAIKAF010000021.1 GCA_903825395.1 uncultured Flavobacteriales bacterium
CCTCAAACCGGATTTCGTTGGCTTCAGCATTGGTTTCTGACGCCGGGGCTGATGTTTCCGTTAATTCCTCGGGCTCCTCAAACCGAATTTCGGTGGCTTCAGCATTGGTTTCTGACGCCGGGGCTGATGTTTCCGTTAATTCCTCTGTCTCCTCAAACCGAATTTCGGCGGCTGAACTGTTGATTTCTAACGCATCAGAAATCGGTTCAGTTTGGTTGGTAGCGGGGTCGGTAATCAGGAGCTCCGATGCAGATTCAAGGAGCTGTGCGGCTTTATCCGGAGCAGATGCAACCGGAATTTCTGCTGGAGGGGAATGGGCTGGAGCGGGAACATTGGCCTCCGACAGAGCAACTGAAGCATCGGGGGCAGCGGGGGCACTGGGCTGTTCTATTTGAGCCTCTTGCTTGGCTTTTAGGACGTTGCTACCGGAGGTGCTTGCTGTGGAGGCGGAGGCTGCCGCCGAAGCATTGCTCCCAGCATTTCCCTGCGTTGTGGAGCTTGGGCCAGCCGGCGGATTGGAATTTGGTTGTAGGAAGGCCGCCATTTTTAACAGCGCCAATTCCAAGTGCAAGCGTTTGTTGTTGGCCACTCGGTATTGGGCATCGGCTGCATTCATTAAATCCAACAGCGCCAGTTTGGTTTCAAGGCTAAACTGTTGAGATTGCTGAACATATCGGTCGCGCAAGGCTTCTGTGGCTTCCAATAGCTTGACCGTACTTGGGCTGTGCACCACCAACAAGTTTCGCAGGTGTTCGCAAAGTCCTCCGAGCAAATAGGCTCCGTCAAAGCCCAACTGTAGAATTTCATCGAGCTTCAGCAGCAATTCTGAGCTTTGATTGGCCCGAGCCATCTCAACCAATTGGAAATGATAATCATAATCCAGAATGTTCAGATTTTCAATCACTTCTTTGTAGCCAAAGGCATTCCCCGAAAAGGTAACAATGCGATCAAAAATGGAAAGGGCATCGCGCAGAGCTCCATCGGCTTTCATGGCAATCACATGCAACCCTTCTTCTGCCGCCTCGATGTTTTCTTTCATGGCAATTTTCATCAAATGCCCGGTAATGTCATCTACAGTAATGCGGCGGAAATCGAAAATCTGACAGCGCGAAAGAATGGTTGGAAGAATTTTGTGCTTTTCGGTGGTGGCCAAAATAAAAACAGCATGCGCAGGGGGCTCTTCCAAGGTTTTTAAAAACGCATTAAAGGCCGCGGCAGAAAGCATGTGCACCTCATCGATGATGTACACCGAGTGCGAGCCCACTTGGGGTGGAATGCGGACTTGACCAATTAAGTCGCGAATGCCTTCCACACTGTTGTTGGATGCCGCATCCAATTCATGAATATTGAACGAATGCGAGGTTTGAAAGCCCACGCAGGAATCGCAGGTTCCGCAGGGTTCCATTTCCGCACTGGGATTCATGCAATTGATGGATTTCGCTAAAATCCGAGCACAGGTTGTTTTTCCCACTCCACGCGGACCACAAAACAACAGGGCATGCGGAATTTTTTTGTTGGTCAGCGCATTCCGCAAGGTCCCGGTAATGTGCAATTGCCCCACTACATCATCAAAAGACAATGGCCTGTATTTTCGAGCCGATACAATAAAATCTTCCATTCAAAAAGGTCTTACAACAAAGATAGCATTTCCTTGCGCGTTCGGAATCTGCAAACCGCTCTGAGCTTTATTTTGAATTGGGGCGGCGAACGGGCCTTCTCCAGTTGTCCGCTGTGCTGGGCGGCGGGCCAGCGGGTTTGCGGTGGCTCCCAAGGTCGCCTCCGCACCGCGCGGCCCATGCGCCCAGCCCATTGCGGGCAACTTGGTTCAGTCCCTGCCGCGGGCCAAATCCAGCCTACTTATCGTGCTGTACTCGAGGAGGCAGAAACCAAGTTGAACCCCAACTGAAATGCAGAGGCCAAGGCCATCGTGGCAATACAACCCAAGGGATTTAACCACAAGTAGGCCATTCCGGTTGCTTGTTCCGGTAAAAATCCTTGTCCAAAATACACCAGTAAAACGAGTATTTCACTGATTAATCCTGCCCACAGCAAGGCTTTTCCTTTTACAAAAGGCAGGAAAAATGCGGTGCAAAAAATACCCAGAATAGTTCCATAAAACAGAGAGCCAATAATATTGACGGCCTCAATTAAATTATCAAACAATGAAAATATTAAGGCAAAACCAATGGCTACAAGTCCCCAGCCCACCGTAGCCAATCGATTGGCCAACAGCTGTGCTTTCCCTTCTTCTGATACTAGTCTCATGGGCCTTAAAAAATCCATGACTGTAACAGAACCTAAGGCATTCAATTCGCTGGACGTGGACGACATGGCTCCAGAGAAGATCATGGCCAACAACAGGCCAACCAATCCGATGGGCAAGTAGCCCATAATGAAGGAGAGAAAAATATAATCTCCATCGTTGCTGTCTTCGTCCGGAAGATGGCTTTTCATCAAGCCCTTAATGCTGGCTCTAAGTCCGGATTCAGTTTCAAGGCTTTGCTGCAGCGACTTTGAAAATTCAGGTTTATCTATGTCTCCCTGTGCCCAAGCCAAAATCTCTGATTTGCGTTCCTGACTTAAGGCTTCATATTCCCGATGCAACAAAAATACAGAGTCTTTGGCAGATGTATTGTTTAATTGATTTAATTGAACTGAGTTAAAATGCAGAGGTTGAGGGTTAAACTGAAAAAAAACAAAGACCAAAACTCCAACCATAAGAATCATCAACTGCATAGGAATTTTAAAAATTCCATTAAAAATCAGGCCTAATTTTCCTTCTCGAACGTTTTTGCCTCCTAAATATCGTCCAACCTGCGATTGGTCGGTCCCAAAATAACTGAGCGACAAGAAGAAACCGCCCAACACACCGCTCCAAACGTTGTATCGATTTGAAAAATCGGGGGTCCAATCAATGGCATTCATTTTACCGGCAATGCCTGCCAATTCAAATCCTTTTCCGATGCTTATATGATTTTGAATATAAGCCAGCAAAAGAAAAAAGGCAACGAGTAAGCCGGCAAACATCACCGCCATTTGTTGTTTTTGAGTAACAGCTACAGCCTTGCTGCCTCCAGAAGTTGTGTAAACAATCACAACCAATCCAGTGCAAATATTTGTTAGAGTTAAATTCCAGCCCAACAATGTACTTAAGACAATGGAGGGTGCATATATGGTAATTCCCGCGGCCAATCCACGTTGAACAAGAAAAAGAAATGCGGTGTACCACCTTGCCCATTTACCAAAGCGATGCTCTAGAAATTCATAGGCGGTATATACCTTCATTTTATAAAATAGAGGTATAAAAACCGCCGAAACCACCAAAATGGCCAGGGGCATGCCTAGGTAAAACTGAATGAAGCCAAGTCCGTCTTGGTAGGCTTTACCGGGAACTGAGATAAAGGTAACGGCAGATGCTTGGGTAGCCATTACAGAAATACCAATGGTCCACCAAGGCATTTCTTGATTTCCAAGTAAAAACGATTGGGCGTCCTTTTGCTTTCGGCTGACGTACATTCCATAGGCCACAATGCCAAACAGGGTTCCCAATAAAACCAGCCAATCCAACCAATGCATTCTAACTTAGGTTAACGGTTAGGGAATGAAGAAGAAAAAGCAGGAGCAACTCAACTACAATCACCAACGCATACCATGGCCACCATTTTGTCCTGTCTGAATTCGATTTCATGCGTTAAAAGTACGCATCATGCCCTGGAATTTAACCGGACTGGCATGAAAACAATGCAATTGTAGAGTTTACAGGTTTTTCTTTTCGGGCTGAGTAAACCAAACCGCATATTTAGGATACCGGTCGGCGGTGCCTAAAATCAGCCGCTCTCGTTCGCCTGGCCTTAATTCTCGAAGGGGTTTTGCAGGGATTCCGGCATACACCCAACCCGATTTTAAATGCGCCTGCTCAGGAACCAGGGCTCCGGCCGCGATGATGCAATCTGATTCTACTACTGCATGATCCATAACAATCGCACCCATTCCTACTAAAACCCGGTCCTGAATGGTACAGCCATGAACCATAGCTCTGTGGCCAATTGAAACATCAGAGCCGATGTACAGCCCAGCCTTTTCAAATGTGCCATGCAATACAGCACCGTCTTGAACATTCACCCGATCGCCCAATCGGATTTCATGTACATCGGCCCGTACGACAGATTGAAACCAGAACGTACAATCGGAACCGGATTTCACATTTCCAATGATGCTAGCGTTGGGAGCCAACCAGTTGTTGGAGCCCAGTTCTGGAGTCATTCCCCGAACGGTAATAATCAATGCTTCCATTTATGGTGTATAGTCGGTTTGCAAAGGAATATGCCAAAGCCATTTCTCTTCGAAGTAGGGGTGATTGAACCAGGAATGCACTGGAAAGGATTGGGGTTGACGGCGGAAACCGGAGAAGGAACCGGCGGGGAGTTCAGGGCCTTTTAAATAATACAATCCGTGCTGTGCATTTCCTTTTTTCACCAGCAAATGCCTTGACCGGTTGAAAAAATCAGGCAAGGATTCTACAGCTCGACCGGTAATGTATTCCGCCGTCATTGAAACGGATTCTATCCGGGCATTTAAAATTTGGACATTCTTTAATTCCAAGGCATTGGCTATGTCTTGGGCTACCGTTAGTTTTTTTCGGATGGAATCTACTAAGGTAAAGGAGCATTCTGGGAGAGCTATGGCCAAAGGAATCCCGGGGAATCCTCCTCCAGTTCCTAAATCGATGCAACGGGAACCGGCCTCAAATGGATGTGCCTTATATATGGCTAGGCTATGCAGGAAATGATGCAATGCAAGATTGTCAATGTCTTTTCTGGAAACCACATTGATTTTTTGATTCCACTCCGCATACAACTGTTCCGCCAGGGCAAATTGTTCAAATTGCCGTTGGCTGAATTCTGGAAAATAAGATTGAATTGGGTGCATAGCTTAGGGGCGACGACCGGAAAATTTTTGAGCCAGCAAACTGCGTGCGCGGTGCAAATTGGCTTTTACTGTTCCGACGGGTTTATTTAAACGGATTGAGATTTCTTCCACGCTAAGTCCCTCAAAATAATGCAGTTCGATGGTTTGCTTGAAGTCGGGTTTTAAATCGGCCACTAAGGCTCGAATCCGGGCATGGGTTTGGTTTTGAATGAGGTATTGTTCGGGGTTTGGGGCTTGGTCCGGGATGGGCATTTCACGCCCTTCAGGTTGGTCTGCGGTTGAGCCTTGCATGGATTGAACAGGCAGCCTTTTTTTTCGGCTAAAATCAATGGCGGCATTTTTTGCTACGGTATACAGCCAAGTAGGAAAGGCGAAATCAGGGCGGTAATTTGGTAAACTCTTAAACGCGCGCTCAAAGGTCAAGTTTGTCAAATCATCGGCATCTTCCATGTTTTGAACAATCCGCAGAATAAAAATACGGATGGATTCCTGATACCGATTCATCAATTCTGAAAAGGCTTTCTGATCGTCCAGCTCAACCGCCCGCTTAACTAGTTCATGGTCATTCATGGCTCAACTTAACTATCAAATCCAAAAATCTCAAGACCAAAAATTTAATAATGCAACGGTTTTAGGGTTGTGGCGGCAAAGTCCATGGGGTATTTCCTTTCTTGGAACCATAAACCAACAGCCATAGAGGTACAAAAATAGCCAATAATTCAGCCAAAAGGAAAAGCAGGCCAGTCTTTAATGGCAGCCTGTTTAAGCCACGGAACCGAATTTGCCAGTATCCCAACGCCAGAAATTGAATCAACCAACCCAACAGAATGCATGCGATGAGTGGGGTAGAGGTTTGAAATGGAATAGAAATTAAGGCCAGGGTATTTATGGCCAAAACCAACCAACGGCTTAAAAAAACAGCTTTTATTCGGGTGGGGTAATGGGGTGCTGTAGTCCAATGCCTATGTTTTTGAATTCTCCAGGCGCCGTAGGTTGCTGGGGCATCCGATTCGGTTCTTGGAGAGGGAGAATATCGCTTAATTCTGCACCGCTGAACCAAAAAGGGTAAGGCCAGATCATCGTCTCCGCCAACAGTTGAAAAGCGGGAGGAATACCGGAGTGCTGCCAGTCCAATATCGCGTGGATATGCCATATTTCGACCTACCGCCGTTAAATATCCAATCCAAGGCAGAGCTGCAAAGTTCATTCTTCCCAATCGGTCCGCATCGGCAGCAGCAAAAATTGAGCTGATGCTTAAACCGGGCATTAAGGTTCCATTCCCAATAAATAGAGCTGGTTCGGGCCCGAGTATTTCCATAAGTTGTTCCAGGAATTGAGGAGAATCAGGACGGCAATCGGCATCCGTTACAAATACCTGTTGCTGGCTTGCGGCCGTTAAACCTAAGCGTAGGGCATCCCGCTTCCCCGGTCTTTTTTTGCCGGTCAGGCGAACCACGCTAACCCGTTCATCTTGGCTTGAAAACTCATCTAAGATTCGAAGTGAATTGTCTTGTGAATCGTCATCTACCAAAATAAATTCCACCTGGCCTGAAGCTTTGCAGCGCATCCATTCCGGGAAGTTTTTCTTCCAATCCTGCTCAGCATTCCGACCACAAATAACCACCGAAATGGCTGGACATTTCCCCAATCCCCGTTTGGGGTTGGAAAAGAAAATGGCCCCTTGAGCTACCATCTGGGCTACCGCTCCTGCACCAAACAGGTAATCCGTCAACATTCAACAAATATTGCTGAAAATTGTGGACTTTTGCAGAAGATATGCATGTTTTTACAGTAGAAAAGAAAGCAGAGGGCTCCAATGCCAGAGCGGGCAATTTGAAAACAGGACATGGAGAAATACCTACTCCGATTTTCATGCCCGTTGGAACCCTAGGGACGGTGAAGGCTGTTCACCAACGGGAATTGAAGGAGGACATCAATGCTTCCATCATTTTAGGAAACACCTACCATCTGTATTTGCGGCCGGGTACAGATATTCTTGAGGCTGCCGGTGGTTTGCATCAATTTATGAATTGGGACAGGCCCATTTTGACCGATTCTGGAGGTTATCAGTTGTTTTCTCTGACCAACATGCGTAAGCTTACAGAAGAAGGCGCATTGTTCCAATCGCATATCGATGGATCGCGGCATCATTTTAGCCCAGAATCGGTGGTAGATATTCAGCGAAAAATTGGAGCCGACATCATTATGGCCTTTGATGAATGTCCACCGTATCCGGCAACACATGAGTATGTGAAAAAGAGCTTGGAGCTAACCCAACGCTGGTTGATTCGCTGCCGTGAACAAATGGATCGAACAGAACCTTTGTATGGATACCATCAAGCCTTATTTCCCATTGTTCAAGGGGGCGTGTTTGCCGATTTAAGAAAGCAAAGTGCCTCGTTCATCGCTGATTTATCAGATGTGGAGGGGGTTGCCATTGGAGGTTTGTCTGTTGGAGAGCCGGCAGAGTTTATGTATGAGCAAATTGAAAATGTGGTTCCCCTGCTTCCTGAGCTTCGTCCCAGATATTTAATGGGTGTTGGAACTCCAGAGAATATTTTGGAGGGCATTGACCGAGGAATAGATATGTTTGATTGCGTAATGCCAGCCAGAAATGGGCGAAATGGAATGCTGTTTACCTGGAATGGCATTTACAACATGAAAAACAAAAAGTGGGAAAAAGATTTTAGTCCCATTGATTCATCAAGCACCTTGTTTGCAGATACCACCTACAGCAAAGCTTACTTAAGGCACCTGTTTACGGTGAATGAACGGCTAGCCGCCCAAATTGCAACCCTCCATAATCTACATTTTTACCTGGATTTAGTGAAAACGGCAAGAAGGGAAATCGTTCAAGGCACCTTTGCATCTTGGAAGCGGAGCATACTTCCCATTTTAACTCAGAGGAATTGATGCCATGAATTTTTTCGGGAAAATAGATCGGTACATCATTCGGCAATTCTTGTCGACGTTTATCGTAGCTATTTTCTTGATTTTATCTATAACCGTCGTTTTTGACTTCAGTGAGAAATTAGATGGTTTTATGGGTAAGTATGGAGCCATCCCAAGTTCCAAAGAAATCCTCTTCGATTATTACCTCAATTTCATTCCTTACTTCGGAAATTTATTTAGTCCACTGTTTGTTTTTATATCCGTTATTTACTTCACCTCCCGAATGGCATATCGACTCGAAATCATTGCTATTTTGAATGCCGGTTGGAGTTTTTGGCGCTTGCTTCTTCCCTTTATGGCCGGCGCCACTGTGATTGCAGCCATGAGTTATGGTTTAACGAATTGGATTATTCCCCAGGCCAATCGACAACGGCTTCAGTTTGAATCGACCTATTTTCGGAAGGGAGTGGGGTCGAGTCCTAATTTTCATTTGCAATTGAGTCCTGGAGAATTTGTGTTTACCGATTTGTACAATCAACACCGAAATTCTGCAGGTCGATTTTGTTACGAACGGTTGGATTCTAATTTCAATTTGAAGTATAAAGTAATTGCGAAAGAAGGTTTTTACGATAGCTTGACGGGGTCTTGGCGATTTTATTTGGGCGTTTCTAGGCGGTTTTTAAGCAACGGAAATATAGTCAGCAGAGAATTCGAAAACTGGGATACCATTTTGCCTCTGACTCCAAAAATGCTTCAACGCGATGTTAAAATTGTGGAAGCATTGGACAATGAAGAATTGGATGAATTTATTGACATTCAAATAAAAAGTGGCTCAATTTACCTGCCCTTTTACTTGATTGAAAAACACAGTCGGCAGTCGAACCCCATTTCAGCCTTGATTTTAACCTTTATAGCTGTCCCAATTAGTTCTAGAAAAGCCAGAGGAGGAATTGGAATTCAACTTGCCGCTGGGGTAGCGCTCACGTTTGCCTATATTTTTCTTCAAAAAATGACCGTTAGTTTTGCCCTAAATGGAATCTTGGCTCCTTGGCTGGGAGTTTGGCTTCCTAATTTTATTTATGTGGGCATCGGATTTATTTTGGCTAAATTTGCCCAGCGCTAATACCATAGCATTATGAATTACTTGGATTTTGAGGAGCCCATTCAAAAGCTCGAATCGGAATTGGCAAACTTGCGGGAAACTGCCGCATCAACAGGAACAGATTTAATTCCTGCCATTACTGAAATCGAAGAACGGATTAAAGAAAAAACACATGAGATTTTTAAATCTCTAAGTCCTTGGCAACGGGTTCAACTTAGTCGGCATCCCGATCGCCCCTACACACTAGCTTATATTGAAGCATTAACAGGTGGAGATTTTCAGGAGTTGCATGGTGACCGCAATGTGAAGGACGATAAAGCCATGATTGGGGGATTGGGTAAAATAGATGCCTACAACTGCATGATTATTGGTCAACAGAAAGGAATTAACACCAAAATGCGGCAGTACCGTAATTTTGGAATGGCCAATCCGGAAGGGTACAGGAAAGCACTTCGTTTGATGAAAATGGCTGAAAAATTTGGCCTTCCCATCATTTGCTTGATTGATACCCCTGGAGCTTTCCCCGGACTTGAAGCCGAGGAACGTGGTCAAGGCGAAGCCATCGCCAGAAATCTAATTGAAATGTTTCAATTGACGGTGCCCATTATTTGCATCGTCATTGGAGAGGGCGCCTCCGGTGGAGCATTAGGGATTGGAATTGGAGATCGGGTGTTAATGCTTGAAAACACATGGTACTCGGTGATTTCTCCCGAATCGTGTTCATCTATATTATGGAGAACCTGGGACAACAAAGAACAAGCGGCAAAAGCATTGAAACTTACCGCGGAGGACATGTTGGGATTAAAATTAATCGATGGCATCATTCCTGAACCCTTAGGCGGAGCCCACCGCAACCATCAAGGGGCTTTTGATCAGGTTAAGAAAAGCATATTAACACATTTGCCTAAACTATTGAAATTGAGCCCGGAAAAACGAATTAAAGAACGGATTCATAAGTTTGAATCAATGGGTGTATTCAATGAATGAGTTCTTAAGTATTGTTCCAGGCCAGGTACCCGTACCGGAATTGCACAACCACTTGCTGTCTGGTGTATCGCCCCGGCCAATCGCTTTTGTTTCTACCATTGATTCAAAAGGGAATGTCAATTTAAGTCCCTACAGTTTTTTCAATGTGTTTGGCGCTAATCCTCCCATCGCCATTTTTTCTCCTGCCCGTCGGGTTCGAGACAATACTACAAAACATACCCTTGAAAATGCCCTGGAAACCAAAGAAGTGGTGATTAATATTGTGGATTATTCCATGGTCCAACAGGTTTCATTAGCGAGTGTAGAATACCCTAAAGGCGTTAATGAATTTATTAAAGCCGGTTTTACCATGCTGAAATCAGAAATGGTTCAGGCTCCACGCGTAGCAGAATCTCCGTTTCAAATGGAGGCAAAGGTTATTGACGTGATTCAAACAGGTCAGCAGGGCGGTGCTGGAAATTTGGTCGTTTGTGAAATTCTAAAGGTTCATATTGCCAAACGTATCTTGGGACAGGATGGCCGAATTGACCCCTTTAAACTGGATGCCGTGGCCAGAGCAGGGGGGAATTGGTACTTGCGTGCCCAAGGGAATGCGCTCTTTGAAGTCCCCAAGCCCGCTGGACCTGAAGGAATTGGCATTGATGGATTGCCTGAATTTATTCGGAATCACCATGAGCTTTCTGGAAACCATTTGGGTAGAATGGGCAATTTAGACCGGTTGCCAAGCCTAGAAGAATCAACCCAATACATTCATTCTCAGGAATTCAAAACTTTGGCAGAACAGCTTAAAGGCAATTCTAGCATCCAGATAGCCAAGATTTTACTTGAAAAGGAAAAGCCCAAAGAAGCCCTAATGGTTTTGTTGGGCTACAACCACCACCAATCATGCTGATTTATAACGTCACTGTGCATGTAGAATTTGCCATTGAAAATCAATGGTTGGAATATATGTTGAATACTCACATTCCCGATGTGATGGCTACCCGGTGCTTTTTAGGGGCACGAATGAGCAAGTTGATTTCCGATCAAGATCAAGGAGGAAGTAGCTATTCCATTCAATATTCGATTGAGAATGAAGATCAGTGGAACAGGTATCAAAGTCAGTTTGCCCCAAAATTGCAATCTGAACACCTTCAAAAATTTGGCAGCCAATGCCTAGCTTTCCGAACACAAATGGAAGTGATTGCAGAATTTCCTGGCATCAAATCAACGTAAACACATGACAGAAGCACAGACTTGGATTTATATGCTGAAAAAAACAAGAGGGCAGACCCTTTCTCTTTTGAATAAACTCAGCGACTGCGATTGGGATGCCGAATACTTTATTGATGATAAAAAAGTCAATACCATACGTTGGATTGCGGCCCACTTAGCGGTTAGCGCAAATTTCCTTCTGCTGCACACCACTGGTGGCGACCGTCTAAAATTACCGTGGGCAAGAGCCTATGGGTTGGGGGGGCAAGGGCTTCCTAAAGAAGAAGCTCCGAATTTAAATGAAATACTAGCGGCTTTGGCTGAAATTCAAGACCGGGCCGAAACTCATCTTCAGTCCTTTACAGAAACGGAATTTGATGCTCCCACCACAACGGGAACCAATTTTGGAGGAGAGGACAGCGTTCGGGCAATTGTTGCTCATCACATCCGCCATGAAAATTCCCATGCAGGTCAGCTCGGTTTGATTTGCAAAGCACTTGGAAAACCAACCATTTAAAACAACCCATGAGCACAAATTCGGCCATTCGAGTTTTTATAGCAGACACCCATTACTTGGTGCGGCAAGGGTTAAAGACAATTTTCGCTGGCCCTGATGGATTCGAAGTGGTTGGGGAAACCGATGACCTTAGTCAAATTCTTAACCTGGTGGAAGAAACCCAGCCGGATGTGGTTGTGGTGGGTTTAAATATTCAAGGGGTTTCTGTGGTTGGGATAATTGAAGAATTAAGAAGGCAGCTGCCATTTAAAAAAATTCTGGTTTTAGACACCAACGAAGACGCCAATGAAATTGTACGGTTATTAAGTATGGGTGTGCATGGCTACATTTTAAAGCAATGCGACCACCAAGAAATCATCGACGCCGTAAATACCATCGTGCAAGGCAAGAATTTCTTTTGCTCCAATGTACTTAAGCTCAATAAAACTCCACTTAAATCGATGTCGCAGGTGGACAACGACAGCACAATCCGGTTGTCAGAACGAGAGATTGAAATTCTAGAACTGATTTCACAGGGATTAACCAACAATGAAATTGCGGACAGAACCTTTATTTCTTCTCATACTGTTGCATCTCACCGAAAAAGCCTGATGAAGAAGTTCGGCGCTAAAAACAATGTTGACCTTGTCATTTCAGCCATTAAGGAAAATTTTATTGCATTTTAACCTTCGCCCTAAAGCGGCAATTTCCCTTTTACTTTCACACTTCAGAAAATCCAGTATCTCCTTAGGACTTTCTTCGGGTCATCCAGTCAAAATGTGTCAAATTGGCAGAATTTGAGTAGAGGAATAGGACATAATTGAGCTAATTTCTAGTCCATTCAGCCAAAATAGGCCAGCTGTATCGATTGGAATGATTTTAGTAATGTCCAAGGAAAATTTTACCTTAAAAACCTTAGATATGGGAAAGATTATTGGAATAGACCTAGGAACCACCAACTCCTGCGTAGCTGTGATGGAGGGAAAACAACCCGTTGTAATACCCAATAGTGAAGGAAAGCGTACAACCCCTTCCATAGTGGCATTTCTTGACAACGGAGAACGTAAGGTGGGCGATGCTGCAAAGCGTCAAGCCATTACGAATCCGGAGAGAACCATTTTTTCAATCAAACGCTTCATGGGAAGTAGCTTCTCTGAAGTGAGTTCAGAGTTTTCTAGAGTTCCGTACAAAATGGTTAAGGGCGACAACAACACGCCAAGAGTAGCCATTGGAGATCGGAATTATACCCCACAGGAAATTTCGGCCATGATTCTTCAGAAAATGAAGCAAACTGCTGAAGATTACCTTGGAACTTCGGTAACGGAGGCCGTTATCACTGTTCCTGCTTATTTTAATGACGCTCAACGTCAGGCCACAAAAGAAGCGGGCGAGATTGCCGGTTTAACCGTAAAGCGCATCATCAATGAACCTACTGCAGCGGCTTTGGCGTATGGCCTAGACAAGCAGAATAAGGATATGAAGGTGGTGGTATTTGATTGTGGAGGTGGTACGCATGATGTCTCAATCCTAGAATTGGGAGATGGTGTGTTTGAAGTAAAATCCACCGACGGCGATACCCACTTGGGTGGAGATGATTTCGACCAAAAAATCATTGATTGGTTGGCCGAAGAATTTAAAAGCGATGAAGGCATCGATTTACGAAAAGATCCAATGGCATTGCAGCGGTTGAAAGAAGCGGCAGAAAAGGCGAAAATTGAACTTTCAAGCTCTACCGAAACCGAAATCAACCTTCCATACATTATGCCCGTGGATGGTGTTCCAAAGCACTTGGTACGCAGATTGACCAGAGCCAAATTCGAACAACTGGCTGATGATTTGATTCGCAGAACCATTGAGCCCTGTAAGTCCGCCTTGAAAAATGCCAATATGTCTGCATCTGACATCGATGAAATCATTTTGGTTGGGGGCTCAACCCGCATTCCTGCCATACAGGCTGCCGTTGAAAATTTCTTCGGAAAAGCTCCAAGCAAAGGGGTTAACCCAGATGAAGTGGTTGCCATTGGAGCTGGAATTCAAGGAGGAGTGCTTTCCGGCGATGTAAAAGATGTACTTCTGCTCGATGTGACCCCGCTAAGCTTGGGGATTGAAACTATGGGTGGCGTAATGACTCGATTGATAGAGTCCAACACCACCATTCCTTCAAAAAAATCAGAAGTTTTCTCAACGGCCAGCGACAATCAGCCCTCCGTAGAAATTCATGTGCTTCAAGGAGAACGGCCCATGGCCAACCAAAATAAAACCATTGGTCGTTTTGTTTTGGCTGATATTCCTCCTGCTCCCCGTGGCATACCTCAAATCGAAGTGACTTTCGACATCGATGCCAACGGTATTCTAAATGTTTCAGCCAAAGACAAAGCCACAGGCAAAGAACAATCCATTCGAATAGAAGCCTCCAGCGGTTTATCTGAAGATGAAATCTCTCGAATGAAAGCTGAAGCTGAAGCCAATGCTGACAGCGATAAGAAGGCAAAAGAAAGGGCTGAAAAAATGAATGCCGCCGATGGCCTGATTTTTCAGGTTGAAAAATTCATGCGGGAAAATGGTGAAAAGGTTCCTGAAGACAAAAAATCAGGGATAAATGAAGCCATGGAAAACCTAAAGAATGCACACAAATCTGAAGATTTAGATGGCATTGATTCGGCCATGGAAAAACTAAATGCGGTGTTTGGCGAAGTGGCCTCAGCCATGTATGCGAACGATCCGAATGGCGCTGCAGGAAATCCCGGTGGAGATTCCTCAAGTAAAGATGGAGGTGAAGATGTAACCGATGTTGATTTTGAAGAGGTTAAGTAATGGTTAATTAAAGGGTGAAAGGGGGCTTCGGCCCCCTTTTTTTATTTAAATAGTACTCTTCACAAATAATAAAATCGATGCGTACATTTGAAGAATGGTTGAAATTTATACAGATGGTGCGGCCAGTGGAAACCCTGGCCCCGGTGGCTTAGGAGTTGTCATGCTGTTCAACGGTCACAGAAAAGAACATTCAGAAGGGTTTAGATATACCACCAACAACAGGATGGAACTGCTGGCCGTTATTCGTGCTTTAGAAATGATGAAAACAACGGCGCATCCCATTCATATTTATTCCGATAGTGCCTATGTTATCAATTCAATTACTAAAGGCTGGTTGTTTGGATGGCTTAAAACCGGGTTTAAGGGTAAAAAAAACAAAGACTTGTGGTTGAGGTATGCGGCCATCGCTCCTAAATTCAATATTACCTTTCATTGGGTTAAAGGACATGCATCAAACAAAGAAAACAACCGGTGTGATGAGCTTGCTGTTGCCGCTAGAAAAGTAAAAGGGTTGCCGGTAGATCCAGGGTTTGTAAAGGCCGAAAAGCCTTCTAAAAAAAGGAAGCCATTATGAAATTCAGAACCGAATTTCCATCGGTGGTTTTACCCCAACTTGATTTTGAACGCCCAATCCTTTCCGCCGGCAGCTGTTTCGCTGAATTGATTGAATCAAAATTGACAGAGGGTGGGTTTTTCATGGTTCCCCCATCGCATGGAATAGTGTACCATCCATTTTCAATTTCAAGCATGTTGGAGTCTTGGACTCAAACAGGTCAAGATTGGTTCAGCTTAGAGCAAAATAACAATAAATGGATTAGTTTAAGTCATCATGGACGCTTTTCAAGCTATTCCAAAGAAAGTGCCAAACAGAAGATTGTGCAGGCACAGGAAAAATGCCAAAGTGCCTTAAAAACGGCTCAAGTTTTATTTCTTAGTCTTGGAACTGCCCATTATTTTGAAGATAAAACAACCGGCCAACCTGTAGCAAATTGCCATAAGCTTCCGGCCGCTCGCTTTGAACGGAAGCGAGCAACATCGCATGAAATCGTTGAAAAACTCGATTTTGCGCTTAAGGCCTTATGGGTGGTCAACCCCGACCTTCAGGTTGTTTGCAGCATAAGCCCGGTAAAACATCTACGCGATGGACTCCTTGAAAATTCAATCAGCAAGGCAATTTTAAGGGTTTCAATTGAGGAGCTCTGCAACCAGAATTCCAGAATGCACTACTTTCCTGCGTATGAAATTTTAATGGACGACCTTCGTGATTACCGGTTTTATTCTAAAGATCTTGCACATCCAAACGAGATCGCTAAAGACTATATCTTCAGCTATATTGAGAATGCCTGTTTCAGTCAAGATGTTCAAACGACATACAGTGAGGTGATTAAGTATACATCGCTGCTGGGTCACAGCAGCATCGAAGAAGAAAGTCAGCACAAGCAACGGATAGAGAAGGAGAGAGAAGGGTTAATTTCCCGATTTCCTTTTTTGGGTACTCGAATTTAAGTGAAAACTGAATCTACAACTCCCAACGGCATGCCAACTGGTTTTACTTCAAATTCAAATTCGCTTGGGCTGCGTCTGGCATTATACGCCCTATGGGGCATAGGCTTACTACTATCTGCACAGTTTACCGAACTGTTGGATGATGAAGCATACTACTGGGTTTACAGTCAAAATTTAGCTTTAGGTTACCATGACCATCCGCCTTTAGTAGCTTGGACCATTTATTTGGGCTATTCTTTATTTAAATCTGAACTAGGGGTTCGATTGGTGATGCTTCTATTTCATTTGGGCACCCTCCGCTTGTTGGAACACATAATTCAACCGAAATCCATTTTGTTTTTCTTCTCTGTTTGTCTAAGCATTACCGCATTCCAATTTTCTGGCTTTTGGGCTGTTCCTGATACACCCTTTCTGTTTTCTGTAGTATTCTTCCTTTTCATGAGTAAAAAATATTATTTCAACCCAAACTGGTTTCATGCTCTTGGATTGGGATTTGCTGCAGCTTTTGTTCTTTACTCAAAATATCATGGGGCGTTATTAATTCTATCCATGTTGGTCTTCGGATATAAAATGCTATTTCGGCCCAGCTTCTATCTTGCGGTTCTTCTCGCCGTGGCTCTTTATCTTCCTCACTTTGTTTGGTTGATTGACAACAATTTTCCAACCCTGGTATATCATTTTGGATACCGGAATTCAAACCCATATCAATTGAGCCAAACCTTAACATTTTTAGGAGGTCAATGGCTGTTGTGGGGACCTGTGATTGGGACATTGTTAATCTCACGAAGCTGGAAAAAAACGGCTCCAGATTTTCTAAATCAAGTGTTTTCTCGAACAGGAGTCTTTATCTACCTCTTTTTATTTCTTTTTACCTTTTTTGGCCATGTAGAAGGGAATTGGGCCTTGGCCGCATTTCCTGTGTTGCTCATTTCCAACTTTAAGGTCTGGGAAAATTCTGCTCTGTCAAAAAAGATCGTTTTTCGAGGGTTATGGATTAGTCTTCCGTTGTTGATTTTAGGTAGGTTGGTTATGGTTTTTGATTTTTTGCCCTTTAAAATCAATTTTTTAAATCAATTGTACCATCAAAAGCAGTGGACATTAGAGCTTAAAAAGGCAGCAGATGGACGGCCTGTTGTATTTATGAATTCCTACCAAAAGGCCTCCAAATATCTGTTTTATGCCCAAGCTGAAGCCAGTACTACAAGCAATGTAATGGGGCGCAAAAGCCAATTCGATTTATTGAATACGCATGAAGGTTGGTATGGAAAAGAAGTTTTAACCCAAATAAATTGGCCCTCAAAAGAGCTTGATTCAATTCAAATTGAAGGACTTGGCCAATTTTACTTTAGAATTGATACTGCGTTTTGGTACTTTCCAAAAACAGAAGTTGTTCCCATTGAATTGCCAAAGAATTGGCAGGCTGGCCAAGAAAAAATGATCGAATTAAAAATTGATAGGGGAGACCAGATTCAATTTGGGCATCCTCCATTGTGGGATGTGTCGTACTCTATTTTTCAGCATTCAAACCGAGTTCTCCATAAGCGATTTACTGAACATTGGAATCCTCTACTAAAGAGTTCAAAAGTGGTTATTCCTGTGGCAATGCCTTTGGAACCTGGCAGCTACCAAATTATTTTTTCTGTGGAAAAAAAGTGGTATCCGGCCGGAATAAATGGCAGTCGTTTTAACGTTATTGTGCAGTAAAAGAGGCCAACACAGTTTCTTTCGTTAAACACTCATTGGCTTTGTATATTTGCTCTCATGAAATACGATTTTCGGGAGATTGAGCGACAGGTCAAACTAAAGTGGCAGGATCAAGGTGCCAATAAGGTAATAGAAGACCCATCAAAGCCACCTTTCTATATTTTAGATATGTTTCCTTATCCTTCTGGAGCAGGCTTGCATGTCGGGCATCCATTGGGCTACATTGCGTCGGATATTCTGGCCAGATACAAATACATGCAAGGCTATTCGGTGCTTCATCCCATGGGGTTTGACGCGTTTGGATTGCCGGCAGAACAATACGCCATTCAAACAAATCGGCATCCGGAAGAAACCACGAAGGAAAACATTGCCCGATACATCGAACAGTTGAATTTATTGGGTTTGGGGTATGATTGGAACCGCAGTGTGACCACCTCAGACCCGGCTTACTATAAATGGACTCAATGGATTTTCCTTAAATTATTTGGCCACTTTTATAATAAGGAAACCCAAACGCCTCAGCCCATTGAAACCTTATTCGCGTTTTTCGAAGCCCATGGATCTTTTAATAACCCGGGGGTTGGAGCTGAACATGATGCGTTTACAGCGGCAGAATGGAAAGCCTTTAGTCCGGCACAACAGTCTGAAATTTCAATGCAATATAGGTTGGCGTATCAGGCCGATGCCTGGGTCAATTGGTGCGAACAGTTGGGAACAGTGTTGGCGAATGATGAGGTGAAGGATGGCCTTTCTGAACGTGGGGGGCACCCGGTTGAGCGGAAAAAGCTAAAGCAATGGTTTTTACGAATTTCAGCCTATGCCGATCGACTTCTGGAGGATTTGAATGGCTTGGATTGGACTCCGGCAATGAAGGAAATGCAATCCAATTGGATTGGAAAATCGGAAGGGGCTTCCCTGCATTTTTCCATTCATGAATCAGAACAAACGCTCGAGGTATTTACAACACGTCCTGACACCTTGTTTGGTGTTTCTTTTATGGTCATTGCTCCCGAACATCCCCAATTGGCAGGTTTGATTAAATCGGGGTTTGAACAAGCTATGGAGTATGCAAAATCGGCTTCAAATCGTTCTGAACGCGAACGCCAGGCGAATGTAGATCAGGTTACAGGAGCCTTTACCGGAAGCTATGCCAACCATCCAATAACGGGGGAGCCTTTGCCCATTTGGGTTGGAGATTATGTACTTTCCGGATATGGAAGTGGTGCCATCATGGCTGTACCCGCTCACGATTCCCGGGACCATCGGTTTGCTCTTGAATTCAATCTGCCGATTAAACCCGTCATTGAGCTGCCTGAAGGCCACCAATTGCCCTACGAAAGCAAGGAAGGTCGGATTATTAATTCGATGTTTTTAGATGGCCTTTCTGTAAAACAGGCCATATCAAAAATGCTAGAGGTACTCGAAGAACAAAAACTAGGTCTAAAAAAAGTCAATTTCCGGCTTCGAGATGCCAATTTCAGTCGGCAAAGGTACTGGGGAGAACCCTTCCCAATTGTGTACAAGGAAGGAGTTGCTAAGTCCCTTGGCGAAGATCAGCTTCCGGTCACCTTACCTCAATTGGATGATTTCCGTCCAACAGGTCGTCCGGAGTCGCCTTTGACAAAAGCAAAAAATTGGATTGAAAGTCCTGAAGGCCTTCGGGAAACCGACACCATGCCCGGTTTTGCTGGAAGCAGCTGGTACTTTTTGCGGTTTATGGACCCCAACAACACCCAGGAATTCGCCTCCGCAACCGCCTTAAATTATTGGAAACAAGTAGATGTGTACATCGGCGGAACAGAGCATGCCGTAGGGCACCTGTTGTATGCCAGATTTTGGCATAAATTTTTGTTTGACTTGGGTCTTTTACCCACCAATGAGCCCTTTAAACGCCTGGTAAATCAAGGAATGATATTGGGACGATCTAATTTGGTGTACCGTGAAACTGCAACTGGAAAATTTGTTTCTGCAGGATTGGTGCCCGAAAATAAACGTGGATTTCAAGCCATTCATGTAGACGTTAATGCTGTTCAAGATGACGCACTTTTGCCAGAACAGCTGCGCGCTATTTTTCCTGAAACCACTATAGAATCTCTGGTGCTAGAAAACGGACTGCTGAAATGTGGAGTCGAAATTGAGAAGATGTCTAAAAGTAAATTCAACGTGGTCAATCCCGATGCTATTGTTGAAGATTACGGGGCCGATACCCTGCGCATGTATGAAATGTTCCTTGGGCCAATTGAACAATCAAAACCATGGAACACTCAAGGAATTGAAGGTGTTCCTAAATTTTTGAAAAGGCTTTGGCGCAATTGCATTGCCGAAGATGGCAGCTGCCAGCTCGAAGATGCAGAACCTCAACCCGAATCTATGAAATCCCTTCATACTCTTCTAAAAAAGCTACATCAGGATATCGACGCCATGTCAATGAATACCTGCATCAGTGGTTTTATGATTTGTCTGAATGAATTGATGGATCAAGGCTGTAAAAATAAGGCTATTTTCAAGCAATTCACCTTGGCCTTATCTCCTTTTGCCCCATTTATTGCCGAGGCGCTTTGGGAGAAAATGGGGGGCTTAGGATTGGCCTCACATCAACGTTTTCCGGCGGTTGAAGAAAAATTCCTGGTGGAAAATTCGTTTAGCTATCCCGTTTCATTCAACGGAAAAAAAAGGTTTGATTTAACCTTGCCCTTAAGCCTTTCGATGGCTGAAATTGAAGCAGAGGTTTTGGCTCATCCCGATACTCAAAAATGGCTGGAAGGCAAAGCCCCTAAAAAAGTAATTGTAGTTCCCTCCCGCATTGTGAATATTGTTTTGTGATGGGGGAAAGTACAACCACTGTGAAAAAAAAGCTGAATCGGGCTGCCCTAGTACGTTCAACCCGCTTGTTTACCTATCTACAACCGTACCGCTGGACCTTTAGTTTAGGCCTTGTTGCACTGCTAATTTCAAGTGTTTCCGGATTGGCTCTCTTTTCTTCCTTGGGCGATTTAATTGATGTGCAAGCCGACCAATTTTCAAACGAAATCGGCAAAATCACCCTCTTTTTAATTGGGTTGCTGATTGCGCAGGGGCTGACCTCCTTTATTCGTATTTACACCTTTTCGTATGTAACTGAACGGAGCATGGCTAAACTCCGTCAGGATGTTTTTGCTTCATTGCTTACCCTACCTATGGGTTGGTATGCCGAACGAACAACAGGAGAGATTTCAAGTCGAATTAGTGCAGATATTTCAACGGTTCAAAGTACCTTAACCACCTATCTGGCTGAATTCATACGGCAGGTAATAACCATTATTGGTACGGTTGTTATTCTAATGGGTACCTCATTTAAGTTGGCCATGTTTATGGTCGCCACGCTGCCGGCTATGGCTATTTTAGCTGTTGTTTTTGGTAGATACGTACGAAAATTAGGCAAGCAAGCTCAAGAACAAGTGGCTGAATCTACGGCATTGCTCGAAGAAGTTTTGTCGGGAATAGCTACAGTAAAATCATTTGCCGCCGAATGGTGGGAATTCAGAAAATACTCCGCATTAACCAATAGCGTTGTTCAAACCGGAATGCGAAATGCCATTGCTCGAGGCACGTTCGCCACCTTTATTGTGGTCTTTATTTTTGGCAGCATCGTCGCTCTTGTCTGGTTTGGAGGTAAATTGGTCGCCGAAGGAGAAATTTCAACGGGCGATTTATTTCGCTTTTTTATGCTCAGCGCCCTCATGGCAGGATCGGCTGGAGGACTCGCTGAAACCTATGCTCAACTTCAAAAGTCGATTGGTTCTACAGAGCATTTGTTGGATTTGATGGAAGCCTCGCCTGAATTACCTAAACCCGAGGCGCCTAGAGCTAAATCAAACCATCCAGAAGGCTCAATTCATTTTGATCATATTTCGTTTGAATATCCAACCCGGAAAGATGTTTTGGTGCTGGATGATTTCTGCTTGGAACTGCCAGAAGGTAAAACAACGGCACTGGTGGGCAGAAGTGGAGCAGGCAAATCAACGATTGCGGCTTTACTTCTTCAATTTTATCAACCCACAACAGGCCAAATTCGCTGGGGCAATACGCCCTTGCATTCCATAGAATTGCAGCAGTATCGCCGTTGGATTGGATATGTTCCTCAAGAAATCATGCTGTTCAGTGGAACAATAGCCGAGAATATTCGCTATGGAGATATGAATGCCACCCAGGAACAGGTGGTGGATGCCGCCAAGGCTGCAAATGCGCATGAATTTATTGCCGAATTTCCTGAAGGATACCAAACCAAAGTAGGAGAGAGGGGACTCAGATTGAGCGGCGGGCAACGCCAGCGCATAGCCATTGCCAGAGCCATGTTGGCAAACCCCGCAGTTCTTATTTTGGATGAAGCCACCAGCAGTTTAGATAACGCTTCAGAAGGATTGGTACGAGAAGCCTTGAACCGCTTAATGCAAAACAGAACTTCTTTGGTTATTGCTCATCGATTATCCACTATTAAACATGCCGATTCCATTGTGGTTTTAGAAAAGGGGAAAATGCTGGAGCAAGGCACACATTTTGAACTGTTGGAACGCAGTGGGTTTTATGCGCATCTATTGAAAACAGGACTTGAATCGGAATAACAATCTGGGTTAACCTGCTGTTAATTAATGCCATGGGCATTTTATTTACCTTTACAACCGGCTTTTATTTTATCCATTTCATCTATGCGCATGTTTAAAGTTGCTGCTGTATTGGGACTTTTATTGTCCTCCACTGTTTTATTCGCTCAAACCGTTGCCATTGGTGATACCTCGTTGGGCATTGTTCCCAATGCCAGTCTTCAACTTCTTGACACCAACTTGGGTTTAATGATTAATCGGCTTACTACAGCTCAACGCAATGCCATCAACAACCCCGCTACTGGCCTTCAAATATTTAATGTTAGCAACCGATGCTTGGAAATTTATTTTCCGGCAACCGGTTGGAAAAGCATTGCCTGTGAATGTACGGTAGCTCCAAATGCACCTACTAGCATTCAAGGGCCAACGCAAATTTGTCCCGGAGATACGGTGGTGTTTTCAACGGGATTGGTTTCGGGAGCAACGTTCTACCAGTGGTCCTTTCCGAGTGGCAGCAGTGTGTTATCGGGGAATGGTAGCGACAGTATTTTTCTGAAAGTTGGGCAGAACTCAGGTCAGGTAAGCGTTGCAGCTCAAAATGGATGCGGAATTTCTCCAACAACCAGTATTTCTGTCTCAGTGGCAGCTCCCAATAATTCATTCAGTGTTTTTCCACAATCTCCTTCCATTAATAGCCAAGCCGTTTTTTCCGCCCTGCAATCTGGGGCCACATATGCTTGGACATTTTCAAGTGGAAATCCGGGGAGCTCCACCCAAGCCTCTCCTTCAGTGACCTGGTCTCAAGCTGGCAATTACGCCGTTAGCCTCACCGTAACTTTATACCCAGGTTGCGCCTCTTCCTCCAGCCAAACCATCACGGTGAATGCCTGCCCACCTCCGCTGCAAAGTTCTGTCACTTTTTCATATACGGGTTCCGTTCAAACTTGGACTGTTCCCGCTTGTGCCACCTCCATTCGCATTCAGGCCTCAGGGGGGCAAGGAGGAAATTCAAGCGGCGGCGATCCGGGCGGTTTAGGAGCCCGCATGCAAGGGGATTTCCAGGTTAGCCCAGGAACGGTATTAAACGTGATTGTTGGGAAGCAAGGAAATACCAATGGCGCCTCAGGTGGAGGAGGGGGCGGCTCTGGGGTAAATCTCCAAGGAACACCATGGATTGTTGCTGGTGGCGGCGGCGGTATTAACAACGCCCAAAATTATGCAGGACTGGCGGGAACCACATCCACCTCTGGAAATACAGGAGAATACGGTGGTGGAGGTGGCGGAAGTGGGGGCAACGATGGAGGCGGAACGGTGTATTCAGGGAATAATTTTGCCTATGGCGGAAAAGGATTTAATGCAGGAAGCACAGGCTCAACAGGAACAAACGGAGTGTCTAATTTCACAACAACTACCCAAGGTGTTTATGGTTTAGGCGGGGGCGGCGGATCTGTAGGAGGCGGATATTGCAATTGCGGTGGAGGTGGAGGTGGCTATTCCGGTGGCGGAGCAGGCGGAATAAATGGCTCGGGCGGCGGCGGCGGAAGCTACAACATCGGAACCAATCAGAGCAACCAAGGCGGTATTCATACTGGAAATGGGCAAGTAATCATTTGGTATTGATTGAGTATTGGATGACCCGCGGGCGGGATTGAACCAGGTAGCTGACCTGTAAAAAAGCCATTGGCCCGCCAGCTGCGCAGGCGACTTTAGAAGCCCGCGCAAAGCGGCTGGGCCAACGGCTTTTTAAAGGGCACTACCGGTGAAAGCCCGTTACCCGCCCAACCACCCCTAAAAACATACCTAGGTATGCCTTAATTTCTTACCTTGGAGCATGTGGATGCGCTTGAGTTTGTTGTGCCTAGGTTTATTCCTGTGGTTGCCCGGATTCTCACAAACTCACCCATTCCATGGCCAATTGACCGACGCACAAGGGCAACCCATTCCCTTCGCCGGCCTCTTTTTCAAAGGCAACAATTGGGAATTTTACAGCAGCTCTGATTTTCAAGGAAATTTTTCCATCCAAATTCCTCAAAAAGGCGCGATTCAAATTTATCTGGATCTAAACCGAAGCAAACAATGGATTGCCACGTTTAAAACCCTGGATTCAAGCCGACATACCTTGACCCTTTCCGAAAGAACAGAACGCAAACTGCGCAGTTTAAATATGGTTCCGGCTCCCGACCAAGCTCTGCATAATTTCATCATGCGCCAGGCCATTCAGCGGCGAAATTTGAATCTTGACCGACTCGGAAGTTTTGCCTATACCCACCGCGTGAATGCCGTATCGACCGTTGCAAATACGCCGCCCGCCTATCCCCGAATTTGGTTGTGGGAAGCCGTTCCAGATACCCAAGATAAAGGGAATCGATTTTTTCTGCAGTATTTTTCTAAAGTAAAATCACATCCCTCAGCCGGATTTCATAGCGAGCAAGTCCAGCATTTTAGAATGTATGGACAACCCGAAAGCTTTGCTCAACAATCTACCCGATTTTCTGAACTCCATTTGTATCAAAAACGCATCTGGTTGCATGGATTTGCTGATTTCCCCTACGTTTCACCCCTGGCTTGGGATGCCTTTTTTTACTATCGATTCTCGGGCGCAGATTGGCATTACAAAGGAGGCAAAAAGGTATTTACCATTTTGGTGCAGCCCAGAAATCCCAATACTCCCACCCTTAAAGGCGAAATTGAAGTGGTAGAAGGCAGCTGGGAATTATTAAATGTAAAACTTACAGCAGGGAAAAAGTCGGGATTGGTTTTGGTCGATTCGGTTTTCATTGAATTTGAACAACATGAAACAAGACTGGGAACGTTTCCTAAAAAAAAGGCCATCTCGGCGTGGAAACAATTTTACGGAGCTTCCTTAAACTACCAATGGCGATCTGAAATCGATTCCCTTGGCTTTTGGATCGGACATAACGCAAAAGAAATGCAGCTTCGATTTTCTATGCCCAAAGAGGCTGCGAACTTCGATACCGATTTCTATGAACATAAATTCTCGGCCAATACACTGGAACAGCAAAAGTTGTGCGAAATTGATTCTCTGCTGCATTCATCGCATTTTCGTACAGTTCAGGGGCACATTGGTCAGAAACAAAAAATTCCATGGTATGCACCAGTGCTCGGAGGACAATTGAATTCCCACTTAAAAGGCAGATTTTTTCAATTTGACGGAATACTCAACGATCAATTTGAAGTAAATACCGTTGAAGGCCCAACCTTAAAATGGGGCAGCAGCCTAGAACAGCGCTTCCAAAACGGCTGGATTATGCGCCTAAACCCTAAAATTCGCTACGGATTTGCCGACCAGCAATTTAAATCCAATGTAGTGGCTACCTTCTGGTCTAGAAAGAAATGGCAGAAATACACCATTTCAGGGGGGAGATATCTATTCCAAATCAATTCCTCGGAACCCATTAATCACTACATCAATACCCTATACACCCTCTTTTTCCGCCAAAATTTCATGAAATTGTACCAGAAAGATTACCTCAGCCTGAATTACGAATGGGAACCTTTCAACGGACTTTATATTAAAGTTGGAGCTGAATATGCAATACGCAATACACTGGAAAACAATTTTTTATGGTCGATTTCGAACATCTATGGAAATGAATTTACTCCCAACAATCCCAATGCCCTTGCCAATCCCACATACCCACTGCAAAACAACAAAGCGCTGATTCTACATGGCGGAATAACCTGGCGTCCCCGGCAACAATTCATACGATATTTAGATCAGAAATATGCATTAAACAGCCGTGGATTGGAATTGTCGTTATTTGCAGATGCCGGAGTTCCAAATGCATTGAACAGCCAAGTTTCTTATTTGCGGTTCCTAATTAGCCTACGGAATGAAATTAATTTCGGATTGTTTGGTAAAAGCACGTTTTTAGTGCGTTCCGGATGGATGGCATTTGCCAATGCGCTAACGTATCTTGATTTCACTCATTTTTTGGGCGATCAGACCTATTTTTTAGGAAACGCCCGAGAACGTGTTTCCCTTGATCAATTTCGAGCCCTAGGTTACTACAAATATTCTACAAGAGGTTCTTATGTAGAGGGGCATTGGCAGCATGATTTCGAGCATACAGCGTTAAAAGAAATCCCCGTTTTACGTTCACTACGTTGGAATTACCTTGTTGGCGCCAACCTGCTCATGATGGCCGATGCCACCTTTACTCCCTATACTGAGGTGTTTTTTGGTGTAGATCGGCTATTGGCAGCCGTACGGCCGCTGGAAATGTTTAACCTTCGTTTCGACATAGCCATGCAAGTCAATGAAACTGGTTTTCAGCCTCCCGTACTGCTGCTTGGCATTGGCTCTAATTTTCATAAAGTACCCAAATAAAATGTGGATGGTGGCGGCTGCGGGCTTTCTCGGGTAGTACGCATCAGCAATGAGCTGGCCCAGCGGGTTTACGGTGGCTCCTAAAGTCGCCTCCGCACCTCGCGGGCCAGGTCATTGCTGCTTTGCGCGCTACCCTGATCAATCCCTGCCGCAGGCGGCGTTTAAACTTATGTTGGAACTAAAATCCTACAATGGGTGAATTTTGCTTTTTGGAATGTGGGGTGTGGGGTTAGGATCGGGAATAGGCATTTCTTTAAGACATGGTGTTAGGGTTGAACGTTTTAAGGGGGTAGGGGGATTTTGGGTTTGGGGGGCGTTTAAGGGGTTGGGATTCCCTTTTTTGGGTTTGATGAGATACAATAGCGGTTTCCTGAAGGCTACGGTTCAGCTTTACCCAAAAAAGGTTGCTGAGCGCCCTTCGGGTCGCCGAATGTTTTTTACCATTTAAAGGAATCCTGAAATTCGATTTATCCTCCTTTCTTTCCTCCCCTCCTGAAAAGGATGAATTTGCCAGTTCATCCAGTCTCATTCCCATGCTCCCGCTTCCTGCACCAGCAAAGTTGCCTTTGCATGATTCAGAAAGCTTTTCTGAGACTCCCCAAGGCGAACTTGATACCGCTTTTCAGCGTCACCAAATTCCCGTAGTTCACTCCAAAAAGTTCCCTAACTGTTCTTCGCCACCCCAATACGTGACGAATCTATCCTTTTTAACGTTTCATCGATGAACTTCAAATTTACGCGAGGATTTTCAAAGTTTCAAGGGGAAATGGCATTTTGGTGCAATTTTTTATTTGAACAATTAGAAAAAACTAAAATTCTACTCTATGTAAGTCATGCCTTTTAAGGCTTTATAGCTCAAACATAGAATAGAACAAAAGTTTTGGCAATGATTAATCCTACCCGAAACCTTTTATTATTTGGCTCCAAATGATAACATAGCTTTCAATCGATAAAAACGGGCGACTTCAAACCCAGAATAGGATTTCCCCCACAGTTCATTTAAAAAATGACCTTAGAAATTCGGTTTTAACGTGTATTTGCTGTAAAAATCTGTAATGATTTTCACCGCCTCGTCAGCTGAATCGGCCAATTGAAATAAATTCAAATCCTGTGGGCTTATGTTGCCTTCTGCTTCCAATAAAGATTTTTTAATCCAATCGATTAAGCCAGACCAATACTCTGAACCCATTAAAACGATAGGGAATTTACCAATCTTAAAGGTCTGTATCAATGTTAACGATTCAAACAATTCATCCAGGGTTCCAAAGCCTCCGGGTAATACGATAAAACCTTGTGAGTATTTGACAAACATCACTTTACGGACGAAGAAATAATCAAAATTCAAGTTTTTATCGCTATCAATGTATGGATTTGGCTCTTGTTCGAAAGGCAATTCAATGTTTAAACCAACAGATTTACCGCCTCCCTCACGGGCACCTTTATTGGCAGCCTCCATAATTCCAGGGCCGCCTCCAGAGATGATTCCAAATCCTTGTTGAGTTAATTTATGTGCCACTTCAGAAGCCAAAGCATAGTATTTGTTGTCAGTTTTTGTTCTGGCAGATCCAAAAATGGAAACACAAGGGCCAATTTTGCTCATTTTTTCAAAGCCCTCAACAAACTCACCCATTATTTTAAACAAGGCCCAAGAGTCGTTGGTGCGAATTTCTGTCCAATCTTTTTCCTTAAAGGCATCCTTAATTTTGTCTTCGCCATTCATGGCGTATTCTTCTTTATCAATCATATTACGTTATTAGAGGCGAAAGATCACAATTCTTTTGCTAAAAAGCGAGCCGTATGGTTGTCGTGTAAGGAAACGAAATCTTCCGGCAGACCTTGAAATAGCACTTGGCCTCCTTGGTTACCGCCTTCCGGACCTAAATCAATCAAATAATCAGCAGACTTAATCACATCCATGTTGTGTTCAATAACCACGACGGAATTGCCCTTTTCCACCAATTTATTTAACACATTTAGTAGCAGACGTACATCTTCAAAATGCAATCCAGTAGTGGGTTCATCTAAAATATACATGGTGTTGCCTGTTCCGGGGCGTTGCAATTCGGTAGCCAATTTTACACGTTGAGCTTCACCGCCAGATAAGGTGGTGGAGCGTTGTCCTAGTGTTAGGTATCCAAGACCGATTTCATTCAAAACGGAAATTTTTTTATAAATGGATGGTATGTGTTCAAAAAACGTCACGGCTGTTTCTAAATTCATATCCAAAACATCTGAAATGGAGGCCCCTTTATACCTCACTTCCAATGTCTCTGAATTGTAGCGCTTACCTTGACAGGTTGGACACATTACTTCCACGTCTGGAAGGAAATTCATTTCAATGACCTCAACACCTCCACCACCACAGGTTTCGCATCGGCCTCCTTTCACATTGAAGGAAAAGCGACCTGCTGAATAGCCTCTAATTTTAGATTCTGGAAGCAAAGCAAACAAGGAGCGTATATCATTAAAAACTCCGGTATACGTAGCTGGGTTGCTTCTCGGGGTTCTACCAATGGGAGATTGATCTACCCGTATTACCTTATCTAAATTTGAAATACCTTTAAATGAATCGTAGCGTAGGTTCGGCAATTCAGCCCGATTTAGGGTGTTGGCCAACACGGGATACATGGTTTCATTGATCAACGTTGATTTGCCACTTCCTGAAACTCCCGTAATACATACAAAGCAGCCCAATGGAATAGAAACATTAACGGACTTCAGATTATTTCCACTCGCTCCCAAAATACGCAATTGTTTCCCATTGCCTTTCCGGCGGATGGTTGGAGTTGCTAAGGATAGTTTCCCTTTTAAATACTGGGCAGTAATGGAATCTAATTTCATCATTTCTTTTGGAGGACCAGATGCAACAATGGTTCCTCCATGAACTCCAGCACCAGGCCCTACATCAATTAGGAAGTCTGATTCCAGCATGATGTCCTTATCGTGCTCAACAACCAAAATCGAGTTTCCTGTATCTCTAAGGCTTTTCAATGCCTTTATTAGCCTATGATTGTCGCGTTGGTGAAGACCTATAGACGGTTCGTCAAGAATATATAACACTCCAACTAATTTTGAACCAATTTGGGTCGCAAGGCGAATACGTTGAGCCTCGCCTCCAGATAGAGTTCTTGCTCCTCGATTTAAAGTCAAATATCCCAAGCCAACTTCCAATAAAAACGATATCCGGTGTTTTAACTCCTTAATCACTTCTGCAGCTACAGCAAGTTGTTTTTTAGACAAATGAGCAGGTAAATCTTCAATGAATTCATCCAACTCTACAATACTAAGTTTACTTACATCAATGATAGAACTTGAATTTAGGACAAAATGTCTAGCTTCAGGTTTCAATCGACTACCCTGGCAAGCCGAGCATTCTTTAAATTCCATAAACCCTTTTGCCCAACGGTTTAATCGACTGCTGTGGTCATTTTCGGCCTGCTCAACAATAAACGGAGCAATCCCATCGAACCGAAAACTGCCAGTAACCCCAGAAATTGGGCTTTTAAATTTCAGCGGTTCAGGATGACCATTTAATATGGTTGCTCGAATTTCTTCTGGTAAATCCCCAATGGCATCATCCAACGAAAAGCCAAGAGCCCATCCCGCTTGTTCCAACTGCTTAAACATCCAACCTTGTTTTTGAGCACCCAATGGGGCAATCCCCCCCTTTTTAATAGATAGATTTGGATTGGGGAATATTTTGTCTTCGGCAACGACATTGACCTGCCCAATTCCGTTGCAAGTGGAACAGGCTCCGTATGGGCTATTGAATGAAAACAAATTTGGTGCAGGCTCATCAAATGAAATGCCAGAGGTAGGACACATCAAATTTTTTGAAAAGAAAACGGGAGTAGAACTGTCTTTTAAAAGAACCATTACGCTCCCCTTACCTAATTTCAATGCTACATCTAAAGACCGATCTAGCCGTTTTGTTTTTTCTGCCTCCACCAGAAGTGAATCCACTGCAATTTCAATATCGTGGACCTTATACCGATCTACCTTGAGTCCATGGGTAATTTCTTTGAATTCTCCGTCAATACGAACTTTTAGAAAGCCAAGCTTTGCACATCGTTCAAAAAGCTCTCTATAGTGACCTTTTCTACCCTTTACCAATGGAGCTAATATTTGTATGGATTGCCCTTGGAACTGATTTAGAATTGCATCCAGCATTTGCTTTTGGCTGTATCGAACCATAGGTTCTCCGGTCACAGGCGATAAAGCAATGGAAGCCCGGGCATATAAAACCCTCAAAAAATCATAGATCTCAGTGATAGTACCTACGGTAGAGCGGGGATTTTTATTGGTGGTTTTTTGCTCAATGGCTACCACAGGGCTCAACCCATGTATCCGATCTACATCTGGCCGCTCAAGATTCCCTAAAAATTGACGTACATAGGCCGAGAAACTCTCTAAATACCGTCTTTGACCTTCGGCATAGATCGTATCAAATGCCAACGAAGATTTCCCCGAACCCGATAAACCAGTAATTACAACGAGTGAATTACGTGGGAATTCAACATCAATGTTTTTCAAATTATGCTCACGGGCACCTTCAACCCTAAGGGTAGATTTTCTTTTATCCATGCTTGAAAAACCCTAATTTGTAGAAAATGTTCAGGGGTTAATTTGGGTTTATTTTTGGCTGTCAGTAAACTCTGTTACTTTATTGCCCTTTTTAATGGTCAAGCTATAAATGCTAAAACTCATGCTTAAGATGATACCCAAAATCAACATGAAATAATAGACGTTTAGTTTGCTAAAGGTAAAAAGTACCACGACTCCTGTTCCTGAGCATATTATAGAAATAGCAGAAAACACAATGGCCGTTTGGCGCTCACTAAACCCTTTATATACCATATGGTGGGTGGTATGGTCTCGGCCACCAATAAATGGTGATTTCCCGGAAATCAATCTATTAATAGTAACAGTAGCCGTATCCGTTATTGGGATAAAGAAAAACAGATAAATAAGCAGAAAAGCCCAATGTATATTACCAATAAATAAACCCGAACTTAAGCCGGTTGAATTTCCATTCCAAATTAACGGAATGCTTAACCCTCCAATAAACACCCCGAGAAACATGCTTCCCGTATCGCCCATAAACATCTTAGATGGAGACCAATTATAAAATAAAAATGCCAATAAGGCGGCACTTTCTCCGGCAATCAAAGGAAAATAAAGAGCATTGCTATTAGGCAAAGACCGAACAGCCATAATTCCGGCCAACCCCAAAAGGATAACAAAGGAAACTGAACTGGTAATGCCATCCATGTTATCCAACATGTTCAAAGAATTCATTATGCCCACAATCCACAAAACGGTAAGGGCAGAATCAAGTATGGAATGGTCAAAAAGGTGAATCTTCAAACCAGATGAGGTCAAAATCAATCCACAAAGAAATTGACCAGCAAATTTGAGCCATGGCTTTGTATTGTACGCATCATCAGCCAATCCAATAAGAAAACCCAGCGTTACGGCTCCAGCAAGACCTAACACCTCAGGTTTTACTACATCATCCGGATACATTAGCATTGAAAAAACCAAGGAGGTCAAGAAAACAATGAAAAATCCAATTCCTCCAACCGAAGGCTTTACTGTTGTTGACCAACGAATCAGGTTTCCTTGATTTCGATTGCCCAAATTCGATGAAAATTTCAACAACAAAGCATAAATCAATAAAGCCAAGCTGCCACTAAAAACAACGAAAAGGCTATATACTACTTCCGGTTTAAACACGCTACAAATTAATTGAAGGGAGTTTGAAAATCAGAAAAAAGCCCAGCTCGCTTATCCTTTTCTGAAAGAATAGGATTTTGAATATCCCATTGTATGTTAAACGTAGGGTCATTCCATGCCAAACCATCCTCGGCATCTTTACAATAAAAATTGCTGCATTTATAAGAAAAAAGAGTAGGGGTTTCTAAGGCCAGAAAACCATGCGCAAATCCCTCGGGAATAAATAGCATTTCTCTTTTTTTATCGTCCAAAAGGAAACTTCTATGATGACCATAGGTAGGAGAAGAGCGACGGATATCCACAACCACATCTAAGGCAGCACCCCGAATCACGCGAACCAATTTAGCTTGAGCATGAGGCGGATGTTGAAAATGCAATCCCCTTAAAACGCCCTTTTCTGATTGAGACTCGTTGTCTTGAACAAAATCAACATCCAAATTCAATCGATTGAATACAGAACGATTAAAACTCTCCATAAAATATCCCCGATCGTCTTCAAAAACTCTTGGACGGAGCAAAATTAAGCCACCAATGCCGGTTTCAATCTTTTCCATAGTTGGGTTAATCGTTTCTTCCAGACCGCTTTTTACTTGGAAATAACCTTCGACTTAAACCAGACCAACTCATTGGATTTTTTCTTGCCCTACGACGGCGAATTTCCTCTTCATTGTCGTCACTTGTGTACCCATATCCATATCCATAACCATACCCGTAACCATATCCATATCCGTATCCATAACCGTAGGCATATCCATAACCATAGCCATATCCATAACCACTTCCTTTGCGTCTAAACGGCGGCAAACCATTAATGACATAACTGATTTTCTGAATTTGGTTGGTGTCGTGGAGCCGTTCTAAGTTATTAATAAAGAACTTTCTAGAATAAGAGGCCCTAAACACATAAATAGGGTAATCTGCACGCCGCAAAACAAATACACCATCCGTTACAATTCCTACCGGTGGATTATCCACCACTACAAAATCATAGGTTTTTTGCAATTCATCCAACATGTCATCCATTCGATGGCCCATAATCAATTCGGAAGGGTTTGGAGGAATCGGCCCAGCTGTAATGTAATCCAGGTTTTCAATTTCTGAGGTTTGGACGCAATCCTCAAAGGTGTCTCGACCAATTAAGATGGTGCTTAAACCTTTTTTGTTGGGGGAATTGAATCCTAAGTGAATTTTAGGCTTACGCATGTCACCGTCAATAACCACGACGCGCTTGCCAGCTAAGGCAAGTATCCCTGCAATATTTAAGGCGATAAACGTTTTACCCTCCCCCGAAATCGTACTGGTAACAGCTATTAATTTACTTCCAGGGTCAGAATTGATGAAATCCAAATTGGCCCGAATATTCCTGAAGGCCTCTGCAATGGTTGATTTTGGTTTTTTATCGACAATTAACTGGGAAATGGGGAGTCCAATCTTATATTGAAATACAATACCTAAAAATGGCACTGAAGTGTGCTTGCTAACATCAGCAATTGATAAAATTTGATTAAACAAAAGATATCTGACAACGACAATCAAAAAACTAATTATAAACCAACCAACAAAGCTTCCTCCAACAACCAATTTCTTATTTGGAGATACGGGCGTATCGTTCGGTCGGCTATACCTTAAAACCCTGTAATCGGGAGTGTAACCTTCTCTTGCCAATGAAAACTCAGCTTTCTGTTGAATTAATTCGTCGTAATACTTCTCATTAACTTCATACACACGCTCCAAACGCGCCAATTCAATTTGGTCAGCAATACTCTTTTCAATAAAAAGTTTGCTTTCAAGATCCTTGATTCGCTGTTCGTTTTCTTTGGTTTTAAAATCTAAACTCTCCAATTGATATTCAACAGCCTTGGCCATCCGATTTCGAATCACATCAATATGAAAATCCAATCGCTTTATCTGATTGCTAGATTCTTGGAAATTGTATTGCATAAGCTCGCGCTGAAGCAACATATTTTGAATTTGTTGAACCAATGATGCAACACCAGGACTATTTTGAACCTGGCTTGCTAAAATGATTGCTTCTCCAACCGGTGTGCTTTTATCTAAAATCTTCTGATATACCGTTCTTGTAACTTGAAGGGTAAGTTTTAATTCTTCAATTTGTTTCTGCAATTCAAGCAATTTCCCAAAATCTCCGGCAGTAGTTAATTCAGTCGTTGGACCATCAAGACCATATTTTCGCTGATACGATTTTAAGCTTGAATCTGCTTCCTCCAACTTATCCTTGATTAAACCAAGCGTCTCATCAATATAAGTGAGCATTTTATTGGCGCTTTCTTGTTTTGAATCGATATAGAAACTCTCATAGGCCATCGCCACGGCATTAACCATATCGGATGCTCTAAACGAGTTTACATCGGTGTACGCAATTTTAATGGTTTTGGCTTCCTCATTTTCAATTTCAATCTCAAGTCCAGGCAAATATTTGCCATTCAACGATTCAGGATCATTTATAACAAAGTAGTGGAAATCGTTGGTCTCGTAATAGAAATCTGGGGCCCGCCATACAACTGTCAATTCAAAATATCCAAACTTTCTGGGCGTATTTAAAGATATAGTTTCCGTTTCCTTTGTCTCATCAATTTCAAATCGAACAGTAACCGTTCTGTCTTCATTAAAATCAACATGGATTGGAACTCCAAAAATCAATGGATTAACCTTTTCAATTTTTATGTAGTATGGCGCCTTATTGTAATTATCCGAAGACATTATAGCTCCTTTTCGATAATACGTCACATCCAAGGGGAGTGTATCGATAACCCGTTGCAAAAACACTGGAGACCTAAGCAATTCAAGTTCTCTGGCTAAATTAAGATCAAAAAAACTACCCTGATTCAAGTAGTCTTTCTTATCCTCATCCGCTTTGGTAAGCTGAATTACGCTAAAGGTCTCAAACGTAGGAGTCGTATACCTCAAAAATAAAAATGCAGCCGCAGCAGAAATAACACCAAGCAGCAAAATAATCCAAAGGGAACGTCGGAATATCATTCCCAGCAATGCTGGGTCTAAATCTTGGTTTATGGCGGTAACCGGCCTACGTTCGTCGCTCATGAGTTATTTTAAATTAGCCACAACAATGATGGTAGTGACTGAACTGGCCAAAAATCCTAATGCTGTCAAATAGGGATTAATGGCAGCAAAGAAGGTTTCAATAGGTCGAATTCTAGGTTCAATGTAAACAATGTCGTTGGGCTGTAAGGTCAAATCAGCCATTTTCATTCCTTCAAGTGTTGAAATGTCCATTAAATATACCTGCGGATCTCTCAAATCGCCCCGAATCACCTTTATTCGATGTGCCTTGCCATTCGGAGAAATACCCCCCGACATGGCAATAACTTCAAACAAATTCATATTCTCCAAAAACAAAGGAACAACTTGCGTACCAGACCCAGTTCCATTGAAAAGAAATATTCTCCGATTACCGACGCCCACCTGAACAAAAGGATTTTTAATTTCCAATTCCTTATACAACCCTTCCAAATAGGCCTCTGCCTCTCTATTTGTCATGCCAGCTAAAGGTACTCGACCTACAATCGGAAGCTTACAGGTTCCGTCAAATTCAACCAGGGCTGAGAACCCTCCACCTCCCATTCCCACTCCTCCGTTCATTCCCATGCCTCCGTTCATTCCCATACCTGCACCCATACCTCCACCAATGCCACCATTTATTCCCATACCCCCATTCATTCCAAATCCACCATTGCTAATCATTGGCGCCCCATAATCTCCCAAAATGGAAAAATTCAACACATCATTTACAGCCAAACGATATACCGTATCTACTTTTTCAGGAATTTCATCGAACTGATAATTGGCCGGAGTCCGTAACATGAAATTAGGCTGAAAAACCCTACAACCACTGCCTCCAATAAGCAGTGCCATGGCCAACATTCCTAAAATGATTTTAGACCTTAATTTCATGAACAACATATTCCCGCAAATGTAGGAATTATTAATGTGCTTCAATGGCATTCAGCACGCTATAATTGATTCCTTTTTCAACAAGCAATTCCTCATACAATGATTTAACATCGGTCACCAACCTGGAATAGTGGAACCGCTGACTAACCCAATCCCAGCCTAAGTCCCCCATAGAAACCCGCAATTGTTGATCTGAAATTAAGGCCAACATGTGCTGGACGAATCCATTTAAATCTCCAGGCTCCGCCAACAAGGCCGTTTTCCCAGGCAAAACCACATTTTCAATTCCCCCAACACGCGTTGATACAATCGGTTTTCCTGAGGCCTGAGCCTCAATTAAACTTACTGGTGTTCCTTCGTTTAAAGAAGTTAAAGCTATAATATCCAATCCCGCATTAATTACATCCACATCCTTCTGCCAACCTGCAAATACAACATCTGCATCCTTCGCCTTTTCTGGACTCGAGGCATGAATTAGCCCCAATGCATCGCAGACTTTTTCCAGTTCGTTTCTAAGCTCACCATCGCCCACCAAAATTGCTTTAATTCGTTTAAACGAACTTCGTTTTGCTTGAGCAAATGCCTGCAAAAAGAAGGTATGGTTTTTTATTGGAACCAATCTGCCAATTATTCCAATGGCTATTTCATCCGGAGCTATTTGAAAGGATCGGCGGAAAGCAATTCGCTTGTCATGCCGATTCTCTTGGAATCTGAACAAATCGAATCCCAATGGTATTACCGTTACTTTTTCTGAAGAACAAATGCGGTGCTCTTCTACCAATTCTGTTTTCTGAAGGTCCGATAAGGCGATAATCCGGTCTGTCCGACGGGCCAATCGCCGTTCCACCGATTTGAAAAAATGGGTCTTCGCCTTATTGAAATAGGAATGAAAAACATGACCATGAAAGGTATGCACTACAATCGGTACATTGCAGGCAAAAGCGGCCATACGCCCCAATCCCCCCGCCTTTGAGGCATGAGTATGAACAATGTCCGGCTTAAAACGCTCAATAATGGATTTTATCTTGAAATAGGCCTTGATGTCATTGTTGTAGTGGAGAGACCTCTGCATCTCAGGTATCAATAGGGGATGAACTCCCACTTGCCTCAATATGAAATCCGAAGAATCTTCACTATCCTCTTTTTGACCACCCACCAAAAGTGAGGTATATTCCGCACCCAAATGCTTGGTTAAATAGGCCGCATTGTAGGTGGGCCCTCCCAAGTTAAATCGGTTGATGATGCGTAAAACTCTTGGCATTTTCCAAATTTTGGAATTATTTCCAAATTTAAAACAAAAATAGATTTTTATTGGGATATTGTTTTGTCAAACCAGGTTTGCCAAACAAATAAACTCCATAATTTGAAATGCAATTCCCCGGGATCCTTGCTATCAAGCCGCTGTAGCTCAAGAGCTACAAGTTCTGGATTTAATATTTTTTGTGTTTTTATTTTTTCAAGGTCTAGGGTTTCTTTCAACAACCCTTTCAGCTCTCCACGAAACCAAGGAAGCAATGGAACTTCAAATCCTTGCTTTCTTCGCTGCCAAATTTCTTGAGGCAATTCTTGCTTGAATGCATCAATTAAGAGCTTTTTCTTTCTTTTACCATCAATTTTAAATGATCTAGGCAACGCATGTACATATTGAACGAGTCTGTAGTCCAATAAAGGGACCCGAACTTCTAAAGAATTGGCCATACTCATTAAATCAACCTTGGTAAGCATGTCAAATGGCAATACCAAGCGCAAATCAGCCTCTAAAACGGCATTGAAATCGAGTTCCAATGTTCCCCGACCATCGATCAAAGGGCGCAACACATCAAGTTCACGCTCAACCAAATCAGGCTGCAACAACAATGCGTCAACCCAGGCATCATCAACCACACCCGCCCAAGCTCTATACCTGTCAAATGCACTCTTTTGCCTTCCCTCATAAAATTTATTGATTTGCCGAATGGTGTTGCCCAGCTTGCCACTCCGACTGCCTTTGAAATTTTTGGTCAATGGATGAGCAAGGATAGCCAAACTGCGCTTTACTATGTCGTTCCGAATGGCCCATTCACCGGCATGCTTATGATATCCACTAAACAATTCGTCCCCGCCATCTCCAGACAATGCAACGGTAACGTGCTTTTTAGTCTCCTTCGATAATATAAATACTGGAAGAGCCGAACTGTCAGCAAATGGCATATCCAATTGTTGAAGCATTTCGGGAACATGACTCAATAAATCTTGATTGCATAACCTAAAGGTGGTGTGGTCTGTTCCATACAGTTTTGCTATATGCTCCGCATGCCTTGTTTCATCAAAGTAAGGTTGATCTTTAAAGCCAATGCTAAAGGTATGAAGCCCTTTTACCCGCTTTGCCGCTACAGAAACTACAATACTCGAATCTACACCTCCACTTAAAAAACTTCCCAAGGGTACATCCGAAACCAAGCGATCTGTTACGGAATCTTCTACCATTTTTTTTACTTGAATGCAGGCTTGTTCGTACGAGGGAATAGTGCTACTTCCTTCGCTCAACGTTTCCGGAAAACTCCACCACGCTATTGGCTGTCCAAAACCTTGCTCACTCAATTCCACCCAATGACCCGGCATTAATTGGTGCCCATTTCTAAATATGGAAAGTGGACCTGGAATATAACCCATCCGAAAGTAGGCACGTACTGCTGTCGGATTAATGTCTGGCCCCATCCCTAAAAAACGTAAAGCTTTATGTTCTGAACCGAAAAAATACCCTTGTTCTGTACTGCAAAGCCAAAGGGGTTTTATCCCCATTCGATCTCTACCCAACAAACACACTTTTCTACTTCGATCAAAAAATGCAAACGCAAAAAAACCATTTAACCGAGGTAACAATTCGTTTCCCCATTGGATCAGACCAACCAATAAAACTTCCGTATCGCTTTCTGTCTTGAAGGAACGCCCCAAAGCTTCCAACTCAGTCCGAATTCTCCTGAAATTGTAGATTTCACCATTGTAGACTAAGGAATACCTCCCACAAGAGCTATTCATGGGTTGCTGAGCAGCTGAACTTAAATCTATTATGGCCAATCGAGCATGGCCCAAAAACCAGTTTTCAAAAAAAGCAACCTGCTGATGGTCTGGTCCGCGAAGCTTTAGAGACTGAATCGAAGCTTCGGCAGCTGAAACGTTAATGGTTTCTTTAAAAAAACCGCCCGTTATACCACACACGCCAGAAACGAATCACAAATGAATTACCTCACCATACGCAGCGGCTGCGGCCTCCATGACTGCTTCTGACATGGTAGGGTGGGGGTGAATGGCAGTGATGATTTCATGCCCGGTCGTCTCTAGTTTACGAGCCATTACAATTTCGGCAATCATTTCTGTCACATTGGCTCCCACCATATGCGCTCCAAGCAATTCACCATATTTTTCGTCAAAAATTAATTTGACAAAGCCGTCTTTGGCTCCAGCAGCGCTGGCTTTTCCAGAAGCACTAAAGGGGAATTTTCCAACCTTAATGGAATATCCTGCCTCTTTCGCTGATTTTTCGGTATATCCAACCGAAGCAACTTCCGGATAGGTGTATGTGCATCCAGGAATATTGGTGTAATCAATGGGATGTGGATTTTTCCCAGCTATTTTTTCAATGCAAACAATGGCTTCATGCGACGCCAAATGAGCTAGGGCCGGACCAGGAATTAGATCTCCAATGGCATATACCCCCGAAACGTTGGTTTCATAGAATTCATTCACCAGTACTTTTCCCCGTTCTGTTTTAATTCCAACCTTTTCAATCCCCAAATGTTCAATGTTGGCTTCAATACCAACCGCAGATAACACTACGTCAGCAACCAACGTCTCTTTCTTTCCATCTTTTGATACCACAACTTCAACCTCTTTTCCTTTTACCGATGCCTTTTCTACAGTTGTGCCCGTCCGTATTTCTATGCCCTGCTTTTTGAAAATCTTCTCCATGGTTTTTGAAGATTCCTCATCCTCTACAGGAAGGATGTTGGGCATGTACTCAATTAAGGTAACTTTCGTTCCTATGGCATTATAGAAATAGGAAAACTCACTACCTATTGCACCCGAACCCACTACAATCATTCGCTTGGGCTGCTCCTTCAAGGTCATAGCCTCACGGTATCCAATTATGCGTTCTCCGTCTTGAGGTATGCTATCAATTTTTCTCGACCGTGCTCCAGTTGCCAAAACAATGTGCTTGGCCTGATATAACACAGATTTACCCTCTGAATCAGTAACGGTTACAGCCCCTTTCCCCTCTAGTTTTCCTGACCCCATGATGACCTCAATTTTGTTTTTCCGCATCAGGAATTGTACTCCCTTAGACATTCCATCGGCGACTTGTCTGGAACGCGAAATCATATCTCCAAATTGGGCTTCAATTTCTTTCACTTTTATGCCATACTCTCCAGCATGTTTCAAGTAATCAAACACCTGAGCACTTTTTAAAAGAGCTTTGGTTGGAATACAACCCCAATTCAAACATATTCCACCCAAATTTTCACGCTCAACCACAGCCACCTTTAAACCAAGTTGGGCCGCACGAATGGCTGCCACATACCCCCCAGGACCACTTCCAATTACCAAAACATCGTAGATCATTTCTTTTCAATTTTAGACCGCTAAAGTACATATTTTAAACCGAATTGTAGGGAATGCTTCCCCACAGGGTTGGGTAAAACCTGGATATGATTTAGGACCTTCCCCCTTTAATCTAAGTGGTTCAAGATGTTTCCGCTTATCTTTGGACTCAATATCAAAACGAATGAACCTACTGAAGTACACCTTAGAGATGAAATGGGCCATCTTTTTCAACGTTATTTTATTAGCTTGGATGGTATTTGAACGAGTTTCAGGTTGGCACGATACGCACATTCACTTGCACCAAACCAGAACAAATCTTTTCGCCATTCCTGCTATCTTAATGTATTTGTTCGCGCTTTTAGATTTTAAACGGGATACTGCTTTTTTGCATCTGCCCTTTAAAATGGGTTTTTTATTTGGATTCCGAACTACTCTTTTCATTACGGTACTTAGTCCATTTATGCAATTGATTGTCAGCTACGTCATTACTCCCCATTTTTTTGACAATGCCATTCAATATTCTGTGTCTAGCGGGTATTTCAGCCTTCCCGAAGCTGAAGCCTATTTTAATATTAAAAGTTACCTGATGATGAGTGTTATTGGCTCTCTAATTATGGGTATAGCAACTTCAGCTCTCGTTTCAGGTTGCTTTTCTCTGTTTCAATTGATTAAAAAATCAGCCCATGGAAAAGTATCGTGAAAACGGACCATTTTATTCCTTTGAGGGACATACCCCTTCTATTCACCCCACAGCGTTTGTACACCCTTCTGCATCGGTGATTGGTCGCGTTTGGATTGGCGAGGACGTTTTTATCGGCCCTGGAGCCGTGCTCCGCGGAGATTTCGGTAGTATTGAAGTTGAAGCAGGTGCCAACATTCAAGACAATTGTGTGGTTCATATGTTCCCGGGCGACACGGTTCGCATTTTAGAAGGAGCACACGTCGGACATGCTGCCGTGGTGCATGGAGCTCTGGTGGGCAAAAATGTCCTTATTGGCATGTCCTCTGTTCTTATGGATAAGGTTGAAATTGGCGACGAATCCATCGTTGGCGCCCTTTCGTTTGTTCCAACCGGAATGAAAATTCCAAGCAGAAAACTGCTGCTAGGAAATCCCGCAAGAATCATCAAAGATGTTTCTCCAGAAATGCTGGAATGGAAAACACTCGGCACGCTATTGTACCAAAAACTACCCGCAGCCTGCCAGCAATCTTTGTCTTCAGTCCCACCAAGAATAATGGAATCCAACCCGGGATTTTCGCTCGACCATGGCCTGGCTGATACAGAATATAAAATTTGGAAAGAAAGTCAATCAAAAACCGATAACAACTGAGCCATTTCAACTCCATGGTTTATTTTTGGCATTCTTTTTGGAATTACCCAACAGCTTTAACTACTGCATTGCTTTTAAAACCTTTATAACTAATAACAAACACCACCATGCGTTCAATCTACTTTTTAATTTTCTCGGTGCTCTTCCTTCCTGTTTTTTCATGGGCACAACCTTGTACTACTCCGATGTCAAATGCAGCATTCCAACAAGGTTTGGCTCGAGTCAAAACTGCAGGTTCAGAATTGGGTATGAGCCAATCCGCAGCCTTGTTGGCCAATCAATGCCTAAGCTCAGCCCAAGTAAAGGCCATTGTCCTACTTCTTCCTTCAGATCAAAGCAAGTATGATTTTGCTCTTATGGCATTTTCTAAAACGGTAGATAAGGTGAATTTTTATGACGTTTACGACGGTTTCGCATATTTTTCAACTGTTTTCAGACTCCACGATGCCACTGCAACCATTGGTCAACCAACCCCCCAACCCGAACCAACTAAAATTGACTTCAAACAATCTAAAATGGTTGTAGAGTCCCCGAAAAAACGAAACTGGCCCGCTCTTGGATACCCTTCCATCGATAATTATCTAGGCAATACCGGCTGCATTGAGCCCATGCCCGAATCGGATTTTGATGAATTAACCAGGGACCTCCCTGCGACGGTTGCAGAAGATCAAGCCCAACGCCTTTGCCGCTCATTGATTGAAAAGAAACAATGCCTTTCTACTGCACAGATCATGAAGCTGTCCACTCTTATGAACCAACAGCAAAATCGCTTGAATTTCTTTAAAGATGCGATTAATATTGTATACGATGAAGACAATTATGCCCGCTGTGGCGATGCCCTCACTTTACCCAATTTGAAACGCGATTTCAGTATGTTCATCAATGGGCGTCCTTCTCCCAATGAACCCGCTACTCCAGCCACTCCAGCCTGCTCTGTCTCCGCTCAAGAACAAAAAGAAATGATAGACGAATTATCAAAAATTGCTTTTTCAAATACCAAATCAACGGTGGCTAGACAAGTTATTGCTTCCAAAAAATGCTTCACAACAGCTCAAATTATGGAAGTTCTTAATCTGTTTTCTTTTGAACAAGATAAACTCAATATGGCGAAATATGCCTACGCCTTCTGCATTGATAAAGGCAATTACTTTAAAATAAACAGTTTGTTCTCGTACAGCTCAAGCAAAGAAGAGCTAACTCGGTTTGTAAGTAACGCCGGACAATAACCTTAGGTATGCAGACGCCTCCCTCATTACCTCTTAAAGACCGACCATTTGATCGGTTTTTTATGCTGGTTTTTACGCTGTTCTTTATCACCTCCATGATTTCAGATTCCATCCCTACTATTTTGGGAGAACCTATGGCGGCCGATAGCCCCAATATTTTGGTGCGATGGAACTATGCCTATGCCTACCAATGTGATCCACTTTTCTTAAATCCACCACACTGGATGCGCATGGTTACTGGCCTTAGCGCTTTCGTTTACGGCCCCTTTTATCTGGTTTTAGTATATGCCATCTGGAAAGGGCTAAATTGGATTCATGTTCCTGCTATTATGTATGCTACTGCAATCTCGGTGATAACAGGTGTTATCGTTTTTGGAGTTGAATTTTTTGGGGAACCAGAATGGCGCTGCCAAAATCCAGCCCGATTCCTTCCTCTAAATTTACCTTATGTGCTGATCCCCTTTTTGTTACTCATCCGTATGAGAAAACCATTTCCCTTTTCACGAAAATTTTAGTGGTTTTTTTAAGGGAAGGATTTTGCAACGTAAAAAAAAGCCCTACATTTGCACTCCCGATTTCAGTTGAAATCATGTTCTTTTTATAATGGTCCGGTAGTTCAGTTGGTTAGAATACATGCCTGTCACGCATGGGGTCGCGGGTTCGAGTCCCGTCCGGACCGCTAAAACTTCAAGGTTTCCCTTGGAGTTTTTTTTGTTTTAGGGCGGGTACGGGCTTTCAGAGCTAGTCCGCGGTTCATGATTCGGACTGCAGTGGCTTTAGGGTAGCTCCCAAGGTCGCTCCCTAAAGCGCACGCAGCCCAGAATCATGTCCCTTTCGGGCTAGCATCTTCAATCCCTCCCGCGGCGGCCCCACTAGTTTTAACCAAATGAAACAGCATGTGCCTGTTTTCGGCATCCAAATACAAGGGGAATTTTAAGTTTTTCCCTGCATCAAGACTAGATAGGGTGCTTACCCAATGCCCCTCTAATGATAAAAATGGGGCAACCTTAAGCGCCTTCTCAAACGCCTCTACTTCTTCACTACGTAAATCAATCATCCATAAGGTCGGACCTGCAGCTATGCCGGTCACAGCATTAAAACTACTCCGAACCTCACGCAATTCCACCCAAAATCCTTTTGAATAACAGGCCAATAAAAACGCCTCAGCAGCCTCTTTATTGGTGTATTCTCCAATGCAGACCCAGGGGGGCTGCTGAATCCCTAAAAAATGAATTATCAAATTTTTAAAACCCGCCAGCATTCCCTCAAGGCTTAAATGCTTTTAACCGCCATTTTTTAGATGTTATAAAGTACAATCCTTCTGGAAGAGAATACCTGGGATGTACGCTGATTTTCTCTCCATAAACACCGAATGAAAATGGGATTTGAGTCCCTCGGATATCCAACAACTGTAGGTCAGCCTCGCTAAAGTTCACCTCTGACCTGTTAATTTCCCAAGCCTGTAAGCCCCGATTCCAAACGGGAAAATCAGAATTTAATTTCACCATTTCCGTCTGCAATAATGCACTGAATCGACCCTGTAAATCCATCATTGAATCGGGCTGTACTTTCCAAATAAAATGCCGCTGGTTTAGGCTCCCAGAGGCATACATTTCTCCATTGGGCCGAAGCAGCAATCCATACGAAATGCCTATATATGGGAAATTTAAACTGCTGTATCGTCCTCCTGAAAACGATTTATCCATTTTGATTATGTAAGGATTAATCGGCGAGCCCGGATAAAAGCTCGTGCTATAACCTGAAACGAGCAGGGAGTCATCAGAAGTACAAACCAACGAGAATCCGGCTTCAGTACCTGTCCCGCCAAAATAACCCCACCGTTGCACATTTCCCTGTGTAGAGGTAGAAACAAGGAAGATGTCAAATGCTGGACCAGAATTGGTTGTAGATTCCCCGGCCATAAAAACCCTTCCTGCAGCATCAATCTCCAACACATAGTTGCCATTGGCATTGGCATCTGAAATCAGGCTATCGCTAAGCCATTGTCCTTGGCTATCAATAAAAGCAAGATAATTTCCATACGAACTGGTTTCAAAATCACCCGAAATTGCCCAGGCTTGTTTTCCTGAATGCCACCGTATTCCATGCCCAACATCATTCAAAGGCCCACCCAGCGTCCGTTCCCACTCCAGATTCCCCAACGAATCCAATTGGCCAATCCATATATCGCTGCTGTTGTTTTGTCCAGAAGTTCGGTAGCCAACAAACCCTATTTTTCCTTGTGGTCCTATGCTGCTTCGCTTTATGCTGGATGAACCAAAAAATACAGGGAATTCTACAGATTTAATGGTGTCACCTTGTGTATCAAACCAAATCAATACTCCTACCGAATTGCCGGAAGGTAAATAATACCCACCACAGCCTAAAAACTCAGCTCCATTGGGCAACGGCTCTATTGTGCCTGGAAATGCAGGCCCCGGAAATAGATAGCGTTTGGAACTTAACACATTTAAGGCGGTATCTACCTGATAGCTGACAAATGCATCCTGTGCATTGGCATCGCTGCGCTCTGTTCCAAAAAAAAGAAATGTACTTTGGCTCGAATTCCAAACCATATTGCGCCCCTGACAAAATCCTTGGTCCGGTCCAAAAAAAACTGTCTGGCTGCTCAAGCTTAGGCTAAAACAGCATAAGATTAAATTAAAACGGACAACCAAGGTTGAATTCATGGGTTAGAGCTGCAATGTGTACTGATGCCAAATACAAAGTTTTCGATGGCCTGAATGGTTGGAGCAACTTCAGACCCAATAAAACCACGAATATCAGAGTTGGAAAATTCAGCCCTGTATTTAGCCAAAAATGGACTGGATAAAGGCAAATAGCTCCAATGCCATTTTTCTTCTTCATATCCCGTCCGCTGCCCGTCCACCTTGGAAGAGTAAACCTGGCAAAAACCAAAATGCGCCGCATGTGTTTTTAACCACTCGTACACTCCACATCCTTCTTTTGTTTTAAAATAGGCATCATCAACGCTATTTATATCCAAATCTGTACCCCAATGATGCCTTGATGTTCCAGGCATGCTAGAGTATTTCATAATGAGCAATGCCTTTTGCTCGGCATTCAATCTCGATTTGGCCAAATTCCTGCCTTCAACTTTTCGTTCTCCTGTCCATTTGGCTTCCCATATTCTTTTTTGCCGATCAAAATTTCGAATCCCACTAACAACCCTCAAAAAAACGCCTTCTTTTGCTGCCGAATCTGCCATCTTCAAAAAGGCAACAACCACCTCTTTTCTCAACCGTTGTTCACCCTCACTGCATTTGGAAGGAAGCAATAGAAATTGATCAGGAAAGGACAATGGCTCAAATTTCCCCATCAGGTAATCCCTAGCCGGGATTCCTACAAATATTGAATCCATGGAATCTTGTGCCCCCAATGATATCGAGGAAAAAAGACATCCAAAAAGCAAAACAATGCTATACTTCATGCGGTAAAGATGAGAATTCTTTGAGTTACCTTTGACTTCATGCGGTTTAAGATAGAGTTTTTTTCGCCTTATTTCAAGCATACCTTGGGAATAATTCTCGGGATAGGATTCGCCGGTTTATGGGGTTGCAATCCAGATGCGACCACACCCGATGAGGAATCTACCCCGTTTGACTATAGCACTGTGGTGTCAATGCATCCAGACACGAATCTCCGTCCGGAATTCCAATGGATAAGTTCTTACCGCCTCCCTTTCTCAAAATATGGATTTGATTTTGCTTTTGACGGGGATTCTCAATCCTATTGGAGTACACTTCCTGGCTTGAATCATTTGGAGGGTTTTGAGTGGACCTTTGAAACACCCGTTCAAGGTGCCAAGTTTCGGATTGGGTGGATGGAGGGCGATATGTTCTCTAAACCATCAAGGATCCTTTGTTTTACCGACCGAGGTGGAATAGAGGCCTATGTAAACACTTGGATAACTCTTCCAGATTCAATTCGGAAATTAAAATTGGTGTTTCTTCTAGATAACCAGTGGAGTAGGGTAGCCTTGGCATTGAACAATTCCCCTTTTTCATCTCAAGCGCGTGTAAAAAAAGGATTGGCGACCCTTTTTGAGTCCAAGCCCATAGGTATATCGGAAATTGAGTTTACTGTTGCAAATAAAAAAACAGCTCCCTTTAAAACTACAGACGGGTTTGTCCGAATCACCGAGCAACCCTCATCCGATGAGCGCTTTTCCTTAAACGACGGTCGAGAGTATTCAGGGATTGAATTAAACTCCTTGGTTAAAGAACGTCGAATATTTATTCAGTTTCCAGATTTAAGGGCCTTTCTAGGCTTCAGAGTTAAAGGTGAATCCGCATCTCCCTCCTGCGTTCAGCTTATTTGGCATAAGCCCAATGGATCAAGTCAAATATCCTATTTAAATACGGGTACAGTAGAACATAAATTCACCTTTGATACAGTAGCGACAAAAAACCTTTCTTTTACAGCTACTCTGCTTGAGGGAGAGTCCATCAACCTCATGGAATTTGATTTTTGGGACGGAGCAAAATGGTATAGAATTCAGGAAGATTCGCTTCAATTTAAGGCTCATTCCAGCAAATGGATGAGGTCTACTCCTCCAGATTGGCCACTAAATAAGGCCATTTGGTTTGATGAGGCTTGGTCCAAATCCGTTCCTGAAGCTCCCGATTGGGAAACGGAACGCGATGCCACTGTGTCAGGCAGTTCAGGTCAGTGGGTGCAAGCGCTTTTTCGAGGAAATGGAACGTTTGATCTTTTGTGGAGTAGCTCTTCAAATGGAGATTCATTCCCGTATTCCATGTATTCTGGTTCTTGGAACTGGACCGATAATGGGTTAAAATTAACCGGTTACTTCTGGACAGAAAACGGCAGACAAGAATTAAATACCATCTATCAACTTCAAGGCAAACGGCTCATCCCAGCATCACCCAATTTGCCTGAATTTGAATTCAGTTATTGATTTCTTATTTATTCCGACGGCCCTGTCTGTTTTTAGGTGCTGATTGCTGTTTCACCTGTTGTTCCCTCATTTTCTGCGCATCTTCTAGCCGCTGCATCCATTTGCTCTTCTTTTGAGGCTTTGCCTTATGGGCTTCCATCTTCAACCGAAGTTTGTTTTCATCAATAAACAAATATCGAATGGCCAAATAAATTAGAATGGAAACGACATTGGAAAGAAAATAGTAGTAATTCAAACCGGCACTATAGCTATTTAAAACCCCCAGAAAGACAATCGGCATGATGTACATCATTATTTTCATCTGCTGCATGTTCGCACCGGTTTGCATTTGAGAACTATTCAAATGAGTGTACAATATGGTAGTAGCAGTCATCAATAAGGTAAACAAGCTTACATGTGAACCATAAAACGGGATTTCAAACGGCAGGTTTAAAATGCTGTCGTACGTGGATAAATCCTCAGCCCACAAAAAACCCTGTTGCCTAAGTTCAATGGCAGAAGGGAAAAAGCTAAACATCGCCAGTAAAAAAGGCATTTGAACCAGCATGGGTAAACAACCCGCCAATGGATTCACCCCCGCTTGCCGATACAATTGCATTACGGCCTGTTGCTTCTTAATGGCTTCATCGGGTTTGAATTTGGCATTTAATTCATCCAATTCAGGTTTTAATAACCTGATTTTTGCTGAAGAAACGAACATCTTAAAATTAAGCGGGGAAAGCAATAATTTGATTATCAGGGTAAGCAATAAAATAATTAACCCATAGCCCAATCCCAGCTGCTCAAAGAAATTGAAAACGGGAATAACCAAGTACTTATTAATCATTGAAAATAGGCCAATATACCCTAGGTCAATTTGCTCCTCCAATCCAATATTCATCGCCGACAGCGTCTGAAAATGCAACGGGGAAAAAATCCACTCCATCGAAACTGACGAATTTGGAGCATAAGAGTAGGGAACAGACAAAAATGCTGTATACCCAATGTTCACACTGCTATCAGCCCAAGCTGGAATTTTGGTTTCAGCTTGTACTGGCCGCTTGAAAAGACCATTTTTAATGACTAAGGCATTGCAAAAAAATTGCTGTTTGAACGAAATCCATTCTACAGCCTCATCAATTTGCTCTGAATTCTCTCCCCCTCTTCCAATTCTAGACACAGACCCACTCTCCGTTTTATAGTATACGGTAGAAGTCGCTCGTTCGTTGGATAAATTCAATTCTTGTCTCGGTGCGATTTGAGTCCATTTCAAAGGCATATCGCTCTGTCCACGATCAACAATCGACTCCAAACCTACCATGCTTAATTCAACCCCTAATGAATAGCCCGCGGAAACCAACGAATACCTCCATTGAATATAACCCGTGGAATCATTGGTGTACGCTCTTAAAACCAATTCTTTATCTGTCTGACTATGAATAGCAAAGAATAAATCCTTGGTTTGTATCCTTTGATTGGCATGATAAAATTCCAAATCCAGAGCCGCAGAATCGTTCAAAATCAAATCCAAATCGGTTTTCTTGGATTGGTTTTCTAAAAAACGATTTTTGTAGGTCTGCTCTCCCCGAATCTTGGCTGAAATTAATGAGCCACCTTTTGAGCTGAATGTTAAATGGATGGATTCATTCCCAAGGCTTGCCGTTTGAGGCTTTCCATTGGCAGAACTTGTAAATTCCCCGAATTTCTTTTGCAATACAGGATCCACCACATTGGAATCCATTCCCTGCTCCATTGTATCAGAATTCACCGAGGGTGCAGCAGCCAAAAGCACACTGTCTCGTTCAGACTTGACAGAAATAGAACTGGCTGAAATGCTAGTGTCTTTACCCTTAGCAGGAAGTTTTTCGGTTTTTGGAGTGTTGAAAATCAGAAAATAGGCCATCATTAGGCCACTGATCAAAAATAAACCGATTAATTGTCTTTTGTCCATTTGAGTTATTGCTGGAGGTTGGCAAAGGTAGGCCTTTGTACCAAAAGTCCCAACCTAAATCGTAAAGGAGTTCCCCCAATCCTTACATTTCATTGATTTGCTCAACTAAGTGCGAATTTGAAATTAAATGCCCACTCAGGAATTGTTTTTAAACTTCCTTGGTGTTTAGGCCATTCCGTGCTACATTTGACTTCATTTTTTTTCCATGAAGCAAGCAGTTTGGTTTATTATTGGTTGGTGCCTTAGCCTATCGTCTATCGCTCAAAATTTAGCCACGGTAAAAGGCATCGTTCAACAAACCAATACTCGAGAAGCCGTACCCTTTGCCTCGATTTCGATTAAAGAAAAATCCATTGGTACTACTTCAGATAACAATGGCTTTTTCTCCATCACCAAATTACCAGCCGGGAAATACACCTTGATTATTTCCGCCGTTGGATTCGAAACTTGGTCACAAGAAATCCAACTCAATCCAGACCAAATCCTTCAGGTTCGTCCCATGTTGGGCAATAAAACAACGGTCATTAAAGGGTTTGATTATACAGATGATCGCATTCAAGAAAAGCGAGAAAATACAGGAGTTTCAGTCATCAAAATTTCACCAGAAGAAATGAAACGCATGCCTTCCTATGGGGGAGAGGCCGACGTTGCTCAAATGATGCAAATCATTCCGGGTGTAATTACAACAGGAGACCAGGGCGGTCAATTGTTCATCCGCGGCGGCCCTCCGGTTCAAAACAAAATGCTAATGGATGGAGCGGTTATTTACAATCCTTTTCACAGCATCGGCTTTTTCTCTGTATTCGATACGGATGTTCTAAGCAACATGGACGTATATGCAGGAGGCTTTTCTGCAGAATATGGAGGCAGAATCAGTTCCATCATGGACTTAAGTACCCGAGACGGCAACCGAACCCGCTTGTCAGGGCGTGCAAATATCAACACCTTCACCGGAAAATTGATGCTTGAAGGACCTATGGGTAGGCTCAAAGATGGCGCAGCCAATGCCACTTTTTTACTTAGTGGTAAAGGTTCTTTCTTAAAACAAAGCTCGCAGGTGTTTTATCCGTATGCAGATAGCATCGGACTGCCCTTTAACTTTTTTGATGGGTACGGCAAAATGACCTTGTATGTTGGCAATAATGGTTCCAAATTGAATTTCTTTGGCTTTAGCCACAACGATTGGGTTACCTTTAATGAATCCTCTGATTTACAATGGAAGTCTGGTGGGGGTGGAGCCAATTTCTTTATCATTCCCGGCGAGGCCAATGTAAATATTGACGGCGTTTTCAGCTATTCCAATTATGAAATTGGACTGACTGAATCTGTAACCCAACCCCGCAGTTCATCCATCAACGGATTTAACTTCAATGTCAATTTTCACCAATATTATGGTACCAACCGATTGACCTATGGGGTTGAAGCCAGTGGCTTCCAAACCAATTTTGACTATGTAAACGGTCAGTATAGAGAAATTAAACAACAGGACAATACCACCGAGTTTGCCGCTTTTACTCGGTATAAGTTTATGGTTGGGCGGTTTATTTTTGATCCGAGTTTCCGAATACACTACTACGCCTCAATGGCTGAAGTGTCACCAGAACCCAGATTGTCAATTAAATACAACATCAGTGAACATTTTCGCTTGAAAATGGCCGGTGGATGGTATTCTCAAAACCTGATTGCAGCCAACTCCGACCGAGATGTAGTCAATTTATTTTACGGGTTTTTATCTGCCGGTGGAAGTATTGGATTATCAGACAATTTTCAGGGCGAACAACTGCAAAGCGATTTGCAAAAAGCCCGGCATGCCATTTTTGGAGCTGAATTCGAATTGTTCAAAAACATCGAATTCAACGTGGAAGGATATTACATGGACTTCTTCCAATTGATCAGCATGAACCGAGATAAACTCTATGAAGATACCCCCGGAAATTCTGCCATTCCCGATTATCAGAAAAAAGATTTGATTCGTGAAACAGGCTGGAGTGCCGGGTTAGATGTCCTGGTTAAAGCAGAGATAAAAAATTTATACCTATGGGTGGGCTACTCTTTAATGGCCCTTGAACGCTCCGATGAAGTTCGGGATTATGTTCCTCATTTTGACCGCCGGCACAATATGAATGTGGTCGCCTCATATCAATTTGGCAAAGACAAACAGTGGGAAATTAACGCCCGCTGGAATTTTGGAACTGGATTCCCTTTTACTCAAACCCAAGGCTTTTATGAAAATGTTGGGTTTGATGGAAATATTAATGGAGATTATACCAATCAAAATGGCGAACTGGGTGTTGAATTAGGACAATTAAATTTGGGAAGGTTGCCCAATTATCACCGGCTGGACATCAACATTAAACGACGTTTTAATTTGGGCGAGAATACGAAATTGGAAGCCAATATCGGAGCTACCAATGTGTACAACCGAAACAACATTTTTTACGTAGATCGCATTACATTTAATAGGGTAGATCAATTGCCAATTATCCCTACTGTCGGATTAAATTTTGCTTTCTAAATGACTATAATCCAGAACATTCGAAATTTTACACACCGCATTTGTTCTGTTCTGGTTGTTGTTTTTCCGTTTTCCTTTGGCCTTGCTCAAGTTGAAGACAATTTTAACGCTCGAAGTCACGTTTGGGAACATTCTTCCAACAGTGCAGATTGGCTGCCTGGACAATTAATCGTAAAACTCACCCAGAGCACCTGGAATCGGGTACAGGCGGACTCATCTTTCCGAAATTTAATCTTTCCCGTAGGTGCCTCTTATACCTTACTTTTTCCTGGTTTTATCCCCGAACCAAAGTCCGTTTACCCCAACGTGGCTCCAACAGACTTATCTCGCCTTATAGAAGTTCGCTTTCATGATTCAATTTCAGTTTGGAACTGGGCCTACCGGTTAAATAAGTCTGGATTGGTAGAATATGCAGAACCCCGATTTAAGGTAAGTCCACTGCTCAACCCCAATGACCCAGGATATGGGTTTCAATGGCAAATCCCTCATATCGGAGCCGATTCCGTTTGGTCCGTTAGTACCGGCGATACCACCACCATCATTGCCGTTGTGGATGGAGGAACCAATTTTAGCCATCCCGATTTGCAGGCGAACATTGCCTACAACTATGCCGACCCCATCGATGGACTAGACAACGATGGAGATGGATACATTGATAACTTCAGAGGATGGGATACCGGCGACAATGACAACAATCCCAATTATACCCCAAATGACAGCTACAATTCAAATCATGGGGTTTTAATGAGCGGATACATCGCTGCCACACCCAACAATCAAATTGGAATTGCCGGAATTGGATACCACACAAAATACCTTCCGGTAAAAATGGTAAAGTCAAACGAAGGATGGAGTCGGGGATATGAGGGCATTGTTTATGCCGCTCGCAAAGGTGCTCATTTTATAAATTGTTCTTGGGGAGGAACAACTCCAAGCTTGTTTGCTCAAGATGTTTTAAAATACGCCGTCTTAGACAAAGGCTGTGTTGTCTTTGCCGCAGCTGGAAATTCAAACAATCAAACCATTTTGTATCCATCGGGCTACGAATTAACGGTGAGCGTGGGAGCCAGTACCAATGCCAATGTAAAAAGCAGCGGATCATCGTTTTACAGGCAGGTGAATATTCATGCCCCTGGAGTAAACACCTATTCCACCACAGGAAACAGCTACGGGTATGGTACAGGAACCAGCGATGCATCAGCCATTACTACAGGAGCCGCAGGATTGCTGCATGGAGCCCTTCAGAATTTTTCTCCGGCTCAAATTTCTGACATTCTTCTAAATCACGCCCTACCCACCGATACCATTGCGGCCAATGCTGCGTTTATCGAAAAAATGGGAGAGGGGAGGGTAGATTTAATTCGAGCCGCCTTTCAACCCAAAAGGGCAAGACTGCATTTCATGAAAAGAACTTGGAACGACAGCGATGCCGATGGTGTATTTCTTCCCGGAGATACCGTTTACCTTGGCGGAGAATCGCTGAATCGACTTTTAGGTGCCCATGCTTCATTGACCATGCGCGTTCAAGCCTTTTCGCCTCATGTACTTTGGATTGATTCGCTGGCTCAGCCCGGAGCCGTACCTGGTGGAGGAACAATTTCACATCCGTGGAATGAATTTCGTTTTATCGTTGGTCCAAATTGCCCCAACAATCTACGCGTTCATTTTAGAGCAACCTATACCGATACTGCAAAGGTCGGTCAAACTGATTTTTACCTGTTTTTAAATCCTGAACAATACGACTGGACTGAAAATGAAATCCATATTTCCATTGGCGCAACAGGTAGATTGGGTTTCTCAGATAATTCTACCTATCAAGGCATTGGCTGGAGAAGGGGAGAAGGACCCAATCAATTGTTAGAAACATTTTTTAATCCCATGGGATTTTGGTTGGGAACCGCCAACCAAGTCATGAACCAAACCCTGAGTGCCCCTTTTACGGGCTGCTGCCCCTTAACCACTCAAAATCACTTCACGGCTACACAGCCCATTTTTACGGAAAAAGTAGATGGATTTGGTCTTCGTAGAGTCGTTTCAACCTTTTCTGATAACCTTCAAAACCGTTGGAGCATTGAAAGAAGGGCGTATGGCGATACCCTAAACTGGTTGAAAGGCATCTTGATTCTGGAACATCAAGTTAAAAACATCTCGAATCAAATGGCCGGACCGGTGTATATGGGTTATTTTGCCGATCAAGATATGCCCGACACCAATTTTTCCAGGGCAAACAACGAAGCGGGATATTATGCCAACGGAAAAATGGGTTGGCAGCGCAATGCGAACAGTGGAATCGTTCAGGGTGTAGTGCTGTTGCAACCGGGCCCAATCCATTATTATGCGCTTGAATCTACCGGAACCGGTGGATCCATTCAAACCACCAATGGTTTCACCGATGCCGAAAAGTGGACATTAATGCAAGGAGGGATAGCTCGGGCATATAGTCCGCCGGGCGATGCCTCTCAATATTTAGGCGGATCCATCGATTCCATACGTCCCGGTAGCTGCGCCATTTTTAATTATGCCATTTTGAGCGCAGCATCATTGACTCAAGCACAACAAATGGCCGACAGTTTAATGCAAACCTATCAGAAAACCACAAATGTTTGGACGGGGAAGGCATTAACCGACAACTGGCATGATCCAGTGAATTGGAGTCAGAACCGAGTTCCCGATGAAAAGGACCGAGTGTACATTGTTCCATCCTTGTATACTATTGGAACAGATCCTGTGGTACATTCAGGTAACGCCAAGGCCGGCATGATTGAAACACGTTGTGGTGGAAAATTGACTGTCCAAACTCCCTGGCTATTGGAAGTTGGGCCTTAGGCCGAGGTAAATACCAGCGATTTATGACTTGAGTTGGCTTGCGGGCGGGATTGAACCGGGTAGCCCGCAAAGCCAAAGGCCCGCTTGGGCGCTAGCCATGCCGGGCGACCTTGGGAGCCACGGCAGGGCAGCAGCCCAAGGGCCTTTGGATGCGGACTACCGGTGAAAGCCCGAAATCCCGCCCAAAATCGAATGCTTTTTCAAATGAGAGGAAAAAAGTGGAATGTGGCCGAGAATGGAAACACACTAGTTAACATAATATAAATTATCATAAAATCGGAGCGGCGTCAAATAGCCCAATCCGCTCCAGTTCAATCGGCTTTGGAAAGGCCAGAAATAATCCGTTGCAATTCGGCATTGAATCCTTCGGAATTCAAGGAATCGTACGGAATACCCAAGGACCGATTCCAATGCCCTTGTTGATACTCGTGTATGCTCTCATTTTTAAACTCCAGCAACCGATGTAAAAACACCTTGAAACTCTGAGCAATCAAACTCGAATTCCCAAACATGGCATTAAAATAACTCGCCTGAAAACCATACAATTCCCGATCTTGAAGCGATTTCTGTATGCTCTCAAGGTTCTCTCGAGTAATTGGTTTTGGAAAAATCCCTGAAATGCCGGCACGAATTAAATCCTGCACATCGTATTCAAAAAACTGTGCAGAAATTCCTACAAAAGGCATACTGCAGGCCGGATTGGCATCAAAATACGACTTCAACCATTTTCCTCCCTTTTGTGCATCCAAATGTTGATCTAACAGCACAAAATCGTACTTGTTGTGTTCTGTACTCAGCAATTTTTCGAGGCGTTCAACAGATTCACACCAGTCGCATTTCCATCCCAATTGTTCAGCGATAAGGCGAACTAAGATGGAATTTAGTTCGCTGTCTTCAACAATTAAGATTCGGCCATGCCAGCCTGCACTCATTGAGGCTTGGCTTTAGATTTGCTGGATTTTTTGGTGCTGCCTTCTTCAACTTCTGCAGCCGCTTCCTCTGCCTTTGTGTCTTCTACCTTGGCTTGAAAAGATGCAGCCGAATCAAACCCATTGGCTACCAGTTGATTGTACCATTTAAACACCTTCCGAATGTCGCCATCGTACACCCGTTCGGCATCGTAATTGGGCAAAATTTCAGAAAAGCTGCTTCGAAGTGTCTGCATATCGGCTTTGTGAGAAAGAGCCACTTTACCTTCGAATTTTGAAGAAATACCAGCAAAAACATTTCGCAGCGGCTCTTCGCCATCAATAATGTAAATGCTAATGTCTTTTAGGGTGCTCACCTGTTCTGCGGGACTTACCGCTTCGGGGCGCATGGTGTCTAAAGCTTTAGCAATCAATCCATTTTTCCCAGTGGCTACAATGGTGTATAAGGACGGTTTTCCTGCCCTGGCAATAATGCTTTCAAATTCCATATGATCGGTTTAAAGTATATCGGTTTGCAGTGCGCATAGGTCTCACCTATTTGCCGCCTTCCATTTCGGCTTTAATGGCGTTTCGTTTGGCGGCATCTTCCAATTTCGTGTACACTTGAAGAAGGGTTTTTTGGAAGGTATCAATGCGGTTTGGGTCGGCATCTGGTTTAGCCTTTTCCTTTGCATAGCCTTTTTCTAGAATGGTAGCGCTGTTGGAAAAGAACACTTTAGCTTCCTCTTTTAGCGCTTCATATTCCTTAACCTTACTAATATCAAGGTCATTTGCCTTTTTAATAAGGGCATTCGCCTTGATGATTTCAGCATTGGCCAACTGCAAATAGGCAGCAGTATAATTCGCATCCAATTCTATGGTTTTTTCGTAACCAATTTTGGCCGCTACTCGGCGCTCCGCAATCTGAGCTGCGAGGCCTTTTGCATCTTTTTTCTCTAAATTTTCGGCAATCTGGTCATTGATAACGCCTTTATTAAAATTCAAAACAAGCAAAATGGCTGGATCTGAAGAAAACGCAGAGATGGCTTGCTCAATGGCTTCAAGGGCTTTTTCATCGTTGCCTGCATTGAGGTAGAAGTTAACTTCTTCCAAAATAAACTCTGTTTTCAAGGCAGGAAATTCTTTCTTTCCATTTTCGATGAGCGTGGCAGCGCGATCGGTTTCTCCCCGTTCCATAGCCAATTTAACCTCAATTAGAGCCAAATCAGACAAGCTTCCAAAGCGTTTTTTAGCGGCATCAATGGCTATTTGAGCCTCAGAAAACTTTTGTGCGAAAATATTTAACCGTACCAAAGCCACTGCAAAAGCGGTGTCTTCGGGCGACAAATCAACGGCATTTTGAGCATAACCCAAGGCCTCATCTACCTTTTGGGCTTCGGCAGCAGCCACAGACTGATAGTAGCAGTAATATGCCATTTGACGTTGTAGGCTCCGGTTATCTGGGTCTTGCTTTGCTAAAATTTCCATGGCTGTTTTGGCCGCGCCAAACTCTGCAATGGCTTCAGCGTACTTTTTAGCCTTCAGATTTTTTTGAGCTGATTCAGCGAATCGGGCTCCGATGCTTAGCATTCGATTCAGAATTTCATCGGGTTCTTCGACCTTGGGCTTGCCATTGGATTTGAATTCCACAACTAGAGCGCGCCCATAGGAAAACATTGCCGAATCCAAAGCCCCTTTTCTAGCCAAGACCAAACGAGGACTCGGATCGGTTCCCAAGAGCCAATACACATCGCCACGGCGTTTCCATGTTTTTGATTTGGCTACCGTGGTTTCATGTTTTGCTGCGGCATCCATTTCCTTTTTTGCTTCTAATAGCGCATCAATGGCCACTTGTTCATTTACTTCCCGTTCGCGCTTAAAGGTATTTAGGTGTTCCCAAGCGGTTAAAACGGCGGCATCTTGAGCGAATGCTCCAACCGAAATTGAAATGAATCCAAGAGCAAGAAAATGACGTATTGTTTTCATCGCGGTAAATTTCTTAACTGTTAAACAAGAATAATGCCGTTATTCAATGGTTGGCGCATCTGGGCTCAAATCAGATTCCTCAGAATTGGCAGCTCCGTCTGATAACTCTGCGGTTTCAGATTCATCAACGGCCTCCTTTTTTACACGTGCCACTGCGGCGATTTCATCTCCGTTTTTCAAGTTGATCAGCCTAACTCCCTGAGTAGCTCTGCCCATTACCCGCATTTCTTCCACGGCCATACGGATAAGGGTTCCTTTCATGGTAATGATCATCAGATGGTCCCCGTCCACCACTGCCTTCAGGGCAATTAAGGCTCCGGTTTTTTCGGTTACATTGATGGTACGTACTCCCTTCCCGCCGCGGTTGGTAATGCGGTACTCATCTAAATTTGAGCGTTTTCCGAATCCTTTTTCGCTCACCACCAGTACCTCGGCCGGATCTTTTGGATCTACAGTAATCAGCCCTACCACCTCATCGGTGGTTTCATTGGCCAATCGAACTCCCCGTACTCCCGTAGCGGTTCTTCCCATTGGTCGAACTTTCTCTTCCGGGAAACGAATGGCGCGACCGCTTTTCAATGCCATCATTAGTTCATGGCTGCCATCGGTCAATTTAGCTTCCAACAATTCATCGTCTTCGCGAACGGAAATGGCATTAATTCCACTGGCTCTTGGTCGGCTGTAGGCCTCAAGAGTTGTTTTCTTAATGATTCCCTTTTTGGTGCACATTACGATGAAATTGCTTTCTGTGTACTCTTTATTATCCAATCCTTTGACAGCAATAAAGGCCTTCACCCTATCTCCTTGCTCAATTTGAATCAAGTTTTGAATGGGGCGACCTTTGGTGGCTTTTGCTCCCTCAGGAATTTCAAATACGCGAAGCCAGAAGCATCGACCACGTTCAGTAAAGAACAACATGTAGGCATGCGTATCTGCAATGAAAAGGTGTTCAAGGAAATCTTCATCGCGGGTAGCTGAACCTCTGGAACCCACTCCTCCCCTACTTTGTTGTCTGTATTCTTGGAGTTGAGTCCGTTTGATATACCCCAGGTGAGAAATGGTAACCACCACAGGTTCATCTGCAATAATGTCTTCAATTCTAAAATCTTCCGCAGAAAATACAATTTCAGTTCTTCGTTGATCGCCGTATTTCTCACGGATTTCGCTAAGCTCATCTTTAATGATTTGCATGCGCAAGGGCTCCTCAGCCAATATCCGTTTCAAATAGGCAATTTGCTCCATAATTTCATTGAACTCGGCACGGATTTTATCTCGTTCCATACCGGTTAAACGCTGCAACCTAAGCTCAAGAATGGCCTTTGCCTGAATTTCAGACAGGTTGAAATTTCCAATCAAACCTTCCTTTGCTTCATCTACGGTAGGACTTTTCCGTATCAGAGCAATAACCTCATCTAAATGGTCAAGGGCAATTAAATACCCTTCGAGAATATGGGCGCGTTTTTCAGCCTGATCCAGTTCATATTTGGCTCGCCGGGTCACCACCTCATGCCGGTGGTCCACAAACTCCCGAATCAAATCTTTTAGGTTTAACAACATTGGTCTGCCCTTAACCAAGGCAATATTGTTGACGCTAAATGAGGTTTGAAGCGAGGTGTATTTGTACAACTGATTCAGAACCACATTGGTAACCGCATCGCGCTTCAATTCAAATACCAAGCGCATTCCATTCCTATCTGATTCCAAACGAATATCTGAAATCCCTTCAATTTTCTTCTCGTTCACCAAATCAGCGGCCTTGATTTGAATTTCTGCCGGATTGACTTGATATGGAACCTCGGTTACAACGATTTGTTCTTTTCCGTTATCTAAAGTTTCAATGTTGGTTTTTGCCCGAATAACAATCCGGCCTCTGCCTGTTTCAAATGCATCTTTAACTCCTTCGTAGCCATAAATGATACCTCCTGTTGGGAAATCCGGAGCTTTCACGTGCTGCATCAATCCTGCCACATCAATATCTGTGTTATCGATGTAGGCCATGATTCCGTCAATCACCTCAGTTAGGTTATGAGGAGCCATATTGGTGGCCATTCCTACCGCAATTCCTGCAGCTCCGTTCACCAACAAATTGGGGATTCGTGCAGGCAGAACGGTTGGCTCTTGCAGAGAATCGTCAAAATTCAGCCTAAAATCGATGGTATCTTTATCGATATCCGACAGCATTTCTTCCGCTGTCTTCTTTAGCCTGGCCTCGGTGTAACGCATGGCGGCCGGACTATCGCCTTCCATAGAGCCAAAGTTACCCTGACCATCAACCAGTGGATAGCGCAGCGACCAGTCTTGAGCCATACGCACCATAGCATCGTACACCGAGCTATCTCCATGCGGGTGGTATTTTCCCAATACTTCCCCGACGATACGGGCTGATTTCTTATAGGGTCTGTTGGATAAAACACCCAAGTCCAACATGCCAAACAACACCCTTCGGTGAACGGGCTTCATCCCATCACGCACATCTGGAAGGGCCCTGGAAACAATCACCGACATCGAGTAATCGATGTACGCTGACTTCATTTCCTCTTCAATATTAATAGGAACGATGCGGCTTCCACCTGCCGCGGGATCAATCAAGTTTTCGTCTGCCATTTTTTCAGTCGATTAGTTGGGCACAAATTTTGTTTTAACGAAAGCGAAAATACGCATTACCTATGTTAAATCGTCGTTTTTTCATGGAAAGATATGGACACAATGTTAACAACCTCATAATACCCATGACAGATATGAGGTGAATTTAGAAAAGCCGTACCTTGCACTCAAGTAATTTCATTCAATTAAAGAACCCCTAGCCCTAAATAATTCGTATGGAAGCTCGTTTTTCTCCCAGAGTTAAAGATGTAATCACCTTTAGTAGAGAAGAAGCCTTGCGCCTTGGCCATGATTATATCGGTACCGAGCACCTCTTGCTAGGTATGATTCGGGAAGGCGAAGGTATGGGGATCAAAATCCTTAAATCGCTTGGAGTCCAAATGGATGACTTGAGAAAGGAAATTGAAACCTCAATTCGACCGCATTCAAAAAATACCGTCAATATTGGCAACATCCCCTTGGTTAAGCAAGCTGAAAAGGCGCTAAAAGTGACCTATCTTGAGGCCAAACTGTTCAACTCGGCCATAATTGGTACCGAGCATCTCCTACTGGCCATCTTAAAAGATGAAGACAGCATTGTTACTCGAATTTTAAAACGATATAGGGTGGATTATTCCTCCGTTAAAGACGAAATTGATTTTATGGCAAGCGATAAACCAAAGGCAGAAGCCCCAAGAAATGAACCGGAAGAAGAACCCGAAGACATGGGGGGTGGCTTCAGCAAAAAGAACCTGGATCCCAAAAGCAAAACTCCGGTTCTTGACAATTTTGGCCGAGATTTGTCAAATTTGGCAGAGTCGGGAAAATTGGACCCCATCATTGGCCGAGACAAAGAAATTGAACGGGTATCTCAGATCCTATCCCGCAGAAAGAAAAACAACCCCATTTTAATCGGAGAACCAGGAGTTGGAAAATCGGCCATTGCTGAAGGATTGGCCCTTCGAATTTCTCAAAAGAAGGTGGCGCGAAATCTGTTCACCAAGCGGGTTGTTTCTCTTGACCTGGGTTCATTGGTAGCCGGTACAAAGTACCGCGGCCAATTTGAAGAACGCATGAAAGCCCTAATGAATGAACTTGAAAAATCACCGGATGTGATTTTATTTATCGACGAAATCCATACCATTATTGGAGCTGGAGGAGCCAGCGGTTCGTTGGATGCCTCAAACATGTTTAAACCCGCCTTGGCCAGAGGCGAAATTCAGTGCATCGGAGCCACAACTCTAGATGAATACCGACAATTTATTGAAAAGGATGGGGCTTTAGACCGCCGTTTTCAAAAGGTGATGGTAGAACCTACCACCGAAGAGGAAACCCTTCAAATTCTTAAGAACATTAAGGACAGGTATGAGGACCACCACAATGTAAATTACACTGAAGATGCGCTCAAGGCCTGTGTAAGCTTAACCAGCCGCTACATTACCGACCGGTTCTTGCCAGACAAAGCCATTGATGCCCTTGATGAGGCTGGAGCCCGTGTCCACATCACCAACATTAAGGTACCCAAAGAAATTGAAGAGATTGAACGGGAGATTGAAGAGGTAAAAGTTGAAAAAACCCGCGTGGTTAAAAGTCAACGCTATGAAAAGGCCGCCGAACTGCGCGATAAAGAACGGCAGCTTTCCGAGAAACTCGAAAGCGCAAAACGGCGCTGGGAAGAAGAAAATCGGCAAAACCGCGAAGTGGTTGGCGAAGATGAAGTAGCCCAGGTGGTTGCTATGATGACAGGAATCCCCGTCCAAAAGGTGGCACAAAGCGAAAGCAATGTGCTCGCGAAAATGTTTGATGTGGTAAAAGGGAAGGTGATTGGCCAAGACGATGCGGTTAAAAAGGTGGTTCGCGCCATTCAACGCAACCGTGCAGGCCTGAAAGACCCCAATAAACCCATCGGAAGTTTCATTTTCTTAGGCCCAACCGGAGTAGGAAAAACCCAATTGGCTAAGGTTTTGTCTAAAACCCTGTTTAACAGCGAAGACGCACTGATTCGAATTGACATGTCAGAATACATGGAGAAATTTGCTGTATCGCGTTTAATTGGTGCGCCTCCCGGATATGTCGGATATGAAGAAGGTGGACAACTCACCGAAAAGGTGCGCCGAAAACCCTACTCAGTAGTTCTTTTGGACGAAATAGAAAAAGCACACCCCGATGTGTTCAATCTTCTGCTGCAAGCCTTAGACGATGGTGTTTTGACCGATTCACTCGGTCGTAAAATTGATTTTAAAAACACCATTATTATCATGACTTCGAACATCGGATCCCGAGATTTGAAAGAATTCGGTCAAGGAGTTGGTTTCAAAACTTCAGCACGCGAAAAGCAAGCCGATGAATACTCTGGCGCTGTGATTCAAAATGCACTGAAAAAGGCCTTCGCTCCAGAGTTTCTGAACCGAATCGACGATGTTATTCTATTCGCTTCCTTGAAGCAAGAAGACATTCACCAAATTATCGATTTGGAGTTGGCCGCTTTAATACAGCGCATCGAAACCAACGGATATAAAATGAACATTAGTCCCGAGGCCAAAGATTTCATTGCGCAAAAAGGATTTGATCCACACTATGGAGCCAGGCCTTTAAAGCGCGCCATTCAAAAATTCATCGAAGATTCGTTGGCCGAAGAAATCATCAGCGGCCGCATTTCTGAGGGAGATACCATTACCGTTCAATTGGACGGGGAGGAAATCAAAATCACCAAGGCTAAAATCCGCAAAAAGAAAAATTCATAATCGGATGGGTTTTGTATCTTTAACATCAAATATCACGTATGAAACAGCTTAAAAACCTTCTTGCTCTCAGCGTTTTGGTGGTTGCACTCAGCAGCTGCGAAGAAGAAATCTGCATCCATTGTTTTCCAAACGGAGAAACACATTCCAGTCCGAATGCAGTTGAATTTTGTTCTACAGACGGAAATGCACGAATGGATTTTCAGGTTGAATACATTGATAAATCCTACAATTGCGTTCAGGCCGAGTAACCTTTGTCCTGTAATCATGAAATAGCCCTTCGTTGAAGGGCTTTTTTTTTGGGCGGCTGCGGGCTTTCTCAGGTAGTCCGCCGCTTCCCGGTGGCTGGGGCAGCGGGTTTGCGTGGGCTCCCAAGGTCGCCTCCGCACCACGCGCCCCAGGCACCGGTCTTCCGGCGTTCTACCTTGTTCAATCCCTGCCGCAACTCAAACCCTTAACCCAACACAAAAAAAAGCCCCACTCAATGGCGGGGCTGAAAAAAAATCGTTTGGCACTTATTTCATCGCCTCAACCCGAATGGAGTATTTAATCTTCAGGCGGTATTCCTGTTGAGAATTATCGGTAACGGTAACCATGCGTGTATCAAAACGGGTGATAAAGGTATCGGTCAACCAGGGTTGAATGTCTCCGTAATTTACGGCCAATTCTTCCTTATTACCCCGATTGGCAACGTCATTTCCAAAGCCACCAGCAGCTCCGGTAGGATTGTGCTTGTAGGCCACCAAAACCTGTTTCCCGGGCTCGGATCTTGACACAAAGAAAATCTCGTATTTCTTAAACGGCCATAAGGTAGTATCAGGACTCACCATTTCTACAAAGGCGCTATCCATACTTACTTTATCGATGTTGTCAAAGGTCATTCCGTAATTCACCAAATAATCGCGGAGGTATTCCATGTCAACGGTATCGACATTGACCATAAACTCTCCGTTCTTATAATTCCCAGGAATTACAATTTCGTTTTCAAAGGGGACAACTATCTGAAACCGATCTGGACCACAGGCCGCAACAACCGTTCCTAGAAGAGCTAAAAAAGCGTAGTTCTTAAATTTTCCCATGTTACAAAAGTATAAACCTTTTGTCAAGATACAAATTTTTCCATTAAGTCGGCGGAAATACCCGTAGAGCTGAATCCCCCGTCATGGAATAGATTCTGCATGGTTACCATTTTTGTTAAATCTGAAAACAGGCTTATGCAATAATTGGCACAATCGTCGGCCGAAGCATTTCCAAGGGGCGACATTTTATCGGCATAATCAAAAAATGCATCAAAGCCTCCTACCCCACTTCCGGCCGTGGTTTTGGTCGGTGATTGGGAAATGGTGTTAACCCGTACTTGATTCTTTTTTCCATAATGGTAACCAAAACCCCGGGCTATGCTTTCCAAAACGGCTTTGGCATCAGCCATATCTCCATAATCAGGGAAAGTCCGTTGGGCTGCGATGTAACTCAATCCAACCACACTACCCCATTGTTTTATGGCGTCTTTTTGATAGGCCACCTGCAGCATTCTATGAAAGGATAAGGCCGAAATATCAAGGCTTTTTTGATACCAATCGTAATTCAAATTGGTGTAGTGTTTTCCTTTCCGCACATTGGGCGACATGCCAATGGAATGCAGCACAAAGTCGATTTGGCCTCCGGCATGATTCATAGCCTCATCAAACAGATTTTCAACGTCTTGCTGTGAGGTGGCATCCGCTCCAACAACGGGAGCGCCACACTGTTCAGCTAGGGTGTGAATGGTACCCATTCTCAAGGCAACGGGTGCGTTGGACAGGATGATTTTCGCCCCTTGCTCATGGGCTTTCAGAGCTACTTTCCAGGCAATAGATTGCTCATCTAAAGCTCCTGTAATAATGCCGGTTTTTCCGGTTAAAATTCCTTGCATAGGATGTTTATTTAGTGCGAAAGAACAAAATTCAATTGGTTTTTAATAATTCTCTGGCATGCTCGAGGGCATTCTCGGTGGTTATTTCAGCGCTAAGCATACCGGCAAGTTCGGTAATTCGTTCCTCATGGCTCAATTCCCGAATTCGGGTGCTGCCCTCTACTTTTTCCACTTTAAAATGCCGTTTTCCTTTCGATGCAATCTGAGGAAGGTGCGTAATGGCCATTATTTGCATGTCGGTACCTACCTCGTTTAAAAGCTGTCCCATTTTACCGGCAATTTTGCCTGAAATACCGGTATCAATTTCATCAAAAATAAGCGTAGGCTGCACCTTTTTCTTGGCTGCCAACAGCTTAAAAATGAGCATTATTCTAGATAATTCTCCTCCAGATGCTATGTTTTCCAACGGCTTGGCTTCAAGCTTTGGATGTGGGCTGTATAAAAACTGAACTTCTTCAAATCCATGTGCGGTGGGTTGGTTCAATGGATTGAGCTGCAGGCTTAGCGTGGAATCATGCAAACCCAATTCGGATAAGATGGGGCGAATGGCGGCTTCGGCTTCCTTTGCACCAGAAGTTCTGAGTTTGGTTAATGTAGTTCCCAGTTTCAGAAGTACAGAATCCCAATGCTGTATTTCTTTATCCCATTCATCCTGAGCCATTTCAACCCGTTCGAGTTCGGTTTTTTCTTTTAGCCAGGTGGCACTTAAGGTGACCATTTCGCTTTCATTCATGCAATGGTGCTTGCGCAGTACATTCAAATAGGCGGAATAGCGTTCTTGAAGATGATTGAGTTTTAATGGATCGGGAGCAAATTCAGTTTCCAAGCGCTGCAATTCCAATCCCAAATCTGCTAGATCAATGCGGGCCGATTCCAAGCGATTTAGCATTTCCACGTTCTCAGGTACGAATGGAGCTAGTTTCTGTGCGATGGAAGAGGCGCGTCGAAGTTCATCTACAATGTGTTGGTCCTCCAACAGCAATTCCAAAACATGCTTTAGAGCGGCTTGCAGCGATTCCGCCTGTTGAAGTTGTTCCAATCGGGTTTCAAGTTCTGCCTGCTCGCCATCATTCCATTTTAAGGCCTGCCATTCCTCGAGCTGATGGGCTAAGAAGTCGAGTTTCCGTTGATTTTCGGCCTTTTCACTGTGGTACTTGTTCTTTAAATCAAGCAATTTGGCTCGGGCGGACATGGCCTGGGAAAATTCATGTGCAACCAGATCTGAGCCAGAAATGGTGTCCAACCAAGCCAATCGGTAGGTCTTATTTTTGAGCGATAGCGATTCATGCTGTCCATGCACATCCAGTACCTGATCTGAAAATTCTTTTAATTGCTGAATGGTCACTGGACTGTCGTTGATAAATCCGCGGCTCTTTCCATTGGGCCAAATTTCTCGCCGCAGAATGCAGGTCAAATCAAATTCCAGTTCTTGGGCTTCAAACCAAGGCTTTAATTCATCCGATTCCAGGTGAAATATGGCCTCTGAAATGCATTTTTTGTTTTTATCGATTAAGATGGATGAATCTGCCCTTTTCCCCATGACCAATCCAAGGGCGCCGAGGAAAATACTTTTCCCTGCCCCAGTTTCACCCGTAAAAACATGAAATCCGTTTGAAAAATTCAATCGGGCTTCCTGAATTAGGGCGTAATTCGATATGTACAATTCATGAATCATGCGCAGAAAGAAAGGAATGACTTTCGTTCATCAACCATTATTTAGCAGCTTCATCGTATTTGGAGCCTTGAGCCGGATCTGTTTTCTTGAGAATAGGAATTAAGGTTGTCTTTTCCGCAGCCGGGGTATTCTTCAAAACATTCAAGATTTCTTGGCGCTTGGCGTTATAAAAAACCTGAAGTAAAAAGGCGTTTGGCCGCTGATCCCAAATTTTATCCAATTTTTCCAATGCTTTTAGGCAAGCTTGGCGACCGGTTTTGAAATCAGAAACCAGCACATCCATCCCTAGGCGGTGGTAATCGTACATGAGTTCACGCAATGGAGAAAAAGCCTGATTCAGATAGTCGTTGATAATCCAATACCGGTTGTTGTTGTTTTCAGATGAGCGCCATCCGGGTTCACCCAAATTTTGACTGTTGTTTACCACCGCTTGGGCTTTTAGCAATTCTGCATCTCCACCTTTGGGAGCCATCGCATCTTTATCCAGCCCTATAATCAGGTAGGCATAAAAGGCCAAAACGCTGGTCAAATTTGATTGGCTGGCATTTTCAGAGAAGAAGAACGCTTGATTTGGTAAATAAGTAAACGCAAACGCTTTGTCTTGGTGATTGAGCAAGGGGCTATCAAAGGCGCTGTTGTAAATTCGACGCTGAGCAATGATGGTTAGAGTTCCTGAATATGAATTGGGCACCAGCTGTCCGGTAGCTGACTTTTCTTGGTTGGTGACATTAATAAAGACCTGACACTGGATTTTTTCAATCTCCTCGTACTCCTCGTCTGTCCATTTGGTGTTGTTCATAAACTCCCGAACTCCGGTTTCAAATCCTTCAAAAATGGATTGATCGGCCTGGGCGATTTGATTGGTATTGATTTTTACCTCACAGCGCAATTCCTGAGACTGTAGCAGAATCGATGTACAGAGAAAAAAGAGCGCGCTTAAACTTGACTTGATTTCAACTTGCATTCAGCTACAATATTAAGTATTTCTACTGCAATTTCAGTTTTCGATTTCAGGCTCAATTCGTAGGTTGAGTCATGTGTAATCAGCGTCATTTTATTGGTATCGGTTCCAAATCCGGCACCGGAGTCGGTCAACGAATTTAAGGCCAAGGCGTCTGCTCCTTTTTGAAGGAGTTTCAACCGTGCATCTTGAACATTTCCATTGGATTCTAAGGCAAAGCCCAGCAGAAAATAAGGCCGATTTTCTTGAGCCAATCCCTTTAGAATATCTGGATTCTCAACCCAAATTAGATGGTTTAAACCCTGGTCTTTCTTCTTTAATTTTTGGAGCGAGGGTTGATCCACTCGGAAATCGGCAACGGCTGCGGCCATACAAATGACATCTTGTTCGTTGGCCATTCCTGAAATGGCCGATTGCATCTGAAGGGCGGTTTCTACTTCAATGCAATTGATATTTTTAAAATAGGGCATTTTAGAACCTCGGGTTCGAACCAGTGTAACTTGTGCCCCGGCGCAATAAGCGGCTTCGGCCAAAGCTACCCCCATTTTTCCTGAACTTTGATTGCTAATAAAGCGAACCGGGTCAATGGCTTCTCGGGTTCCACCGCTGCTGATCAACACCTTTTTGCCTTTCCACCAGCTGTGGCATTGCTGAAACAGAGTCAAAAACTGAAGCATGGCGGGAGGTTCAGGCATTCTACCCTGCCCTATTAATCCAGAAGCCAAGGCTCCATATTCAGGACGCATCAACGCATAGCCCATGGCTTCCGCTTTTTGAATATTATTCAGCGTACTTTGATGCTCCCACATATCATGATCCATAGCAGGAACCAAGACCACAGGGCATCGGGTGCATAAGGCGGTAACCAAAACGGCGTTGTCGGTTTTTCCATTCACCAGACCGGCCAAACTGTTGGCCGTAAGGGGAGCAATCACCATAACATCGGCCCACAAGGCCAATTCAACATGGTTCACCCAGGTTCCTGAGTGGGCATCAAAGAGAGAAACAACCACCGGATTCCCAGAGGTTGTTGCCAGGGTGAGCGGAGTAACAAAATCAAGGGACTGAGGGGTACAAACCACCTTCACTTCGGCACCTTCGGCCCTCAGCAATCGAATGAATTCCGGAATTTTATACGCTGCTATTCCTCCGGTAATACCAAGAAGAATGCGTTTTCCGGCCAACATGAAGTAGGAACAGATTATTGCTCAGTTCCAGCGGAACCGTGCCCTGTAGTTTCATTGCGGAAATAAATCTGACCTTCCAGCCATTCCTGATATGCAAAGGCGTTGGGCTTTGGAAGACGCTCGTAATAGCGGCTGATTTCAATTTGCTCCCGGTTTTCAAGAACTTCATCTAGGTTGTCGCTAACGCTGACAAATTCTTCCAATTTGTCTTTTATTTCTTCTTTCAATTGAACCTGAATCTGGTTGGCCCGGCGACCGATGATGGTCAAGGATTCATAGATGTTACCGGTTTTTTCGTTCAGTTTGCTGATGTCACGCGTAATGGTGGACATTTCAGCATTCATTTTTTTGAAGTTCGCCATGGTATCTGACTCTTAATTTTCTTGTGTTGCGTATGCGTCGCGTTGTTTTTCCGCTTCCGTTTTAATTAGATTGGCTTTTGCAGCCATCTCAGTATCACGAAAAGCAGATGCAAATTTAGTGTAATATTTTAAGACTTCCTCATACCTTTCCTTTCTCTTACTGCGGATGCTTTTATCGGCATATTTCTTCTGGGCCTGCAAAATCAACACATACATCTGCTCTCGGCGTTTGGTATCTGGAAAATCTGCCATCAACACTTCAAAGGTGGTAATCGCAGAGGTGTATTCCATGCGGTCATAGTGCAACATTCCCTGAGCAAACAGTTTGGTTTCGAGCTTTGACCGCAGCTCCTCAATTAATTTAGTAGCCTCTTCTACCCTACCGCTTTCTGGAAAATAATCGGTAAAGGCCTGCAATTTATCAATGGCTTTCTTGGTAGAGGTCTGGTCTAAATTGAATCTAGGGCTTTCCTTGTACAGGCAAAATGCCGACATAAAATAGGCCTCTTCCCGCTTTGCACTTTTTGGGAAATTCTGGACAAAAGAATCAAAATAATAACTGGCCAACAACATGTCTTTCACTCCATAGTGGCAGTATGCTAGATAATAATGAATCTCTTCTGCGGTAGAGCTTCCACGAATAACCCCAAAAAGTTCGTCAAACAAGGGCAAGGCTTTTGCGTACTTTCCCTTTTCATACAATTCAACGGCCAATTTCCGTTTTGCCGGATAATCTGAACTCTTTATCGTCTTATTGTAATCCCCGCAGGAAGTCGAGAGCACCAGCATCAGGCATACGAATCCCAGTTTGGAAATAAATAGCTTGAACGGATTTGAGGGGAAATTCAGCATGCCACCAAAAATATCTTATACTTTTGCACAAAGTTACGATTAAGTTACCTACAATATGGGAGATATTTTCGATAAAATCATCAAAAACCCGGGGCCCTTAGGCCAATACGCCAAAGTAGCTCATGGGTATTTTGCCTTTCCAAAGCTGGAGGGCGATATTTCCAACCGCATGAAATTTCGTGGAAAGGATGTCTTGGTTTGGTCTTTGAACAATTATTTGGGACTAGGAAATCATCCGGAAGTGCGAAAGGCCGATGAAGAAGCTACCCGACAATACGGTTTAGCCTATCCGATGGGGGCCAGAATGATGACCGGTGAGAGCGAGCATCATGAACGCTTGGAACAAGAACTGGCGGCCTTTGTAGATAAAAAAGCTGGAATGCTTGTCAACTATGGTTACCAGGGAGTTATGAGCGTGGTGGATGCCCTACTTGGTCGCCACGACGTAGTGGTTTATGATGCGGAAAGCCACGCCTGTTTGGTGGACGGAGTGCGCATGCACCAAGGAAAACGCTTTGTTTATAAGCACAACGACATGGAATCGTTGGAAAAGCAATTGCAGCATGCTGAAAACGTCACCAAAACCACCGGTGGAGGCATACTTGTTATAACCGAAGGTGTATTTGGAATGGCGGGAGACCAAGGGGATTTAAAAGGAGTGGTAGAACTTAAAAAGAAATATGGTTTCCGATTGTTGGTGGACGATGCACATGGGGTTGGAACCATGGGACCAAGATTGGGAGGCACCGGACAAGAGCAAGGAGTACAAGACGATATCGATGTTTACTTTGGTACCTTTGCCAAAAGTTTTGCTTTAATTGGAGGCTTCATCGCTGCTGATCCTGAGATAATTGGATTTTTAAAATACAATACCCGCTCGCAGATATTTGCCAAATCCTTGCCCATGCCCCTAGTGCTGGGAGCCCAAAAGCGTTTGGAAATGATGCGCGACCGGCCTGAGTTCAAGGAAAAACTTTGGACCATCGTACATGCCTTGCAATCAGGATTGAAAAATGCCGGTTTGGATTTAGGCAATACCAATTCTCCCGTTACCCCGGTTTATTTAAAGGGCGGACCTGCAGAAGCTTCCAATTTGGTGGTTGATTTGCGAGAAAACTACGGGATTTTTTGCTCTGTTGTTATGTATCCGGTTGTTCCTAAAGGAGTTATTATTTTGAGGCTTATTCCCACAGCGGTTCATACCATGGAAGACGTAAATTACACCGTTAAGGCCTTTTCTGAAATTCAATCTAAGCTTAGTCAGGGATTGTATGACCGGGAAAATTATGCCGTAGGATTGGGCGGCTGAGCCTAAGCGAACCTACTTACAACATGCAACTCCGTTTGAAATTTAATTTCAAGCGGAGTTGTTTTTTTTATTTCCTGACTTGTCCACTTTAGTTCAACAAATGCCGCAATGAAGTCGCAAAAAGAACTGAGGGGGATGACGGCAAATTTTCTATTCCAAATCCTACAAGGTATTCCACGATAATGTCACCTACAATAATGTCACCCCTACGGGGTTCTGATGTCCTGAGCTCCAATCTGTTCTACTTTGGTCTTATTAATAGTTCTCTAAGACTTCGTCATGCAATCCATAGAGGCCAGGTGCTCTGAGCTTGTCCACTTTAGTACAACAAATGCCGCAGGACAGGAAATGCAATTCCACGATAACAAATAAGTTATAAAAAAACCCAAAAAAGGGTGGACAAGTCAAGCGGAGTTGTTTTTTAATTTGACTTAAGTTTTGAGGTGGCTTGCGGCAGGGATTGAACACGGTAGCCCGGACACGGTGGGTGCCAAAGCCGCGTGGCGCGGAGGCGACCTTGGGAGCCACCGCAAGCCCGCTGGCTTTGCCACCCAGCGGGGAGGACTACCGGTGAAAGCCCGTTTGCCGCCCAACACCTAAGCCTCTGACTCGGCCGCCTGCAATTCAAACAAAATATCTCTCCATTTGGCCGCTTCCATAAAATCGAGCGATTTGGCTGCATTTTCCATGTTGCGCCTGACCTCTTCCATTTTCTTTTTGCGCTGAGCGGGAGTCAAAAATGCGGGACTTGGCTCGGCAGCGGCGGTAGATTCACCGGGCTTTGAATAGGTCTTTGGCGCCTTGCCCGGCGACACCGAAGCCGCCTTCAAAATGCTTTCCTTGCTGGTTTGCAGAGCGGTCGGCCTCATGCCATGCTCAAGGTTGTAGCGCATTTGCTTTTCCCTGCGGCGATCGGTTTCATCAATGGCCCGTTGCATGCTGTCTGTCATTCGGTCGGCATACATAATTACCTTCCCATTGATGTGACGGGCGGCTCGCCCAATGGTTTGAATCAATGAACGCTGATTGCGCAAAAACCCCTCTTTATCGGCATCTAAAATGGCCACCAACGACACTTCCGGCAAGTCCAACCCTTCTCGAAGTAAATTCACTCCAATCAACACATCAAAAATGCCCAGGCGCAAATCCCGAATGATTTCCACGCGCTCCAAGGTATCTACTTCCGAGTGGATATAGCGGCAGCGAATGTGGAGTTTACTGAAGAACTTTTCCAGCTCTTCGGCCATGCGTTTGGTCAAGGTGGTGACCAAAATCCGTTCATCTTTATCGGCCCGAAGATGAATTTCCTCCATCAAATCATCAATTTGATGTTTGGTAGGCCTGACTTCAATTTCTGGATCAAGCAAACCGGTTGGACGGATGATTTGTTCTACAACAAAACCTTCCGAGCGCTCTAATTCATAATCGCCCGGTGTTGCGCTGACGTAAATGGCTTGGTGCGTCAGGGCCTCGAACTCCTCGAATTTCAATGGGCGGTTGTCCAAGGCTGAGGGCAATCGGAAGCCGTATTCTACAAGGTTCAGTTTGCGTTTGCGGTCGCCGTTGTACATGGCTCGGATTTGAGGAATGGTGACGTGGCTTTCATCCACCATCAGCAACCAATCGTCGGGGAAATAATCCAACAGACAGAAAGGGCGTGTTCCTGCATTTCTGCCATCGAAATAGCGGGAATAGTTTTCAATTCCTGAGCAATATCCCAGCTCTCTGATCATTTCTAAATCGTACTCTACCCGCTGTTGCAGTCGTTTGGCTTCCAGGGGTTTTCCATGCTGTTGAAAAAATTCAATTTGAGCCGTTAAATCATCGGCAATGATGGATGAGGCCGCTTTTATCCGCTCGCGCGTGGTCACAAACAAATTGGCCGGACTAACCACAAACTTTTCTATGGAATCCAATTGCTGCCCTGTAATGGGATCTATCAAGCTCATCTCATCGATGGAATCGCCCCAGAACTGAATGCGCAGGGCCTGCTCTGACTGCGCCAAATACACATCTACCGTATCTCCCTTCACCCTAAACGTACCGCGCTTAAAATCCTCTTCTGTACGGGCATACAGCGCATCCACTAATTTGAACAGAACGGCGTTCCGACTTGTTTTTAAGCCCACATGCAAGCGGACCGTTTGCGCATGAAAATCTTCAGGATTTCCCATGCCGTAGATGCAAGAAACAGAAGAAACCACCAACACATCGCGGCGACCGCTCAGCAAGGAGGAGGTGGCTGAAATCCTCAGTTTTTCAATTTCATCGTTGATGCTTAAATCCTTTTCTATGTAGGTATCGCTGCTGGGAATGTATGCCTCTGGCTGGTAGTAATCGTAGTATGAAACAAAGTATTCCACGGCATTTTCCGGGAAAAAGTGTTTAAACTCACCATACAGCTGAGCCGCCAATGTTTTGTTGTGGCTTAAAACCAGCGTGGGCCTGTTGACTTCATGAATCACATTGGCCATGGTGAAGGTTTTACCGGTTCCGGTAGCCCCCAACAAGGTTAAATTTGGCAGCTCTTTATTAAGGCCATCTACCAATTCCCGGATTGCAGAAGGCTGATCACCCGTAGGCTTATAAGGTTCAAAGAGTTTAAACTTCATTCCGCTTTTATTTACCAGAGGCCTCAATCTGCCGCTGACTTCGGGTGTACAACCAAAGGCCCAATAGTACGGACAGAACAACCAAAGACATACCTAGGTAACGCTGGAACGCGGATATTGGTTGAATTTTCTCCCTCCTAAATTGAACGGCCTCCTGCAATTGCGGATTTATCTTCAATGCTTCATTGAACCATTCGATTGCAATATCTTCTTCTCCAATAAGATATGAATATTCACCCATATCCATAAACATCCAAGAAATCCAGATGGAATCGGATTTATACACCCAAAGGCGCTGGTTTAACCAATTGAACAATTCGGTCCTTTTCGATTTCCAAAGCTCCAGTTGTTTGGGGTTGGTTTGGGCATTCCGGACCTGTTCCAAACTAAATTGGCTATACACTCCATTTACCTTTTCCGGGCGGCCAAGGGGATTTACCTTGGTGCGCAGGTAGCGCAGTTCTTGAGCCATGGAATTGTGGCCCAAGTTGGCGTTGCGTCGCTGTGCATTTTCCATGGATAGCAGCGCCTTTTTGGTATTTCCTTGAAGGGAGTACGCCGTGCTTAATAGGAACAAGCCTTGGGCTGTTCCTCCGTCTTTAATTTGCCAATCTTCAAGCGTGGCAATGGCTTCGTGGGTATAACCCGACTGAATTTCAAGCGCCAGGAAGGTCAAAATGGCATCCACATCTTTATGCTGAAGAATCTGCTCCAATTGTTTTTCCTTCAGTTTTGCATATCCGGTGGTATCTAAATTCCAAGACAAAGCAGATGGCAATGGTTGGGTTTGAGATTGGCAGGGCTCAATCCATGAGCTCCATGTCAGCACCACAAGGGAAAACATCCAAAGGTTCTTCATGCTGCAAAGGTAGGGGAAAAATAGTGGCCTAAATTCACTTGTTTTTGGTTAGAAAGCCGAGTCGGCAGCTAAATTTTAGTAACCTTAACACCTAGAAGCAATAAAACCGAATCGATTCCGCTACCTTTGCATAAAAATATAATTATGGCACTAGAAATAACCGACAGCAACTTTGAGGAGCTGGTTAAAAATTCAGACAAACCCGTACTAATTGACTTTTGGGCAGAATGGTGTGGTCCTTGCAAAATGATTGGACCCGTGGTTGAGGAATTGGCTAAAGAGTTTGAAGGGAAAGCCGTTATCGGAAAAGTAGATGTAGATTCCAATCCAATTGTGGCTTCCAGTCTTGGCATACGGGCTATCCCTACTCTATTGTTTTTTAAAAATGGGGAAATGGTAGATCGCAGTGTTGGAGTAGTTCCTAAAACGGAGCTTGCCAATAAATTGAACTCCATGTTATAACGCATTTTTTTTGGTTTTGGCCGGCCTTAGTGCCGGCTTTTTTTTGCCCATTTCCAACGGAGTTTACCACCAGCGGCAGCGAATTCCTAGTCCGATTCTTCGTGGTGCTCCGGGCCCATACACATAATTCGGGTCGCGATGTATGCCTTGCCCATAATCGGTTTGCAGCGCATTGGTCAAGTTGTGTACGCTCAACTCCCCTTCCACTGAAAAACGTTCGGCCAACAGCCATTGTTTTCTGGCGGTCAGTGCCAATTCCAGCAACTCAGGACTGAGGACAACTGTTGGCCATTCATGCGCATGGTTTGGCATGCGCAGTACATCCATGGGACCCCAGAAACGCATATACCCTGCGACAGACCAGCGATTTTGAGAACCCGGAAACCATTCCGCTCGGACTAAACCGGACCAATGCGGAACCTGCAGCAATCGGTCATGCCAGCCGGGAATTCCCCATTCTGATTCATCCCAAAGGGATTGGGGTTCATCTAAGGATTGAACATTGGCCGTTCCCTGAGCTTGAAGTTTCCATTGAGTGCCGCTCAATTCAAAGTTCATACTGGGCGACACCATCCATAAACCACTGCCGTTGGTTTTCTCTTTTAAAAAATACAGTTCTTCGGCGCTTGTATTTTCCCAAATAAAAATGCCCGACAACCGCTGAACGGTACAGCGGAGTTGCAATTCCGTGTGCAGGCCCTTGCCCAATTTTCTTTTCCATCTTGCCCAAACCAAGGCCTGGTGGCCCCGTTCTGGCTTTAAATCGCTTTGCCAAACCACAAAAATGGGCTGAGCTCCCAACATACTTAAATGAATGTCTTCTTCAAAAATTTGTGGTGCCCGCTGGGTCATTCTATAGCTAACACCCATCTGCCACCGTTCACCAGGCTTCCATTCCAGACCTATTGCGGGAAGCAATGCCGGGAAAAGGGTATTGGAAGTCCAAGACAGGGAATCTAAGCCGAGCCTTCCTTGGAAAAAATTGGCTAAGCCTTGAATTCCCGCGACCAATTCTAGAATCGGTTTCGGCTTCCACCGCAGCTGAATTCCTGCCGAGCCATTCCAAGCCCATTGCTGGAGTTTCCGTTGAAAGCCGGGTGTTGCATCCCTCAGTACATCTCGACCCAATGAGGCATTGAAATTCAGTTGAAGCCTTGCATTCAATTTCAGTTCAGATTTCCAACCGCCCAGCAGCCAAAATTGATGGCTATCTCCGGCATACTTCAGGGCTTGCCCGGTGGTATCCGGGCCGGCCACTTCCAATCCATTGCCTCCATAATAACTTTGACGGTTCAGCCCGTTCATAAGCAGAAATGTGGATTGGGAAAAATGAGGGCGAACGGTGTGGTTCCAAACCAGGTCAGCCGATACCCATTGGTGGCCTATGGTTTCAGCAATCCGGCGTTCCACCGTCGGCAAATGCATATCGCTGCCTCCGCTGCGTGCATCTACAAGACCTCGAACATTGCATTCCAAGGTATGGTTTGAATTCAGAGCTTGAATCACCTGAAAACCAAAAGTGTTTAATTGAAGTTTAGGGCTTTCTGAAAACCCGTCGGGATGCACATCCCAGGCCGTTCGATCGCGCCGGCTAAGCCAAATTGAAGCCTGGGTTTTCTTTCCAACCAGAGGTTGGTACAAAGTAATCTGCCTATCGCCGGCTCCACCTTCCCAAAGGCTTTGGCGCACAGAAAATACGGCCGTTTGAAGCGCCGGCATATCGGTTTGCAGCTGAATGAGTCCGGCGGGGAAATTACCGGCCCACTCTTGATGGGCAAGGCCGCTGCGGTCTAGAGAAAGAGAAGACAGAAGTTCAGATGGTAATAATTCAAGGCCATACACCAAAGCCAATGAGGGCAGAAAGGGCCGACCATTTAACAGCAGACCGGTGTAGGGGCCATTTAGTCCGTCGGTTTGCAATCGACTAAATCCACAGCTTTGACATGCATCGGCAACGAACACGCCATTGAGCAGGTGCAGCAGTTCCTTGGCTGAAGGCTGCTGCAAATTCCTTAGCTCGGCAGCTGTCAATTCAATGCCATCAAGTGCTGCAGAGCCGTATTTCGTATTGGACTGAAAATCAAATGATTTTAAATGAATGGACCGGTTAATACTGTCGGATTTCTGAGCAAGAATGGTGTGTGAGAGCAATAAAAAAACAAAGACAATCTTCATTTTTTTTAGTCAAATCTAAATATTTTTCTTGAAACGACTAATAATTATTTTTTGTTGGGGCGCAATTCCGGCTGTCATAGGTAGCGTCAATGTACTTGCTGTGGCCGAAAGGGGCTGCGGTGGCTTCCTCTGGTCGCCTCCTCGCCCGTTCGGCCAAACAGCAAGTACGATTGCCGGCTACCTTATTCCATCCGGGCGCCGGGCCGCGTAAAAATTAAAGGCCGAAGAAAAAATCCCTTTTGCCCCTGTTGCGATACTTAAATTTTAAACTGTGAATTTTTTCTATTCTAGTTCATTTCAGAGATCTGTTCATTAGCGGATTTTATTTGGACAATTCATGCCATAAAAATCAACCACAACATGAACGAGTAGGAATAAAGGCCGGGCTTAACTTAGCCCAAAAAATAATGACGCTATAAAATACAATGCCCCAGCGATTGCAGCTGGGGCTTTTTTTGTTGGGTTTAGATATGCATCAATACGTAAAAACAACCAATCCATGGCCTTGACGTTGGCCATTTTGCATACTTGCATTGCTAACCCCGCCAGTGTATCCAGATCCACCGCCTCCGCCAACGGCATAGGAACTTCCGCCTCCGTACCAACCTCCGCCACCGCCGCCAACGTGGTATGAACCCTGGCTGCTGCCCCCCTGACCAAATGAGCCTGGATTTCCACCACCGCAACCTGCGGCGCCGCCGGCACTTTGGGTCCCACCTTGTCCTGGGCAGGCTCCATTCCCCGGACCGTTGATACCGGGACTTCCAGCATTTCCGCCACCTGCGCCCCCGAATCCATGATCTGGCCCACCGGAGTTTCCTCCGCCTCCTCCTCCGGCAACAATGACTCTATTGTTGAGGGTTTGTCCATTGGTACGGACGTCTGAGGCTCCGCCTCCACCTCCGCCATATTGGCCATCGCCACCACCACCATTCCAGCCGCCGGGTCCGTTGGTGGCGGAAGCCGGCTTTTCGCCAACATAAATGTAAAGTACTTGTCCCGGAGTAACAGACAGATTTCCTTTTGCATATCCGCCATAGCCCCCGTCGTCAGCAAAAGTACCGCCATCGCCGGGTCCACCTTGTGCGCCATAGCATTCAATTTGAACTGTATTTACGCAGGCTGGAACGGTCCACGACTGAACGTTTCCTGTATAATTAAACGTTGCGGTATTGCCACCGAAGGGTGGGCAATTGTTGACCGTAATCTGAAGGCTATCTGATGTGGTGCAACCTGCCGAGCTGGTAACCGATAGAAACACCCAGTAGTTTCCGGCCTGAGTCCATTGTACAACAGGATTTTGAGCTGTAGAGGTGGCTGGATTTCCTGAGCTAAACGACCAGGAATACGAAGCGCCTTGTCCGGTAAAGGTGGGCGAAAAAGTGGTATTTAAATTAATAGAGGGCGTTGCGGGAGAAAGTGAAAATGTGGAGCTAGGGACTGCAACAGAAATGGAAACAGATCGAGGGGGAGATTGTCCGCAGGCATTTTGAGAAGAGACTTGTAGTGTACCACCTGTATTACCGAATGTAATTAAAACACTATCCGTATTTGTTCCTGAAACAAGGCTAGCTCCGCCGGGCAGGGTCCAAACGTAGCCGGTTGCACCTGCAACCGGTAAAATTGAATATCCTACAGAATCGGCGCCAGGGCAATTGAGTAAGGGTCCTGTAATGGCTGTTGGCTGTGCTGGGGGTGCGGTGCATTCGCAGGCGACGATACCCCAACCATTTGAAAAAAACGCTTCAATGCAATGAGAGGTTAAATTGTAGATTTCAAGTCCGATGGCAGGAGATTGAATGCTATCTCGTGCTCCGGTGGTTAATCGGGGCAACAACAACCCTTTAGAAGAAGATTTTAATTCCAATACAGCACTTGAATGTGGGGCTACAGAATCACCAATCAAAACCCCTTGTCCAATCAAAGCCAAGTTGAAAAAAGAAATAAAAAGAATGGATGCAACTTTCATAGAACTAAGGTATTGAAATAAAAAAAACCAATGGAATAAGAAATGATTTCGCCCACAGAAAATCCGGAGAGCGGTTCATTGTAAAGCTGCTGAATGGCGATTTATGTAGAGGCTATACGTTTTGAGGGGGCTTGCGGCAGGGATTGAAGAGGCTTGCCCGTAACGGAGGCCTGCAGAGCTGCGCGAGGCGGCAGGAGCGACCTTGGGAGCTACCTGCCGGCCGCTGCAGCTGTGCAGGGCAACGGCGGACAAGCCCTGAAAGCCCGTCTGCCGCCTTAAAACAAAAAAGCCCGGTATTCACCGAGCTTTAAAGTTAGAGGTCCCGAGCGGATTCGAACCGCTGTAGCAGCTTTTGCAGAGCTGAGCCTAGCCACTCGGCCACAGGACCAATGGGCTGCAAATATACAAGTTTTTGGTTAAAACTGTCCGGTATGCAACAGAACTAAGGTACAAGCCGTTTCAATTTGAATTCCAGCTGCCTGCAAGGCCTGAGCCAAGGCGGGGTTTTCTGTGCCCGGATTAAACATAATCCGCTTGGGCTTCAGCGCAATAAGCTCCTGAAGAAGCGCATTGGAGCGCTGCGCATTGATGTACAGGGTTACCGTGTGTATGGAATTGCTGATCGGGAAATCGGGCTGAATGGGAATGCCTTGAATGCTGCCCCTGCGAATGCCATTGAGCTGAACAGAATACCCCTTTTGCAGCAGCAAAACTGCTGCTTTGTACGCATAGCGACTGGGGTCGGGATGTGCGCCCAAGACCAACACCGGAGTGGAAGAAGGAGGATTAATCATGTGAATGTGTTGAAGTCTTATCTGGGAAAATCCGTTCCAGATTTTTGAATAAAGCCTCAGCAGATTGTTCCCAGGAAAATTGGGAGGACCTGTTCAATCCCTTTTCAATGCATTGTTGACGCAGTTCTTGGTTGTACAACAGCTGTTCAATGCCCTGTTTAATGTGTTGAACATCGGTAGGATTCACCAGCACTGCGGCATCTGCGGCCACTTCTGGCAGCGAAGTTGAATTGGAGGTCAGCACGGGAACGCCGCAGGCCATGGCCTCCAGAACCGGAATGCCAAACCCTTCAAACAGCGAGGGCAGCAATAGTCCGTCAGCGGCACCAATGACCTCGGCCACCTGAGGCCGTTGCAGGCGGCCGGTAAAATTCAATTTGTTTGGATTTTTCATGGTTTTCACCACCGAATTCAATTCAGTTCCGGACCACATGGGTTCACCTACCAGCAGCAGATTGGGAGCCTGGGGATTTTCCGACCAGATGGCATCCAAGGCTTGGAGCAAACGAGGAATGTTTTTTCTTGGCAATTGAGCCCCTACAAAAACCAGGTAAGGCTTCCCCTGATTAAACTGAGCTTGAATTTGGTTGATTTTAGACTCTTCCAATGGCTTAAAATCAGTCCCGGCGGCATTGTAAACAACAGAAACTTTGGAAGCTGGGATACCAAGCCTCTGCTGAATATCTAGGGCGGAAAATTGGGAAACAGTAACCAAAACCTGGGCTTGCCGCGCATAAATGGGGAAAAAGTGCTTAAAGTAAAGGCGGGTAAGCAGGGGAATATTTTCGGGAGCTTCTAGAAAATTTAAATCGTGGAGCACCACCAATTTGGGGAGGGCGGACGGGACGCTCCAGCCATCGGGCGATAGAAAAACGTCAGCCCCGTATTTTTTTAAAATGCGTGGTATTTCCCAGTGAAAGCGCAAATACCAAAGAAGGGGGTGGCGGCTGGGCAATCGGGTAGAAATCCAGTGTACATTGTTGGGGAAATTCCACCGGGCATCTGTAGGGCGGTCGCTGATAAACAGAAAATCATGCTCCGGATGGTTAGAACACATCCTCCACAGCGTTTCATAGGCAAATCGACCGATCCCTTCCAGGCGGTCGAACAAAAGCAATTGAGCATTTACGGCTATTTTCACCTACCTTTGGACTTAGAACAAAAGTACCGCATTGAACGGGAATATGACAGCAAAAACGCGCATAGAAAACGAAAAGGCGTTCCATAACGAATCTTTTTCAACGGGATTAAGGAGCCAAATCGATTCGTATTACGAGATATTTATTGGTATTCGGGCTGAATTTAAAAAACGGGTATCTCATTCTATTCAAGGAAAAAGAGCCTTGGAATTGGGCTGTGGACCCACCACCTTTAGTCCGGAGTTTTCGCATTTGGCTTCGCACATTAAAGGGATTGACATTTCGGAGGAAGCCGTTCGGCAGTCGGAGGAAATTGCGAAAAAAAACGGATTGAATAACGTTGATTTTGAGGTTATGAATGCCGAAGAATTAAGCCTGCCTGCGCAGTCAATCCACCTAATCTTTGGTTCAGGGATTATTCATCACCTAGATTTGACCGCCTTTTACATGGAGGCTCGCCGGGTACTTGTACCCGAGGGGAGAATATTATTTATGGAGCCGCTTGGCCACAATCCCATCATCAATGCCTACCGTAAATTAACGCCCGGCATGCGCACTCCCGACGAACACCCCTTATTAAAAAAAGATTTAATTCAATTGTCTCAAAACTTTGAAAATCTGAACATTAAATACTATTATTTTTGGTCATTATTTGCCATTCCACTCCGCAGATTTAAGCTATTCAAACCGGCATTGCGTGTACTAGACGGGTTGGATCAACTGATGTTCAAATGGATTCCGGGAAGCAAGAATTGGGCTTGGTATGCTCTTTTGGATGCCTCGAACCCAAAACCTTTACCCCAATGAAAAAGTGGTTAATCTTCATAGGGCTGGCGGTGTTGAGTTCTGTGCTAACCGCTCAAAAAACCCAGTTGGCCGTATTGAAATACAATGGCGGGGGGGATTGGTATGCCAATCCCACTTCCCTACCCAATTTGGTTCGATTTTGTCAAAAAGAATTGGGGATGAACCTGAACTCAGAGGTGGCCGTGGTGGAGCCCGGCAGTTCGGAATTGTACCGCTATCCTTGGATTCATGCTACAGGGCATGGTAACTTTAAATTGAGCAATTCCGAAATTCAGCAGCTTCGAACCTATCTGCTGTCGGGGGGATTTTTACATATTGATGACAATTATGGCATGGACAGCTATGTTCGAGCCGAATTAAAGCGCTTGTTTCCTGATAAAACCTTAGAGGCATTGGGCAGGAACCATCCTATATTTAAAGAGCCATATTCATTTCCACAAGGTTTGCCTAAAATTCACGAGCACGATGGAAAAGCTCCAGAGGCCTTGGCCATCATGCATGAAGGACGAATTTTGCTTTTATACACCTTTGAATGCGATTTGGGCGATGGTTGGGAAGACCCAGAGGTGCATGGAGATTCCCCTGAGACACGCTTAAAGGCCTTAAGAATGGGGGCCAACATTCTTCATTGGGTCTTTATGGGCCAGCAATACATGGGTAATTAAACACCAGGCATTGACCCAACTCGAAGAAATTGGGTACTTAATTATACTGAACCCAGCGTTGTGCCTTTAGATACCTGAACACCTTCGCTTTTTCAGACCTGTAAATCCATTGAAAGGAAGCGTTGGTAAATGCATACATTAGAATAATAGGCAGAAGCCAAACCAACACATTCAGCCATGGATTTAAAAAAGGTTTAGGATAAATCCACCAATACAGCCCATAAACGACACCCAGGTAAAAAACATTAAATGGAGAAAAAGGGTTTGACATTTGAAGTCGTACGATGCTTCCTTTTTCAGCCTGGGGTTTTGGCTGCCACTGAATACGGATTTTAATTCTGCGCTGCCAGGGGTTTTGGGCATTGCGCACGGCTACCAAACTGTTGGCACGAAACCGACCGGAGTACGGAAATTCGGGAGATCCTGAACGCATAAAGTACAAAGGGTCAGGTTGCACTACCCTGCTTAATTCAAGCCTTAATTGATCTATATTCAAATCTGATTTTAGAACATACGACCTAAAAGGCAGCAATCGCAACCAAGCTCGACGGTACCAAAAACGTAAGGCATGAACAAACACACTCAAAGTTACCTAAAACTTAGTTACCGAATTAAGGGTGCATGATGGATCTGGGATAAGCGGCCAAGAGGAGCAGGTTTTGTATCTTGTAAAACCATGACTAAAAATCCCTTTTATTTGGTGAGCATTCAGGCCCTAATGTTCATGATATTGCCCATGCTGGCTTATGTATGGATGCCTGGGCATCAATCTCCATGGTACACATTTGGCATTTATCCCAGGGAAATTCATGGACTTTGGGGGTTGATTTTCGCTCCCTTCATTCATGGCAATACTTCTCATTTATTTAGCAATGTATTGCCCTTGGGCGTATTGAGTTTTTTAAGTCTTTGGGTGATCCGAAGGCACTTTTATACACTGACCTTGGGGATACTTGTATTGGGAGGATTGCTTACTTGGTTCATTGGTCGGCCTTCCTGGCATATCGGAGCAAGTGGTTTGATCTATGGGTATGTTGGGTTTTTGATTGCTTCGGGCATCGTAGCGGAAAATGTTCGGTTGTTGGGGCTAACCCTACTTACTGTTTTCCTGTATGGCTCCTTGGTTTGGGGATTGTTGCCTCTTCAGCCAGATATTTCCTTTGAAAGCCATATTTCAGGAGGGATAGCGGGTTTAGCCTTGGCCTTTTTATTTCGGTCTAAACTGCCAAAAAAGAAAACCTATGCTTGGGAGCATGAAGAGGATTTGGAAGAGCAGCCAAATTCATTGGCAGAGGAGGAATCCCACCCATTGCCACCTTCCGTTCGGGTGCAGTATGAATGGGTATCGCAGCGCAAAAATCAGGACATTAAACCTCAAGAATAAAAATTAGCCCAAAGGGAAATATTACCTTTGGTGCATGGCAAATCAATCCCTTCCCCTCAGCCCTCCCAAGGGCATGCGCGATTTTGGTTCAGAAGAAATGCGGAAAAGGCAATTTATTTTTGACCGCTTACGCTCCGTATTTTTGACCTTTGGATATGAAGGCATAGAAACACCCAGCATGGAGCGTTTGGATGTACTCACCGGCAAATATGGGCAAGAAGGCGACCGGTTGATATTCAAAGTGTTGAATAGTGGGGATTTTATGAAGCCAGTAGCAGAAAATCAGGGTTCCGGTTTAGAAAGCAAGCAAATTGTCGGACTGATTTCCGAAAAAGCCCTCAGGTATGATTTAACCATTCCCTTTGCCCGATTTGTTTCGGCGAACCGTGGAACCTTGAGTTTTCCATTTAAGCGGCATCAAATTCAACCCGTTTGGAGGGCTGATCAACCTCAAAAAGGCAGGTATAGAGAATTTTATCAATGCGATGTTGATGTAGTTGGAAGTACATCGTTGTGGCAAGAGGTAGAATTAATCCGGGTATTTGCAGAGGGCTTTGAATCCTTGGGAATTCAAGGGGCTGAAATACATATAAACCACCGGAGCCTCTTGATGGGTTTGGCTGAATTTTTAGGATTTGCAGAGCGTGCCGGGGCCATTATAGGGATTTTAGATAAAAGCGATAAAATCAGTCCCGAACAACTCGTCGAATTGCTGCGCAAAGAGGGCTTTACTGCGGAACACTTAGAAAAAATCGAGCCGATATTAAATTGGAGCAAAGGTGGGCTTCCTGAGCACCTCAGCGGTTCGATGTTGGAACAAACCCAGGTGGCCCATGGGCTTCGGGAATTAAGCTGGGTGATGGAAAAGTGTTTGAATTTGGGAGCCTTGCCGGGGGGAGCAAAACTTCTATTCAATCCAAAATTGGCCCGCGGTCTTGACTATTATACCGGTTGCATTTTTGAGGTTGTCATTCCGGGTAGTGGATTGGGAAGTATTGGCGGCGGAGGTCGGTACGACAACCTAACAGACATGTTTGGCGTTCCGAATCTTTCGGGTGTTGGAATTTCATTTGGAGCGGAGCGGATTTACGATTTTTTGCAGCAAACCAATTTATGGCCGGATGAGATCAAATCTGGCCTAGACTATTTCTTCTTGAACTTTGATGATTCAGGGGCAGAGATTGCCATGCAATTCATGGCTAAATTGCGTTCTGCCGGGGCACGTTGCGATATGTATCCTGAGGCCTCAAAAATTCAAAAGCAAATGAAATATGCCCATCAGCGACAAGCCAACTATGTGGTGTACATTGGTGAACGGGAAATTGAAAATCAGGAAGTGGGATTAAAAAATATGGAAAGTGGGCAGCAGATTAATCTACCATGGGACCAGTTACTTACACATTACACCAACCATCCATGAACCCGTTAGAACTGAATTGCGAGCCCTTATCGCTGCACCACTTGTTCCTGCTGGGAAAAAGCGAAACACGCCTACATTTAGGTGAGGAATTTAAACGGCGGGTGAAGGCATCGAGGGCAACCCTTGAAAAGGCAATTGGGGAAAAGGGTGGCACCTATTACGGAATAAACACCGGATTTGGCGCCCTTTATACCACACGAATTCCAGCTGAAGACAGCTCTAGGCTACAGGAAAATCTGGTTAAATCTCATGCTTGTGGGGTTGGAAAACCGGTATCAGAAAGTGTTGTTAGAACCATGCTTGGTTTAAAAATCCTTTCATTCGGGTGGGGGCATAGCGGAATTCGTTTGGAAGTCGTTCAGCGGTTACTGGATTTTTATCGTTTGGACATACTTCCAGAAATTCCTGAAAGTGGTTCATTGGGGGCGAGTGGAGATCTAGCTCCCCTAGCCCATTTGGCGCTGCCCTTGCTTGGCTTGGGATATTTCCATCACAACGGGAATAGATATCCAAGCTCTTTCATTGAAGAAAAATTTGGGTTAAAACCACTTACTCTGGTTGAAAAAGAAGGCTTGGCCTTATTGAATGGGACTCAATACATGTTGGCTCAAGGTATTGTTGCTTTAGAAGAAGGTTTTAAAGCTTGGAATTGGGCTCAGATCAATGCAGCCAGCAGCTTGGATGCCTATTCCGGCAACTTGGATGCATTTCGGCCAGCCATTCATGCAGTTCGCCCACATCCGGGTCAGATTGCCTCGGCTCAGCACATTTTGGATATCCTATCGGATTCCGAATTGCAAAGCAAAGGAGAAAAATTTCTTCAAGATCCGTATTCGTTTCGCTGTGTACCACAGGTGCATGGAGCTATTTTAGACAGTTTAAACTTTGTTGCTCGCACCCTAGAAATTGAGGCTCAATCTACCACAGACAATCCCCTGATTTTTAGCGAAAGTGGTGAAATCCTTTCTGGCGGTAATTTTCATGGGGAGCCACTGGCTTTAGCCATGGATTATTTTAAAATTGCCATGGCAGAATTGGGCAGCATTTCAGAACGAAGGATTTATAAATTGATTCATGGGGAGCGAAATTTGCCCGCCTTTTTGAGTCCCAATCCGGGATTAAATTCCGGCTTTATGATTCTGCAATACAGTGCCGCGGCGTTGGTAAGTCAATGCAAGCAAGGGGCAAGTCCGGCTTCTGTTGATACCATTGACTCTAGCCGTGGTCAAGAGGATCATGTCAGTATGGGAGCCAATGCGGCGCTTCAAGCCCAAGAGCAAATTCAGCGGGTTTGGACCATTCTTGGCATGGAGTGGTTTGCGGCATGCCAAGCCTTGGATTTTCATTTGCCTGCCATCAGCTCAAGCCAAATTGAGGCCTTGCGGACCAAATTTCGATTGGAGGTTCCATTTTTAGAGCAGGACGCCGAAATGTATCCTTACATTCAAGCCTCCGTGAATTACATTCGAAACCATGCCCATGCTGAAGTGGGTTAAACTACTATTGGGGTTGGTTTTCGGATGGCAAGGCCTTGGGCTGCATGCCTGCGATTGTGGTGGAGTCTTGGCCGATTGGAAAGCCGAATCTGTTCAAAACAGCTTTGCAGTAGCCCGAATTCGCATTGATTCCATGGTAACCGGAGAAAAAACACAATGCATGGTTTGGGGTTCTGGGTTGGAATTGTTTTGGGGTGATTTGCCTTCCGTGATGCCTATTGAATACGACTGCCAAAGTTCATGTGCCATGGCATTTTTACCTGGGGAGGAATGGCTGGTATATTTGGAACAGAACCCCAATAAAAGCCTTCGGATTCATTTTTGCAGTCGGAGCCGAAAGCGGCCTGGCAAGGGCCAACGGGATGAAGGAGTATTGGCCTCACGTATAGGCTATGAAGAGGAATTGATTAAAATAAAATCAACATTCCCCGTTCGGAAATTTATGGAGCCAAATGAATGGCAGCGGTTTATACAGGGTGAAGTTCGAACCCTAAATGAGCGTAGAGTTATGCCCTATCCAGACCGGAAAGAAGCAGCCCTATTATTGGCTGTTTCAGTTGCCGCCTTCTTTTTTATTGAGTGGTTATTAAAGCGTTTCGTTTTCAGGAAATGAAAGCGTTTTAAATTGTGCCAAACGGGTAATACCGCCGGTAACAACATCTCCAATTTCTACTCGAAATTCAGTATCAAGGGGAAGATACAAATCTACGCGTGAACCAAACTTAATGAATCCCATTTCCTCGTTTTGGGGTACTCGGACGCCCTGAACAGCATAGCAACAGATTTTTCGGGCCAGGACTCCTGCCACTTGGCGTACGAGCAATTTTTGACCGCTGTGGGTTGAGATACCGATTGAAGAGCGTTCATTTTCGGTGCTGCTTTTGGGGTGCCATGCAACCAAGTACTTTCCCGGGTGGTATTGATAATAATCGACCTCTCCGTCTATCGGATACCAATTGATATGTACATTCAAAGGACTCATAAAAACAGACAACTGCCAACATTCCTCCTTCATGTATTCGGGTTCAAACACCTTTTCAAGCACCACCACCTTACCATCGCAAGGGCTCAATACAAATTCAGGTTGTTTTTTCATTTTCCGATCGGGAATACGAAAGAACTGAATGAGCATAAGCATCCAGGCTAATCCCAGAACAGTTGCCAGGAGGGATAATATGTGGGTTGGACCGAACTGGTACATCAGTCCGGAAATCAAACTTACCACCAACAGCAAGGAAACACCGATCCAGAGATTTCCTTCTTTGTGAATGCCGTTCATACGAGTAGGTTAAGTATATAAATGTAGGTTAATGGAACCGCAAAGATAAAGGAATCAAAGCGATCTAAGGCCCCCCCGTGGCCCGGCATGATTTTTCCACTGTCTTTGACGCCTGCCTTGCGTTTCAAATGGCTTTCAAAAAAATCTCCGGCAACGGCCAAAGGAACATAAATAATAGCGAAACCCATCCAGGGAATTGGATTGGTATCCAGCCAAAATTTTGCGAGAAGATAAACAAGCAAGGTAGAGCCAATTAAGCCGGCCACAAAACCTTCTACTGATTTGGAGGGAGAAATGCTGGGGGCGATTTTCGTTTTACCCCAAAAGCTACCGGCCAGATAAGCCAGTGTATCGTTTATCCAAGTAAGGAAAAACAGAATCAGCATTATTTTAACAGGAAAGGGGTCATGCCAGCCCAGGCGGGCCATTATCCAGAATGGCAATTGAACCAAAATACCCAAACCCAGCCAGAGGGCTGAGGCTTTGGTTTTTTCAAATCGCCACAAAAGAAGCAGCGCGATAAAAACAGCCAAAAGGCTTCCTGCTTCTATTAGGGGAAGACCGTTGCCGAATAACATAAGGATAGGTAGGATTCCAAAAATCGGGCTAACCCAGACATTTGGAGAGGAGTTCATTCCTTTTTTCACCAATCCAAACGCTTCTTGGGCCACTAAAATGGAAAACACCGCCATTCCAATTTGGAAAAAGGGAGCTTTCAGAAAAATCAGGGCTAAAACCAAGGCCACATAAACAAGGCCCGAAGCCGAGCGAACGAGGACCTCCTTTCTGGACTTGGCAGACATTGGCCTTTACTCAGCGGGTTTATCCGTAGCCTCTTCTGAAGGAGATTCTACTTCGGGGAACAGCGTTGTGGGCGTCGTTTCTGGCTCTTCAGTAGAAGGAGTCGAAGGCTCGGCGGGGGCTTCATGCCCTTCATGAACCGATTTACTTACCAAAGCGGCGGTGGCATCGGCCTGATTTTCGAAGGCCCGCATTCCGAACAGCTCCTCCAAATCTTCCCGGTAAAGCACCTCGCGTTCCAACAGGCGTTTGGCCAATTCGTCGAGTTTAGCTCTATGTTCAGTCAGAAGATTAATGGCTCTTTCATACGCTGAATCCACCAATTTTTTAACCTCCTCATCAATAATTTCAGCTGTTTTTTCGCTGTATGGTTTAGAGAAGGCATAATCGGATTGACCGGATGAATCGTAGAAACTGATGTTTCCAATTTTATCGTTCAACCCATACACAGAAACCATAGCGTAGGCTTGTTTGGTTATCTTTTCAAGGTCAGATAAAGCACCCGTACTTATTTTTCCATACACCACTTGTTCTGCGGCTCTGCCTCCTAAAGCAGCAGCCATTTCATCCAACAGTTGTTCTGTGGTGGTAATTTGGCGTTCTTCAGGAAGGTACCAAGCGGCTCCAAGCGATTGGCCGCGTGGAATGATGGTTACCTTCACCAGGGGACTTGCATATTGCAGCATCCAAGACACGGTGGCATGTCCTGCCTCATGGTAGGCTATGGCTTCTTTTTCCTGAGGGCTAATCACCTTATTTTTCTTTTCCAATCCGCCAACAACCCGATCTATGGCATCGTTAAAATCTTCTCGGCTAATGCTTTTCTTGTCTTTTCGAGCCGCGATTAGAGCAGCTTCGTTGCAAATATTGGCAATATCGGCACCGGAGAATCCCGGGGTTTGTTTGGCCAACAGAACAATATCAATGGAAGCGTCTAGTTTTTTGTCTTTCATGTGGACCTTAAAGATGGCTTCACGGCCGTTTAAGTCAGGCAGGTCTACCGAAATTTGACGATCAAATCGACCGGGGCGCAGCAAGGCCTTATCTAGAATGTCGGCCCTATTGGTAGCGGCCAGCATGATGATTCCGGCATTGGATTCAAAGCCATCCATTTCTGTTAAGAGCTGGTTCAGGGTATTTTCACGTTCGTCGTTGGCACCTTGAACGGCAGAGCGGCCTCTGGCCCTACCAATGGCATCAATTTCATCAATAAACACGATAACGGGAGCTTTCTCCTTGGCTTGCTTGAATAGATCGCGGACGCGTGAAGCGCCTACTCCCACAAACATTTCGACAAAATCTGAACCACTCATGCTGAAAAATGGCACCTTCGCCTCACCAGCAACGGCCTTTGCCAGCAAGGTTTTACCTGTTCCCGGAGGACCAACCAACAGCGCTCCTTTGGGAATTTTTGCACCCAGTTGAGTGTACTTTTTCGGATTTTTCAGAAAATCGACAATTTCCATTAGCTCGACCTTGGCTTCATCCAAACCGGCAACGCTGTCGAAATTGACCAACACATTGGTGTCTTTATCGAACAACTTCGCTTTGGACTTTCCGATATTAAAAATTTGACCCCCTCCTGCTCCACCGCCCATTCGGCGCATAATGAAAATCCAAAAAACAATCATCAATCCAATGGGTATAACCCAGCCCAGCACCTCTCTCCACATTGTATTTTGAGGAATTTGCTTGTAATCTACTTTTTGGGCATTGGCTGATTTTTCTTGCAAACTGACCATTTGCTTTTCAAAAAAGTCTTTTGAAACCTGGTCGATCGCATATTGTGGTCCTTTCTCAATAAACTCAGGGTTTTCATTTTTTAGCACTTCAGCGAACTCTTTCTTATGTGCTAAAATGGAATCCTTATGTAGAAACACCTCAATTCGAGCCGTAGGTCCTTCTTGCAACTGAATGCTTTTCACATAGCCCTTCTCCATCCAAGAAAACAGGGCATTAATTTGGGTCTTAGGAAGCGTTTGCTCCATAGAACCCATAAAATTTATGGTAATGAAAACCAAGATCGCCAGCCCATAAATCCAATATAAGCTGAAATTGAATTTATTTTTTTTGGGGCCTTGCTGACCTTTATTGTCTTTATTTGTTGATGACATAAATGGAGGGATGTAAAAAAATTAGAGGGGAAATTCAGGTGCGTCTGCCCATAACTGCTCAAGGGCATAAAATGTTCTAATCTCAGGCTGAAAAACATGCACAACCACCTGAACAAAATCAATTAAAACCCATTCTTTGTTTGCAAGGCCTTCTACATGCCAGGGCTTACCGCCTTTATTGTCTCGAACTTCATCGATAACACCTTGGGCAATGGCTTCAACCTGAACATTTGAATTTCCGGTACACAAAATAAAAACATCACACACGGCAGAGGGTATGTTCCTCAAATCTAGCACTTTAATATCTTCAGCCTTCTTTGACTCCATCCCTTCAAGGATGAACTGCACCAAATCGTTTAATTCTAAGGAAGTATTTTTCAGGGTTTCTAGCATTTTATGTTAATTCGCAAAGGTAATTAAACTTCATCGTCAGATGTCAGGGCAAGCGTTAATAATTGGTAAGGAGATTGAGGTCGTTTCAGAGGTAAATTCAACGAATGCCTATGCGAAGGAAAATTTAAGGAAAAACCTTGATTCAAGGGGGTATTGGGTTTTCACCGAGAAGCAGCTTCAAGGTCGAGGGCAAGGAAGCAACCGTTGGGTTTCAGATTCCAAGCATTCCTTAACGGCCAGCTTTGTAGTGAAACCACAGCCCTGGCCGGGGAAAGATTCCTTTTGGCCGGTTCGGGCCCAACGGCTGTTTGCTGTATGTGTTCAGGACTCCCTTCAAGAATTCGTAAAGAAAAATGTGCTATTGAAATGGCCAAACGACGTGTATTTAGATGGAAAAAAGGTGGGAGGAATGCTGCTGGAGAACGGCTGGCAAAATGGACAAGCCATGTGGACCATTTGTGGCTTGGGTCTAAATCTGTCCTCAAGCCCGGCCTTCCCAACGGAGTCATCCCACCTTTATGCACCTATCCCAGCCCTTGAATTTTTACAAACATGGGGAGGTATTTTTGCTGAAACCTGGAAGAAACGAAGGTTGCAATCTGATGATGTCCTATTGCAGGACTATTTGAAAGCGTTGTGGGGCTTTCATACCTACAGGGAATTTGAACTCATTTCTACAGGTGAAGTTTTTGGTGGAACTGCCGTGGGAGTGGATGAACAGAACCGGATTGAACTGTTGGTACAAGGGATTCAGGGAATAGAATCCCGTCATTATGAAATTAAATCCATTCGTTGGAGGTAAGCTGTTGCTGTGCTCAATTCCATTTAGGCTTCCTCAGGGCCTTCAAAAATCAGGCTTAAAAGATTGCTGGCAAACCAAACGTCCAAACCGGACAATAAAATGGGCTTGCTTCGAACTCCATCTTTTTGAATTTGCAATCCATTGTCGTAGGCTTGAATGGCCACCAGTTTTGGAATGGGTATTTTGAAGCTGGTTTTTGAGCTGGCGAAGTAAATGTGTTTGGTGGTAACAGCCAGCATCCCTCTGCCAAGGGGTTTCATTTTTTCAACCTCAACCGGATGTCCTTTAAAGGCGCCCGTTCGGTAGTAAACGCCCTTCATAATGCGAATGCTGACTCCCTGGCTAGAGCCTTGATATTGAACTTGTGTGGTACGTTCAGCGGCAGAAACCTGACTAAACACCCAAACCACGGTTTCTGATTTCTGAAACAAAAAAGGTGAATCTTCGGGCAACTTAATTAAACCGGAAGGAATCCGGCCCTGGTTCAGGGCAGAAAGCGTCAACGCCTTAGCCATAATTTCATGCAGGCCCGTACTGCGCTGAATCTCGTGGTCAACTTCCAATTCCTGAAGGGCTTGTTCCAGGCGGCTAAATTCATCATCTGAAATAATGTGGTCGTCCAACATCAATTCCACTCCCTTCCCTATACCTAAAGCGCTGTAGTATTTTCGTTCTTCTGGAGTCATAAATCCAGACAAGGAAAGTTCTTTTACTCGATCGAACAATCCATCCATTTTGGAGGGAATTCCTAGGGTTTCAGAAACCAGATTCTGAATTGCAGGCTTTGCCTTTTCATGGCGTTCAATGCAACGAATGTGTTTTTTTCTGAACCAACCTGCAGAATGCCCGCAAAAAACGCATTTACCCATTGTGCTTATCTAATTTATTGAAGCAAGATACAAAAATTCAGTTGAAGGCTGCGGTATCGGTAAACCAAAGCAAATATGTACTTTTGAACCATGGTCAAGCGTTTTTTTCTCATCCTTCTATTTGCTTTAAGCCTAGCTACATCGGGGTTTAGTCAAAATTACTCGCAGGGAGGCATTCAATTTATGATCCCTACCCGTGATTTTTCAACGGTTGTCTTTCAGGGAGTAAATTTAGGCGTTGGATTTTTTGGTTCTAACCGCTATTTCTTAAATGACAATGTCAGTTTAAAGGCCGATGCAGGTTACACCCTTTTGATCAATGATTTTGGAGATATTGGAGGGCAAGTTGTTGATTTAATGGGAGGTGGAGAATATTGCTTCAGACCGGAGGGCTACATTTTACGCCCCTATGCCGGGGGGACCATGGGTTTAACCTTGGTTCAAGGTTCTGCATTTTTTGGTCTTCGTCCTCAAGTGGGTGTCATGGTAGAATTGGGTGAATTTGCCCTGCTTGATATTGGTTTAGGTCAACAATTTATGTTTGGTCGGTTCAATTTACATGGATTTACGCCCAAGATTGGATTGATTATGAATTTCAATACCTTTTGAGTTCAAGTCCGTTAAAACCAGAAAAATTGTTGCTCGAAAAGACCTGCGACAGGCATCTTCCGGTTTTACTTCCCCTGTTTCGAGATTCTGAATCTCTGCATTTCTCTTCCCATCCCTATCCCAACTCGATTCAGGATTTGCATCGTTACCTGTTTGGTCCCCGTTTTTTGGTTTCCTATGTGGCCTTAAATCCAGAAAACCGAATAACGGGGTTTATTGGATTAAAAAAATACCCTGAGGACACCGAACTGCCCTTACTGTCGTTTCAGTTGGGTCCCACATTTCGCAAGCAAGGCAACAGCAAACATTTGCTGCATGCTTTTTTTCAGGAACATCCCGGAGCCTCGGCGATGCAACTGGGAGCCTATGCCCGAGTGGGTCATATCAGCTCATTTAAAACCTTGCAGCGCTTCGATTTCCGATTGGAAAAGACCTTAAATTGGGGAGGTTCTCCCTGGTGGTTTTTTCAAAAAAATGATGGGCTTGGACAAATAACCCTTTAATTTGTAGGTATGAAAATATCTGTAGTTGTTGCCGTGATGAATGAGGAAGACAATGTGCTGCCCATGATTCAACAAATCCATGCTGCTTTGGCTGGAAAAGACTATGAACTGATATTTATTGATGACGGAAGTACTGACCAAACCATTTCCAGAATCAAGCAACACATGAATGCTCAAACCACACTGATTGTATTCCAAAAAAATTATGGTCAAAGTCAGGCCATGAGTGCTGGGATTGCTCAGGCCAGCGGAGACGTCATTGTAACGCTGGATGGGGATTTGCAAAACGATCCGATGGACATTTTGCCCATGATTGAAATGCTGGAAGAACATGAATTGGATGTGGTGGCCGGAAATAGGGCCAACCGCAAAGACGGGGCCTTGCTGCGTAAATTTCCGAGTAAACTGGCCAATGCCTTAATTCGAAACTGGACAGGAGTGCACATTCGAGATTACGGTTGTACCCTTAAGGTGTTCAGGCCTCAGATTGCTAAAAACCTTGGATTGTACGGAGAACTGCACCGGTTTATTCCTGTGTTGGCCTCCATGCAAGGCGCCAGAATACGGCAATTTGATGTAAACCACCGACCAAGAACTGCAGGCAGCTCAAAATATGGACTTGGAAGAACCTTTAAGGTAATGAGTGATTTGCTGTTGATGGTTTTTCTTCAAAAGTATTTTCAAAAACCCATGCACCTGTTCGGTAAAACGGGCATTTTGATGTTGATGGCCGGACTGGCTATAAATGCCTATTTATTGATTGAAAAAATTCAGGGGCATGACATTTGGGGAAGGCCTATGCTGATCCTTGGTGTTATTTGTCTTTTGGGAGGAATTCAACTCATCACCTTTGGCTTAATGACAGAAATTGCCATGCGTACCTACTTTGAAAGCCAGAACAAAACGCCCTATACCATCCGGTCAATCCATGAAGGTTCCCGGAATTCTTAAGCCTGTATTACGCTGGATTGGAACCATTGCTGCGCTGGGATACGTAGTTTGGAAAACAGACCTTTCCGGCTTTAACCCCTCAGTACCTTGGTGGAGCTGGTCGGGCTTGCTTGCCTTGTATCTGGCTTCCAAAATCAGTTCTGCCTACCGATCAAAACGATTGCTAGAACAGATTCATTTTCAAGAATCTATCGTATTCCACTTAAAGCTATACGCCAAGGGTATGTTTTACAATTTAGTGTTTCCGGGCGGTGTGGGCGGAGACGCCTGGAAGGTGCTCTATTTGAAGCAAAAGCAACAGCAAAATTGGAAAGAAACCGCGGCGGCATTTTTATATGAACGCTTGAGTGGAATGGCCGCCCTGTTGGGTTTGGGCGGACTTTTACTCCTTCCCCGATTTCCAGGACTGCTGTGGTATGCCTTTGGACTGATTGGGTTGGGACTGGTGTTGGGTTGGTGGGGCAGCAAAACACTCTTTAAAGCCTTTCATGCCGAATTTTTAATTGGGAACAGCCTTTCCATTGGAGTTCAGGTACTTCAAGGCTTAGGATTTATTTGTTTGGCCTACACCTTTCATCCTCACATTGATATACCCCTGGCCACGGCGCTGTTTTTTTTAAGTTCAGTGGCATCGGCCTTGCCCTTAACTGTGGGCGGAATTGGAGCACGTGAGGCCTTGTTCCTTTGGTTGGGTCCTGAGGCGGGCTTGGTGGGCGAACAGGCCTTAACATTGTCATTCGGAGTGACTTTAGCACACATTGCTGTGAGTTTGCCGGGGGCTTTCATGCGGCTACCCGACTCAATCCCTTCAAATAAAGTTAAGGGCATTCCATGAATTGAGTTGGCCAAAGCGGCAGGGATTGAAGCAGCTAGCGCGCAAGGTGGGCGGAGCCTGGCCCGCGTGGCGCGGAGGCGACTTTAGGAGCCACCGCAAGCCCGCTGGGCCAGCCTTACGGCCACCGCGTACTAGCGCTGAAAGCCCGTTCGCCGCCCCTCTACCCCAAAAAAATCAGAGTTTTATACTGGTGCAGAAATGAGCGCCACTACTTGCGTTCTGTAGGGCCTACAACCCCGCTCAACTCGGCAAAGACCTGTGCCGCCTTGAATTTTTTTGCTGCCTTGCCCACACGAATCACGAAAACACGTTGAATGACATCGCCTTGAGCAATGGCATTTACCACATCCATGCCCTGAATGACTCGACCGAAAACGCTGTGCTTGTTGTCAAGCCAAGGCGTGTCTTTATGGGTAATAAAAAATTGAGAACCATTGGTAGCAGGTCCGGCGTTTGCCATGGATAAAACCCCTGCTGAATCGTGTTTCAGCGCCGGGTGGAATTCATCTTTGAAGGAATATCCGGGTCCGCCCTGCCCATTTCCGGCAGGATCGCCCCCTTGAATCACGAAATTTGGAACCACACGGTGGAACTTAATTCCATCGAAATAGGGTGTTTTCAACGGCTTTGCTGAATTCGGAATGCTTCCATCGGCCAGACCCACAAAATTAGCCACCGTCATGGGCACCTTATCGAAATGCATTTGGCAAACGATATTCCCTTTGTTGGTTTGCAATTCAACGTATAGGCCTTCCACTTTGGTTTTGAAGGTGGGCTTTTGGGCCATCAAACCCGAAAACGTGAGTACACTGAGAAATAAAACGATGTTTTTCATGGCTAATCTTTTTTCAAAAGTACGTAAATCAAGAGCGTATCGGTGCACCTCGTAGGAATTGGAATTACAAACCTGCATTTTCAAGCACTACGGCATAGCCTTGCCCTACTCCGATGCACATGGTGCACAGCGCGAAGCGGGCGTTTCGGCGTTGAAGTTCAAGGGAAGCGGTGAGCAGCAGGCGCGCTCCCGACATGCCCAAGGGGTGACCGAGAGCAATACCGCCACCGTTGGGATTGACCCGTTCATCATTAAAGTCCAGATTCAAGTCGGCCATCACGGAAAGCACCTGAGCTGCAAAGGCTTCATTGATTTCAATCAAATCCATATCGTTCAGGCTAAGCCCGGCGCGTTTCAGGGCCAACATGGATGCGGGTACCGGTCCAATTCCCATAATCCGGGGTTCAACTCCGGCAACGGCAGCGCTGCGGATGCGGGTAAGCGGCGCGATTCCAAATTGGTCTAGCCCTGCCTTACTTCCCATTAGCAAGGCTGCGGCTCCGTCGTTTAAGCCGGATGCATTGCCTGCGGTAACGCTTCCTCCGGACTTAAATGCAGGCTTTAGGGCGCTCAACCCTTCCAAACTGGTGTTTGGCTTAATAAATTCATCCTGACTAAACAGAATGGGGTCGCCTTTTCGTTGAGGAATAGCAATGGGAGCAATTTCTTCGGCCCAGCGGCCGGAGCGTTGAGCTGCGGCGGCTTTTTGTTGAGACTTCAGGGCAAATTCATCTTGCTGCTGCCGAGAGATGGCTCGTGTTTCCAACAAATTCTCGGCGGTACCGCCCATAGGATCTGTTCCGAATTGCTTTTCCATGGCCGGATTGATAAATCGCCAGCCAAATGAGGTGTCGAACAGCTGCATGTCTCGGCCGTAGGGAGTCGAGGTTTTAGACATGACCCAAGGGCCGCGGGTCATGTGTTCTACTCCACCGGCAACAAACAAGCTGCCTTCACCGGCACGAATGGCGTGCATGGCATGAACGGCTGCCGACATGCCTGAGGCGCAAAGTCGGTTCACCGTTTCGCCGGGTACAGAGACCGGATAGCCCGCCAGCAGCAAAGCCATTCGGGCAACGTTGCGGTTGTCTTCACCGGCCTGATTGGCGCAACCCATAATCACATCATCAATGGCCTTTGGGTCAAGGCTCGGAAATCGATGAAGGACTTCCCTCAACACATGCGCGGCTAAGTCATCGGCCCGAACTGGGGCTAGGCTTCCGCCAAAATTACCAATGGGAGTCCTTAATCCTCCCGCAATAAAAGCATCGGTGGTCATGGTTCAGATTTAATGTAAATTCCAGGGTACATCGGAATGAAAAACAGTTCCTTTAAAATGGGCCACGGCTTTGGCGTCCTGTTGTCGGGTGACAGCAATGGCATAGCGGGCCAAACGGGTAGATTTATCCAACAGGCTGGATTCTGCCAACAGCACATCGCCTTCGGCAACCGGACGCAGGTGGCTGATGGACGTTTCAACCGACATGCACTGAATGCCAAAGGCATTGGCCGCAAAGGCCAGGCAAGAATCGGCCAAGCTGTATGAAATACCGCCATGGGCCTTGGCGAATCCGTTCAGCATAAGGGCATTCACCTTCAGCGACAGCAGGCAATACCCGGGTTCCACTTTTTCCACCTGAATGCCCATCCAACGGCTAAATGGATCGTTGCGCATCATTTCATCTACAATGGCTCTAGCTCGTTCTGTTTCGTTCATAGCTTGTAAAATTAAAGCCCTCGCGTGCGGCCTTGCGCAGCAGGGGACTAGGACGGTATCGGTCTTCACCGTATTCTTCGAATAGCGCTTCCATGGCTTTTAAAACCCGCGGCGCTCCCCATTCATCGGCCCAGTGCAAAAGTCCTTTAGGATAATTCACGCCTTTGGTCATGGCCAAATCCAAATCGGAAGCCGAGGCAACACCCAAATGGAGCGCATCAATGGCTTCGTTCATCAGCATGGGCAGAACCCGATTTAAAATCAGAACTTGTGTTGGTTCATCGGGCAAAGCCTGAGGCAGTGGAGCTGAAGAGGAGTAATCGTAAAAACCACGACCGGATTTTCGGCCCAAGCGACCGGCCTCGGTTAGCCGTTGCTGAGTAAACGAGGGTTTGTATCGGGGATCAAACCAAAAGGCTTTAAACACCGTTTCTGTCACCGTAAAATTCACATCATGTCCAATGAAATCCATAAGCTCAAAAGGCCCCATTTTAAATCCGGCTTTTTCTTTCAGGGTGGTGTCGATTTCAGTAGCATCGGCCAGGCCTTCTTCCAGAATTCGGATGGATTCACCGTAAAAAGGTCTGGCAACGCGGTTCACAATAAAACCGGGAGTATCCTTAGCCATAACGGAGATTTTTCCCCAGTTTCGCATCAGCTCAGCCATGTCTTCAGAAAGTCCCGGCCGAGTTGCCACACCGGGCACCACTTCCACCAGCGGCATCAGAAAGGCCGGATTAAAGAAATGTAGCCCCAAAAAACGTTCGGAGTGTTTTAACTTTCCCGATAAGGCTGCCACACTCAGAGAAGAGGTGTTGGTGGCAAAAATACAGGTTTGGGGCTGACCGGCTTCAAGCCGAGCAAACACCTCGTTTTTCAGGGCCAAATCTTCCGGTACAGCTTCCACAATCAAGAAGCAGTCCGGCATGGCCTCTATATCCTTCACCCAAAGAAAATGCGCCAGCACTTGATCCACCCAATCCTGTCCTTGGCCTGTTTTTTCGATGGTTTTTAAAAGGTGTTTTCGGACCAGCTCCATGCTTTTTTCTTGCTGAGGGAAGGCATCCCAAATCACCACGGGGTGTCCGGCTCTGGCAGCCACCTCGGCAATTCCCAAGCCCATACTTCCGGCACCAACAATACCAATTCTTGCTTTTGAATCCATGATTAATTGCCTTTAAATTCGGGTTTACGCTTTTCTAAGAAGGCCTGAACCCCTTCTTTATGGTCGTTGGCTTGAGCGGCCTGCGCTTGCAGTTCGGCCTCCCGCTTTAATTGTTCGGGCAGAGATGCGTTCAACCCTTCGTTAAAAGCTTGTTTGGTCAGGGCCAATCCAATGGTGGGCATTTGGCTCAGTTTCATAGCCAGTTCCAGCGCTTCTCCAAACAGCAATTCATCGGGAATGGATTTCCAGATTAAACCCAGCCGTTCGGCCTCTTGGCCGTTGATTTTCTCGGCAAGCATACAGAGAGCAGCAGCGCGCTGCATACCTACAAAGCGGGGCAGCATAAAAGTACCCCCGGAATCTGGAATCAGTCCAATTTTTGAGAAGGCTTGTACCCATGAGGCGGAATGCGACGACAGGGTAATATCTGCGGCAAGGGCAATATTGGCTCCGGCTCCGGCAGCAACGCCATGCACAGCACAAACAATAGGTTTGGCAATGCTTCGCAGGGCAAGGACAATGGGATTGTAGGTTTGTTCAACAATATCTTGAATGGGAGGGCCATTGGGGTCAATGGCTTCGGCAAGGTCTTGGCCCGAGCAAAATCCACGTCCTTCTCCTTTCAGCAAGATGGCTCGAACATGCTTATCGTTCGCCGCATCAGACAAGGCAGCCTGCAATTCAAGGGCCATAGGCCGATGAAAGGCATTGATAACTTCGGGGCGGTTTAGCGAAACAATTCGAACGGCATCGCGGGTTTCGGTTAAAATAAAAGCCATGGGAAAGATTCAAAATTAGGGCTGAAAGGTACAAAAATATCGTGGGGCAGCGGGGGGATTTGGGGCGCAATTCCTGCTTTCCGCTGCAAGTCTCCGGCGGGTGTGGCGTTTCTGCTAGGGGCTGCGGTGGCTCCTCACGTCGCCTCCTCGCCGCCTGCAGAAATAGCCACACCCACCGTTTCCTTTCCACTGCAATCAGGGCGCCGGGGCCCCCGGGAAAATTAACCCTCGCATGTGTTTCAATGGGCAAGGAATAAACACTTGTGAATCAAAGACATATACCAATTAGAACGCCCCAAATAAACACATTTGTAAACCAAATAAATAGATAACACATTTGTAACACACTTTGAATTGGGCAATCATTGAAATCACGAAGTGCTTATAGGGCAAATCACCTGTACTATAGCCAAAATGAAGGGTGTTGTCCTTTTTACATTTGTAATTTATTGATATTTCACAGCCAAAATCACAAAGACTAAGGCTTATACACCTTAAACGTTCCATTCGAGTAGAAAATCATAACATGCTCAATATTAAGATTTAAAGCCTCATTGTTGTTGTTTGAATTTGGAGCTTGAGGATGGGAAGAACCATCCGATGCATTCCGCTCTGAATCCGCAAGCGAATGGGGCTTAAAATCCTGAATAATCACCTTATTCAATGGGGGAATAGCGTTCTGATTTTCAAGTTTATCTTGATTTTCAGTTGGATATTTACGGCCTCTCCCCGTATTCCCGGCCTGCCCAATCGGTTCTCCCTCGCCCAACAGCAACCAGCCCGGGTTCAATCCCGGAAACTCCCTGCACATCTTTGTCAGTAAATCCATTCCGGGTAAATTGCGTTCACTCAATAAATGCGATAAACTGGAAACCGAAATCCCCAGTTTTTGCGCAAATTCAGCTCTGCTAAGGTCTTGATGGCTGAGCAACCAAAAAAGGCGCTTTGAAAATGTCTTCATTTACAATTGTAATTTTATTAATAGATTGTAAAGGTAGATGATTCTGCCGTTTATTACAAATGTAAAATACCGGTTTTGTACTTTTACTGCTATGATTCACCGTTTTTTACTCTATTTAATTGTCCTTTCCCATTCCATTGCAGGGTTTTCTCAGCTGTACCCCAACGACAGCCGATCCACTCAAATCGATGTACTTCACTACGATCTTACGCTGGATTTCAGGCAGTTTAGCCCCTTTGTTCTAAAAGGCCATGCCAACATTCAGGTGCTGCCTTTGTTGGCCCTGGACAGCATCGAATTTGATTTAAAAGGTCTGGCGGTAGATTCTGTGAAGTTGGGTCAAGCTCCCCTGCCCTTTCTCCAGCTTGGAAGCCAAGAAAAAGTGCGTTTGTATTTTTCTCCCCCGCTGCAAGATACCGCCATCATCCAAGTTCATTATCAAGGCTTACCTCAACAAGACCCCTCGTTTGGCGGCTTTTACCAAACCCAAGGTTTTGCTTTTAATGTAGGGGTTTCGCTGACAGAAATTCCGCCCAGCTATGGTCGGACTTGGTTCCCCTGCTTAGACTACTTTACCGATAAAGCGCCCTTTGATTATAAAATATGGATGCCCGATGCAAAAGCCGCAACAGCCGGTGGGCATTTAATGGTCGATTCCTTGGATGGTCAAGGTGGTCGGTACATGCACTACCGTCAATCCCTGCCCATTCCCCCCTACTTGGCCTCGGTCGCTGTGGCTGATTTTGAATTTTTGACCGACTCCATTCAGTCCAACCTCAACGGCAATTCCTATCCAAAGGTATTGGCGGCCCGAGCCCAAGATACTGCTGCTTTTTCTCAAGCCTGCCTGAACTTAGACTCGGCCTTCCATATTTTCGAACACCGCTTTGGACCTTTCCGCTTTTCAAAGGTGGGCTATTCCTTGGTTCCTATGACAGGAGGAGCCATGGAACATGCTGAAAACATTGCCTATCCAATCTCATTGGGAACCGCCGGCCTCGCCTATCAAGATGTACTGGTGCACGAACTCAGCCATGCCTGGTGGGGCAACTTAGCCACCTGTAGAACGGCCGACGACATGTGGCTGAACGAAGGATTTGCCTCGTATTCGGAATGGGCATTCAATGAAATCATGTACAGCCGAGGGAGTTACATGAATTTATTTCGTTCCACCCACAAAGAGCTCTTGCAGCATTTGCATTGGAACGAACAAGGCTATTGGCCTGTTAGTGGAGTTCCTCCACAGCACATTTACAGCAGCACTACCTACAGCAAAGGCGCCGACCTGATCCACAGCCTTCGGGGTGTTATGGGCGACAGCCTGTTTTTCTCGTCCATACAAACAGCATTGCAGCAATTTTCGTTCGAAAATTGGGACGCAGCATCGTTCCAAACCGCCCTTGAACAAGCAAGCGGAATCAACCTGAACAGCTTCTTTCATGAATGGATACGCAAGCCCGGATGGACGGGCATCATTCCTGAAAAAATAAATTTTATACCATCTGGTAATCAATACAATGCATCCACTTATTTAACTCAACACCTGAAGGGAAAAACTGGATATACCTCTGGTATTCCGGTGGAATTAACCTGGCTGGGGACTGCCGGTCAGGAGTTCAAACAAACGGTACTCATTCAAGGCGACAGCACCCTAGCGACGGCTACCCTGCCCTTTGAACCCAAACACGCGGTTGTAAATCGAAATGAAGCGCTTGGTTTGGCAGAAACGGCCACCGACTCTCTGCTCTCCAATTCTGGGAATTACTCCCTGGGCTATGCCATGGTCAACGCCGCCAAAACCAGTTCAGCTTCCTACCGCATGTTTGCAGGTCACCGGTGGACAGGAGCCAACGGCTGGGGCCCCGGGCTGATGCTGAATCCTCAACGGCACTGGTCGTTTTATTTTCCTGACGGAACTCCAACCGATCTAACTTTAGCTTTGAACTACAACGGCAGAACCACCGGAAGTTCAGCCCGTTTAGACAACGAACTTATTGTAGGTTCGGAAGACAGTTTGGTGCTGTTGTTTCGTCCGCACCGCTCGGCGGTTTGGACCGAAGCCACGGCCGATCCTACTGTGGCCTTGCATGTTCCGGGAGCCAACTTAAACGATAAAATTGGTCGTTTTGATTTATTTAAGCCCCAATCGGGAGAATATTGCATTGGCAAAAAAATCAGTTCCGGAATTTCCAAGGAAACAGGCTCTCCCCTACACGTGTTTCCCAATCCCGTTAAACCCGGTCAAACCCTTCACCTACCCCAAGAATGGAAAAGCAAGCGCTTGAGTTGGATTTCTGGGCAAGGCCGACTGCTCGATTGGGTTGAATCTTCAACCCAGGCCGAGGTTCAGGTGCCTTCTATTTTTTCTGCGGGGGTTTATTATATTGTTAACGATATGCAACAAGCCATTCAAGTGATGCTGTCGCATTAATTTTGTTTTTAACTCCTATTTATGCGTAATTTTCTTTTTTACATTGTGACCTTGCTGAGTATTCCATGCCTGGAAGGTCAGGTCAAAATTGGAGGTCAATCGGGAACGATTGATTCCTCGGCTGTGTTGGAATTGGAAAGCAGCAACCGAGGTTTTTTGCCTCCGCGGTTAACCCAAGCTCAGATTTCAGGTATTTTTTCTCCCGCTACGGGCCTTATTGTTTTCAATACCGGAACCAACTGCCTTCAAACCTACATTCCCCCTGGTGGATGGCAAAATATTTTTTGTGGTTGCAATCCACCCGCGGCGCCGATTGCTAAAACCAGCCTAAATCTTTCAGGAGCCATAACCTGGCGTTGGAACAGTGTGCCGGGTGCGTTGGGGTACAAATGGAACAGCAGCAACACCTATTCTACGGCCATTGATTTGGGAGACAGTTTGCAGTATACTCAAACGGGACTCTCTTGCGATTCCGCCTATTCCAGTTATGTTTGGGCCTACGATGCCTGTGGAGCATCAAGCCCTACCCTGCTGAGCGACACCCTTTGGTGCCCGATTGCGGCTACCGGAGGCCAAGTTTTTGATTATGTAGGAAATGGCAGCAACGGAAACCTAGGAGTAACCTATAGGGTGCATCGCTTTACCCAAACCGGAACTTCTTCATTTACCGTAAACAGCACAGGCAGTTCCAATCAAGTGGATTATTTGATTGTAGCGGGAGGCGGTGGAGGCGGATTTGATTTTGCAGGTGGCGGGGGCGCTGGAGGATTATTAACAGGAAATTTGAGCATCAGCCAGCAAACCTACACAATTGCAGTGGGAGCCGGTGGAGCTCCGGCCAGTCAATCAATCAATCAATCAAGCTCAAAGCGGACAAAACTCTTCGGCCTTTGGTCAAACCGCAATTGGCGGTGGAGCAGCGCGAAGTGGTTCAATATATGGTTGCAATTCTGTTGCCTTGACTGGAGGGTCAGGAGGTGGTGGTGGAGCATGGTACGCTTGTGCGCTTCCGGGGGCAGCAGGCACTCCCGGCCAAGGCAACGCAGGTGGAAATGGGGCAGGATTAGACCCAAATGTAAATTCTCGAGGTGGGGGCGGTGGGGGTGCCGGAAGCGCCGGTGTGGTTGGAAATTTGGGGGGGCATGGCGGAGCCGGTTTGTCTTCCTTAATTACAGGTAGTCTGCAATGGTATGCCGGTGGGGGCGGTGGTGGAACTATGAATTCAAGCATTCCCGGAAGTGGAGGTCAAGGTGGAGGAGGAAATGGAGCCAGTGGAATGAACAATTCAGGAAATTCAGGTCAAGCCAACACCGGCGGAGGCGGTGGAGGCAGTTCAGGGGGTGGCCAAGGTGGAACGGGGGGTGCCGGAGGTTCAGGCATTGTGGTGATTCGCTACCCCATTACCTCGCCTTAAAAAAACCTTACATCAAGCCAAGGTAAAGTCAGCGTGAATTCGTGGGAGTTAAATTAATAGTGCCTAAGGTATTTTAGTATCTTTCCACTTTAAATTCAATTCCATGGTACACCGACTTTATTTATTGTTCTTTGGTTTGTCATTCGGTTCTTTTGGCATCGCTCAAGGCGTAAAAATCTCACCCCAACCGGGCACGCCCGACCCTTCTGCCATTTTGGAAACCCAGGACACAACAAGAGGTGTTCTGATGCCGCGGGTTAACCTTCAAAGCTTAACCGACGGAACAACGATTTCCAATCCCGCCACTTCCCTAATGGTGTTTAACACCGGAACGACCTTGGCTCCCGCCGGGTTTTATTACAACGCCGGCACACCTCAGGCGCCACAATGGGCGCTTGTACTTCCCAACCCGGCCAACACCAACCTAAACATGAACGGCTTTGCCATTGAAAACCTGGCCACTCCAGTAAATCCTGCCGATGCGGTTACTAAAGATTATGTGGACAATCAGATCATCAATGTGAGTGGAAGTGGCGGTGGCGGCTGTGCCTGCCCTACCATGCTGAGCAACGAATCGGCCAACACCATGAATTTCGGAAATGCCATCCGGTATTGCTACACATTAAATGAAGGGGGCTTTACAGATTGGCATTTGCCTAGCCTGGATGAATTGTTTAAGGTCTGCTCAACGGGAGGAAATATCGTCCCAAACAACAACAGTTCAAACTTTATTTGGGCTGCTGAAAAATCCCAAAATAATGGTTATAACTACAATTATGCTATGTACTTCCGGTTGAGCGATGGGTATTTTTACTTTCGGGCAACTGGAGACTCTCATCTTGTCCGCTGTGTCCGTTAACCTTTTCCTATGAAAAATATCATTGTTCTATTCTTGATTTCAGGTCTTTCCATTTTTGGAAATGCCCAAGGCGTTAAAATCTCGCCCTCACCCGGAACCCCCGACCCTTCTGCCATTTTAGAAACCCAAGACACAACAAGAGGTGTTTTGATGCCGCGGGTTAACCTTCAAAGCCTAACTGACGGAACAACGATTTCCAATCCCGCCACTTCCCTGATGGTGTTTAACACAGGAACGACCTTGGCTCCCGCCGGGTTTTACTACAACGCCGGCACGCCTCAGGCGCCACAATGGGCGCTTGTACTTCCCAACCCCGCCAATACGGCGCTAAACATGAACGGCTTTGCCATTGAAAACCTTGCTACTCCGGTAAATCCTGCCGATGCGGTTACTAAAGATTATGTGGACAATCAAATTATCAATGTGAGTGGTAGCGGGGGCGGTTCCTGTCAATGTCCAACGATGATTACCGCTGAATTTAGTTCCACCAATTTAGGAACGGCCATGAGGAATTGTTCAGCCCTAGTTCAAGGGGGACATACCGATTGGCATCTACCCGAATTAAAAGACCTCACCTACCTGCTTTCTTTTGATGCGGGGAATATAGCAAACAATACATCGGGCAATTATTTGTGGACACGAACAGAATCCAACAGTGGCAATGGATATTTTGATGTATTTCGATTAAGCGACGGAAATATGAGTTACACTAATGGAGCAAATACCTATGCATACCGCTGTGTGCGCTAAATATTTACTTATGATAAATCCCGCCTTCACCATTTTTCTTGCCCTTATCCCATTTTTCTGCTCTGCCCAAGGCGTTAAAATCTCGCCCTCACCCGGAACCCCCGACCCTTCGGCTATTTTAGAAACCCAGGATACAACCCGAGGCGTACTTATGCCGCGGGTTAACCTTCAAAGCCTAACCGACGGAACAACGATTTCCAATCCTGCCACTTCCCTGATGGTGTTTAACACCGGAACGACCTTGGCTCCCGCCGGGTTTTACTACAATGCCGGCACGCCTCAGGCGCCACAATGGGCGCTTGTACTTCCCAACCCCGCCAATACAGCGCTAAACATGAACGGCTTTGCCATTGAAAACCTGGCTACTCCGGTAAATCCTGCCGATGCGGTCACTAAAGATTATGTGGACAATCAGATTATCGGAGTCAGCGGCAGCGGAGGCTTGGCCATGCCCACCGAACTTTCGCAGCAATCGGCCACCCAAGTGAACGCGGCTACTGCCGCCCGAAATTGTTCTGCTTTGGTTGAAAACGGGCACAGCGATTGGTACCTGCCGAGCTACGATGAAATTTTCTACTTGCTTTCCTACGATGCAGGGAGCATCCCTAACAATACTTCTCCCTCAGATATTTGGACCCGCGATAAAAGTCCAACTGCAGATAATTATCAAATTTTTATGCGCTTATCCGATGGGCAGTCCTATAGGACAAACCATGGAGCCTCACTATTTTATCGTTGTGCACGTTAAATCCGAATGCCTATGAACAAGGTAATTATTAGTTTTATTTTATGCTTGAGTGGACCATTAACTGCCCAAGGTGTAAAAATTTCTGTCCAACCCGGAACGCCAGACCCTTCCGCCATTTTTGAAACCCAAGATACGGCCAAAGGTGTGTTGCTTCCAAAAGTAAACCTTCAAAGCAGCACCGATGCGGTTACCATTGCCAATCCAGCCACCTCGCTCATGGTGTTCAACACCGGAGCAACCTTAGCTCCCGCCGGATTTTACTACAATGCCGGCACACCCCAGTCCCCTCAATGGGCCTTGCTCCTACCCAACCCTGCCAACACCAACCTAAACATGAACGGCTTTGCCATTGAAAACCTGGCCACTCCGGTGAATCCTGCCGATGCGGTCACCAAAGATTATGTGGATAACCAAATCATTAATGTAAGCGGAAGCGGAAGCGGAGGCGGAACCTGCGCCTGCCCTACCATGCTCAGCAATGAATCGGCCACCACAGCTAATTTGGCTACCGCCGCACGAAACTGCGGCAACCTGATAGAAGGAGGATTTAGCGACTGGTATTTGCCAACTTTAGATGACATTTTGTTGATTTTATCCACCAATCCAGGTTCCATTTCAAACAACACATCTAGTAACCCGATTTGGACTCGAACCAAGGCCCAAGCCGGCAACGATGGCCGCTTTTATAATTACATTCACCTATCCGATGGAAATACAAATTGGTCAACTTCAACCGGCGGAGGTATTTATTACCGTTGTGCCCGATAATTCTGCAACCGTATGAAAAATTTAGCTTTCCTCATTTTAGTATTGGGCATAATAACCTGCCCATTGCAAGCCCAAGGCGTTAAAATCTCTCCTCAACCCGGAACGCCCGATCCTTCAGCCATTTTAGAAACCCAAGACACCGCCAGAGGTATGTTGCTGCCCAGAGTAAACCTCCAAAGCTTAACCGATGCAAATACCATTGCCAATCCAGCCACCTCGCTGATGGTGTTCAACACCGGAACCGTATTGGCTCCCGCCGGGTTTTACTACAACGCCGGTACGCCTCAGGCTCCACAATGGGCCTTGGTTTTGCCCAACCCTGCCAACATGGCCCTAAACATGAACGGCTTCGCCATTCAAAACCTGGCTACTCCAGTAAATCCCAACGATGCGGTCACCAAGGATTATGTGGATAACCAGATTATCGGAGTCAGCGGTAGCGGGGGCTTGGCTATGCCAACCCAAATGTCCACTGAATCTGTCTCTGCAGTAACTCTAGGAGCTGCGGCACGAGATTGCTCAAATTTGGTTCAAAACGGACACAGCGATTGGTATTTGCCTTCCTTTGAAGAAATTATGTACCTGCTTTCAAAGGATGCGGGGTCCATTTCAAACAACAGTTCCGGAACCTACCTTTGGACAAGTACCGCCTCGCCTTCCCTTTCAAATCGAAATATTGTCGTTCGCTTGTTAGATTGTGCTTGTAGTACAGATTATGGGTACGGCTCTCAATTTTACCGCTGTGTTCGCTAATTTAAATTTATGAAAACAATTCTATTTCCTATCCTTTTCGTTTCGGTTCAAATCTGTGCCCAAGGCGTGAAAATCTCTCCTCAACCCGGCACCCCCGACCCATCGGCCATCCTGGAAACCCAAGACAGCACACGCGGAGTTTTGATGCCGCGCGTAAACCTGCAAAGCAGCACCGATGCAGTTACCATCTCAAACCCCGCCACCTCTCTGATGGTTTTTAACACAGGAACTACCTTGGCTCCGGCAGGATTTTACTACAACGCCGGTACGCCACAAGCTCCACAATGGGCGCTGGTTCTGCCCAACCCCGCCAACACCGACCTAAACATGAACGGATTTGCAATCGAAAACCTCGCCACCCCAGTCAATCCTTCCGATGCCGTCACCAAAGATTATGTGGACAACCAGATTATTAATGTGAGCGGCAGCGGCGGTGGAGCTTGCCATTGCCCAAGCATGATTACCGACGAGTTTGCGGCTACCACCTTAACGGCAGCCATGCGCAACTGTGCAGCCTTGGTCCAAAGTGGCCACAGCGATTGGTACCTCCCCGAATTGGAAGATTTAACCTACTTTTTGTCCTTCGAGGGAGCAAATCTACCCAACGACAACTCCACAAATTACCTGTGGACCAGAACTCGAAATACCAGCTCCTCTAACGGATTTGCCTATTTTAATTTCAACAATGGATATTTTTATTACACCAATGGTTTAGGCAATTACCACTACCGCTGCGTACGCTAAAAAAAAATATGAAAACATTTCTATTCCCTATCCTTTTTGCTTCGGTTCAACTTTGCGCTCAGGGAGTCAAAATCTCTCCCCAACCCGGCACCCCCGACCCATCGGCCATTTTTGAAACCCAAGATACAACAAGAGGTGTTCTAATGCCGCGCGTAAACCTGCAAAGCAGCACCGATGCGGTTACCATTTCCAACCCCGCCACTTCGCTGATGGTGTTCAATACGGGCATAACCTTGGCTCCCGCCGGCTTTTACTACAACGCCGGTACGCCCCAAGCCCCACAATGGGCGCTGGTTCTGCCGAACCCCGCCAACACCGACCTAAACATGAACGGATTTGCAATCGAAAACCTGGCCACGCCCGTCAATCCTTCCGATGCAGTTACCAAAGATTATGTGGACAACCAGATTATAGGAGTCAGCGGCAGCGGGGGCTTGGCCATGCCCACCGAACTTTCTCAACAGTCGGCAACCCAAGTGAACCTAGCCACAGCCGCCCGAAATTGCTCTGCCCTGGTTGAAAACGGGCACAGCGATTGGTATTTGCCTTCGTTTGATGAAATCATGTATTTATTATCAAAGGATGCAGGAGCTATTCCAAATAATACTTCCAGTAGCTTCATCTGGACTAGAGATAGAGTACCTTCAAATGATGATTTACAAATTTATATGCGACTTTCAGATGGGTATAGTTACAGGTCCAATGGTTCAACCTCCTATTTTTACCGTTGCGCACGCTAAACTTAAAATCAATGAAATCAATTTTAATCTGCCTTTTAGCGTTGCTAAGTTCTGAATTGACCGCCCAAGGCGTGAAAATCTCCCCCCAAGCCGGAAACCCAGACCCATCGGCCATCCTTGAAACCCAAGACACAACAAGAGGTGTTCTAATGCCGCGCGTAAACCTGCAAAGCAGCACCGATGCGGTTACCATTTCAAACCCCGCCACTTCGCTGATGGTGTTCAACACCGGAAGCACCCTCGCTCCCGCCGGGTTTTACTACAACGCCGGAACACCACAATCCCCACAATGGGCGCTGGTGCTGCCCAACCCCGCCAACACCGACCTAAACATGAACGGATTTGCCATTGAAAACCTAGCCACGCCAGTAAATCCCAACGATGCTGTAACCAAGGATTACGTGGATAACCAAATCATCAACGTAAGCGGCAGCGGCGGCGGAGCCTGCCATTGTCCGACCATGATGACAGATGAATTTATTGCTACCAATATCGCAACTGCCATGAGAAATTGTTCGAACCTGAACCAAGGCGGATTTAGCGATTGGTATCTGCCTGACCTTAAAGACATTACGTTTATCCTATCATTTGACTCTGGAAGTATTGCCAACAACACTTCTGGAAATTACATTTGGACCCGCTCTGAATTAAGTAATAATGGAGGCAAATTCTACATATTCCGATTTAGCGATGGATATTTAAATTCAGAGTATGGGAACATTTCTTATGCATATCGATGCGTCCGATAAATCGTTTAACATGAATAACGTAATTTTTTTACTCTTCCTTTTAGGATTTAATCTTTCCGCCCAAGGCGTGAAAATATCCCCCCAACCCGGCACACCCGACCCATCGGCGATTTTGGAAACCCAAGACAGCACCCGCGGAGTTCTGATGCCACGCGTAAACCTGCAAAGCAGCTCCGATGCGGTTACCATTTCCAACCCTGCCACTTCGCTGATGGTGTTCAACACCGGAGCAACTTTAGCTCCAGCCGGATTTTACTACAACGCCGGTACACCCCAAGCTCCACAATGGGCGCTGGTTCTCCCCAACCCCGCCAACACCGACCTAAACATGAACGGCTTTGCCATTGAAAACCTGGCCACGCCCGTCAATCCCAACGATGCTGTAACCAAGGATTACGTCGATAACCAAATCATCAACGTAAGCGGCAGCGGCGGCGGAGCCTGCCATTGTCCGACCATGATGAGCGACCAATCCCCAAGTACCTATACCCTAATCGGAGCTGTGGATTATTGCCTGAATTTAACCGAGGCAGGATTTTCAGATTGGTACCTGCCCACCATGGAGGAAGTTCTGCTTGTTCGCCGAAACCCCTCGGCCCCCATTGTGAATTCAGGTTCAATTTCTGATGTATGGAGTCTGGGGCAAATGGGAGGTAGTGCCCAACTTTACCCTATTTATTACCAATTGTCCTCGTTAAATAACAATAGTACAAGTAGCATAACCAGCTTATTTCGTGCCCGTTGTGTTCGTTAACAGCCTAACAATGAAAACGATTATTTTTCCCCTCCTTATTATTGGGTTTCAAATCTCTGCCCAAGGTGTAAAAATCTCCCCCCAACCCGGCACACCCGACCCTTCGGCCATCCTTGAAACCCAAGACACCACCCGCGGAGTTTTGATGCCGCGCGTAAACCTTCAAAGCAGCACCGATGCGGTTACCATTTCCAACCCCGCCACTTCTCTGATGGTTTTTAACACAGGAACTACCTTGGCTCCGGCAGGATTTTACTACAATGCCGGCACACCCCAATCCCCCCAATGGGCTTTGGTGCTGCCCAACCCCGCCAACACCGACTTAAACATGAATGGCTTTGCCATTGAAAATCTCGCCTCGCCGGTAAACCCCAACGATGCCGTTACCAAAGATTATGTGGACAACCAGATTATCGGAGTCAGCGGCAGCGGCGGCGGAGCATACCCTACTCAGGTTTCGAACGAATCTGCAAATTCCATGAACTTTGGGAACGCCGTACGGTACTGCAATGCTTTAAACGAAAGCGGACATACCGATTGGTACCTTCCCACTTTAGACGAATTGATCCATGTTATTTCAAAAGGAGGTGTGAATGTTTCAAACAACAACAGCGCTAATATAATTTGGACTAGTACTCCCGCAATAATAAACGGATACAATAGTAATTACTTTATCTATTACCGATTTAGCAACGGCCAACAAGACTATTATTATTTTAGCAACAACGGATTTGTACGATGCGTCCGTTAACCTACTTTATTCTATGAAACACCTACTCTTCTCCACCCTACTTTTGGGGTTGGTTTTATCGGCCAATGCCCAAGGTGTGAAAATCTCCCCCCAACCTGGCACTCCAAACCCATCTGCCATTCTGGAAACAGAAGACAGCACCCGCGGAATTCTATTGCCCAGGGTGAACCTGCAAAGCAGCACAGACGGAACAACCATTTCCAACCCCGCCACCTCCTTAATGGTGTTCAACACCGGAGCAACCTTAGCCCCCGCCGGGTTTTACTACAACGCCGGCACGCCCCAATCCCCTCAATGGGCGCTGGTGCTCCCCAACCCCGCCAACACCAACCTGAACATGAACGGCTTCGCCATTGAAAACCTGGCTACGCCCGTAAACCCCGCCGACGCTGTCACCAAAGACTACGTGGACAACCAGATCATTAATGTAAGCGGCAGCGGCGGTGGAGCCTGCCATTGCCCTACCATGATTACCGATGAATTCACTGCCACTACCCTTCCCCAAGCCATGGTAAACTGTGCGGGCCTGGTTCAAGGTGGTTTCTCAGATTGGTATTTGCCTCAACTAAAAGACCTAACCCATTTGCTTTCCTCTCAAGGTGCCAGCATCTTGAATTATTCATCCAACAACTACCTGTGGACCCAAACCAATCCCCCCTCATCCAGTAATCTGTTCATTATTTTCAGCATGGGATATGGCTACCTGAGTTACCAACATGGACAAAACTCATATTATTACCGCTGTGTCCGCTAATTTTTAAGGATGATAGCCCGTTTTTCAATACTGATTTTGGGGGTTCTTTTTTTACCCCAGATTTCGTTAGCCCAAGGCGTCAAAATCTCTCCCCAACCCGGCAACCCCGATCCATCGGCCATTCTAGAAACCCAAGACAGCACCCGCGGAGTTTTATTGCCGCGCGTGAACCTTCAAAGCAGCACGGATGCCGCTACCATTTCCAACCCCGCCACTTCCCTAATGGTGTTCAACACCGGAGCCACTTTAGCTCCAGCCGGATTTTACTACAATGCCGGTACGCCCCAAGCTCCACAATGGACGCTGGTACTGCCCAACCCCGCCAACACGGCCCTAAACATGAACGGTTTCGCCATTGAAAACCTCCCCACGCCCGTAAACCCTGCCGATGCGGCAACAAAGGATTATGTAGATCAATTGATTTCGAGCAATGGAGGTATATTTTCCCATTACATTGGAGAATCCTTCGGCGGTGGAGTAATTTTTCATCTTTGGAAAAATGCCCAAGGGATTGAACATGGACTCATTGTTTCAAAAACCAACCAAAGTAACGCACACAATTGGACCAATGCTTTGGGTTTAATCGGAGTTTCCGCTCAAAGTACCTTTGATGGAAACAGCAACAGTTTGGCCATCGTTAGTCAATCCGGCCATACCCAAAGTGCCGCCAAATTGTGCTTAGATTTAATCGATGCTGGATACTCCGATTGGTATTTACCCTCAATGGAAGAGTTAAGCTTACTTTGGCACAACCGTTTTACGGTAAATAAAACCTTAGGCTCATTGCAAAACGCACAAACAATCTCAGGCTCTACCACCACACCCCGATTTTGGTCCAGCACCGAGTATGCCACAAGCGATGCTTTTTCTGTAGGTTTTTTAAATGGATATGCCACCTACGGTGACGGTGCCGCCCCTTCCGGAAAGGGCACCCTGGCCATAGTACGGGCAATTCGCTCATTTTAAAATAAATCAGTTAGAATTCACCATGAAAATCCCCACAAAAATCTTCCTTTTTTGTACACTACTTTTGGGCACACACCTTTCCCAAGCCCAAGGTGTGAAAATCTCCCCCCAACCTGGCACTCCAAACCCATCTGCCATTCTGGAAACAGAAGACAGCACCCGCGGAATTTTATTGCCTAGGGTGAACCTGCAAAGCAGCACGGACGGAACAACAATTTCCAACCCCGCCACTTCCCTAATGGTGTTCAACACCGGCAGTACACTAACCCCCGCCGGGTTTTACTACAACGCCGGAACACCTCAATCCCCCCAATGGGCGCTGGTCCTACCCAACCCCGCCAACACCAACCTGAACATGAACGGCTTCGCCATTGAAAATCTGGCCACGCCCGTAAACCCCGCCGACGCTGTCACCAAAGACTACGTGGACAACCAGATTATTAATGTAAGCGGCAGCGGCGGCGGAGCCTGCATTTGCCCCACCATGATCAGCAACGAATCCGCCCAAACTATGAATTTACTCGCTGCCATCGCCTACTGCCAAAACCTGACCGAAGGCGGTTTTTCCGATTGGAAGTTCCCTGACCTAACAGAACTTTTAGCTGCTTACCGAAACCCAAGCGTCCCGGTAAATACTCCTTCCTCATCCAATTATTTTTGGACTTTTTCGGCTTCGGGAGGGCGCGCAGACCAATACCCGTACTACATTCGATTCAGCGACTTTAATCAGAGCAACATTGGCTCCCCAGGGTCACTTTACTACGCCCGCTGTGTCCGTTAACCCAAAATCCTCGATAATGAAGCATCTTATCCCCACCACCCTATTTCTGTGCTGCACCATAGCCATCCATGCCCAAGGCGTGAAAATCTCCCCCCAACCTGGCACTCCAAACCCATCGGCCATTCTTGAAACAGAAGACACAACCCGCGGAATTCTGTTGCCCAGGGTAAACCTACAAAGCCTCACCGACGCAGCCACTATTTCCAACCCCGCCACCTCCTTAATGGTGTTCAACACCGGAGCAACCTTGGCTCCCGCTGGATTTTACTACAACGCCGGAACACCTCAATCTCCACAATGGGCGCTGGTCCTCCCCAACCCCGCCAACACCAACCTGAACATGAACGGCTTCGCCATTGAAAACCTAGCCACGCCCGTAAACCCCGCCGATGCCGTCACCAAAGATTATGTGGACAACCAGATTATTAATGTGAGCGGCAGCGGCGGCGGAGCCTGCATTTGCCCCACCATGGTCAGCGATGAATCGCCCCAATCTATGAATTTCCATGCTGCCATCACCTACTGCCAAAATCTTACCGAAGCTGGGTTTTCAGATTGGCGATTCCCTAACGTACTTGAACTGTTAGACGCATTTCGCAACGCCTCCGTTCCCGTTAACAATCCTACTTCTAGCAACTGGATTTGGTGCTTTTCCAATCCTGGCCAAACCCATTATTATCAATGGAACTCAAGATTCAGTGACTTTGGTAGTACTCAATATAGCACCACCCAAAACCAATACGCCCGCTGCGTCCGTTAACTCAAATCCTCAACAATGAAACACCTTATCTCCACCACCCTATTTCTGTGCTTCAGCATTGCCATCCATGCCCAAGGCGTGAAAATCTCCCCCCAACCCGGCACACCAAACCCATCGGCCATTCTGGAAACAGAAGACACAACCCGCGGAATTCTGTTGCCCAGGGTAAACCTACAAAGCCTTACCGATACGGTCACCATTTCCAACCCAGCCACTTCACTCATGGTATTCAACACAGGAGCCACCTTGGCTCCCGCCGGGTTTTACTACAACGCCGGTACGCCCCAAGCTCCACAATGGGCGCTGGTCCTTCCCAACCCCGCCAACACCAACCTGAATATGAATGGCTTCGCCATTGAAAACCTGGCTACGCCCGTAAACCCCGCCGACGCTGTCACCAAAGACTACGTGGACAACCAGATCATTAATGTAAGCGGCAGCGGCGGTGGAGCCTGCCATTGCCCTACCATGATTACCGACGAGTTCAGCCCCACAACCCTGGGCAACGCCATGCGCGCCTGCGCAAACCTAGTTCAGGGCGGCTTCAGCGACTGGTATCTGCCCGAGCTCAAAGACCTAACCTTCCTACTTTCCTTCGACGCCGCCAACATCCCCAACAACAGCTCCACAAATTACATCTGGACACAAACCTATCCCACCGGCATGAACAACGCCTTTGCCTTATTCCATTTGAACATGGGCTATATCGACTACCTAAATGGAAGTTACACCAACAGGTACCGCTGTGTCAGGTAAATAAAGAGTTGGGCGGCAGCCGGGCTTTCACCGGTTGTCCGCGGTGGTCGGGGGGCTGTTGCCGGGCTGCGGTGGCTCCCAAGGTCGCCTCCTCGCCGCGGCACAGCTGCCCCCGCCCCCCTTGCGGGCAACCCGGTTCAATCCCTGCCGCGGGCGGAGTCCTACCCTAAACCCATGATTTATAACAAAGGCAGCCTCATGCCAAACCCTTTCATTTTCAAAAGAATATGGCAAGGCTTTGCTACTTCTGTAGGGCAGTGTCTGGGGCAATCTCCGGCACCAAGAACTCAAGCTGCCGCAGCATTCCCGTTAAACAGGCTCGGCAAATACAATCAATTTGAATAAAATTCAACCCTAAAACAGAAAACAAACAGCCTGAAAAAAGAGGGCGTAATGGATAAAAAAGCTTCTGGCCAAGGCAATAAAGTTGAAGCTGGAGGCCGTTTCATGAACGGGAAAAAGCCAAAAGCTGGCTGTAATCACCGTTGTCAGCGGCCTTTACCGCTCGCAGGTAAGCAGCACGGGCATCCCCTTCTCCGGAAAGCTGAACAGCGCCCCAACTGAACACGGGCAGTTTATATATTTTCTCAATAATAATATCGGCAATGAGGCGGCTGTGCCTTCCGTTCCCATTGGCAAAACAATGGATGCGTACGATGCGGTTTTTGAACCGGA
>CAIKAF010000022.1 GCA_903825395.1 uncultured Flavobacteriales bacterium
ATTTGCCCTTGACAAGGCGAAATAAGTTCGGTATCTTCGTAGTTCACTGGTGAAACGTTCTTTTTTGCTTCGTCACGTATTGGGGTGGCGAAGAACACTTCGGGTTTGTTTTTGATGTGAAGTCTGTTTTTGAATTTTGGTTTGGCGGAAACGCTTGACCTAATTCATTGGGGCGTCTCAGAAATGCCTTCTGAAACAACATCGATTTCTTTGTTGAATTGGAAGGCGGGAATCTCGGGTATGAGACTGGGTTGGTGTGGCATATCAGCCTTTTTTATGCGGGGAGGAAAACAAAGGAGAGAAAGATGGAGGAGGGGGTGAGTCCTTTGGTTGGAAACTCTCGCTTTTTTTAGATAACGGCAGCCTGGCATTCAGGTTTACATCCAGCCAAGGTATTGGTTCGGATGCTTCGGCATTGGACAAAACTCAACAAAACGGCTTTCTCCGGGCCCTTTCCCGGGAAAACCTATACCTCGAAAATTGTTAACTCCGTATTTGTCTTGGTACGGCCCGCGGCAGGGATTGAGCTAGGTAGCGCGCAAAAGGGCAAGAGCTAATGCCCGCGAGGTGCGGAGGCGACCTTGGGAGCCCCCGCAAACCCGCTGGGCATTGCTCTTGCCCTTGCGAACTACCTGCGAAAGCCCGTTCGCCGCCCCCTTTCCCATGTTGTTGACTTTATCTGTACTTTTACACATGGCCTTTTTTGGAAAATCAATTTTTAAAGCGCAAGCCCCACGCAGATTCAACTATCGGCCTATGTATTATGATGTCCGCAACGATATCGAAGCAATGGAAGAGCGGAGAAAAAAAGCCAAACGGAACGGCGCGCGTAATCCTCTGCTGAATGGAGCAACCATGTATGATCGAATGGCTGGGGTACATGACGAGCTACATGAACCCGAAAGCCAAGCCTGGGATTCGCAGGTATTATGGGCGCGCCGTGCCGGCTTCTTAGTTCTGGCCTTAATCTTGGCTGCAGCGCTTTTCCGTACGTTTTAACCGTTATTCGGCAGGTATCAAAGCACGTTGGGCAGCGTCAAGTAGCTCTTGAGTTCTTCCTGCATTTTCGGTTTCACCATACAGCCGCAAAACGGGCTCGGTCCCACTAGCACGCACCAGCAACCAAGCATCGTTGGGCAAAATAAATTTAAACCCATCGGTGGTCTCAATCCGCTCCACCGACCAAGCTCCAATGTTGGAAAGTCCTGCTTTGCATCGTTCAATGGCCGCAAGCTTTTGACTTTCATTTAAATGAAGATCGAGGCGGTCATAGCTGAAGGGGCCAACAATGGTATAAACTTCTTGGATCAGCTCTTCTAGGGATTTCCCCGATTTTGCCATAAACTCCCAAATCACCAATCCCATCCAGATGCCGTCTCTTTCGGGAATATGCCCTTTAATTGCAATGCCCCCGCTTTCTTCTCCGCCAAGCAGTACATCATCGGTCAAGAAATATCCTGTAATGTGCTTAAACCCGATTTGGGTGGTAATCAAGGGTAAGTTGTAGTGTGCGCATAATTTCTCTAGCTTCCTGCTCACAGAAAAAGCAGCTATCACTTTACCTGTCAGTTTCTTGTAGGAAACCAAGTAGTGAATCAGCAAAAGAATAATATGATGGGAATCGACAAATTCGCCGCGGCTGTTGAACAATCCGATTCGGTCGGCATCTCCGTCGGTAGCTAATCCACAATCTATTGCAGAAGTTTGCTGAATTAGATTTTGAAAGTCAAGTAAATTCCGCAGTATGGGCTCGGGCGCTTTGCCGCCGAAAAGCGGATTCCATTCGTTATTTTGATAGCTGAGGGCATCTCCGAACACTGATTGCATCACAAATTGCCCTGCACCAAACATGGGATTATAGGCGAACTTGAAAGAGCTGTTTCGAATGGCATTTAGATCAAAATTGGCCTGAAGAGATTGAGCATACAACCCCTCCATATCTACTTTTTTATATGCCCCTTTTCGATGTTCATCGGTAAGGGGATAGGCTGTATCTATTCGATCTTCAATGGCCTGAATGTCTTTAGGTAGAAGTGGCCCCCCGAAATGGCCTTTTAGTTTATATCCATTGTACGATGGCGGATTATGAGAAGCGGTAATGACCACTCCAAGGCCCGCCTTTAAATGACGGGTTGCCATAGAGACCATGGGCGTACTGACCGGAGATTCTGCCGCATAGGTAGTTATGCCGTGAGCGTTAAAAACGGCGGCAGCTTCTTCCATAAAGCGTTTGCCTGCAAAACGGCAATCGAAACCAATGGCAATGATTGGATTAAGGTTGGGTTGTTCCAATAGCCATTTGGCTACTGCGACCGACACCCTATTGACATTTTCAACGGTAAAATCTTCAGCGATAATGGCCCTCCATCCGTCGGTGCCAAAGGTGATTTTCTTCATCGTTTAATTTAGTTTAGAAAGCTCTCTTTAAATCCAACACCCCCCGATTGCAATCCGTGGCAACTTTTAAACTTTTTGCCTGATCCACAAGGGCAGGGGTCGTTTCGACCAATTTTTTCATCCAACCGAACGGGACTTTTAGGAAGGTCTTCGGTGGAGGAAGGGACAGGAAGTGGATTGGAGCCGGATGCAAGTTCTGGTTTTGTGGCCTTTAGTGGCGCTGGAGCCGGAGTTGGGGCTGGGCGACTAGGAGCTGAAGGGCGGTCTTGGGCAATTCCAGCACGGAGTAAAAAGGACAGCACCTCATCGTTCAGTTTAGCTAAAAAGGCTTGGAATAAATTAAACCCTTCTTGCTTGTAAATCAACAAGGGGTCTTTTTGTTCGTAGGATGCGTGATGGCTGCTGCTTTTCAAATCATCCATTTCACGCAGGTGCTCCTTCCAATGCAAATCAATCAAGGCTAGAATGATGGATTTTTGAATGGTAACTACAATTTCTCGACCTTGGTTTTCGTAGGCCTTTTTTAAGGGTACAGAAATTTGAATCATGCGTTGCCCGTCGGTGAGGGGAACCATAATGTTCTCAAATTTAGAGCCTTCATCAAGGTAGACCCGTTCCAAAACTGGCCAAACGGCAGAACGAATGGCCTCCATGCGTCGTTGAAGGCCGGATAAGGCTTGTTCGTGCAGTTCTCCCGAGATTTTTTCAGGCTGCCCTTCAAGGAATTCAGCTTCAGACAGGCTTGAATCTACCCCTAACTTCCGAAGGATTTCCATGCGCAATTCTTCCACATCTCGAGAGTTGTAGCCGGCCTCAACCACCTGATCGCAAAGGTCATAGAGCATATTTGACACATCCAGTCCGATGCGTTTCCCGTACAATGCATTTCGACGGCGCTTGTAAATGGCCTCGCGTTGAAGGTTCATAACATCATCGTATTCCAACAAACGCTTTCGAATTCCGAAGTTGTTTTCTTCCACTTTCTTTTGAGCGCGTTCGATAGAGCGAGTAATCATGGAGTGGGTAATCACTTCCCCTTCTTTCAGACCCATTCGGTCCATAATCTTGGCCATGCGTTCAGAACCGAAAATGCGCATTAAATCGTCTTCCAACGAAACGAAGAAAACAGAGGTGCCAGGGTCTCCCTGACGACCGGAGCGGCCTCGAAGCTGTCGGTCAACCCTTCGGCTTTCGTGCCGTTCAGTTCCAATTATAGCTAGGCCGCCCGCCTCTTTCACTCCCGGACCCAATTTAATGTCGGTTCCCCGACCGGCCATGTTGGTCGCAATAGTCACTGTCCCTGCCTTCCCTGCTTCTGCAACAATTTCAGCTTCTTTCTGGTGCAATTTGGCATTAAGCACCTGATGCTTTATTCCGGCCATTTTAAGCATGCGGCTCAGCAATTCCGAAATTTCAACCGAGGTCGTTCCCACCAGAACGGGGCGGCCAGCATCCACGTATTCTTTTACCTTATCAATAACAGCGTTGTATTTTTCCCGTTTGGATTTATACACCAAATCATCTTGGTCTTTACGTTGAATGGGGCGATGCGTAGGTATGACCACCACGTCCAATTTGTAAATATCCCAAAGTTCTTTGGCTTCTGTTTCTGCCGTACCGGTCATGCCCGACAGTTTATGGTACATGCGGAAATAGTTCTGCAATGTAATCGTGGCATAGGTTTGGGTGGCGGCCTCAATTTTTACATTTTCTTTGGCTTCGATGGCTTGGTGAAGACCGTCAGAATACCTCCGGCCATCCATTATCCTACCGGTTTGCTCATCTACGATTTTCACCTTTCCCTCCATCACAACGTATTCTGTGTCTTTTTCAAAGAGGGTATAGGCCCGAACCAGCTGATTCACCGTGTGAATGCGCTCAGATTTCACGGTAAAATCCCGCATCAATTCATCTTTCTTCTGAAGCTTTTGCTGAGCATCAGGAATTTGAATGTCAATTTGCGACAGTTCCGCCGCAATATCTGGAATCAGGAAAAAGTTCTCATCGTCGTACCCCTGGCTAATCAGTTGCAGCCCCTTCTCAGTAAGGTCAACCGAATTGCTTTTTTCATCGATAACGAAAAACAATTCGTCATCAATTTTATGCATTTCCTTTTGTTGGTCTTGCAGAAAGTGGTTTTCGGTTTTTTGCAAAATGGCCCGGATTCCCGATTCTGAAAGAAACTTAATCAGAGCCGAATTTTTAGGCAGGCCGCGGTGGGCGCGCAGCAGAAACTCACCGGCCTTCCATTTTTCATCTTTCGTTGATGTTTCTGAGCTCAGAATGCGTTTGGCGTCTGCCAGTTGCACATTAATCAATTTTTTCTGAGCTGTTGCCAACTTTTCCACTAGGGGTTTCAATTGTAGAAACTCCTGATTTTCTCCTCGGGGCGTTGGTCCTGAGATAATTAAAGGCGTTCTTGCTTCGTCAATCAACACCGAATCCACCTCATCAATAATGGCAAATTGATGTGCGCCTTGCACCAATTGATCGGGATGCGTTGCCATGTTGTCGCGCAAGTAATCAAATCCAAATTCATTGTTGGTGCCATACACAACATCGGCGCGATAGGCTTGCCGGCGCGCATCGGAATTGGGCTGATGCCGATCGATGCAATCAATACTCAGGCCATGGAATTCGAAAATAGGTCCCATCCACTCTGAGTCACGTCGAGCCAAGTAATCATTGACGGTTACCACGTGCACCCCGCGTCCTGAAAGCGCATTTAGAAAAATGGGCAAGGTCGCCACCAGAGTTTTCCCTTCTCCCGTGGCCATTTCGGCAATTTTCCCTTGGTGGAGGGCCATGCCGCCGATGAGCTGAACATCATAATGCAACATATCCCATACAATTTCATTGCCGGCGGCCGACCAGTGGTTGGGCCAAACGGATTGCGCCTGTTCTCCCTCGCCTTCAATTCGGATATATCCTTTTTCTGATGCAATTTTTAAATCAAAGGGACTGGCCTTAACCCGCAATTCAGCATTGTTTTTGAAGCGATTTGCTGTTTCTTTTACGCAGGCAAAGGCCAGAGGGAGTGCATTAGTAAGCGCATTTTTGAGCGTTTCCTGCAGCAGCTTTTCCTCTTTTTCGGTGTCCTCATAAATGGCTTCTTTCTCCTCATCGTTTAAGTCTTCTGATTCCGCCTTGGCGACCAATTCATCAATGCGTATCTGATGTTCTTTTATTTCTTCTCGGATAGAATTTTTAAGCTCTGTTACCTGAGCACGGAAATCGTCGTTGGACAACCTGGTGAGTGGCTCCCAAAGTTGATTGATTTGCTGAACGAAACCTTCCAGCTCTTTAACGTCTTTTCGATTTTTTCCTCCACCCAGCAATGAGGCCAGAAAGCGATCTATAATACCCATGAGGTTTGCATTTGAATGATGTGCGACCTCAAAGGTAAAGGATGAGAAGGAAAAAGCAGTAAAAACAGGCTGATAATTGGGAGCTTAAAACACAAAAAGCACCTTTCGGTGCTTTTCTCAATACTCGTCTTCGTTGAAGAAGAAGTCGTCTTTGGTTGGGTAATCGGGCCAAATGTCTTCAATGGCCTCGAACAATTCCCCGTCGTCTTCTAATTCTTGAAGATTTTCAATCACTTCCATGGGAGCTCCGGTCCGCATGGCAAAATCGATGAGCTCATCTTTGGAAGCAGGCCAAGGAGCATCTTCGAGGTAGGAAGCCAATTCTAAAGTCCAGTACATAATTGATAATCTTTACTTTAACAAGAAAATGAAGATTTTCTCTCTTCATTTTCCACAAAAGTAACAAAATGAATTTCAAATTTGGAAGAGAAACGCAAACCTTTTGTTACTTTTGTGCTCCCGATTGCCCGGGTGGTGGAATTGGTAGACACGCAGGACTTAAAATCCTGTGGCTTCACGGCTGTACGGGTTCAAGTCCCGTCCCGGGTACTATAATATGAAACCCTCTCAATTGAGAGGGTTTTGTTATTTATAAGGGTGTCACTTGTGTGATTTTGAGAAAAGCTACTATTCGCCACCCAAGGCAATTTGGTCGCCAATTATTCTGAAATCATGTACTTAACTGAATAAAAATCTTGCATTTAGGTTATTCATCACTTAATCCTTGGCCTGTTTTCCTTCAACACCCCATGAGAACTTTGCGCCGACATCCTACCCGTTGTGGTAAAAAAACATCAAGACTCAAAACCATTTTTTCACCACAATTGCACACAACAGGAAATACAAACCCGCTGCAACAAAAAAGGTATAAACAAATCAAAAAAGGTAGACATGTCAGCAGGTTAAACTCGTTTCGTTGTATTTGACAAACCCGCCGACATTAGAACTGAATCACCTTACCCTAACAACCAATTCAATCCCTCCGCGCAACACGAACTTGATTTCTACTCTTAAAATCAATCTACTAGAACTGTCTTTAAGACCAAATTTGAGGTAAACAAAGACGATACCGGGCCTCTTGCCAATCAGGGAAAAAAGCAGTAGGTTTGAGCAAATTTTTTCACATGAGCGCTACTGCAGGTTTGAAGTTTTCCAAAGACCACGAATGGATTAAAATGGACGGTGATATTGCCCTTGTCGGCATCTCCGAATTCGCTCAAGGCGAACTTGGCGACATCGTTTTTATTGAGGTTGAAACCACCGGAGAAACCCTAAGCAAAGATGAGGTTTTTGGCAGCGTTGAAGCCGTTAAAACCGTTTCTGATTTATTTATGCCCGTGGACGGAGAGGTCTTAGAATTCAATGAGAGCTTGAACAACAATCCGGAATTGGTAAATTCCGACCCCTATGGCGCCGGTTGGATCATTAAAGTAAAGGTGAGCAAGCCCGATCAACTGAATGACCTAATGGATAGCGAAGCATACCAGTCCTTTTTAGGTTAATTTATGTTCTGGCGGCACAATTTCATTGCCACCTTTCTTACACTAATCGCCGGAGGGCTCTGCCTAACTCCAGGTAAAGACCTTGCTGCCGCTCCCTTTATAAGCTTTGATAAGTTCGCCCACCTGGTGCTGTTTACCCTTATTTCACTTTGCTGGATGGTTGGTTTGCGAAGACAAACCCGCTTTACATATCTACGCGACCATTTTTTCCCATTGGTCCTAACAGGCGCCATATTTTACGGAATAGCCCTTGAAATAATGCAAGGGATTGCATTTGTTGACCGCTATGCAGATTGGAAAGATGCTCTGGCAGATACCCTTGGAGTTTTCGTGGGAGCCTTTATTTTCCTCCTGATTTATGGCAAAATTGCCTTCCAAAATGCCTCTCGCAGAAGCCTTTCTTCACAAATGATTGAACGTTTCTTGAACTAATGCGTAAAATGGTGCATATCGCCTTCCCAATTTCAAGGCAATTGCGTACCTTTAACTAATACTTTGAAGTATGAAAGACAGGAAAAACCCCGATGTAGATTTACGCAAATATGGAACCCTCATGTTTGCCGTTGGTCTTACCATCTCTGTGTCTGCCGTCCTAATGGCAACCGAGTTCCGGTATTTTGAAGAGCGTCTAATGGAAATTTTTATTCCTGAAGAAGAATTCTTGGTGCAGGAACAAGTGATTAATTACATCCCACCTCCACCCTCAGCGGCTCCGAAGCCTCCCCCTCCCTCAGTGGTTGAACAAATTCAAATTGTTGAAAACGAGGTGGAATTAGAACAAGAGGTGGAAATCGACGTGGAAATCGACCTGGAAACAGAGGTTTCAGATCAGCAAGGCGAGTTCGGTCAACAAGAAGAAGCGGTTCAAGACGATCAGATTTTTCAAATTGTGGAAGACATGCCGAGGTTTGCCGGGTGCGAAAAAGCCAAAGACATCGACGCATGCTTTCAGGAAAAATTGTACGCCTTTTTGGGTAAAAATCTTAGGTACCCACCCACCGCAAAAGACATGGGAATTACAGGCAAAGTGTATGTCGGTTTTGTGGTTGAAAAAGACGGCAGCATTGGTCAAGTAACCGTATTACGCGATATTGGGGGAGGCTGCGGCAACGAAGCAAAGCGAGTGATTTCAAATCTTCCCAAATTCACTCCCGGCAAGCAACGCGGGCGCCCTGTCCGTGTCCAATATCAGCTTCCCATCAACTTCCAATTGCGCTGATTTCCACCGCTTTAACACATTCCGGCTGTTTTCTTACCAGAGAACAGCCGTTTTTTTTGCACTGCAATTCTGGAATTTCGCACCCCTTCCATCCGGCTTAGCATTTAATTTTTAAGGGCGGCAAACGGGCTTTCAGGGCTAATCCGCGGCTGCCGGCGGCTGCCCCAGCGGGCTTGCGGTGGCTCCTAAAGTCGCCTCCGCGCCGCGCGGGCCAGGCGCCGCCACCCTTGCGGGTTAGCCTCCTCAATCCCTGCCGCAGGCGTATTCCTACCTAGATTCTCACTTCAACAATTCAGGAAACAACCGATAGAACTTTTCTACCTTGGGCTGAACCACCATTTGACAATACCCTTGATTGGGATTCCGGCGGTAATAGTCCAAATGCTCTTCCTCTGCCCGATAAAACACCTCAAAAGGCTTCAATTCCGTAACAATAGGGGAAGAATACACACCGTCTGACAAACTCTGAAGCACCTCTCGGGCAATCTGCTCCTGTTCTCCCGAACGGAACAATATGATGCTCCTGTACTGAGTGCCAATGTCGGCACCCTGCCGATTTAGTGTAGTCGGATCATGGGTTTTGAAAAACACCCCCAACAAGGTCCTCAAAGAAACCAGCTCGGGCTGAAAAACAATCTGAATGACCTCAGCATGCCCCGTTGCGCCAGAACACACCTGCTTATAGGTTGGATTCTTCAAATGCCCTCCGCTGTAACCGGGTTCTGCCGATACTACTCCGCGTATGGAGGTGTAAATGGCCTCTGTACACCAAAAGCAACCTCCACCTAAGGTAAGCGTATCTGTTATTGGGGATTGAGAACGATTTGCAGAATCCATATGTGAACTTGAATTGATAGAACTACAGGATAAAAGAAGGGTGGCAGTCCAAGTGACAAGTATTAGAGCAGTGGGTCTTCCGAAAATTGCATTTAACACCTGTATTAAACAAGAAAGCCTGAATTAAGTTCAGGCTTTCTAAGAATCAGATTATTCTTGACTGGGCAATTTCTTTTTCTTCGCCGTTAAGTCAACCACAATGGGTGAGGCAATACAAATAGAAGAATAGGTTCCCACCACAACGCCAATTAAAATGGCAAAGGACAAGCCCTTAATTCCCTCACCTCCAAACAAAAACGCAGCGAGCAACACCAACATGGTAGTCATTGATGTATTTACTGTCCGCCCCAATGTGCTGTTCAAAGAACTATTGATAACGTTCGCAAGATTCGGATTTTTTAAATCCTTTAGGTATTCTCGAATCCGGTCAAAAATAATCACCGTGTCGTTAATAGAATATCCAATTACCGTCAAAACTGCCGCAATAATACTTTGGTCAATTTCAAGAGAAAATGGCAATAAACCATCAAAAATGGAGAATACAGAAAGTACTAAAACCACGTCGTGTATCAAGGCAATTAAAGCGCCTGTACCATACTGCCAGCCTTTGAATCGAATCAAAATGTAAATAAAAATAATCACCAAAGACAACAATACGGCCCAAATGGATTTGTAAGCCACATCCCGGGCAATAGTGGGGCCAACAATTTCAACCTGTTCAATCCCAATGGAGTTGTTAAGGGTACTAAAATCCTTAAGGCTCGGCGGTGTAGAATAAAATCCTTTCAATGCTTCATACAATTCGGCTTTTACCTCCTCATCAATTTCTTTGCCCTGCTCATCTAAACGATATTTTGTTACCAAATAAATCGTTTTGCTGTCACCATAATTTTTAACCTGTGCTGTAGATCCTTTTAATTGGGCAGAAACGGCATCGGCGATTTGGCTAGTAGTGAAATTGGAATTATCAAATTCAATAACATATGCGCGACCACCATTTAAATCCACTCCCAAATTGAATCCCTTCGAAGCGAACGATACGAATCCAGCGGCCATAAATACTCCAGAAACCACATAGAAAATCCTTCTTCGTCCAATGAAATCGATTTTGAGTTTAGAGAACCACTTTGATGTTACATTGGTGGAAAAATTAAATGATTTCCCCTTGTTCATTTGCCATTCAAAAATCAATCGAGTTAAGAAAATCGCAGAGAACAAAGAAGTCAGAATACCAATAAATAAGGTGATTGCAAAACCTCTTACAGGTCCGGCACCGAAGGCAATCAAAACGATTGCAATCAACGCAGTAGTAATGTTTGAGTCAATGATTGCTCGGTATGCACTAGCATAACCGTCCGAAATAGCTAGCTTCATTCCTTTGCCTTCCCGCATTTCTTCACGTATCCGTTCAAAAATCAAAACATTAGCATCTACAGCCATACCAATGGTTAGCACGATACCCGTAATTCCAGCCAAGGTCAGGGTGGTACCCAACCCAGCTAAAGTGCCCATGAGGAAAAATAAATTGGCAACCAATGCCAAATCAGCGACCCACCCTGCTTTACCATAGTAGAAAACCATGTAGGCAAGTACCAATAAAAAAGCTATAATAAGTGAAGCGACGCCCGCAGTTCTAGCTTTAGAACCCAAAGATGGTCCTACCATGGCCAACTCTACTACCTGAGTACGTGTCGGCAATTTCCCTGATTTCAAAATAGATGCCAAGGATTTAGCTTCGTCAAACGTGAAATTTCCTGTAATACTGGATGAACCGCCACTAATTTTATCTTGAACGGTAGGAGCAGAATAAACTCGATTATCCAAAACGATAGCGATGGATTTCCCTTTATTTTTCTCTGTGATTTTTGCCCAGCGCGAAGCACCCTCTCCATTCATTTCCATTAACACTTCATATCCACCCGTTTTGTCATCTGCATTAAAACGAGCATCAACCACTACATCCCCTTCCAAAGCAGGACTGAAATCTCTGGCATCTGAGCGCAGGGCATACAATTCAAACTGACCTTTACGTGGGTCATCTGGCGAAACTCCTTCAAAAGGTTTGTTACTCCACCGCAAGACCAAGTCTGCCGGTAGCAATTTTTTCAAGTCTGGGCGCGATAGTAAGGCATTGATAGCGATGGTGTCACGAGCTTGATTTAGGGTAAATCCCATTACCGGACCAAAACCATACGAACGTTCTCCTTTATCGTTTGAAACGATGTTGGGGAAGAAATGTTTGAGCAGGCCTCCGGCATTTTGATCCTCTCCTAAGCCAGTTTCCTTAGACTTAGATGTGTCTCCTGCGCCAAATGCCTGTTCCGTAGAATCGGGATCGGCTTGTGTTGAATCAACAGAACTGCTGTCGGAAGCAATAAGTCCACTCGCCAACTTAGACTCCTTATTCAAAATTTCAATGATTTGGTTGAAGCCGGGGCTACCCAAAATATCAGACCCTTCATAGGTAAGCCAAAACTCCAATTTGGCAGGAGCTTCCAACAGATTGCGGACTTGATTCTCGTTTTGGACTCCGGGAATTTCTACACGAATGCGACCCGTGCCACCTACTTTTTGAATGTTGGCCTGAGTCATACCAAAATTGTTGATCCGTGCATCCAATACATCAAAGGTTCTGGAAAGCGCGTAATCGGCTTCGTTGCGAAGTACAGCTATGACTTCGGCATTTTGCATTTTGCCATTGATGGCCTTTTGATTGGCGTGTCCGAACAAACCGGGAGCCGCCAATTGAACACCAGGATTGATGCTCTCATAGGCTTTGGCAAATAAATCCACAAAGTTTTCCTGGCTGGTTTTTTGTTCCTGCAGTGCTTGAGCAATGGCTTTTTCAAAGGCCGGATCTTGAGGATTGTTGGCCAGTTTGCGCAACAAATCAGGCAAGGATGCTTCAAGGGTAACGTTGATTCCACCCCGAAGGTCAAGACCCAAATTCATTTCGCGCTTTTTAGCCTCTCCATACGTCAGAGTAGGTAGAAAATCCCACAACACGGATTGATTTTCATCATTGGCAATGGAATCTAAATAATTGCGCTGTTTAACAACATCTCCACCAGACATATCCAAGGCCGCTGACTCAGTGGCATTGGTAAGTACAGTAAAGGTTAAATGGAACAGGCAGGCCAACCCCAACAGAATGGCGAAAATCCGGATGACTGCTTTATTTTGCATAATTTGAGATATATGTGCAGAATTCGCTATAAAAAATGAACGCAAAGATATACTTTTAAATAGATTATGCGAAGATTCTTCCTGACCTTCTTGGCCCTTCTTTTGATTTGGGCTTCTGGCACAGCCCAACCTACACCCGCATTGGTGGAAGGCGACGGGCCCACCGTTCTCCTCAACTCCGACACACTTTTTTTAGCTTGGGCAGGGGGCTTACACAATCCACAAGTTGGGGCTATGGACTGGAATGGAGATGGAAGCTCCGACATTTGGGTGTTTGAAAAAGTGGGGCAACGCTTAATACCGCTGGTGTACCATACCCCCTCCGATCAATGGAAATACCGGCCCGAATTCCGACATGTGCTTCCGGGCCTGAGCTTTTTTGCCTTGCCCGTAGATTGGAATCAAGATGGGAAAATGGATGTAGCTGCTTACCGCTGGGACGGATTGCAGGTGTTCATAAATGCCACCCCTCCCGGACAATCCGTCCAATTCAATCTACCCTTACGCTGCATTTCTCAATACGGCATTGGAAGCAGCGGCTTGTTCGTGCCACGAGATGACATCCCGGGAATTGCAGACCTTGACCAAGACGGCGACCTAGATGTGTTGACCTTTCCTCTGTTTGGCAGCTGCCTGGAATGGCATAAAAATTTAAGCGTTGAAACTTTTGGCACCCCTGATTCTACCAATTTTGAACTGAGCAGCGCCCATTGGGGAAACTTTAAAGAGGGCGTCAACATCAACACCATTGTTCTGAACGACAGCTGTCAAGGCTTAGGCGGCCTCCCCGGCCCATTGCACAGCGGAGCAGGTAGAGCCCTATTGGCAACAGATTTTACCGCAGACGGCCTTGTTGACATTGCCATGTCAGAAGGAGGCAGTTTAAATATGGCTTGGATGAAAAACGGAGGAAGCCTTGCCCAGGCTCGAATGACAGAACTGCACACAGATTTCCCCGCAACTTTTGGAGGAACTCCCTTTTCTTTGGATATTTTCCCCGCCGCCTTTTACAGCGATGCCAACAGCGACGCAATCCCAGACTTAATTCTTAGTACCGCCGGCACCGATAGCCCATCTGATGCTTCAGGCACCTTTGTACACCTGAATATAGGGGCAGCAAATCAACCTCTTTTGCCAGGGCAAGCCCAGCCCTTTTTACAACACAACATGATGGACCTCGGATCTGGAGCCTATCCGGATGCCGGAGACCTGAATGCAGACGGCATTCAAGACCTGGTGATTGGATCCTCCTCGAAAAATGGACAAACAGCCACTCTGTATGCCTTGCTTTCAAACCCAGACAGCAGCTACACCCTTGGATCGCTGCCGGGAAACAACGGCAGCAATTTGAATACCTACGACTTGGTTCCGGCTTTAGGAGATCTTGACGCAGATGGAGATTTGGATTTGACCATAGGAACACAAACCGGAAGTATTTTACTCATACGGAATTTAGGCAGCCCCTCTCAGGCTCTTTTTTCAATGAGCATAGAAACCCTGGCGCCCAATTTGCCTCAAACCTATGCCGCGCCAGAATTATTTGACGCAGACAACGACGGAGATTTGGATATGTTGGTCGGCGGAAGAGATGGCCGCGTGGCACTGTATCGCAACACAGGAAATCCATCCAACCCTCAATTTGGAACCGCAGAAACCCTCTTTTTGGGTCAAATTGAAACGGTTGACCCAAGTGTAGGCAGTTCCGGTTATGCCGTTCCCCGAATTTTTTACAACCAGGGCCAACCTGAGCTGATGCTAGGTACCTACCGCGGAACCCTATGGCATTATTCAAACCTGTTCCAATCTCCCGGCCAGTTCAACCCGACGTTCACCCTGATAACCGATCGGCTTGGCTATGCCGATGCAGGACTACGGTCCGCACCTGCCGTCCTTGAGCAAACAGGCCAGGTATACCCCGACATTGCCCTAGGAACCGCAGCTGGTGGCTTGCTGTACTACAAAGGAATTGAAGGCGACTTACACCTTGAGCCTCAAGACCTGCCATCAACCCTTCTGTTCCCAAATCCCGCCCGAGTTGGAACCTCCGTTCAACTCGGCCAGAAGAACGAGAATCAAAACTGGTCGTTGTGGACAATTCTAGGACAAAAACTGCAGCAAGGGTATGGATCAAGTATAAATACCCAAGACCTTAATACCGGCATATATTATGTGGTAACGCCCAGCAAAAACGGCAACGACATCAGCCGCCTAGTGATTCAAAATTAGCATCAATTCCTCAAAACCCCCATTTGAGTTTTTATTTTGTTTATTTTCGCTTCACTTAGTATGTGGACTGAACCAAAATATGTGTCGATTGGAATTAAAAACAGCCGACGATTTTCCAGCCCACATCGTAGAACTCCCCAACCAACCCCAACCTTCACCTTCCAATAGGTATTATTTGATTTCTGCATGAGCAACCTTCCCGATCAAACTCCGTACGATGTAATTTTAATTGGTTCCGGTATGGGCTCCCTAACGGTAGCGTCCATTCTCGGCCAATTGCAGGGAAAACGTGTACTGATTTTAGAGCAACACTACATCGCCGGTGGATTTACCCATACATTTAAACGCGAAAAAGGCTATAAATGGGATGTTGGTATTCATTACGTAGGAGATTTAGAAGACGGCCACAAATTTCGACGCCTATTTGATTTTGTAACCCGGGGGGGCGTACGCTGGCAAAAAATGCCCTACATCTACGATAAATTTGTGTTCCCTGATTTTACCTTTCAGGCCCCCTCAGATTTAGATGCCTTCCGAAATCAATTAATTGCCCAATTTCCACATGAAGAAAAAGCATTGTTGCAGTATTTTTCTGACGTGGACCGGGCAGACGCATGGTATAGAAAGTACATTTTATACAAACACATTCCCGGCTTGTTAAAGCCGCTGGTAAAGCCATCGAAGGCCGACACCACACTCGCTACCAGCAGCACCAAAGAATACCTAGATGCGCACTTCAGCGACCAAAAATTAAAAGGGCTTCTGACCTCTCAGTGGGGAAATTACGGCGCCGTTCCAGGGCAATCTTCCTTCGCCAACCACGCCATGGTAGTCCGGCATTTCTACAAGGGCGGATACTACCCCATTGGCAGCTCAAAAACCATCCTTCAATCCATCGAACCCATCATTGAACAATATGGGGGCGCAATAAAAATCAACCACCGAGTTGAAGAAATTATTTTGGAGGGAAATACCGCCGTTGGAGTTCGAGGCATGCAAAAGAAAGGGAAAGATTTTATCCCCTTTGAATATTATGCTCCTGTTATTGTATCCGATGCCGGCGCTTACAACACCTATTGTAAATTGCTGCCAAAATCAGCCCCGGTTGAAGCACAGCGAACGGATTTAAGCGCCCACCCCAACGGGCTTTCTCACCTTTGCCTGTACATTGGCTTCAAAGAAAATCCGGAAACCTTAGGATTCAAAGGCGAAAACCATTGGATATTTGATGGCTACGACCACGATGAATTGTATTCAGACCTAGATGCCGTTACCGAAGACCGAATGCGCATGGCATTCCTTTCATTCCCCTCATTAAAAGATCCAGAATCAAAAGCACATACCGGCGAAATCATCACCTTCATCAGCTACGATTATTTCAAAAAATGGAGCACAGAACGATGGAAAAACCGGGGCGAAGATTACGAAGCCGTCAAGCAAGAAATTGCTGAACGCATGCTCAACTTCATAGAAGGGAAGTATCCCGGATTTAAAGACTTGGTTGATTTCTATGAATTATCTACCCCATTAACCACCGAACATTTTACTCTGCACCGCAATGGGGAAATCTATGGCATGCACACCACTCCCGACCGATTGCTTAAAGACTGGAATCAGGTAAAAACCCCCATCAAAAATTTGTACTTAACCGGCACCGACGCGGCTGTTCTTGGAGTGGCAGGAGCCTTCACCGGCGGCGTATTTGCCTCGGTAGAATTAATGGGGAAAAGCCTTGGGCTATTGCACTACATTAAACTGGAGAACAAAGCCCAGGCCTTTGCCAAGGAATTGCAGGCCAAAGGAATTCGAACCGTCTTTGATGAATCCAATTCATAAGCATGTCCCAGCTTAATTTATACCCCTCATTGTTCTAAGCTGAACCTGAAAAATTATGTTGTTCGGCGCCCCAACTATAAACCTAAATTTAATCTCTGAACTGGAACGTCAGACTCCCAATCTAATCGTTTGGGCCGTTCCCGCCATGATTTTATTCACCCTCATTGAAATTGTTTTTTCATATAAAGACAATAAAGCCTATTATGAAAAACAGGAATTGACGGGCAGCATTCTGGTGGGAATTGGAAATTTATTGGTTAGCGCAGCACTCAAGGTTTCATTGCTGTTGTTGGTGGTATGGATTTACAACCAAGTTCCCTGGAGAATGCACTTAAACTGGTGGACATTCCCCCTTTGTTACATTTTATATGATTTATGTTCCTATTGGGCACACCGCATTTCGCATGAGCAACGATTCTGGTGGGCAACACATGTTGCGCACCACTCCGGCGAACACTACAACCTAGCCGTTTCGTTTCGATTAAGTTGGGTACAACATCTAAAAATCATATTTCTAATGCCCGTCTTGCTCATGGGCTTTCATCCCATCGTATTTTTCGTAACCAATCAAATTGCGGTGCTGTTTCAATTTTGGGTGCATACCGAATACATCCGAAAGCTTCACCCAATCCTTGAATTCATTCTTGCCACGCCCAGCAACCACCGCGTTCACCATGGAAGTCAGGATTGCTACATTGATAAAAACTACGGAGCCACCTTTATTATTTGGGATCGGATGTTTGGTACCTACGAGCCCGAACACATCCCAGTGAAATATGGCTTAACCACTCCGATTGACAACAAGTGGAACCCCTTTTTCATCAATTTTCATGAGTACAAAGACATCTGGAAAGATGTTCGGCAGGCCAAGGGATTTAAACAAAAATGGCATTATATGTTCGGTTCGCCCACTCAAATTGCCCAAGAAAAAAAACAGGAGCTTTAATTTAGCCCTATGCTGATTCAGAAACAGGTTAACCTACAACCCTGGCACACCTTTTCAACCGCCTCTACGGCGGCTGAATTGGTTCAGGTAAGCAGCCAAAAAGAGGCCCTTGAAGCCATGAGCGCCTGGCAGGAAAAGCCGTATTTGGTGCTTGGAGGTGGTTCAAACCTGCTCTTTGTTCATGAAAAAATTGAACGGGTTTTAAAAATCAGTTTAACGGGTGTTGCACCGGTTGAAGAAAGTTCAGAGCATGTCGTAGTGGATGTAGCTGCCGGCGTTTCCTGGCATGAATGGGTGATGCAAAGCTTGGAAAATGCCTGGTTCGGATTGGAAAACCTCGCCCTAATTCCTGGCCAAGTAGGGGCAGCTCCCATGCAAAATATTGGGGCCTACGGAGTTGAAGTGCGCCATTTCATTGATTCTGTGGAAGCCATAGACCGAAAGACCCAGCACATTCATCGAATTTCAAATTCAGATTGCGCGTTTGGATACCGCAGCTCTGCCTTTAAAACCGCCTGGAAAAACCGCTATGTCATCAGCTCTGTTCGGTTCCGCCTTGCCAAGGCAAAGCACAAAATCAACCATGAATACGGAGCCATAAAAGAAGAACTTTCGCAGATGGGCATACATCCGGATGGGGCAAGCCCCTCCGAAGTGGCTCAAGCCGTTATGGCCATTAGAAAAAGCAAACTCCCTGACCCTAAGGAGATTGGAAACGCCGGCTCCTTTTTTAAAAATCCATCAGTGGCTCCGGAACTGGCTGAAGCCCTAAAAAGCAAGCATCCGAACATGCCGCATTATCCCTCTGAAGAGGCTGGGCGCGTGAAACTCGCCGCGGGCTGGTTGATTGAGCAAGCGGGCTGGAAAGGATTTCGGGAGGGCGATGCCGGTGTACATGTGCGGCAGGCCCTGGTATTGGTCAACTACGGCAGCGCGTCGGGGCAGCAAATTTGGAATCTGGCCGGGCAAATTCAGCGCAGCGTACAGCAGCAGTTTGGCGTTGAGCTGGAGCCCGAGGTCAACGCCATTTGACACAGTTAAAATTTAGAGGAATTGGTAAATAGGTTTGGCGGCCGCGGGCTTTCCGGGGCAGTACGCGGTAGTGCTGGGGGTGCTGCAGGGGCCGCAGTAGCTCCTCACGTCGCTCTGCCGCCCAAGCAGCACCGCCCCAGCTCTACCTTGCGCGCTGCCCTCGTCAATCCCTGCCGCAGGCAAGACCCACCTGGTAACATTCAATAAAAAACCAATTGTAGCCCATATCTATTCCATGGGCTGCAGGGTTTATTCCCCGGGCATCAACTGCATGGACATGTGAAGCAATGCTTCGTCAGCGCCCCGGGCGGCCATCAATTGTGCCGAGGCATACAAGGGGCTGTCTGGAATGGAAATGGGCAGGCTAATCGCCGGATTCCCAGCCAAATTGGCCTGAACCGTAAACGCATCTTCCATGTACATGGCAATGGGGTCGGCATCCTTTTCCCCAAATTTAAAGGGTAAGTTCGGACTGGTTGGTAGCACCAAAGCATCAGCGCCTTGCAACAACGCATCGGTGGCTTCCCGAATTTTTCGGCGCACCCGTTGGGCCTGAAGATAATAGGCATCAAAAAACTTGGAACTCAACACAAAGGTGCCGGTCATGATTCTGCGCTTCACTTCCGGCCCAAAGCCTTGACTTCGGCTAAGGCGGTAGGTACTTTCCAAATCTTCAGCATCGGGACTGCGGAATCCATAATGAATCCCATCGTAGCGTCCCAGATTGCTGGAAGCCTCAGCGGTTGACAGTACATAATAGGTTGGCACCAAACTCTCCAACAAGGGGAATGAACGTTCTTCTATGCTGTGGCCTTGGGCTTTCCAATGGTTTAAGGTCTGCTCAAATGCCAATTTCACCTGAGGATTCATTCCTTTAAACTCCATCGCCTCTTTCAGCAATACCAATTTTAGGGGTTTTGACGGAAAGGCCGCAGCTTCCCACGTGGAATCCATGGAAGTGCTGTCTTGTGGGTCAGGGCCAGCCATGTAGGCCAAAATGGTTTCTGCATCTTTAACGGTATGGGTTAGTGGCCCAATTTGATCGAACGAAGAACCATAGGCCAACAATCCGTATCGAGATACCCGACCATAGGAAGGTTTCATGCCGACTACGCCGCAAAAGGCAGCGGGCTGACGTATGCTTCCTCCCGTATCTGTTCCCAGGGCGGCCACGCATAAACCGGCGGCTACGGCAGCGGCAGATCCACCGGAACTTCCTCCGGGCACCCGCTGCGGATCCAAGGGGTTTAACACGGGGCCATAAAAGGACTTTTCGTTCGAGCTGCCCATGGCGAATTCATCGCAATTCACACGCCCTATAACAACGGCTCCTGCATCCAACAGCCGTTGCAAGGCCGTGGCAGTAAACGGGCTGGTGTAGGTTTGAAGCATACGGCTGCCGGCCGACATGCGGTGTCCTTTAAAGGCAATGTTGTCTTTAATTGCCAAAACCAATCCCAATAAGGGAAGCTGAGCTTTTTCTTCAGGGCTCAAGGCATCTTGCGCCTGAGCCTGAGCACGGACTTCGTCAGAAAACACATCCAAAAACACATTCAACTGGGAATGCGCTTCAATCCGGGCCAAAAAGGAATCCACCACTTCCACCATTCGCCCTCCGGCGTTCAGGTGGCTTTGCACATGACCCAACGAGGTAAACTGCATGGAATCAATTGTTTTTCGTGGGCGTACTTTCTTGGTTGTCTTCGCCTTTCACTCCGGTTTTAAATTCGCGAATGCCTTTGCCCAGGCCTTTCATAAGCTCTGGGATTTTGCGTCCACCGAACAGAAGTAAAATGGCCAATACAATGAGAAGTATTTCCCAGCCTCCAAATTTGCTCATAGTGCAATCAATTAAAGGGTAAAGGTAGGTATAAATTTGTGAGAATGGTGGCCCTTTGACTTCCTTGGTTTGCTAAATTCAACGGCGAGCTATATCTTTAAGGAATGAGACAAGTCCTTTTCGGAATCGTACTTGCGCTGAGCCTGTGCCCTGTGCTTTTTTCTCAGGTAGGAAGTCGGGGGGGCATTCATGGGGGCCCTATGATTTCTGAATTGCAGGCCGATGCCGGGGAAAATGTACGGTATTCTGTACGTCCGCGGTTGTATTTGGGGGTTTTTCATGAAACTGTTTTGTCTGAGCACATCGGTTTATTGACCGAATTGGCCTATTCGGGTTTGGGGGGATTGCGTCGGCAGGACTTAATTGTAGATGGTGTAGTGGTTGGTCAGAGCGATTATCAGGTCAACTTAAACTACCTGCAGTTGCCTATCGTATTTCGGTTTAAAACCGGAGGCGAGCGCGTTAAAATGTTTGCGGATTTGGGGGGATATATGGGGTTGTTGATTACCGCCAAAGGCTTTTTTGTTGGGAACACCACCTTAGGAGATCAAACCGGGGCCCAGAATCTATACTCAAAATACCGCCCTTTGGACGCTGGAGTTCGGGCTGTAGTTGGGATGGAATGGCATGCGGCTCCCGGCCACTTGCTCACGTTAGGGCTTCAGTTTCAACAAGGCTTGGCCGATATCTATGCCGGCACCTCACCACAAAACAACCGGCAGTATGCCTTGACGGCCGGATACTTTTTTGATTTTAATCCTTAAGAAATCTCGGGAGTTGGGCCTCGAGAATTGCGCCCCTGACGGGCACGGAAAGCCCACAGGCTGTTGCACCAACAGCGGTCGGAGCGAGGAGGCGAGCTTGTGAGCCACCGCAGCCCGCCACCGCTGTAGTGCAACAGCCGAGGACTTGCAGGGACGGCAGGACAGGCGCCCAAAAAACACCCCTATTCTTACCTTAAAGTGCAAAAAATCGAATCAAAAGAATTTTAGACATTCGCGGTTTATTTTTCTACTTTTGCTGCATGTTTGCAGAGAAAAATATTCACACCGAAGATGTTGGTGTTGCGGCCCTTAAGGTTTGGGCTCTGGCTCTGCTGGCTTTTGGCATGGATGCTGCCTGGCTATATTTTGCTTATTATAAAGAAAATGTGCCGATTTCTTCCGCCAACGTTATTATGACCATTCTGGTCATATTTACCGGCATCGTTTTGGTTTTAGCCGTCGTAAAAGTGCAGATTCGCGTACGGGAAAGCGGATTGTACGTGCGGCTTTTCCCATTTCAGTTTAAATTCAAACGCTTCCCTGCCGAAGAACTGGATTCGGTCGAAACGCAAGCCTTTGCTCTGGAGCGGGAATTTGTGGGTTGGGGTTTAAAATTTAATTTTAAGACGGGTGATCGTGCCATTACCTTATCGGGAGACCGGGGATTGCGCCTTTTTTTGAAAAATGAACAGCAGTGGTTTATTGGTTGTCGAGAAATCGAGCAAATGGAGTATGCCGTGCGCAAAATGATGCATCGGCCTAATGGGGACCAAGCTGCGGACTTCGAATAATCGGTGCCCGATTGAGTTTTTAGGGGGTTAGAAAGAATTTCGCTGGAAAGCGTATCTTCGCTTCATCTCTACTGAACCATGAAGCAGAACGCAGAAAAACCTTGGTCAAACATCCTTAAAAATGCCGCCGCCGCAGGTTTAGCAATGCTAATTTTAGTGGTATTGACTTTTGGATTGTTCCGCTGGATTACCCGCCACGGGGAAGAAATAGTTGTGCCGAAGGTTGTGGGAATGCCCCTTGAAAACGCCATTGAAGCATTGGATGACGCCTCGCTGGAGGGGCTATTTGCCGACACCCTTTTTGATGTCCCAGACAGCCTGAAAGAAATCCCTAAAGGCCATATTTTAGAGCAAATTCCGGCAGCAGGTAGTTTGGCCAAAGGGGGGCGAAAAGTACGGCTGTTCGTACGGGCACTAGGTGAAGCACGCATTCCCGTACCCGATTATCATTCTATGAGTTTGCGTGCCTTGCAAGCCGATTTTAAAGAAAGGGGCTTTGTTATTCAACAGATTTTGGCTTCAGACCGATCTAAACCTAAACTCGAAATGAATCCACCCGTTTTAGATGTATTGTTTAAGGGTAAAAAACTTAAACCTGGCAGCAGAATTGAAAAAGGAAGCAAGGTTGTAGTCATTGTAGATCCGCTACTTAATCAAACGCTAACTCCCGATTCCGCGGTAACTGATTTTGAAATCCCATTGGAATAGTTTACCTTAACTCTCTGAATACTCAACCACCTTGAAACGCTGTTTACTCCTTATTGGATTGCTCTTGGCCTTGTGGTCGACTCAACACAACTTGTTTGCTCAGTTGATGTTGGGCCCATTGGACTACAATCCCGGAAAATGGAACCAATCGGCTCAGCGCATCATTCAAGGTTCAATGTCGCAGGTATTTTCATACAATCCGGCAGGCGACAATGTTTATTTTCAATTGGACACCTTAACTCTGCCCCTGAAAGACGATTTTAGCACGAATCGTTTTATGCGGCATGAACCTTGGTTTTACGCCCCCCCTTTCGATACGGTGCGCACCACAGTTCGCGTAGAACCCAGTCCAAGCCAATGGCCATTCCAATTCACATCCTCTCCATCCTATACCTATGTTCTTAGCGGAGGGAATCAAATTGATAGCTTTTTAAACGTTCCGCATAAAATCATTTTATTCAACGATTCTCTGAATCCTTTCGTTGAAAAAGACACCCTGTTGGTTTGGTCGTATTTTCCCCTTCGATTGGTTTATGATACTTCAACCTTGAGCATTGACACCATACCGCAGTTGGCGGATGGTCTAATTTCCTCTGATACCACCGACACCATCCGCATTTATTTGCCCAACGGAGATGGCAGCGTTTGGATTGAAAATCAAACCTACATCAACAATACTATGGGGCGAAACCCGCCCACCGTGGGTGTTGTCACTTTTGATGGAACCGATCAATTGGGCAGCCCTTACAACTTTTCTCCTACATCGTATGGTCGGTGCGACCGCCTCACCTCCAAGCCTATCCATTTGCAGTACCCTGTGTCGGATAGTTTATACCTGTCGTTTTGGGTGCAACCACAGGGGAACGGATATGCCCCTGCCGCTCAAGATTCATTGATTTTAGAATTTAAAGATCCGCTTCAGGGCAAGTGGTACCGCATGTGGGGAGCCGCCGGAGATTCCGTCCGCCCCTTTTCCATCGTGCATATCCCAATTACCAATCCCCGATTCTTGAAAGATGGATTTCAATTCCGTTGGGTAAATTATGCCAATCAGAGCGGAAATCAGGACCATTGGAACCTGGATTATGTGTATTTGGCCCGTTTTAGAACAAAGGCCGATACCATTCATGAAGATGTAGCATTCGTGTCGGCTCAGCCCCATTTTCTTCGGGAATATACTGCCATGCCCTGGACACAGGTTACCATGCCCGATATTGAACAAAAATGGATTAATAAAATCAGCAATTGTGGAAGTCAAACCCGTGCCATCAGCTATGGATTTGAAGTGAGCGACGAAGATGGAAATGTATTCAACGCCTACCCCACCGATTACAATCCATCATCCCTTGACACCAATGCCATTGGTCCATATTCCAGTTCGGGATATTCCACCTACAGCCGCTGGAGCAATCCCGACTTTACCTATGATTTTGCCATGGGTGGATATTTCCCCTTGCAAGACAGTGCCACCTTTCGGGTGAAGCACTTTCTAACTCAATTGAACAACGACTTTTTATTGACCAACGATACCGTCGAAGTGGTTCAACCCTTCCACAACTATTTTGCCTACGATGACGGCACAGCGGAAGTCGCAGCATGGCTTGGTGTTCCCGGCTATATGGCCATGAAGTTTCAAAACAATTTCGCCGACACCTTATACGGAATCAGTATTTATTTTAGTCCGGTAAAGGAAAACAACCTGTCTAGAAACATCGATTTGCACGTTTGGCGCAATTTGGATGAGGCTCCATTGTACACAGAAAAGGTTCGGATTGGAGTCAGCCCACTCGACCAAAACGCGCGTCGAATTTATCAAAACAACGGGTTTACCACCTACATTTTGGAACAACCTGTGCCTTTGACCTCCGGGCCGTTTTACATTGGTTGGCTGCAAAATCAAATTTTCAAAGTCAATGTTGGATTTGACCGAAACAACGATGCCTCACAGCATTGTTTTTACCGAATAGGTCAATCATGGGAATCGTTGGATATTCCGGGAACGCCAATGATGCGCCCCATGGTTGCCAATGATTTCAACTTAGACCAGCTTTCAACGCCCGGCGTTCAAGCCAAGGCGCCATTGCTGGTATATCCAAACCCAGCACGAGACCGCATCACATTGGTTTCTGAAGAAGCCTGGAAACAAGCTCGGCTGATTGATGCTACGGGTCGTGAACTGTTTGTGTATGCTTCCTCTGGAGACCAGCATCAAACTTTAGCTCTACCTGCTGTGGCTCCCGGAGCCTATCTTCTTAAAATTGAAATGGAGAAGGGAGACTTTTCCGTGCAACGCCTACTGATTCAGCCCTAATTCAGCATGGAAGAAAGCTGGGAGGGGGACGAGCAAGAAACGCTATATGAACACCAACGCTGGGTTGTGGACCCGGGTCAGGCCATTCTTCGTATTGACAAGTTTCTGAGCCACCGCATGGAAAACACCAGTCGAAACCGCATACAAAAAGCGGCCGATGCTGGGTTTCTTCTTGTCAACCAAGTTCCTGTTAAAAGCAATTACAGAGTAAAGCCTGGCGATGTGGTATCGCTATCGTTTCCTACCCCTCCCTTTTCCGGGGAATTGCAAGCGGAAGATTTACCCTTAGACATTCTGTTTGAAGATGCGCATTTGATGGTCATCAATAAAGCGGCCGGAATGGTGGTGCATCCGGGGGTTGGGAACCACTCTGGAACGCTGGTAAATGCCTTGTTGCATCACTTTAAATCCTTGCCTGGAATGGAGGCGCACCGGCCTGGCCTGGTGCACCGATTGGACAAAGACACCAGTGGTGTTATGGTGATTGCAAAAACCGAAGAGGCCATGACCTTGTTGGCCAAGCAGTTTTTTGAACGGACAAGCCGCCGAAGATATTTAGCCCTGATTTGGGGAATTCCGAAAGAGGAAAAAGGCAGCATTGTCGGACACATTGGCCGTGACCCAAAAAACCGACAGCAGTTTGCCGTTTTTCCGGATGGGCGAGATGGAAAACATGCCGTAACCCACTATGAACTTGTTGAATCAATGGGCTTTGTTTCTTTGGTTCATTGCCGGTTGGAAACGGGCCGCACGCATCAAATTCGAGTGCACATGAAGCACCTGGGCCATCCCCTTTTTAATGATCCCTTTTATGGAGGCAATGCGGTGTTGCGCGGAGAAAACAGTGGCAGTTATAAAAGCTTTGTTCAGAACTGCTTTCAATGCATACCCGGACAGGCTCTGCACGCTGAAATGCTTGGCTTTCAACACCCAGCAACCGGAGAAATGATGGAATTCAGCTCAGAGCCTCCAGAGGGCATGCGTGAACTGTTGCAGCGGTGGAGGATGTTTGCTCAGCAACGGTAAAAAAAATCCCTCTAAAAAGAGGGATGTGGGGTGGGAGCAACAGGATTCGAACCTGTGACCCCCTGCTTGTAAGGCAGGTGCTCTGAACCAGCTGAGCTATGCTCCCATGAACTGGGTTGCAAATGTACCACTAATTTTCAAATAAACAAACCAAGCTACTGGAAAATGGAAGTTGGAGGCGAAGGAGGGCCGTTTGATTTTTTGAGGGCAGACTTAGGCATTCCATTAAAAAAAGGCGCGAACCTGAGCACTTCCCATATGAATGATTGGTCCAGCCGGTGATTTACGGCCTTGATAGCCAACGGTAAGTTGCAGGTATTCTCCCAGGCGCCGAGCGGCTTGAACAGACCAAGTTAGGTTATCGCCAACTTGAAGTCCTTCCAGCATCTCAAAACTTAAAGGGTCATTCCCCGGCTGAGCATAATCAAATTTCAAGTAATCTGCCCGCAGTTCGATGCTGCCATTTTTAAGCGCATTGTACTTGAAACTAATTCCCGGATGGTGCAATTCAGATGCGGGCCCCTCGGCTACTGCCTGCCCGCCCGAGATAAAGGGCAAACGCTCTTTTAACACATACCTGTAGTGCAAACCGACTCTCCAGCGCGTAGATTGTTGCCAGTATGCATCTGTACCAGCTTCCGATTGCCGCAGTTCAAATTCTCTTGAACGAAGCAGTTCAGCGCGGTTGCTTTTGATTAATCGTCCAACATGACTTTCAACCGATAGGGATTTGCCGGGGCTGATTCTCAACTTAAGGCGGTGGCCCTCATCGCTGCGGTATTGACTTCCACCGGCAATCCATGACTTATTGCGTTGTTCCAAATACGCGTATTCCAATCCCAACCAGCCGCCAAAGCGGTTAAAATACACTGAATTCCTCCATTGATGGTTCAGGGTTAACAGCGAACTGTCGGTGATGGCCGGAGCTATGGGATTCAAAATCTCTATAAAATCAGCCTGCAGCATTTTCCGGTCGGTTTTATATACCGATTGAGCCGACCATTTTCCCAGCCATTGTTTCCATTTGGGCTGTCCCTTGCTGCTCCACTTTTGTGGGAAACGAGCATTAATTTGCCCTGTAGTTCGGTGGTACCAGGCCTGCACATATTCTGAAGACGGGAGCCATATTCGCACATACGTTTGCCCATCTGTTCCGACCACTGTGCCTTGTCTTAATTCGAATTCATCGCGGGATTGCAGACCATCTGCATTGTAATCAACCCAAATGTGATCACCCATTCCATTTAGGCTGGGCAAAAAAACCTCTTCCCTACGGTTCTCTAACCCGGAACCGGTTTCCATAAACAGGTTCCATTGAACCGCTCCTTTCAGCCAGTTTTGCCGGCCTTCCATCCTTGCCAGCAAATTTTGAACGGGTTGTAGGTTAGAAAGCGTTTGGTTGAGAATATCCAATTGCCGATACGACAGCATAAGGCTCCAGCGGTTGCCCTTCATGCCATTCTGTGTCAGTGAGGCCGAACTGGTGTAGGCCATGGCCGCATCTTCCAGCTGATTGCTGCCCGGAAGGCGATCGAGTCTGGCTTGCTGCTCTATTGCCCATTGCCAACGCGTGGTATCAGCAGAGCCAATCCTTAGGCTGTATTCATGAAAGGCGTAGGAAGAGGGTAAGATTGCATTGGTTAACACTGCCCGTTGAGGATTGATTTCATCTTGGCCTCTTATTGAAATCCGACCCCAGGTTGGAGTCCAATTTAGGTTCAGGGATTGCCGGAAAAAATCAGAGGTCCCTGTTGTTCGTTCTTTCACTTGAGCGAAAGAGCCCGACCACTGCGCTTGCCATTTGGGCAATCTGAAGCTGGCCGAGGACTTATGCCGTAAGGCGGAAAAGTCATGTCCTTTTATGTACGCATCCAAACCATATCCGGCCTGCCAAATCCTGCCATTCTGAACGCTGAGTTCCACCGTAGGCAAATAGTCGTTTCCTTGAGGATTCAATTGCAATAGAGCATTGGGACTATTTCGGTTGACCAAATTCCAATCTCTAGAAAACTCGACCGACCGAAACCGCACGAAGGGAGCAAAATCAGCGCTTACCTGTTCCATTTTCAGCTTAGGCCTCAACCAAATCGTATCTTTTTCTTTGCTGCGTAGGGGAATAGGCCTTTCCAGTTCTAAGGTAAAGGCATAGCCTTGATTGTCCTTGTCATTCAATGGGGAGAACCTGTTTTTATCCAACTGACTTAGGGCGCCCTCTCCCGACCATTTCCAGCCTTTGTTTCGCCCTGAAACTCCAAAAACCAGCATGTGCTGCCAGCGTGGAGGCACCAAATTTTCTGTCGGTGAATAGTTTCCTTGGGGTTGTCCATTAATTGGAGCTACCCAGGTGTAGGTGCGTCCATTGGAAGAAGAGGCAGCAGGCACATAATCTCCATTGCCTTGGCCCACGAACGAGAAGCGAAGCCGCCAAATGGCTGTATTTGGATTGGCAGACGCCTGAAAAATCGAATAATTCTGGCCGGCCACCAAGGTATCTAACTTTTGGTACCGTATTTCTTGCGCACTAAACCCTACGGAATCCGCAGTTGATGAAACAGAAAGGCCTAGGCTGTCTCCGGCCAATGCCAGTTGCAATTTGTCCGCATCGCTCAAACTTTGATTTACAGGTTGATTGCCATCGTCAAATTCGGTAAAAAACTGCAGTCGGGTTTGAACTGGTCCCCATTGAATATCTTGTCCGGCCTGCACCATCCAGCGCTGGTAGCGGCGGTCAGAGTACTCAAATTCAACCACCAGCCGCATATCCTTGGTTAAAATTCGTCGGGAAGTAAAGGTAATTTCAGCCGTAGAGTAATCAATGACATAATCAAACTCTTGTCCGCGGGTCATTTTTTCACCGTTTATGTAAACGGATTCTGTACCTGAAAGCACTAAAATATAGGCTTCCCCGTCGTTCCCATTGAGTCGATATGGGCCTTGATTGCCTTCAATGGCCTGAAATTCTTGGCGTCTGAATTTCCCGCGCGCCACAGCAGCGGCGGCTTGCACTTTCATTTGTCCGGAAGAACGTTTCATTCCTAGTAGCTTCAATGGTAGCTCTCCCTCTGCCATAATTCCTTGCCCCCTCTTTCGTAAGGATAAAAAAGACGTGTTTGGATTGGGCAAATTAAAATCCCCGGCGGTCAGCTGCTGCTTCCCTTTCGACAAGCGTACGAAAACCTGATCAAAATCTTGCAATTGCTGGGTATTCCCTTCGGGTTGAATCGGCAAATTTTCATCGGTAATGGATGCATCAATGCGAATTCCTTGGCCCAATTCGCCGTTCAATTGAAGATTAAACGCCGAAATTAACGAAGCGCTATTGGCATTTCCAAAAGCAACACCGCGGGTTAAACTGCCCCGCTTTTGCAGCTTTTCATCGGCCCCAAACACCTGATTCACCCCTGCCTCTATTCGGTTTATTGGTGCCATAAAGCTGGGGAATCCGACACTATCGACACGACGTATATTCCAGGTTTTATCCCACAATGTATCGGCAACCGGAAAGGGGTAAACCCGAAATAAAATGGTTATGGGCGCAGACAAGGCTTCTCGCCGGCACATCCCATGTCCATCGTCCTGAGGCACCCACATTTCCCTTTCCTGCTTTAACGAATCTGGAAATACAACGCTTGACATCGCCACATATCGAGCATCAGAAAAGCATCGGTCTCCGGGGTTTAAGTGAACCACCCGCAAATTGGATTGCCCAAAAAGCGATGCCGATATCAACCACAGACCCAAGATGCCTAAGAAGAATCGATAGATGGGCATACCCCAAAGATAGAAGGGGCGATAGATTTTTCGCTGCAACAGGTCGGACGAAATGTATTTCGTTCCTATTCCGCCTCCATATAGGCCTCCATTGGCAAACAAGCGCAAACCAGATTCCGGTCACCATGCGCATCATCTACCCGACTTACCGGAGGCCAAAACTTATTCTCCTCTACAAAACGCAATGGGAATACGGCCTTTCTACGGCTATACGGACGAGTCCATTCGTCAATGGTAGCTACCGATGAGGTGTGAGGAGCGTGCTTTAATACATTGTCTTGTGGGTCTGCAAGGCCCATTTCAACCTCCTTGATTTCTTGACGAATCTGGATTAGAGCATCGCAGAACCGCTGCATTTCTTCCATGCTTTCGCTTTCTGTAGGCTCAATCATTAAGGTGCCGGCCACGGGAAAACTAACGGTAGGAGCATGAAACCCATAATCCATTAACCGCTTAGCGATATCCACCACTTCGATTCCTACCTTTTTAAATCCGCGGCAATCCAAAATAAATTCATGGGCAACCCGACCATTTTCAGCGCTGTATAAAACAGGATAGTGTGCGGAAAGCATGGCCTTCATGTAATTGGCATTTAAAATGGCAATTTGAGTGGAACGGGTAAGGCCTTCAGCACCCAACATTCGAATGTAACCATAGGAAATTAACAGAATGAGCGCGCTTCCCCAGGGGGCAGCAGAAACAGCGGGAATGGCCTGATTCCCGCCCACACGACGCTCATTGTGCCCGGGCAAAAAAGGAGCCAAATGCGCTTTTACCCCAATGGGGCCCATACCTGGGCCACCGCCTCCATGTGGAATGGCGAAGGTCTTGTGCAAGTTCAAGTGGCAAACATCTGCTCCGATGTTGGCAGGCGATGTCAATCCTACTTGAGCATTCATATTGGCTCCATCCATATACACCTGACCTCCGTGTTGATGTATTATTTTGGTTATTTCAATGACCCCCTCTTCAAATACCCCATGGGTGGATGGATAGGTAATCATTAAGCAGGCCAATTCATGACTGTGTTTTTCGGCTTTCGCACGAAGATCCGTCATATCGATATTCCCTTTTTCATCGCAGGCTACAACCACTACACTCATACCTGCCATAACTGCAGAGGCCGGATTTGTGCCGTGTGCCGATGAAGGAATCAAGGCTATGTTGCGCTGATGGTCTCCCCGGCTCAAATGATAGGCACGGATTACCATTAAACCTGCATATTCACCTTGGGCTCCGCTGTTCGGTTGTAAAGAAACTTCGTCGAATCCGGTAATTTCTGCCAAGTCCGTCGCCAATTTATCAATCATCGTTTGATACCCTTGGGTTTGCTCTGCTGGTGCAAAAGGATGTATGCATTGGAATTCCGGCCAACTTAAAGGCATCAGCTCGGACGCCGCATTCAACTTCATGGTGCAAGAGCCCAAAGCAATCATGCTGAAATTTAGAGCAATGTCTTTCCGTTCCAGCGACTTGATGTACCGCATCAACTCAGTTTCAGAGCGATGCTGTTTAAATACAGGATGCGTCAAAAAATCAGAGCGCCGACGCAAATCCTCAGGAATCGAAAGTTGCACTGATTCGAGCGACCGTTGGGTGAATACCGGGGCGGCCTGTTCGGCCACCTCAGAAAACACATGAACTAGGGCATTCAAATCTTCAATACTGCTCGTCTCGTCAACAGAAATCGTTAGGTATCCGTTATCGTGCTGATAGATATTGATGGCCTGTTCGCGGCAGCGCTGAACAACGGCTTCTGTGCGGGTATCGGCCACCACTGCGAGCGTATCGAACCGAGGTCCGCCCAGTACAGAATAACCCAAACCTTGAATGGCATTGGCCAGCAATTCAGCCTTGGCTGCCGTTTCTTTAGCAATCGCTGTTAACCCTTCGGCGCCATGGTACACCGCATACATTCCGGCCATGATGGCCAAAAGGGCCTGAGCGGTACAAATATTTGAGGTAGCCTTATCGCGGCGAATGTGCTGTTCCCGGGTTTGTAAGGCCATTCTCAATGCCGGTTTTCCCTGAGCATCAACAGTAACCCCAATAATTCGGCCTGGAATTTGACGGGAATATTCTTTTCTGCAAGCAAAAAATGCGGCATGTGGACCACCAAATCCCATGGGAACACCAAACCGCTGAGAATTACCAACCACCACATCAGCACCCCACTCTCCCGGAGGTGTAAGTAAGGTCAAGGCCAATAGATCGGTAGTAACCACCACCTTAACGGATGACTCAGCACAGGCCTTTGTCAATTCAGAATAACGGCCTATGCTGCCCCAGGTATCTGGATAGCACAACAGGGCGCCAAAATATTCCGGACTTGGCTTGAAATCAGATGCAGCACCAAGGACCAGCTCTATGCCCAGCGGTTGACTCCGCGTCACCAATACATCATAGGTTTGAGCGTAAATTGTATCGCTCACAAAAAATTTCATGGCTCCGGCCTTAACCTGTTCGCGTGTCCTTAAGCCCAGGACCATGGCCATGGCCTCGGCCGCAGCCGTCGCCTCATCCAACAAAGAGGCATTGGCCAAATCCATGCCGGTCAAATCCATAACCATGGTTTGATAATTCAATATCGCCTGCATCCGACCTTGAGCAATTTCAGCTTGATAGGGGGTGTAGGCAGTATACCATCCTGGATTCTCAAAAATATTGCGGAGAATGGGCGAGGGGGTGAAGGTGTTGTAGTAACCCTGACCTAAAAAATTGCGGGCCACCACATTTTGAGCCGCCAATTGGCGGGCATGGGCTAAATATTCGGCTTCCGTTAAAGGCGCATCCAATTCCAATGGCCGTTTAAGGCGGATGGCCTCAGGCACCACTTCCGCAACAAGTCCATTTAAATCAGCGGCTTGAACTGCGTTTAACATGCTTTTAATTTCGCCCGAATCTGGGCCTAAATGACGGTCAACAAATGTGGCGTGAGGCATAGGATTGACAATGGGTTTTTAAGTCAACGCAAAATTAAACATATTTGTTGGTGGAAAGCGCTGTTCTGTGCCTTGCATCAAACCTTTTTACACCATGCGAAAAATCTGTATTCTTTTTGTTTCAATTGCTTGTTTGTCAACCACTTTATTGCATGGACAAGGTGTTATTCTCCGTATGAATGGCCGAGAAATCAAGGCCGATTTTATTGAATTTAAGCCCAGTGCTGGCGTCATTTACTACCAAAAGACAGCCGGCAAAGGTAAAATCAAGGCCATTCCCGCCTCTTCCACTTTTTCTTTTTCTGATGCCCAAGGCGAGCATGTAATATACCGTCAAGATACAACCCTCCAAAATTTTGAATTGTCTGAAGCCGAAGCCCGAGCTTTTGTATTTGGTCGCCGTTCCGCTCGACGCCATTATGAATCGGTCTATTCCTACATAGGTGGTGGCTTGTTCGGCTCTGCATCTCTGGCCTTAAATTACTTTTGGGCACCCGGTCCCGCCTTGCTTTTTATGGTCGGCCAAGCGTATATGCCGCCCGGAGCCGAAAAAGTGCTGGAATATGGCCCCGGAACTATGTTTGGCCCCGTTCCTTCTGATTCTTTGCCCCCCGGAATTCAATCCATCGGAACAGAAGACATGCCCTTCGTTCAAGATCCCCTATTTCAAGAAGGATACCGCCTTCAAGCAGGCAAACGCAAATTAAGAAACGCATTAATCACGGCTCTTCCTTCGCTCGCCGCAGGCATGGTAGTCCGATATTATTTTATTCAATGAGTTCAACTCCCTTTGCCCAACTGCAGCAAGAAGCTCGACTCCGCGACCTGGCCGATCCATTGGCCTCATTTCGACAGCGCTTTGCCTATCCTTCAATTCATCCATCTGCCATTTACTTTACCGGGAATTCGTTGGGCCTAATGCCTTTAGATGCAAGACAAAGTATTGAACAAGAGCTAAATACATGGAGCACATTCGGAGTAGAAGGTCACTTCGAAGGCGCACAGCCTTGGGTTTCGTTTCATGAGCCCTTTGCCCATTGGCTAGCGCCCATTCTTGGAGCTGAACCACAAGAAGTAGTAGCCATGGGCAGCTTGACGGCGAATCTGCACTTTCTAATGGCCTCCTTCTATCGGCCAAGTTCCACACGATTTAAGATTTTGTGCGAGGGCAGTAGTTTCCCTAGCGATTTTTATGCCCTCGATTCCCAGGCCAAATGGCACGGATTCAATCCCAAAGAAGCCGTTGTTGAATTGCATCCAAGAAGCGGAGAACATGTGCTTCGAACCGAAGATATCGTGCAGCGCATCCATGAACTTGGCAGCGAATTGGCGCTGGTCCTGTTGGGCGGCGTAAATTACCTCACCGGGCAATTTTTCGACCTGAAAAACATCACCGCAGAAGCCCATAAAGTGGGTGCCGTAATGGGGACCGATTTGGCGCATGCCGTTGGAAACGTCCCGCTCAACCTGCACGACTGGAATATTGATTTTGCCGCCTGGTGTTCCTACAAGTATTTGAACAGCGGACCTGGAGCTACCGCCGGTATTTTTGTGCACGAACGGCACCTGGGGAAAAATGATTTGCCTCGACTTGAAGGTTGGTGGGGCAATCGGGCTGACACTCGATTCCTAATGGGCAGGCACATTCAACCCGCTCAAACGGCAGAAGCCTGGCAGTTAAGCAACGCTCCCGTGTTGAATATGGCAGCACAGCGCGCCTCCCTTCAAATTTTCGCGGATGCCGGGCAGCAACGCTTGCATCAAAAACGCGAAAGCCTGGTGGACTTTTTCCTGATGGCATACCAAGCGTTGCTTCAAGAAGTCCCAAAAGGAAGCTTGGATTGCCTGACCCCCACAAATCCGGCGGAACGTGGGTGCCAGTCCAGCTTGGTGTTTCCCGGCCGAGGAAAATCCTTTTTCGAATGGCTAAGCAAGGCTGGAGTTATTGCCGATTGGCGCGAACCCAATGTGGTCCGCATTGCTCCTGTTCCACTCTACAATACCCATTCTGAGGTCTGGAATTTCCTTGAATTGGTACGACAAGGCCTTCATAATTAAGCTGTTGAATTAATCGGACAACTCGAAATTTTAAGTTTGCCGAACCCGTCTTTATAAAAACATCGGGTAGGGATTGTTCAAGATTTGTTGGGCGCCTTTTCCCGCTTTCAGCTCTAGTCGCCTGGCCTTGGGCGTACTGGCCTATGCGTCTGCGGTGGCTCCCAAGGTCGCCTCCTCGCCGCAGGCCAGAATGCCCAAGGCAAGGCTCCTGCCGCTTCAATCGGGGGCGCGGCCACTCAAGACTAAAATCAGATCATAAAAAAAGCCTCAACAATTGTTGAGGCTTTGGAGCGGGAAACGAGACTCGAACTCGCGACCCCGACCTTGGCAAGGTCGTGCTCTACCAACTGAGCTATTCCCGCCGATAGGGACGCAAATTTACATTGATTTTCTGTTTTCGCAAATTATTTTCGATTCGTTTTTTTATTCAAGCCCACCATCCGTTTTATTTCGTTCAGTTTCAGTAGGGCTTGAACTGGAGTAAGATTATCCACATCCAAGATTTCCAATTCATCGCGGATGGAAGCCAAAACCGGATCGTCCAATTGAAAGAAACTCAATTGCAAACCCGATTCTGTTTTAGATTCAGCTCCGGCATTGGATTGCTTACGGCTAGACTCCAATTCTTCCAAAATTTTTTCGGCCCTGCGAACCACTGCCATCGGCATCCCAGCCATTTTAGCTACATGAATCCCAAAACTGTGCTCGCTGCCTCCGGGTTTAAGCTTACGCAAAAACACCACTTTGCCCCTATCTTCTTGAATAGACACATGATAGTTTTTCACCCTGTGCAATTGGCCTTGCAACTCGTTCAACTCGTGGTAATGCGTGGCAAACAGCGTCTTAGCGCGCGCTGTAGGGTGGTTATGCAAAAACTCCACCAAACTCCAAGCAATGGAAATGCCATCATAGGTGCTGGTTCCTCGACCTATTTCATCCAACAAAACAAGGCTATTGGAACTTAAGTTGTTCATAATGGCCGCGGTTTCGTTCATTTCTACCATGAAGGTAGATTCCCCCTGACTAAGGTTGTCGCTGGCTCCCACCCGTGTAAAAATCCGATCTGTTAATCCAATCCGAGCCTGAACGGCGGGTACAAATGATCCCGCTTGAGCAAGTATGACGGTCAAGGCCGTTTGACGCAACAAGGCACTTTTACCCGCCATATTCGGCCCGGTTATGATTAAAATTTGCTGCTGATCCTCATCCAAGTGGACGCTGTTGGGAATGTATTTTTCACCGGGGGGCAACCCTTGCTCTATCACCGGATGCCGCCCATCCACAATCGTAATGCCATGCCCTTCTGCCCATTCCGGACGCCGATATCCTCGATCTGCCGCCAATTGCGCAAAATTCAACACCACATCCAGCGACGCCAATCCTTGAGCCACTTGCTTGAACTTCGGAATCCAGGGATGTAAATCCATCAAATACGATTGATACAGCTGCGATTCCAACGACAGAATTTTCTCCTCTGCACCCAGTATTTTTTCCTCGTACGTTTTTAATTCGGGGGTTATATAGCGCTCAGCATTAACTAAGGTCTGCTTTCGAATCCAGGATTCTGGAACTTTCTCCTTGTGGGCATGGGTTACCTCCAGGTAATATCCGAAAACATGGTTAAAGCCGATTTTCAAAGAACTAATCCCTGTTGCTTCTATCTCGCGTTGCTGAATGCTGACCAACACATCTTTCCCTGAATACGCCAATTGTCTATATTCATCCAATTCGGCATGATACCCTTGACGAAAAATGGGTCCTTTCCCCGCCTGAACTGCAGGCTCGTCCTCAAAATCTTGGCGAAGCCGAGCGGGAAGATTCCCCAATTCTGGCAATTCCTGCACCCAAGGCAAGAACGCGGCAGGACCATGGCTACGAATATCATCGCAGAGGGCCAACGCCGTTTCTAAGGTTTGAGCTAGCCGAGGTATCTCCCGCGGAGACAACCGCAAGGTCGCCAGTCTGCCGACAATCCGTTCCAAATCTCCCGCTTGCTTCAATTCATTTTTCCACACTTGCATCCGCTCTGGCTCAGCGACCAAAGCCCCTACCTGCTCCCAACGTCGCTCAATGGCCGCTGTATTCCGCAGGGGCATTAATAGCCAACGCTGCAATAAGCGCGAGCCCATAGGACTCACACAGCCATCCATAACCTGAAACAAAGAACGACCACCTGGCGATACGGACTGGACCAACTCCAAATTCCGAATGGTAAAATCATCCATCCAAACGTATTCCGACTGGTTTAACCGCTGAATGGTATTTAAGTGGGGTAAATTTTGGTGCCTTGATTGCTCCAAATAATGCAAGACCGAGCCCGCAGAACGAACAGCCAAAGGCAATTGCTCTAGTCCAAAACCCTTAACTCCGGTTACACCAAATTGACGTTGAATATGCTCCTGACAAAATTCCGGCTGAAACACAAATTCTTCTAGGGGATACATGTAGGTGCTACTCCACAGTGATTTTCCCCAATCCATGCGATTCCTAGGAAGTAAAATCTCTCTCGGCCCAAACGAACCGATCATTTGACGCAAAAAAGCTTCATCGCCTTGCCCTGCAAAAAAATCGCCGGTTGATATATCCAAAATAGCCAACCCGAATTGCCCCTCCTGCTCAGGACTAATGCAAGCCAAATAATGAGCACTTCCAGATTCCAACACTTTTTCGTTCAAGGTCAACCCTGGACTTACCAATTCTGTGATTCCGCGCTTAACTATACCTTTTACCGACTTAGGATCTTCCAGCTGCTCGCAAATGGCCACACGCATTCCCGCACGAACCAACCTTGGCAAATAGGAATCAAGAGAATGATACGGGAACCCAGCCAACTCTACGGTAGCAGCCCCGCCATTTTTGCGCTGAGTCAACGTGATTCCCAACACCCTAGAAGCCTTTATTGCATCTTCTCCAAAGGTTTCATAAAAATCACCCACCCGAAACAACACCAAGGCATCGGGGTGAGCCGATTTAACCTCATAGTATTGTTTCATTAATGGTGTTTCCTGCGATGCTGTTGCCAACCCTAAAGATTTTTTCGAAGGTACATAATCCATAACGGATACAAAAACCTCCCTTGGTCTATATCTTTGAGCTATGCGAAAAAAAACAATGCCGGAACTCCAGCGCCTAAGTCCCGAAGCCGCTAAAACAGCCCCTCGCCTACCCCTTCGGTTGATGTTGGAAAATGTCCGCAGCGCCCACAATGTTGGGTCCGCCTTTCGAACCGCAGATGGCTTGGGAATTGAAGGCTTAGATTTAATTGGATTTACACCATGCCCCCCCTCCAAAGAGATACGAAAGGCTTCCCTTGGAGCTGAACATTCCGTTCCGTGGAAACATTGGGCCTCGGTGCAAGATGCCCTTTACTTTTACAAAGAATCTGGGTATCAAATTTGGGCCCTAGAGCAGGTACATGATAGCATCCCCCTGCAATCAACACCCATTTCCTGGCCCCAAAAAACACTACTTATCGCCGGACATGAACTGGACGGAGTTTCAGAAATGGCTCTGGAATACTGCCATGGAGCTATAGAAATTCCTCAGCAAGGCAGCAAACACTCCCTAAATATTGCCACCGCTGTAGCCATGGCAATGTGGGAATGGACCCGCGCATTTTGGAAAGTTCAACAAGGATGTCCATGATTTAGAATAAATTCCTAAATTTACCCTCTGTATATCTACCAGTCGTATGCAAAAACGCTTTATCCCTTTCCTATTCGCAATGGTAATTATGTTAACAGGGCTTTCGTCTTGCAGTTACCATTATGCCAAGAAAATTAAAGTTTACCGCAAGGCGACACTTGGGGTGCCCAGCCGTAGCTCAGATATGATTGCCAACGGCAGGTCTAAAACCGGGTACTTTTCAGATATGATGCACAGCTTTGGCGTTGGGGGCACCTATTGTATGAATGATTTTACCTTGGTGGTGAATGATATCGTTGCCAATGTTAAGGGCACCATTTTGATGGCCAATTTGCACTACGAATTCCGTTATAATTTTTTGCCCATCGGTTATAAAAGTTCTTTAAGTCTTAACGTCCCCCTTCACGTAGGTGTTCCCGTCTTATCCGATGCTACCGGCACATCCAACAACAGCGTATATATTACACGTGTTAAAGATATTGGACCAATGGATGTCAGTGTATTTATCCCCGTCACCTTAAATGTAAATGTAGGTCGCAATGCCCTTGCCGGAGTTCGGGGTGCTGGACTTGGATTGGGCGGTGGATATATGATGGCCATAGCTCCCGGAAGCGACTTCGCTGGTGTCGGCCCATTCACCCATGGCCCCTATGGAGCCTTTGACTTCCGCTTTGGCATTTGTACACTCGGAAGCTATGCCATGTACAGTATGAGGCACGAAGCCTTCCAACTTGGTGGAAAGTTCACCTTCACCTTTTAAGGATTCCTTTCTCGGATTTCTATTGTTTCCTTGCGTTTATCTCATTCCGTGGAAACAGCCTACATTCAATTGGGAGGCAATCTTCCCGAAACGTCTAGCTTCTTCCTTCGATTTGTAACGAGCGAGGTTCCACTTTGGGGCACTGTAGTTTCTTGTTCATCCTGCTTTGAAACCGAACCCTGGGGCTTTGATAGCCCAAATCCCTTTTTAAATGCAGTAATATGCATACAAACTGAGCTTAGCCCGGAATCCCTAATGCAAAAGCTCTTGGCCTTTGAAGAACAGGCAGGACGCCGCCGAAAAACCGCTGCCAACTACGAAAATCGAATCATAGATTTGGATGTTTTGGCTTTAGGTGAACAAATTGTGAATAAAAAAACAATTACAGTGCCGCATCCTCGCCTTCATTTGCGCAAATTTGTACTGCAGCCGTTAAGCCAAATTGCCCCCCATTGGGTTCATCCCATTTTAGGCAAATCAACCTTAGAATTGCTTGCCGACTGCACAGACCATTCCAAGACCAAACGGTTGACAAATCAATATGCAGAATTGGCGATATTTAGTGGTTGAAGGCAACATTGGGGCAGGGAAAACGACCTTGTCCACAATGCTTTCCACGCATTTCTCTGCGCGACTTGTCTTGGAACAATTTTCAGATAACCCATTTTTACCTGGGTTTTATGAAGATCCCGGTAAATACTCCTTTCCCTTGGAGTTGTCGTTCCTTGCCGAGCGCTATCAACAATTAAAAGATGAACTAAGTCGGGCTGATTTATTCCAACCGCTTATCGTAGCAGATTATTTTGTTCTCAAGTCGTTAATCTTCGCTCAAATCACCTTAGAACAGCATGAATTTGAATTGTTCTCTCGGCTATTTAAAATCATTCGAGATAGCCTCCCACTTCCCGACAAAATAATTTATCTACACAGCAACCGAGAACGATTAAAAACGAACATTCAATTCCGAGGCAGGCCCTACGAACAAAACATTCAAGATGAATATCTGGAAAAAATCCAACAAGGTTACTTTAGCCTATTGAAAAGCCTTGAAGCCCTTCCTGTTGCCTTGGTTGATGCGAGTGGCGTAGATTTCGTCAAAAAACCCTCTGATTTCCAACGCTTTGTTAAACTTGCAGAATTGCCTTTAGCGCCTGGCGTACATTATTTTGACTCTGATCGACTAAACACACTGTAAATAGATTCTGTAAATCTGGCGCATATATTTGCGATTGGTATTGTATGGCCATATTGAAAAAAAACAATGGCGTGAAGGGGGTTCAGTAAGGGGAAGGGTAATCGGGAGTCGAGAATTCCCTTTGAGGGCGGTCGGTCGATACCAATAGCAATTTCCTGAAGGCTGCGCTTAAGCTTTACCCAAAAAAGGTTGCCTCGCGCCCTTCGGGTCGCCAACGTTTTCCATCACATAAAGGAAACTTGAAAATTTATTTGCCCCTCCTCTTTTCCTCTCCTCCTCAAATCCCCTTCCAATTTCCCCTCCTGTAAAAAGGATGAATTTGCCAGTTCATCCAGTCTCATTCCCATGCTCCCGCTTCCTGCACCAGCAAAGTTGCCTTTGCACGATTCAGAAAGCTTTTCTGAGACTCCCCAAGGCGAACCTGGTTCCGTTTTTCAACTTCCCCAAATTCCCGTAGTTCACTCCAAAAAGTGCC
>CAIKAF010000023.1 GCA_903825395.1 uncultured Flavobacteriales bacterium
AGCAAGGTAGAACAAGCGCCGCCAGAACCCCGTAGGGGTGACATTATTGTAGGTGGCATTTTTGAGGCTACCTCAACAAAAATGGTGTGGTTTTTTCAGAAAAAAGGGTGAATTTTAGATACCCTAAACGTTCTACAATAATGTCACCCCTACGGGGTTCTGATGTCCTGAGCTCCAATCTGTTCTACTTTGGTCTTTTTAATAGGTCTCTAAGACTTCGGTCATGCAATCCATAGAGGCCAGGTGCTCTTAGCTTGCCCACTTTAGTACAACAAATGCCGCAGGACAGGAAATGCAATTCCATGATAACAAATACGTTATAAAATAACCAAAAAAATGGTGGACAAGTCAGGAGGAGGCGTAGTAAACGCAACCACGTTCTCATTCAACCCCAACCTCAGAGAACTTTGCGCCGACATTGTGTTCTTGGTGGTAAAAACAAACCTGACGGCCCTAAATTGGTTTTTTACCGCAAAAGCCGCAAAGCTGGTTGCAAAGACAAGCCCACACCTCCCCATTCCGCCTTAAATCGCTACCTTTCGGCCATGAAAATAGCCTTCATCCGCTATGCCGCCTGGCTCGGTCTGTTCTTGCCCTTTTTGCCTTACCTCATTTGGCAACAAGATGCCTATGTGCGCCTGCACGACACCTTAGAAGGCGAATTGGTATGGCTGGAAGTGCTGCGCCAAAGCGGATTGGCATTTGATTTTTCTTCCGATGCCATGCTGCCCTCGATTCTTGGAGGTATTCCCCGCAACAGCTATCCCTCTGCCCATAGCCTACCCTACATTTTCGTCCATATTTTCGGCATGTTTTGGGGCTATGTCGGGCTTTCCTTTATCCTTGCCCTGATTGGCTTTTTGGGCATGCGCCAATGGGTAAATCAGCTGTACCCCCAAGCCCCAAAAGGCCTATCCGAAATGGCCGGGCTCTTGTTCTCTTGGATTCCATTCTTTCCCACCTTTGGTGCCGCCGTTATGGGATTGCCTTGGCTTTGGCTCTCGTTCCGGCGCATGCTTCAGCAACGCAGTACGGCCCTTGATGTTCTGCTCTGGTTCGTTTTCCCCTTTATGGCCTCTTTTATTTGGACGGTCATTTTACTGGGATTTGCCTGGCTATGGGTGGGCATCAGCGCAACACGCCGCAAGCAATGGTCCACAGCCATGCTGCTTTCAGGATTGGCCTGGGGATTGGGAGTCATCTTGGCGCATTATCCGGCCTTTGCACTGATGTTCAGCGGATTTGAATCGCACCGACAGGAATACCTGCCTTATCCCGACGGAACTCCGGCTATCCTGCCACAGCTCCAAAATCTGATTCAAATTTTCGCGTTTAGTCATTATCACGTGGGCACCATAGTCACCCTGCCCATTGCGTTTTTGCTATTGATGGTCTGGCCTCAGCTGGGCCGCCGAGCCAAAACTACCTTTTATGTGCTGATGGGAATTCTCTTGTTCCAGGCCTTCTATCCCAGCCTTGAATTTTGGATGTTTCAGCATGTGGATTTGTTGCGCAGCCTCCGGCTAGATCGGCTTTCGCCTGCCTTCCCGGTGCTGTGGCTGTTTGCCTTAGTAGACGCAACCATGGTGGCATGGAACCAAGATTCCACTCGGCGGCTAGCGCTAATGGTTTGGGGGGCTGTATTCTTGACCACAGGACTCGGCAACGACCAGCACCTTCAAAATCTACGAAAAGCCATAGACAAAGACATCATGCCCAGCTACAGAGCTTATTTGGCCGAAGATCAAATGAAGAAAATCCAATGGTACATCGGAAAATCTCCGGAAACCTACCGGGTTGCCTCCATTGGTTTATCTCCAACCATCGCTCAATACAATGGCTTTTATACGGTTGACGGACTTCAATCTCAATACCCCCTGAAGCAAAAGCAAGCCATGCGCGCCATCATGGACGCCGAGCTGCAAAAAAATCAGGAGTGCCAAGCCTACTTCGAACACTGGGGCAACCGGTGTTATCTGTTTAGTGCTGAATTGGGTTGCGGTTTCGATGCCATTCATCAGGGCAAGGGAAAGCGGGGACAAATTCAGGCCCTTGAATTGAATGGAGAAGCCATGAAGGCCGCGGGACTCGATTATCTGTTGTCGGCCGTAAAGCTGCCCGATTCCCATCAATATCAGCATCTGCGCAGCTTTCACAACGGAGATTCGTGGTGGACCATTCATCTGTATCAAATTCAGCATCCATGAAGCGCTGGCAACGTATTTGCATCCTACTCTTCCCCCCCATGTACCTGGGCAGAGCACGCCGTTCTGAACAAGCCTGGCTGGCCTGGGGCCAGGTCATCTTTGGCTGCTATTTGGCGGCATTAACGGTGCTGGCCCTGTCCGTCTTTTGGCATGGCGGCCGCTGGCTCCCCGTCCTTTCCGGATTTTTCGGAGGTTAAATTTGAACATAATTTAGGATGCGTTGGGCGGCTGCGGGCTTTCAGCGCTAGTCCGCGGTTGCCGAAAGGCTGGCCCAGCGGGCTTGCGGTGGCTCCCAAGGTCGCCTCCGCGCCGCGCGGGCCAGGCTTCGGCACCCTTGCGGTCTAGCTGCTTCAATCCCTGCCGCGGGCGGAGTCATACCTAAAATACTGCGAATTTCCTACCTGCGAATTCCCATCGGCGTAGAGGGCCTGGGTGCTACAACAACAGCGTAAGATTCTGCGTACTGGTTTCGTTGGCCTGATATACATGATTTTTTAGACCTACTCCGACTACTTCCCCGTCTCGGATACAGGCATTAACGGAGTCCCCGATAAAGCCACCGCAGGCAGCAAAGGCAAAACGTATTCCCGAATCACCTTGGCCGCCGTATTCAATATGGTTTTCCGGGCATAATTCTTCCGCACAACCAGACCCACACGACGGAAGGGAACGGGGGCCGAAAACATACGAATCCGACTCCGATCTTCCCTGCCCAACTCCAAGGTCGCCAGATGGGGAAACAACGTGCTGGATTCATGCCGCCGGACATGCCGCAACAAACCCTCCATCGACCCTGCAACAAAGTTAATCCGATGCGTAGCCGAAAACGGTCTTTCTACCCGATCGCAGAGCTCCAATACCTGCGAGCGCAAACAATGCCCCTCCTCCAACAAACATAAATTTCCAACATTCAATTCGGCAGGATCAATTGGCCCGGCAGACATAGACTGGGCATCAAACAAAACCAAGGGCTCATCGTACAAAAACACTTCTTCCAATTCCGGATCCTTCACCGGAATCGAAACCAGGCCCATATCCAATTCTCCGGCTTTTAATTTCCGCACAATTTCCGACGTGGTTTGCTCGGTTACCGTCAAGAAAATCTCAGGACAGGAAGTTGAAAATAAACGCAAAAAGTCAGGCAATACATAAGGAGCAATGGTCGGAATGGCCGAAAAACGAAGCTCACCCCTACACTCGCCTTTAATTTCATTGGCAAATTCATATAAACTTCGAATGTCTTGAACAATAGATTGCATACCTGGAAGCATCGCCCTCCCTTCTTCCGTCAATTCAACAGGCTTGCGATTCCGGTCAAACAACAATACACCCAATTCCCCCTCCAGTTTTGAAACCATGGTGCTCAATGTAGATTGGCTGATGTGACAGGCCTCTGCTGCCGACTCAAAATGCCGGTGCTTGGCCAAAGCGATGACGTAGTTCAACTGTTGTATATTCATCTATACTATAGATATCAGCATCTAAAATATCATTTTTATCTATATTAAATTGGCCCTACCTTTGTAGCATCACTAAAATTATTGCCCATGAAACAGTATGCTATGTTTTTGGCTCTTTCCATTGTTCCGGCCTTGCCTGCTCAAATGGAAATGACCGCCCCCGGCAAATGTCCGGTAATGCACGACCAAAAGGAAAGTTCTTCGAATGCGGTCAATCCAACAGGGAACAGCAACCGCGATTGGTGGCCCAATCAATTGGATCTTTCTGTGTTGCGGCAAAATTCAGAATTGGCGAACCCCTTAGGTCCGCAATTCAACTACCGAGATGCCTTTAATCAGCTCGATTATCAAGCCTTGAAATCAGACTTAAAGGCCTTAATGACCGACTCAAAGGATTGGTGGCCCGCTGATTTCGGGCACTACGGTCCGTTTTTCATCCGTATGGCCTGGCACAGTGCCGGAACGTATCGCACAGGCGATGGGCGCGGGGGTAGCCGCTCCGGTCAACAGCGCTTTGCTCCCCAAAACAGCTGGCCCGACAATGCCAACCTCGATAAAGCCCGCCGCCTACTTTGGCCCATTAAACAAAAATATGGGCAGAAAATATCCTGGGCAGATCTTATGATTCTGACCGGAAACGTCGCCCTTGAATCCATGGGTTTCAAAACCTTTGGCTTTGGAGCAGGACGCGCCGATGTATGGGAACCTGAAAGCCATGTCTATTGGGGAAAAGAAAAAAAATGGCTGGACGATCAGCGCTATGCCGAAGGAAGGAAACTTGAAAATCCCCTTGCCGCCGTTCAAATGGGATTAATTTACGTGAATCCGGAAGGCCCCAACGGCAATCCAGATCCGCTTGCCGCCGCCAAAGACATCCGCGAAACCTTTGGCCGAATGGGAATGAACGACGAAGAAACTGTCGCACTGGTTGCCGGTGGACACACCTTTGGAAAAACACATGGCGCCGGTCCGGCTTCGCATGTAGGACCTGAGCCCGAAGCTGCCGCCATCGAAGAACAAGGACTGGGATGGACCAGCTCCTACAAATCCGGGAAAGGAAAAGACGCCATTACCTCAGGCCTTGAAGTAACCTGGACTACCACTCCGGCACAATGGGGCCATGGATTTTTCAAGGCCTTGTTCGCACACGAATGGGAATTGACCAAAAGTCCGGCCGGAGCCCATCAATGGATTGCCAAAGACACCAAACCCATGGTGCCCGATGCGTTTGACTCCAGCAAAAAACACATCCCCACCATGCTCACCACCGACCTTTCTCTACGGGTTGATCCTGTGTACGAGAAAATATCCAGAAAATTCCTAGACAATCCTGATGCCTTTGCCGATGCCTTTGCTCGGGCCTGGTTTAAACTAACCCACCGCGACATGGGACCAAGCAGCAGCTACTGGGGGCCCGAAGTCCCAAAAGAACAGCTCATTTGGCAAGATCCAATTCCGGCATTGAACCATCCCGTTGTAGATGCTGCGGCCATTGCCGATTTAAGAACACAAATTCTGGCCTCTGGATTGTCCATCAGCGATATGGTCACCACGGCTTGGGCCTCTGCCTCAACCTATCGGGGGTCTGATCGCCGCGGGGGAGCCAACGGAGCTCGGATTCGATTGCAGCCGCAGCGGTCTTGGGCCGTCAACAATCCCGAGCGCTTAAACCGGGTGCTAACCGCTTTAGAGAAAATCCAATCCAATTTCAATAAAAAGGCCAAGAATGGCATGAAAATTTCCATGGCTGATTTAATTGTTCTAACGGGGAATGTGGGTGTAGAAGAGGCCGCGAAAAAGAGCGGTGTAAACATCAGCCTCCCCTTGAATCCCGGCAGAATGGATGCCAGCCAAGAGCAAACCGATGTAGCCTCTATGGCCGTATTAGAGCCACAGGCCGACGGATTTAGAAATTACCTTAAAACCAAATACACGACCTCAACCGAGGCCCTATTGGTTGACAAAGCCCAATTGTTAACGCTTACTGCGCCTGAGATGACAGTACTTTTGGGTGGCATGCGCACATTAAATGCCAACTTTGACGGCTCTGCTCATGGAATTTTAACTTCCAAAAAAGAGAGCTTAAGCAACGACTTCTTTGTTCAATTGTTGGACATGAACACCGTTTGGGAGCCTGCAGATGCAGACAAAGAAATCTTTTATGGCAAAAACCGCAGCACCGGGCAGCGCACCTATTCGGCCACCCGTGCCGACCTTATTTTCGGTTCGCATTCCGAACTTCGAGCCATTGCAGAGGTATATGCCAGCGTCGATGCCAAAGAGCGGTTCATCCGTGACTTTGCTGCTGCCTGGACCAAAGTCATGAATCTAGATCGATTCGAACTATTGCCTCAGTAATAGAGTGCAATCAAAGTACGGAGGCGCAGGTTGGCAAAGCCAATCCGCCTCCGTTTTTTTATGCGCCAAAATAGGTAGATCTAGTTTTTTTCGGGGCTACAATAATGCCACCTACAATAATGTCACCCCTACGGGGTTTTGGCGGCACTGGTTCTAATACCTGGCTACAATAATAACACCCCTACGGGGTTGGGGCTTTGCTAACCCATTTTGCCCGCAGAAGGGCTTTTTGAGTGTTGAAATTTAATTTCTTTGGGGCAGCTGGTCCCGCTGTCTCCTGAAGTCAATCCAAGCTCGAAAACTATTGACTAGCTGGAAATCAATAGCGAAGAATAACCACTCCGGAGCCTCCGGCTCCACCTGAGCAGGGAGAACCTTGGCAGGCACCGCCGCCACCGCCTGTATTGGCTTGGCCGGCGCCTCCGGTTCCGCCCAAAACACAAGTGCCGTTGCCGCCGCCACCCAAACCACCCGGAGAAGGCGGATTGCAGCTGCTAAGAAACCCGCCGCCGCCGCCGGCATAAAACTGTGAGACCCCGGTAATGGAAAAGGCAAGGCCATCTCCGCCTTTCCCTCCGGATGGACCGGAATTGCCTGAAGCTCCTGCGCCGCCGCCGCCGCCGCCGCAAGAGCTGCCACCGTTGCCCCCTGCATTTCCCTGCCCGGGTTGGCCGGACCCTCCGGCAGTTCCTGGGTGACCGCCGCCGCCGCCCGACCCACCGCTTAAACCATTGGAGCAGCTACGCCCAGCACCGCCTCCAAAAGCAACGATGTTGTGAAATTGGCTGTTTTGACCGTTGTTGTTGGCACTACCGCCGGCTCCAACCACAACGGAAATGGAGTTCCCAGGAATGACCGGAAATTGGGATTGGTAAATAAGTCCACCCGCACCGCCGCCGCCGCCTTCCCAGCAACTACTTTGACCATTTCCTCCTCCGCCGCCGCCTGCAACCACCAAAAGTTCAATAGCATTTAGCCCTTGAGGCACCTGCCATTGGTGATTCCCAACCGAAGTAAACTGCACAACGAAGCCGGGGCTGGTTCTAAAGGTATCAATGGCACCGTACACGATTCCGTTAAAGGTTTCCACAAAAGCGCGGTAATGATATAAGGTATTGAAGTTTAAGTTTTTCATGCTTACTTGAAACGAGCCAATGCCAGGACTTACTCCGGCGGTGTCGTTCAAGATGCTGGGGTTTGCCTGCGTGCTCCAGCAAATGCCCTGAGAAACAATAGGTTGGTTTCCAATTTGAATGAGGTTGGCATGCCCTGTAGCTATGGTCCCAAACACCGAGTTTACAGAATCGGTCGAGATTTGAGGCAAAACAGGGCATGGTGAATACCAACCATCAATAGGGCCGCGGTAAAATTCCAGGCAACGGATATCGGTATTAAAAATAGTCAGACCCAAAGCAGGGTTGAGGATGGCCGTTCTTTGCTGAGTGGTTAAGCGGGGAGGCAAAAATCCACGGGTTGAGTCCACCAAATCAAGGATTGCACTGCTGTCGGGCTGAGTATTGATGGGGCTAATGACCACACCCTGTGCCAACAAGCCCAAAGAAAGCTGGCAGATGACCAAAAGGGAAATGCTGATTCGTAGTACCATAAACAAATGTAGACAGGCAAGGGTGAATTTTAATGAAACCTTTGAATATTTATTGTTAAGAAAACAATCGGGCTGGAAGGCTCAACCTGATGCTTTTTGGTAGACCTATCGTAAACCATGTTTGGATTGTTTTCTTTGGGGCAGAGGGTGGCGGCTATTGTGGGTTGGAATAAAGGAACACTTGCAAAAACACAAAAGGGCTGCATTTCTGCAACCCCCTTGTTGTACCTGTGGGCCCTGTTGGGCTTGAACCAACGACCCTCTGATTATGAGTCAGATGCTCTAACCAACTGAGCTAAGGGCCCTTCCCTTTGGGTGGGCAAAGGTATCAATTTTTCGTGGAGTATCGCCCTATTTTTTACGAACTAAATCAATGTACACCGGGAAGTGGTCGCTGTGTCCACCCAAATACTTGGGTCCACTAAAGGTACGGTACGGCTTTTCTCCCAAATACCGCTCGTCCTTCTCAATTAGCCAAGGAGCATTGAAAATTCCCGCCTCTCCCCCATCTACAACCAGCCCTTTCTCCCGTTTAAACAAAGCCCTACTAACCAACCATTGATCCAACATTCCCCAGTGTTCTTGATATTTTTCAGTTCCTTCTCCTTTTTCCCAGGCCTCAAACATATAATTGACAAAATCTCCCGGCTTCAATTCGGCATCTCGGCGCTTGCCTCTCAATACTTCGGCCATGCTTTTGTCTCCGGGCTCATCATTAAAATCGCCCGATATCAAAATATTGGAATTGGGATTCGACCGCAAAATGCTGTCGCACATGCTCCGAATCAAATTGGCTACAAAAATCCGCTTGGGTTCTGAGGTTTGCTGCCCTCCCCAACGTGAAGGCCAGTGGTTGTAAAATAAGTGAATGGTGTCTTTCTCAAATACCAACCCCTGCACATACAAAACATCCCTGGTTTTGAAGCCCGGATCTTCAGGAACGATGACAGGGCGATACTGGTGCGAAAGCACCCTTATTTTATCGGGACGATAGATTAAACAAACGTCTATGCCCCTGCGATCGGGACTGTTTTTATGGATAATTTGATACGAGGCATCTTTTAAGGCCGTTTCAGTAATCAATCGATGAATCACTTCTCTGTTTTCTACTTCGCAGAATCCAACCATGGCAGGAGCATCCCAACCACCCAAGGCAATCAAGGTCTTAGAATGGTTGTTAATTTTATGACGAAACCGACTTTCAGACCAACCTTTCACGCCACCTGCGACAAATTCTTCATCGTTGATTAAGGAGTCGTTCTCCGTGTCAAACAGGTTTTCCAAATTATAAAATGCAAGCCGGATGGCGTTGGCTGACTTTCGCTCAAACCTACTTAAATCATGCGCTCCAGACGCAGAGGCATCGGAAATCTCATCGGAATCCGGTTGAACTTCTTGAGCACTGCAGGCCGATGAACCAATCGTAAGCAGAGCTATCCACAAGGCTAAGGTTTTCATGGTATAAATGTACTAAGCTTACGGTATTTTTTCATCGCAGCTGCTCCTTTCTTTTGTAGAAGTCCTTTCCTTATCGGGAGACAAAAGGCCTCGTTGTGCGCCCCCGATTGAAGCAGCTTGGGTACGCCAGCCACAGCTAAAGGGGCTGTAGCGAGGAGGCGACCTTGGGAGCCACCGCAGCGGCATAGCCCCTTGCTGTGGCTAAGTACCCTAGCGCTGAAAGCGGGATAAGGCGCCAAAAAAAATAAAAAAATGAGAGGAAAGCCTTATTCCGGCTGAGCTGCGGGCACAGAGGGAGACTCAGGAGCTGGCATAGCCGGCATTTGATTGTCAAGCGTAGTCAATGGCTTGCGCGCCTGAGGCACATCTGTTTTTACTTCATAACTGAAGAAAAATCCACTGCTAATGCAAAGTACCGCCAACAAACCCATCAATTGCCAAGTGCGTTTTTCAATCAACTCAGTCTCCTTACGCGCTCCAAACAACTGATTTGAAACACCAATATTGGATGAAATGCCACCCCCTTTTGAATTTTGAATTAAAATAACCAAAATCAGTAGAACGGCTACCAATAAAATTACGACTGTCATTATAATATCCATGGCAATTGGATTAAGTTTGATTTGCTTCTTGCTTCAGTTTCGCAATAAGGTCTGCAAAGTACGCTTTTTTTTCAGGATTTTCCAAACTCAACTGCGCATAAACTGCCTGGGCCAATTGCAGTTTTTTCTGCTGAATATAAATGTTGGCCAAGGTTTCAGATACCCGATTCCCTTGCCCGTGCAGCTCTTCCGAATCTGTTGCCTGCTTAGGAGTTGCCGTGTTTTTCAAGGCCGATTTGTTGGGGCGAATTCGAATGTTTTCACGAACGAATTCATCAATGGCATTTCTTCGTGACTCTTCTGCCCTGGCCTCATCCAGTTTATTTTGCTCACACAACATCAACCAGGAGAAAAAGGTGTACCCTTTCTCTTCGGCAGATTTAAACTCTTCTTCAATGATGTATTGCATGGAAATGAAAAAAAAACAAACAGCACCTTCACCATTGGCACGGAAGAATCCTGCGCAAAAATGAAGGTTACTGCTTTATGCTTTGTGGGCGGCAGCTGGATGCTTCTACCAACCCTATCCGATTAAAATTAGTTGTCTTCTTTGCGGGCCTTGGCTTTTGATTTGCCTTTGCTGTCGCACGAAGCACCTGCATGGTCTTTGCTGCAGCACGCCTTTCCCTTTTCAGGAGCAGCAGCGGCAGAAGCGGTTTCTGCTTTGGCAGCACCCGATTGGCAACCTGATGCAGAGCCTTTGGAACAACAGGCTTTCGCGGGTTTTGCATCAACAGGAGTGGCAGTAGTATTGGCTTGCTGGGCTTGAGCCGCTAAAGCGAAAGCACCGGCAAAAATAAAGGTCAGAACAGTTTTCATAATCCCTTGAAGTTTGATGTTATTTAACAGCACTAAGGTAGGAAAATCACGTATCTTTGAGAAACAACAAACAACGATTGCCATGAAATTTCTTGCTCGAATCGAAATTCCGTTCAAAATAAATCTAGGGTTTGTTTGTTTTATGGGGTTTATGCTATGGCCTCTGGCTTCTAAAGCTCAACAGCAAACCGACACCCTCCGCATTGAAACATCGGCCATTTGTGGTATGTGTAAAAACCGTCTGGAAACGGAGCTGGGTTATTTGCCCGGCATTAAATCGGTGGGCGTAGATTTAAATTCCAAAGTCGCCACGGTCATTTATAAGCCTAAAAAATTGGGGGCAGATGCCATCCGTGCTAAAATTTCGGCCTTGGGTTATCGAGCCGATTCAATTCCGGCCGACTCAAAAGCGTTTGAGCAGTTGCCCGCATGCTGCCAGGCCGAAGGATTGCATCATCCCTAAGCATGTGACCAAACAAAAGTAGGTGAGCACTTGGACTGAACTAGGGGCATTTTCCTGCTATTGTTACCTTTGATTTCTCGAACTTCACTCCAATGATTATGCGTATCCGATTGGCTTCTATTCTTCTCCTTTTTCTACCTTCTTTCCTGATTGGGCAGTTGACCTTAGAACAGGCAACACTAGGCCAATGGCGGCAGTTTCGCCCCAAAGATGTAAACAACATCCAATGGAAGGACGAACGGACTGTTACCTGCTGGGACATAAGTGGCATTCAACAGCTCAGCCCCAACGGAGATAAAACAATGCTGTACAGTTTAAGCCAATTGAATGCGGTGCTAAAGGATAGCCTCAAGGGTTTTCCCTTTTCTTATTCTTGGACCAATCCAAGCACCCTGCACGTACAGCAGGGATTACGTATCATCCAACTGAATGTCGAGACAGGAACCCTACTTCGGGATTACACGCTTCCTGAAGATGCCGAGAACATCCATCCCCACCTGCCGAGTGGAAAAACTGCGTTTACCCGCGGTCAAAATGTGTGGTTGGCCGATTCAGACGGCGGACTTCGAGCACTCAGTTTTGATGAAGCCCCAGGAATTGTAAATGGTTCCGGGTATGTTCACCGCCAGGAATTTGGCATTAGTGAAGGCCTATTTTGGTCGCCCGACGGCCAATCCCTAGCCTGGTACCGAAAAGATGAAGGCATGGTAACGGAATACCCACTTGTGGAAAGTCCTGCCCGAATTGCAAATAACCGCCCGGTCCGCTACCCCATGGCGGGCATGAAGAGCGAAGAAGTGACGCTGCAGGTACTCAAATTGAATGGAGGACAGATTCAAACCCTTCAAACTCCAGGGGACAAAGAGCAATACTTAACTGCCGTTACCTGGTCGCCCAACAACAACCATCTGTATGTAGGGTTGCTGAACCGAGGCCAAGACAGCCTCCGCTTGTGCCGATTTAAGGTGAGCGATGGAACCTTGGATGCGGTGTTGTTCCAAGAAATCGATTCTAGGTGGGTGGAACCGGAACACGGCCTTACATTCTTACCAAACAATCCCGACCAATTCATTTGGTGGAGCGAACGGGATGGCTACGATCAAGCCTATCTATATTCCAGCCAAGGCCAATTGATTCGGCAACTGACTACCGGTCCCTACGTGCTTACCAACATACATGGGATATTTGGAAATGAGCTCTGGATTACCCGAGCAGAGAACAACGGACTTGACCGCCAAAGCTACGCGGTGCACCTGAAATCAGGGAAATACCGAAGGCTAACCGAGGGAGATGGAGTTCACACCCTAGTTCCCAATTCGGCAGGTACAGCCTGGATTGATAAGTTATCCAATCCATTGTTGGCCAATCGGGTTGATTGGTGCAGCCCAAAAAGCAGAAAACGAATTTTAGATGCGACCAACCCTTATCTTGAAAAAGGCATTGAACTGCCCAAGGTAGAGCAACTCACCTTGACCGCAGCAGACGGAAAAACGGCTGTAAATGCCAGAATTATTTATCCATCGAATTTTAATCCCGGGAAAAAATACCCCGTACTCATTTATGTGTATGGTGGACCGCATGCTCAAATGATTACGCGCTCCTGGATGTGGGGCGCTCGGCTTTGGGACTTCTACATGGCGCAGGAAGGATATATTGTTTTTACCCTAGACAACCGCGGCTCTGCCTATCGGGGCAAAGAATTTGAAGGAATTATTCACCGGCAGTTGGGTGAAGCCGAAGCAGCAGATCAGCTTCAGGGCCTGAACTACCTTAAATCCTTGCCCTTTGTTGATAAAAAAAGAATTGGAGTCCATGGATGGAGTTTTGGAGGATTTATGACCACCAACTTGCTGACTCGAAATCCGGACGATTTTGCTGTTGGCGTTGCCGGTGGTCCGGTCATGGATTGGAGCTTGTACGAAGTAATGTATGGAGAACGGTACATGGATCGGCCCCAAGAGAATGAAGAAGGGTATATGATAACCGATTTGACCCGCCGGGCAAAAAACCTAAAATCTCCCCTGTTGATTATTCATGGAGATCAAGACGATGTAGTTGTTCCTCAGCATTCTATGCGGTTCCTAAAAGCTTGTGTGGATGAATCCATTCCTGTGGATTTCTTTTTATATCCGAACCATGCCCATAATGTGGTGGGGAAAGACCGGGTTCATTTAATGGATAAAATTACCCGGTATTTAAATCAGCATCTGAAGCCCTAAGACGGTGCTTTATGGTTGGGGCAGGGCAGCCATAACCAGAACCTCTGGAACTCCCAGCTGCAGCCGAAGCATGAGGTAGTCTGCCCGATTTGAAGCGATTAAAAACGTGGGCTTACCATCCCTTTCGCGCAGCACCAGCCAAGTGCCTTTTCCTTGAGCCAGCACAAATTCATCCGAAAAGCCCAGGCTATCTACCGGGGTCAACAGCACCTTATCCATTAGGCCCAAGCTAAGAACCAGCTGATTTCCCTTTTCATTTTGTTTCAACTGAGCATGGGGAGTCAGTGTTTTAATGTTGGATTTTCCATCAGAGGAGGCTTTATTTAGCAAGCCTATGGCCGAACCAATACCGGCATAGGCCACAAAAAAAATAGGAACCAAAGCCACCAGGAACATGCCCAGCAGAACGGGCGTCATAATTGAAAATTTCGGATTACTCATGCATCAATGGCCTGTTTTTTCCCTGAACACCTCTTCCAGGCTTTTGGTTTCTTTTTGAATTCCGTTTAAGGTCAGCCCTTGTTCCATAGCCCAACGTGAAATGGTCATGGCCATGCCTTTTTCAGTTTGAGTCACTATGTGCCAGCGTCGCCCATCAAGAGCCTTAACCCGATCTACCCCGGGTATGTTGGACAACATGGTGGCTGCCAGCTCTTCTTCAAATTCAGCAAGCCACAGAATAGCCTGTCCGGTTGATTTTCCAATGGATTGAATGGGGGCGTCTTCTACCAATCGGCCTTGGTCTAAAATCAGAACCCGTTGGCAAACCGCTTGGACTTCCTGAAGAATATGAGAAGAAAGAAGCACCGTTTTTTTCCCGGCCAGATTTCGAATTAGGTTGCGGATTTCTACCAACTGATTGGGGTCGAAACCGCTGGTTGGTTCATCGAGGATGACCACCTCGGGCTCATGAATTAGAGCCGCGGCCAAGCCTACACGCTGCTTGTACCCTTTCGACAAGGCTCCAGTGCGCTTATGTTGTTCACGACCAAGTCCGGTCATTTCAATCATTTGACTGGTTCTTTTTGACAGCGTTTCCCCGGAAAGTCCATGCATCCTGCCCACAAAACGCAGAAATTCTTTCACGTACATATCGGGGTACAGCGGATTGGATTCGGGCAAATATCCGACCCTTCGTTTTACCTCGAGGGGTTGAGATTGAATATTGAATCCGGATACCAACGCCTGGCCTTGATCGGCAGGGATAAAACCGGTCAAGATTTTCATCATGGTGCTTTTACCCGCCCCGTTGGGGCCTAAAAAACCAACAATTTCACCGTGTTGAATGGAAAAACTCACCTGATCCAGAGCCTTTTGGCTGCCGTATGACTTGGTAATGGATTGAACTTGAATGGACATACCTAAACTACTTCAAACAAAGGAACAAAAAGAAGATGAAGGGGGCACCATATATGGATTTAGAAATTAAGAAATGCTAAATCCCAGGGCCCTTCGTACCCGGCTCAGGGTTTCATGAAGAATGGGGCGGGTGCGTTCTGCGCCTGCAGCCAAAATGGATTCTATGTCTTCCGTATTTTCCATTAAAGCGTGGTACTTCATTCGAGCCGGACCGAAATGTTCCAACACAATTCCGAGCAGTTCATTTTTGGCATGGCCATAGCCGTAGCCTCCGGCCTGGAGTTTATTGCGCATTTCAAGCGCGGCTGAGGCTGGGGCAAGCAATTTAAAAAGCTGATAAACAATGCAGGATTCTGCGTCTTTGGGGTCTTCAAGCGGAGTAGAATCGGTCACCACCGACATCAGCACCTTTTTAAGTTCCTTTTCCGGCAAAAAAACATCGATAAAATTACCGTAGCTCTTGCTCATTTTCTGACCATCGGTTCCGGGAATCAACATCGTATCTTCGGCCACCCTTGCTTCGGGAACAACCAGAATATCTCCATACGTATGGTTGATGCTTGCGGCAATATCCCGGGTCATTTCCAAGTGCTGAAGCTGGTCTTTCCCAACGGGAACCAAATGGGCGTCATAGCCCAAAATATCGGCGGCCATCAGCACAGGATAGGTAAACAAGCCGGCATTTACATCGCTCAGTCGATTGGATTTATCTTTAAAGGAATGGGCATTGGCCAGCATCGGAAAAGGCGTAAAGCAATTCAGGTACCAGGTCAGCTCCGTAATTTCAGGAATGTCAGACTGGCAATACAGGCGGTTTTTTTCAACATCAAATCCGCAGGCAATCCAGGTGGCTGCGACCTGACGGACTTTATGTCTTCGCTCAGAACCGTCTTTCACGGTGGTTAGCGCATGAAGGTCAGCAATAAACGCGAAGGCCTCCATTTCGAGCGCCTGGCTCAATTGAATCATGGGGTCAATGGCGCCCAAAATATTCCCCAGGTGGGGTTGATTTGTACTTTGAATGCCGGTAAGAATGCGCTTCATAAACCAAAGTTTGCCTCAAAATTACCAATTCCCCCCTACCTTTGTGGTAAGATTAGCCTTTATGATAGAAATTGATGGCAAAGTAGTTTCGTTGGATGTGTTGGATCAGTACTTTTCCTGCGACCTTTCCAAGTGCAAAGGGGCCTGTTGTGTGGAAGGAGATGCGGGCGCCCCGGTGTTGGAAGCCGAAAAAGAAATACTGCAAGCCATTTGGCCAAAGGTGAAACCGCATTTGCCAACGGATGGGGTTCAAGCTATTGAAGAGCAGGGCGTTTGGGTGGCCGACCCCAACGATGGAGAAGCCGTAACCCCCTTGGTAGAGGGCAAGCATTGTGCTTACACCATCTTTGAAAAAGGCACCGCATGGTGCGGCATAGAAAAAGCTTGGCGGGCAGGAGAAATCGATTTCCAAAAACCCCTAAGTTGCCATTTGTATCCCATTCGCATTCAGCGGTATCCTGATTTTGAGGCGGTAAATTATGAGCGATGGCACATTTGCAAGCCGGCCTGTTCGTGTGGAGCAAAGCAAAAAACCGCGGTTTATGAATTTTGCAAATCGGCTTTGGTTCGCGCCTATGGGGAAGAATGGTACAAAAAATTAAAAATGGCCGCAGACTGGCACTCTGAAAATCCGGATTAATATTAAATTTCTAAATCATAAATTTCATGATTAGTCGGGTATTTGACAGCGGCAGTCTGGAAATTGAAAGAAAGTTTAGAGGCTAAACCTCGATTGCAGAAGAAAAGTCAGGGGGGATGGCTTTGTTCTTATTCTTAAGGAAAAAAAACTGAACTTCAAAACTTCTGAAGTCCTTTTTTAGCAAGGAATTTCACAATTCCTTGTTCATTTCGCCTGTATTCCTTTATGGCAAAGGCCTACAACCAATGTTAAGATTTGAAAGTCGAAAAACGAGCCGAATGATTGTTGAAAACATTGGGAAATTGTGAATAATTGGAGGGTGTTTTTTGTTGCTCAAGATTGTTTTTTATTGAAAATTTGTTCTGGTCTTAATGTCAGAGGGGCAAGCGAATTTTGAGTAGAGCAGAGAATTGACTGTTAGGCCTTTAAACTAAATATTGCATGAAAATGTCGGACGTATCACAAAAAGAAGCCCTATTGTCGCCTGTTGAGGAGGCCTTGAAGTCTAAATTGGTTATTGATGAGCCCATATTAGAAGAGAACCCCGACCGGTTTGTGCTTTTTCCCATTGAACACAATGACATTTGGCAATTGTATAAAAAACAACAGTCCTTGTTCTGGCGTGCGGAAGAGGTGGATTTGGCTCAAGATAAGAGCGATTGGAGTAAAATGACGGCCGATGAAAAGCATTTTTTGAAGTATGTATTGGCTTTTTTCGCGGCTTCAGATGGCATTGTGAATGAGAATCTTGCTGAAAATTTTGTGCGTGAGGTGCAGTACACCGAGGCCAAGATGTTTTATGGTTTTCAAATCATGATGGAGAATATTCATTCTGAGATGTATTCTCTGTTGATTGATACCTATGTGACCGATCCGGCCGAGAAAAAATCCCTGTTCCGCGCCATTGAAACCATGCCTTGCATCCAAAAGAAAGCCGAGTGGGCTTTACGTTGGATTGAATCGCCCAAGTTTACTGAGCGCTTAATTGCCTTTGCCGCCGTTGAAGGCATTTTCTTTTCCGGAAGCTTTTGCGCTATTTTTTGGTTAAAGCAAAAAGGATTGATGCCCGGTCTAGCCACCAGCAATGAATTTATCAGTCGAGACGAAGGTCTGCACTGCGAGTTTGCCTGCCACCTGTACACCAAGCACATCGTTAACAAATTGCCCGAAGAGCGCATCCATGAAATCATTGCGGATGCGGTTGAAATTGAGAAGGAGTTTATTACCGAGAGCCTTCCCGTTCGGTTGATTGGGATGAATGCAGAACTGATGAAGCAGTACATTGAATTTGTGGCCGATCACTGGTTGAGTGTGTTGGGCTGCTCCAAATTGTACAATTCCAGCAACCCCTTCAGCTTTATGGACTTTATTTCGCTGCAAGGGAAAACAAATTTCTTTGAGAAACGGGTAAGTGAATACAAAAAGGCAGATGTATCTACCGGCTTCAGCCTAGACGAAGATTTTTAAGACCATTCACGCCCATTTGCCCCCTTTAATCGTATTTAATTGAATGCCTCTATGGAAGCTATGAAAGAAATGTTCGTAATCAAACGCGATGGACGCCGCGAGAGTGTGAAGTTCGATAAGATTACGGCCAGAATCATCAAATTGTGCTATGGATTGAACCCCACCTATGTAGACCCAATCAAGGTGGCCATGAAGGTCATCAATGGAATGTACACAGGGATTACCACTTCCGATTTGGACAATCTGGCATCTCAAGAGGCCGCAGCGATGTCGGTGGTGCATCCAGACTACGCTCTTCTTGCCAGCCGAATTGCTGTATCTAATTTGCATAAAGACACCGAGAAGTCGTTTTCCAAAAGCATTGATGCCTTATATCAATATATAGATCCGGTTACCGGAGAACCCGCTTCATTGATTGCCCAAGACGTTTGGGAAATCATCCAAAAAAATGCGGAGTTGCTTGACTCCACCCTAATTTATGACAGGGATTATCATTTCGATTATTTTGGGTTTAAGACGCTGGAAAAATCCTATTTGCTTCGACTAAAGGGGAAAGTGGCCGAACGTCCTCAGCACATGTACATGCGGGTAGCCATTGGCATTCACAAGGAAGATTTGCAATCGGCCATTGAAACCTACCATTTATTGAGCGAAGGCTGGTTTACCCATGCCACTCCTACCCTGTTTAACTCAGGTACACCCAAACCACAAATGTCCAGCTGTTTTCTGCTGCAAATGAAAGACGACAGCATTGATGGAATCTACGATACCTTAAAGCAAACAGCCAAAATATCTCAGTCGGCCGGAGGCATTGGTTTGGCGGTGCATAAAATCAGAGCGAAGGGCTCTTACATCAAAGGCACCAATGGCACCTCCAATGGAATTGTACCCATGCTTCGGGTGTTCAACGATACTGCCCGCTATGTAGATCAGGGTGGAGGCAAACGCAAAGGTTCTTTTGCCATTTACATTGAGCCTTGGCACGATGACATCATGGATTTCTTGGAATTAAAGAAAAATACGGGGCAAGAGGAGCTTCGCACCCGAGATTTATTCTTGGCCTTGTGGATTCCAGACTTATTCATGAAGCAAGTGAAAGAGGACGGAGATTGGTATTTGTTCTGTCCAAATGAAGCTCCAGGCCTCAATGAGACACACAGCGAAGAATTCGAATCGAAATACCACGCCTATGTCAAAGAGGGCAAATACCGGCGGAAGATTAAAGCCCGAGCACTGTGGACCCGCATCATTGAGTCGCAAGTAGAAACGGGTACGCCCTACATGCTGTACAAGGATGCCGCCAACAGCAAAAGCAATCAGAAAAACCTGGGCACCATTCAATCATCGAACCTGTGTACGGAAATTATAGAATACACGGCCCCCGATGAAGTTGCCGTTTGCAACCTGGCATCCATTGCCCTGCCTAAGTTTGTAAAAGAGGACAAAAGCTTTGACCATGAACGGCTTTTTCAAATCACCTATACGGCTACCCGGAACTTAAACCGAATCATTGACCGGAATTACTACCCGGTAAAGGAAGCCCGCAATTCAAACATGCGGCACCGTCCCATTGGTTTGGGTATTCAAGGGTTGGCTGACACCTTCGTCATGATGCGTGTGGCTTTTGATTCCGATGAAGCCAAGCAATTAAACCGAGAGATTTTTGAAACCATTTATTATGCGGCCTTAACTTGCTCGAAAGACCTTGCCAAAGTGGAAGGCCCATACGAAACCTTCCAGGGCTCGCCCGCAAGTCAGGGCATTTTGCAGTACGATATGTGGGGTGTTCAACCAAGCCAGCGCTGGGAATGGGATGTTCTAAAAGAGGAAATTAAAGAGCATGGGCTTCGGAATTCATTGCTACTAGCCCCAATGCCAACCGCATCTACCGCCCAAATTTTGGGCAACAACGAATGCTTTGAGCCCTTTACCAGTAACATGTATATGCGCCGGGTATTGTCTGGAGAATTCCCGATTGTCAATAAGCACCTGCTGCGCGATTTGGTTCAACTGGGATTATGGAACAACGACATGAAAAACAAAATCATGCTGCACAACGGCTCCATCCAAAACATTGATGAAATTCCAGATAACATCAAGGCCTTGTACAAAACAGTGTGGGAGATTAAACAGAAAGATATCATCGACATGGCCGCCGACCGGGGCGCCTTTATTGACCAGAGTCAATCTTTGAACATCTTTATGGAAAGTCCCACCTATGCTAAAATGACATCCTTGCATTTTTATGCCTGGGAGAAAGGACTAAAGACCGGCATGTATTACCTGCGTTCTAAGGCTGGAGCCGATGCCGTTCAGTTTACGGTGGACAAATCTGTAGCGGCTGTTCCAACCCAACAGGCTGAAGAAGTGGCGAACAATGACATTTCGGAAGAAATGAATCCGGAAGTGGTAAGTCAATTGACCTGCTCTTTGGACAATCCAGAAGGGTGCGAAGCCTGCGGATCGTAACATCACCAAAATCTTAGTGAACTTTGCGGCTCCATTTCCGGTCTTTTTGGTAAAAATTGGCCGGCATGCTTTGACGTTTTTTTTACCACCAAGGGCGCGAAGTCGGCGCAAATGGCACAGAGGAAATGTAGTTGTGGCGAGGGTGTGCAGGAGTTTGGATCTCCTTTGCGAACATTGCGGATCCCTTTGCTTCCTTTTTGGTAAAAATTGGCCGGTATGCCTTGGGTTGTACTAAAGGTGCAAAGCCGATAGAACGTACCGTTTCCAACCTTCAACTCCGTCTTTGTCTTTGCCAATCAAATGCGCCTGGCCGAGCATGGAATGATTTTTGTACCTTCACAGAGTATGAAAAACGTGTTTTTGCTTTGGCTTTTTTGTTGCATTTCAGGCTGGGCTTTCGGTCAGACGGATTCTTTGAATGCTACTCTTAGCAACCAAAACATCCAATTTGCCCCTGGATTGGAAGGGCAGATTAGTTCCTTTAAAGAAGAACAGCGCAATCAATTTTACAAAGGATACAGCGTACAAATTCTGAGCGCCAGTGGTCCTACTGCCCTACAGGATTTAGCAGGCATGAAGCAATCCTTCCTTCGGCTGCACCCCAATGTTCCGGTCAACGAAATTTGGGAGGCTCCCAATTGGAAACTTCGGGTTGGAGAATTCAAGAGCAAATTCAATGCGGCAGTGTACCGTCAATATTTGCTATCGGATTTCCCCAGGGCCTATGTCGTTGAAGGTGAAATTCGGAAGCGGTCAAAGCGATGAGCTCTACCAAAAGCGTTGCCCTTTATTTCGGCACATTTAATCCCGTTCACATTGGGCATATGGCTATGGCCAACTATATCGTTAGTCAGGGGCCGGTTCAATCCCTTTGGTTTGTGGTAACTCCACAAAATCCGCTGAAAGCCTCCAGCGGATTGTTGCCCGATTATCAGCGGTTGGAGCTGCTTCGGCGGGCTGTCGGTGATGACCTTCGGTTCCGGGTTTCAGACGTAGAATTCAAGCTTCCAAAGCCCAATTATACTGCCTACACCCTGATGAAATTAAAGGAATCGCATCCCAACCACAGTTTTTGGTTGGTCATGGGGGCCGATAATTTGCAAACCTTTCATAAATGGAAGAATCAGGACTATATTTTGAATAACCACAGAATTCTTATGCTGCCGCGTCCAGGATATGACGGCGGCGAATGGGTCAACCACCCTTCGGTTCGCATACTGGATGCTCCACAACTTGAAATATCTTCCACCTTCATTCGAAATTCCATTGCCCAGGGAAAAGATGTGCGGCATTTTATGCCCCATGCCGCTTGGGTCTATTTGGATGAAATGAATTTCTTTCGGTAGCACAATCTCAAATTTCTATCTATCTTTGAATGAATAAAAACCCCAATACCGTATGAAGCGCATCTTCGGTTACCTCAGCCTGTTAACAGGTTTTATCTTGTTTTTCTCTTGCGATAGCGGAGAAGGAGATTGCCAAAAAAATTGGTATGTCAGCCTTCGAAATTCATCGGCAATTGTAGAAATTGACACCATCAACGATGAACTTTCCATGCAAATGGAAAATCCCTCTGGAGTAGATGCAGAAACCTATCAAAGAACCGTTAGTGGAGACTTCAACTTCCGGATTGATTTCAGGAATTTTGCCAAGCCCAATTTGACCGACGATATTTCATACGCGGCGCTGGTATTGTATGACCCAACGGTTCCGGATACCATACTCGACACCTCCATCGTTATGGCGGGGATTATGAATGGCAAGCTGTTTGCCGTTGCCACGGTGAGCGACACCGTGTACAAAAACACCAATGGAAACAAAGGAGTTTTCAATGTTCGCCGCACGGGCAACATGATTACAGTGAAATCCATCAGTGGTTTTGATACTGCCGTGATTGAACGGGTGTATAAAGCACAACCCAGTCGGATTGGCTTCCGCATTGGCACCTTGGATTCTTCCGTAGCTGCCAGTGGCATGTTGGGCATAAAAATTACCAATTTCGAAGTCATTACCGGAGCCAATCAAGGTCTTAATCCCATTGTTTCTGACGACTTCAAATGCAACTCGCTGGGTAAAAAAGACTGATTGTAAAGGTCAGGTCAACCAAAAAACACAAAGCCCTCCAATGGTATTGGGGGGCTTTTTTTATGATGTGGCTTGCGGCAGGGATTGAACAAGGTAGCACGCCAAGCTGCCGGAGCCTGGCCCGCGCAGCGCGGAGGCGACTTTAGGAGCCCACGCAAACCGCTGGGCCAGCCTTCCGGCAGCTGCGGACTACCTGAGAAAGCCCGTCGGCCGCCCCAATAAAACCAGCCTTTCGAATCCCTATCTTTGTACTATGCCCGACGCGTCTTCATTTGCCCTGGCCGATCAACTTAAATCGCTGACCGATGCCCCCGGCGTGTACCGCTTTTTTGATGCCAACGGGAATTTGCTGTATGTTGGCAAGGCGAAAAACCTGAAAAAACGCGTCAATTCGTACTTTCAGAAAGAACACGATTCGGCCAGACTGCGGGTGCTGGTGCGGAAAACAAGTCGGATTGAAACCCTGGTGACCGAAACCGAATGGGATGCCCTGCTGCTGGAAAACAACCTCATCAAAGCCCTGCAGCCCAGGTACAATATTTTGCTGAGGGACGATAAAACCTACCCTTGGATTTGCATAAAAAAAGAGCCTTTTCCGCGCATTTTCAGCACCCGAAAACAGCTGAAAGACGGTTCAGAATACCTGGGACCCTTTGCCTCGGTGAAGTCCATGCGCGCTGTGCTTGATTTAATTCGCAGCATTTACCCCCTGCGCAGCTGCACATTGAATTTGAGCGCCGAAAACATTGCCGCAAGGAAATTTAAAGTATGCCTGGAATACCATTTGAACAACTGTCTCGGACCTTGTGTAGGGGAACAGAGCGAGGCCGAGTACATGGAAATGGTGGCCGAAGCCCGGGCCATTGTGCGCGGAAAAACAGGCAGTTTAATTCGGGAATTAAAGCAACAGATGAACGAATGTGCCGCCCAATATCGATTTGAAGAGGCCCAGCACATCAAACTCAAGTTGGAGAGCATAGAACAATTTCGGGCCAAATCGGTGGTGGTACAAATGGGCATGGAGCATTTAGATGTATTTGCCTATGCCCGCGACAGCGAAGAAATTTATGTGCACTACCTGCAAATTTCAGAAGGAGCCGTTGTACAGGGATTTACCCTTGAACTGCAGCCCGGTTTGGAGGAAAGCGACGGAGAAATGCTGCGCATGGCCATGCTGGAATTGAGGTTGCGCTTTGATAGTGAGGCCCGTCAGGCGGTGGTGCCCTTTTTGCCGGAAGAAGAATTTAAAGGATTGGAGCTGATTGTCCCTCAGCGGGGCGAAAAAAAGGCCCTGTTGGATTTGGCCGAACGGAACATTCGCTTTTATCGAAAAGAAAAGCTCAGCCAATTGTCGGTGAAAGACCCTGAACGGCATACCCAGCGGATATTGGAAACCCTGCAGCGCGACCTTCGCTTAAAAGAACTTCCGGTGCACATGGAGTGCTTTGACAATTCCAACTTTCAGGGCGCCTTTCCCGTTTCGGCCATGGTCTGCTTTAAACATGCCAAGCCCAGCAAAGCCGATTACCGGCACTACAACGTAAAAACCGTAGAGGGCCCCGACGACTTTTCTACCATGAAGGAAGTCATTTCAAGGCGCTACAGAGCCTGTGTTGAGCAGCCCGAAACCTTGCCTCAGCTGATTGTTATTGATGGAGGAAAAGGGCAATTGAACGCAGCATTGCAGGCCTTATCTGAACTTGGATTGCAGCACAAAGTGGCCATCATTGGCATTGCAAAGCGGTTGGAAGAAATTTATTTTCCCAACGATTCTGTGCCAATGTACTTGGACAAGCGGTCGGAATCATTAAAGGTAATACAACAGATGCGCAATGAAGCCCATCGGTTTGGCATTGCACATTACCGACAGCGGCATCGGGCATCGCTGAAAAAAAGTGAGCTGGAAAACATAGCGGGCATCGGGAAAAAGCGGGCCCAAGATTTATTAAAGGCCTTTAAATCCGTACGCCGGATTCGGGAAGCCAGCGAAGAGGAATTGAAGGGGGTAGTTGGAGCCGAAGTGGCAAGGGGAATCATCGATTATTTTGCCCCTGAAGCATTGAATCTGTCTGGCGAAAACCATGGGGAAAGCGGCAACAATTAGCCCTTAAACCCCCGATTTTCCCTACCTTTGTAGCCAAGCACTCATAAACCGATTTCCTATGGCTGCGATGCGCCAATCCCTACAACAAAAGCTTCAGCAAAAATTGAGTCCACAACAGATTCAACTGATGAAGCTGTTGCAGGTTCCTGTGGCCGCGTTAGAGCAGCGCATCAAAGAGGAAATTGAGGAGAATCCGGCCCTGGAAGAAGGCGCTGAAACCACAGATCAGGAATTGGAGACCGAGAATGCACAAGAAGAGAGCCAAGAAAATTCAGACCAAGATTTGGATTTGGGCGATTACCTTGACGACGACGATTATCCCTACTATAAAACACAGATCAGCAACCAGGGTGCGGACGACGAACACCGGGACATCCCCTACTCAGCCGGCCCCAGCTTTCAGGAACAGCTTACCGTTCAAATTGGCTGGCATGCCTTGAGCGATGCCGAACAAGTCCTGGCCCGCCACATCATTGGAAACATTGATGAAGATGGCTACCTGATGCGGGATGTTGAAGCCATGGTTGATGACCTGGCCTTTTCGCAGGGCATTGAAACCAGCTCGGAAGAACTGGAGCGGATTTTGGGCATTGTTCAGCAGTTTGATCCTGCCGGCGTGGGAGCCCGTGATTTGGCCGAATGCCTGCTTTTGCAGCTCAGACGAAAATCAAAGAGCAGCTCAGCCCTTCATGCCATTGCCATCATGGAATTGTATTTTGAGGAGTTCAGCAAAAAACACTTTGAGAAAATCCAAAAGCGTTTGGGCTTGACCGAGGCCGACATGAAAGAGGCCATTCAGGAAATTACGCATTTAAATCCAAAACCCGGAAGTAGCGCCACGGCGGCTCAACGCAACGTTCCCGTTATCGTGCCCGATTTTTCGTTGGTGGTAGATGAAGACAAACTGGAGCTGAGTCTAAACGGAAAAAATGCACCCGAGCTGCGGGTATCGAGGCATTACCACAACATGATGGAAGGCATAGCCCGACAAAAAAGGCAGCCCAATGAACAGGAAAAGCAAACCCTGCAGTTTGTCAAGCAAAAGCTCGACTCGGCCCGATGGTTCATCGATGCCATCAAACAGCGGCAACACACCTTAATGTTGGTGATGCATACCATATTGGAACTGCAAAAAGAGTACTTTTTGAGTGGGGATGAGACCAAACTAAAACCCATGATTTTGAAAGATGTGGCCGACCGGGTCAATTTGGACATTTCGACCGTAAGCCGGGTGGCCAACAGCAAATACATAGAAACTCCGTACGGCACCTTATTGCTGAAAAGCTTTTTCTCTGAATCCTTGTCCACCGACAGCGGAGAAGAAGTGTCCACTCGGGAGGTAAAAAAAATTCTGAGCGATTGCATAGAGGGGGAAGACAAGCGCAAGCCCATCACCGACGATCGTTTGGCCGAGGTATTAAAAGAGCAGGGCTACAACATAGCGCGGCGCACCGTAGCGAAGTACCGTGAACAATTGGGCATTCCGGTGGCCCGACTTCGAAAAGTATTCTGATGCTGTGGCATGGGCTTTCCTGGCTGTTGCATCCCATTTGGCTTCCCATGGTCTCGGCCGCGCTTTTATTCCGGTTTCAGCCCTTTCTGCATGCGCATTTTCCGGCTCAGATGGCTTGGCGCATTGCGGGTAGCATTGGCTTATTCACCGCTGTGGTGCCGGGCATTTTATTGTTGATGATGCGCAGTTTGGGCTGGGTAGAATCGCTGAATGTAGAGCGTAGATCGGACCGAAAATTCCTGTTGTTTGTATCGGTTGTAGCGCATTACTTCAGCTTCCAATTGCTTAAAAACTCCGTTCCGGTCAGCGCCATACATGTGTTGTTGTTGGGCAGTTTGGTGGCCACGGCATTGACCTTTTTAGTGAATTTAATCTATAAAATCAGCTTGCATGCGGTGGGATGGGGCGGCATGGCGGGCATGGTGATTGGGTTGTGGCCAACGGGGATCTTGTATTTTTTCCTGGTATTTTGCTCGGCCTTGCTGTTGGGGGGGCTTGCGTTAACGGCGCGTAGGGCGTTGGGGGCACACAGTTGGGGCGAAATCGGACTGGGCTATTTGTTGGGCTTCAGCGTATTTGCCTTGTGTTTTCAGTGGTTCGGCTGAGACATGCTGCACATTTATTTCAGTGGCTTTTTTGGGGGATTTGGGCGGCCGGTGGGGGGTCACCGGTGGTTTCGGCTACGCTCAACCACCGGCACTGGTGCCTGAGCGAAGTCGAAGGCACGTTCAACCACCGTCACTGGTGCCTGAGCGAAGTCGAAGGCACGCTCAATCACCGCCATTGGTCACCGCCACGGGTGCCTGAGCGAAGTCGAAGGCACATCTCATTAGGATAGCGGTATTCATTTTTTGTGATTTTTGTAATGGGTGCTATTTGTGCACTCAGCCAGCGTATGTAAGTCATTAAATATGCCATTAATCAACGCTTCTTTCTTTTTTCTGCTCCATCCCTGCACTTGCTTTTCTCTATAAAATGCTTTATCAATTCTTTGAAACTCTTCAAAGTACACCAATTTAACGGGCAACCTTTTCTTTGTATGATTAGCACCTTCGCCTGCTTGATGTTGAGCGAATCTTAACTCAAGATTGTTGGTGCTACCCGTGTAGTAACTCCCATCAGCACATTCTAATATGTACATCCATCCTTTCATATCAAATCAGCGTATCCCCCGAGCAATTACACCTCCAATGTTCCTGGAAACAAGTTTTGTAGTTTGTTGCAGGTGAAGGTGACTGAGAATTTCAACAGTTTTGTAAATATAGATTAATGCGCTGAACTTTGCCAAGTACTGAAACGGAAATGGGCTCTGCAGATGTGTAACCTATCAGATAAATGGCCGCCTTCGCCTTGAATTCAGGCGAAAATTTTCGAATGGTCTGTTTTTTAATATCGTTTAGAAAAATTAGATTCTTTTTTAACTAAACCTCTGGTCCAAATAGCGGGTAGTATTACTCCCTACAATCCCTTCACCAATTCCTCCAGCGGCAGGCGCTGCCTGGGTGTCCATTCCCGGGTTAAAAAGGGTTCGTCCAGCTGCTCGGGCATGCCCGGATATCCCAAAACAAAGAAACATCCCAATTCATGGGGGCGTTCTTCTTCGACCAAGCTCTGGGCCAGTTCCGGGTCGTAGCCGCCCATTAAATGACCAAATATGCTCAAATCTGCCGCTTGAATGAACAAGGACGACAAGGCGGCACCCAAATCAAACATCGCATGCCGGTTGCTCATGTTGTAGGCCGGCAAATCGGTCAGCGTGTAGGCCATTCCCAACACCGGTGCATGCTGAGCCCAAGCTTGGTTTCCGGCACTTAATGCGTTCAGAAATTGCTGAAAGCGCGGCTCGGGCCGAAAGGCGATTTCAAACCTCCAAGGCTGAGCATTCATGCTGCTGGCCGACCAGCGGGCGGCTTCAAACAGCGTACGCAATTCCGCTTTGGTTGGCAGCTCAGGACTAAACGAACGAATGCTCCAGCGGTTGCGAATGGCGGGCAGCAAACCTTCAGGTAAATTATCGGTTTTTGCCGCATGGGCGGATGAAACATAAGTACTCATACATGCATGGGAATTTCCATCAATAACGCATAGGTACCGCTTTTGGTTGTAAAAGTAAATCCATTGGCATCGGTCATGCCCAAGGCATCCCTGCGCTTCAGGCTCTGTTGTTCAACCTGAGCCTCGCCTTCAATGATGAAAAAATACAGTCCGTTCCCGGGCTTTTTCAGGGTATAGGTGTGGCTGCTTCCGGCACTGGCTTCAATTAAATGAAACCAGGCGTCCTGATGAATCCAAACACCGGCATCCTCGGGATTGGGCGATAAAATTTGCTGCCAACGGTCTTGCCGCTCGGCCACATCAAAGGCCAGCTGGTCGTACCTTGGCCGAACCTGTTTTTCACGAGGAAACAGCCAAATTTGAAGCAGGCGACAGGCCTCAGCAGCGTCACCATTAAATTCACTGTGCTGAATTCCGGTTCCGGCACTCATGACTTGAATTTCTCCTGCCCGAATGATGCCTTCATTCCCCATGCTGTCGCGGTGCTTTAGGGCTCCCGACAAGGGAATGGTAATGATTTCCATGTTGTCGTGGGGGTGAGTTCCAAACCCCATTCCACCCGCTACCTCATCGTCGTTGAGTACGCGCAGTGTGCCAAAATGAATCCGTGCAGGATCATAGTATCCGGCAAAACTAAAGGTATGCCAGGTTTTCAACCAACCGTGGTTGGCATGTCCTCGGCTTTCAGCGGCATGATAAACGGTTTTCATGGGGTTTGTGTTTAAGGGTTTTGAACGAAACAGGGCCGAAAATACAGATTGAGTGCTCAGGGCCGAGGCCAAGGCGGTGAGACCTGAGAGTTTTAAAAATTCATGGCGCTTCATACATACAGGGCTTTGGTTAATTCCATGGCAAATTCATCGATGGGACCCAGTCGGCGCAGCAGCTTTAGGTCCGGATTTTGGCGCAGGGCCTCCACCATCAACCAACGGTCGGTGGTTTCGCCGAAGCCCCCGCTAAGGACTAAAACGTCTAGGGACAGTAGCTGCACCAACCGCATGGCCGAGGCAGCATCTTGAGCCATGAGCACTTCGCGGCCTTCGGCCTGAGCCAAGACCCGAAGTTTTGGCAACACCTCGCGCTGCGACCCGGTGATTAAGATTCGATGCATGTAAATAGTTGTACCTACAAGTATATACCTAAAAAAATAGAGCCACCCAAGGGACTCGAACCCTCGGCCTACGCATTACGAATGCGTTGCTCTACCAGCTGAGCTAGGGTGGCGGCCGCAGAACAGAACGGATCTGTTTAGGGCAAAATTACAAGAAAAGAATGATTCCTGCTGTCTAAAAATGCAAATGGGTATTGGGCAGGAGGCGATTTGCGGGCGGGATTGAAGCAGCTACCCCGCAAGGCGCAAGCGGGCAAATGGCCCCCCGAAAAAGAGCGACTTTAGGAGCTCCTTTTTCGGGGTTGGCCATTCCCGCTTGCGGCGCGGAGTAGCGCTGAAAGCCCGGTTACCCGCCCAAATACCCTTACTGAATGCGGGAAAGCAGCTGTTGTATTTGCTCTTCTGTGTACTGTTCCTCCCGAGCCAAGTGGCGCAGTTCAGCGGCCGACATGACCGAGCCCAGAAAGGACTCGATGGGCTGGCGCTGCACCCAAGATGCCATGGCCAGCCAGCGCAGAAATTGCCGGGCCGCCTGCTGGGGGTTGAACAGATACATGCCCGACAGGCTTGAATTGGCTGTGTTGCTGCTGCCCATGCCCCAAGTTTCGGTATGCTGTATGGCCCAATCCCAGTAGCCCTGGCTGCGGTTCCAGCCGAAAAACTGATGCCAACGCCGGGGAAGCGTATCCTGTGGCTGAATGTGTTGATGCAGAAAGCTCCACAGCGCATCGCTTTGCGGGCGCAAATGCTGAGCCAAATCGGTCCAGCGGCGCGGCGAAGCCCATACCATGGCGTTCAGCCACCAAAAAGCCTGTTCATTTGCCGGTCGGCGCCCCAGCAGCCGCGTTTGAGCCGCTGGCGTTTGATCCATGCTTTTGCCGAGCCAGAGCTGCATAAAATCGCGTTGCTCGGGCCGGTACGGAATGGCTCCGGGCAGAAAAACCCGAGACACAAAATCAGCTTTAGCGCGGTAAAATTGACTGCTATCGGGCCACGCATCCTGCAGCAAAGAGGCCCAAAACAGGCATCCACCGGGCGTATTCAAATCGGGATATTGCAGCTGTTTGGCACAAAAAAACAGAGAATCGAACTGCTTCAAATCGGCGTAGGATTGCATCAGAAAGGGATAATCTGGCCGTTCGAAGGGCGGCCCTGAACGAAGAAAATAGGTTTTAGCCTGCTGAGGCTGACGGTTGAGCACATGCAGCCGAGCCAGCATTAAAAATTCGGCGGTATCGGCAAATCCGCGGGCCTCAATGAAGGAAAAATCGTTCAGGGCCAGGCTCAAACATGCCGCTCGGAAACTGCTGTCGGTTCCTGCCCAAGGGGCGGGATTGCCTTGATATTGATTCCGGCCATCGACGCTGGCATTGAACAGACCTGTGCTGAGCATTTCATAGGCCATTAAGGCCCGGCGGCCCAGCAATTCAGGATATGGGCCAAAGGTTTGAATGGCTGAATCGATGCGGTGCATTCCTTCTTGGCGTTGCCCATTGCGGAACAAGCACCAAGCGGCCACCTGGTGTCCCTGGGCGCAATCGGGTTCTCCATGCACCACCGACAAAGCGAAGGCCAGCGCCTTTTCGCTGTCGTTTAAGTCTAGGCTTTGCAAAGCAAAGCGCAACTGTAGGTCGCTCCAGTCGGAGCAAGAAGCCAAGGGCTTTAATGGAATTTCGTCCAGCTTTAGAAGGGGAGAAAAACGAGGCTTTTGTGCGTTTCCCAGCTGTGAATAAAGAACAAAAAGGGCTGCAATGCACCAGAAACCAATCCGAATCATCCCTTCCGATTTTCCTTTTCAAACACCTTAATCACTTGACTATTAACAAATCCGGGGAATAATTTACCCAACACATAGGTTAACTTACCTTGAGCGGTGAGTACCAATTTGGGTTTGCGTTGTTGAACGGCCTTCAGGGTGAGCTTAGCCACCTCTTGAGCGCTCATCATTTTACTTTCATCGCGGGGTGATTCGCCTTGGGCCTGACCTTGGGCATTGAGGGCAGTATTGCGAATGTTGGAGGCGGTAAATCCGGGGCAGCAAATCAACACATGCAGTCCGGAGGCGGCATGTTCCAGCCGGATGGATTCCAGCAGTCCATGCATAGCGAATTTTGAAGCGCAATAACCGGTGCGGCCTGGCAAGCCCTGAAAGCCGGCCACCGATGAGATGCCAACTAGGGAGCCTTTGGATTTTAGCAGTAGAGGCATGGCCGCTTTCGAGCAATACACCGTGCCCCAGAAATTTACATCCATCACATTGCGAAGCACATTCACATCCAATTCGTGAAAAAGAGCGCGCATGGAAATGCCGGCGTTGTTAATCAGCACATCCAGTCGGCCGTATTTGGCTTCAATGGCTTGGAAAAAGGCCTGACACTGTTCTTCTTGTCGGACGTCAACGGGCATGGAGAGGCAAGATTGCCCTAAGGCTTCAATTTCCAATTGAAGCGCTTTTAATTCTTCGGTATTGCGTCCGCAAGCTGCAATCTGAGCGCCTTGTCTTGCACCCTCTATGGCCAGAGCCCTTCCTATGCCTGAGGTAGCTCCGGTTATGGCCAAAACACTATTTTTCATATCAACGCAAAGTACATTTTTTATCTTTGAGCATGCTATTTACGGTCGAAAAGGTAGAAAATAAAGCTCAGATACGGCGTTTTCACGCCCTACCGTTTAAGCTGTATAAGCGTGATAGCCTTTGGATTCCGCATTTAAAGCAGGATGTAGAAAAGGTTTTCGATGCCTCAAAAAACAAAGCATTTCGGGGTGGAGAGGCCGTGCGCTGGTTGCTGAAGGACGCTTCGGGCCAAGACATTGGTCGGGTAGCTGCATTTTACAATCAAAAAACCGCCAAATCTTTTGCTCAGCAGACGGGAGGCTTCGGTTTTTTCGAGTGCATTGACAACCAAGATGCTGCCTTTGCTCTGTTTGATGCCTGTAAGCAATGGTTGCAGGAACGGGGAATGGAAGCCATGGATGGCCCTATCAATTTTGGCGAAAAAAATGCCTTTTGGGGTCTATTGGTAGATGGGTTTGAACATGTTCCTGCCTATCAAATCAACTACAATCCTTCTTATTATACCTCCTTTTTTGAAGCGTACGGATTCAAAACCTATTACGAACAATATGTGTTTTGGCGCAGAACCGATGCTCCGGCACAAGAAATATTTGTGCGAAAAGCCGAAATGCTGAAATTTGTAGAAGGGTTTGAAGTGCGCAGTGTGCGTAGGGTTTCAGAGGCTCAGTTGGCCAAGGACTTTTTGGCCGTGTACAACGAAGCCTGGGGAAATCATGCCGGGTTTAGTCCCATGAAATTGGCTCAGGCTCAGGCCATCATGAAAGCCATTCGGCCGGTGAAAGACCCCGACATCAGTTTATTTGCCTTTTATAAGGGAAAGCCCATTGGATTTTACATCAACCTTCCTGAACTGAATCAGATTTTCAAGCATGTGCATGGAAATTTAAACCTGTGGGGCAAGCTGGTTTTTTTATGGCATAAATGGAGGCGAACACCCCACACCATGTTTGGAATTGTATTTGGAATTGTGCCTGAATGGCAAGGCAAAGGAGTAGAGGGAGCCATGATAAAATATGCGGAAGACCACATTGTACCTAAGGGGCAATATGTAGATACTATCTTGACCTGGATTGGGGACTTCAACCTGAAAATGCTGCGCATTTGCGAAAACCTGAACGCAAAAAAGCAAAGAACCCTAATTACCTATCGGTATTTGTTTGACCGGGAAAAACCCTTTGAGCGCCATCCCTTCATTGGAAAAAAATGAAGTCGGTCAATCGTAAATTGCTGATTTTATGTCCTTATCCAAAAGGAACAGCTCCAAGCCAACGGTTTCGATTTGAGCAGTACCTAATGCACATAGAGCAAGCAGGCTGGGAAGTTCGGCAAGAGCCCTTTTGGGATGAAAAAAGTTGGCAGATATTGTATCAAAAAGGGCATGTTATTCAAAAACTGATGGCCATAGTTCGGGGCTACTTACGGAGGTATGCCTTGCTGATTCAGGGATTGGATGTGGATGTAGTGTTCGTGCACCGTGAAATTTCGCCTATGGGATTCCCTTGGGTGGCCTGGTGGCTGAGTCGAATACTAAAAAAGCCCATCATCTATGATTTTGACGATGCCATTTGGATTCCCAACACCAGCCACAGCAATCGGTGGAGCCTTGGGTTCAAATCGTATGGAAATACCGCCAAACTCATTCGAATGTCCACACAGGTATTTGCCGGAAATGCCTTTTTGGCTCGGTTTGCACAGAGCTGTGGTGGGAAGGCGCACATTCAAATTGTTCCCACCACCATTGATACCGAACACCACCACAACAAAGTCGCATCGGCCCCAGAACATCCCTTTGTAATTGGCTGGACGGGATCTCATTCCACCATGACCTATCTGGACGATTTGCGCCCGGTGATTGAAACCTTAGCCAAGGAAATTCGGTTGAAATGGGTTGTAGTATCGGATGTTGCGCCTGAGTTTGACATGGATGTGTTGGAATTCAGGCCTTGGACAAAAGAAACTGAAGTGGAGACCATGTTGGATTTTCACGTTGGCGTCATGCCCTTGCGTCCTGACGCCTGGGCAGAGGGCAAATGTGGGTTCAAGGCCTTGCAGTATTTGGCATTGGGAATTCCGGCCTTGGTTTCGCCGGTGGGAGTAAACAGCGAAATAGTGCATAACGGCAAAAACGGATATTTATGTTCTGATGCCTCAGAATGGCTGCATTGCTTGCGGTTGTTGGCCGGGGACAAATCGCTACTCCAGGCGCTGTCGGGTCAAACCAGGACTGGAATCATTGAAAACTATTCGGTGTTGGCGCACAGGGGCACCTACATAGAAACCCTGAATTGGCTGGCCAAAATGTAAAAAACTGGGGAATCGTGCCCCTGCACCAAAATTTCGCTTAATTTTGAGCCTTGCATCTAAACTTTTTGCGATGGAATTAAAAGAAATTCAAGAGCTGATTAAATTCGTTGCCAAAGCAGGCGTTGCTGAGGTGGAATTGGAATCCAAAGGGTTCAAAATTGTGGTTAAGACCCAGCATAAATCTCAGGAGAATACAGTGTATGTGCAGGCTCCTGTGGCCGCTGCTCCGGCTCCCGTTGCAGCCGCTCCGGTTGCGGCAGCGGCAGCGGCATCGCCTCCGGCTGCTGCTCCGGCTGAAGACAACAGCAAGTACATTACCGTTAAGGCTCCGATGGTTGGCACATTCTACCGCCGTCCATCACCCGACAAGCCCTTGTTTGTAAATGTAGGTGACGAAGTGAAAGCGGGTGGTGTGTTGTGCATCATTGAGGCCATGAAGCTGTTTAATGAAATTGAATCGGACATTTCAGGTCGGGTTGTTAAAATTTTGGTGGACGACGCTTCACCGGTGGAATACGACCAACCCCTATTCCTGATAGATCCCTCTTAATACGGGAAAGTAGGTTTTACTTAAACTCAACGATTTTGTTTAAAAAAATACTCATTGCCAATCGGGGCGAGATTGCCCTGCGGGTTATTCGTACATGCCGGGAAATGGGCATCAAAACGGTGGCTGTCTATTCAACAGCCGATCGAGAAAGTTTACATGTGCGGTTTGCAGATGAAGCTGTTTGCATCGGTCCTGCTCCAAGCAAAGAATCGTATTTAAACATGGCGGCGATTATTTCGGCGGCAGAAATCACCAACTCGGATGGCATTCATCCTGGGTATGGATTTTTGTCGGAGAATGCCAAGTTTTCGCATATTTGTGAAGAGCATGGCATTAAATTCATAGGGCCTTCCCCTGAAATGATTACAGCCATGGGCGATAAGGCTACTGCCAAAGCCACCATGATTAAAGCCGGTGTACCCACCGTGCCTGGTAGCGAAGGCTTGATTGACACCCTTGAAGATGCGCTAAAAGCAGCCTCGGAAGTTGGTTACCCCGTCATGATTAAGGCCACTGCAGGCGGTGGAGGTAAAGGTATGCGCATCATCCGTAGCGATGAAGAATTAAATGTGCAATGGGACAAAGCCCGTGCCGAAGCCGGTGCAGCTTTTGGGAACGACGGCATGTACATGGAAAAATTCATTGAAGAGCCTAGGCACATTGAAATTCAAATTGCCGGCGACCAAAACGGAAATGCCTGCCATTTGTCTGAACGCGATTGCTCGGTGCAACGCCGTCACCAAAAATTGGTGGAAGAAACCCCTTCCCCATTCATGGACGACAACCTACGCGAAGCCATGGGAAAAGCCGCCATCAAAGCCGCTGAAGCGATTCGGTATGAAGGCGTTGGAACCGTAGAGTTTTTGGTGGACAAATACAAAAACTTCTACTTCATGGAAATGAACACCCGCATTCAGGTGGAGCATCCCATTACAGAAGAGGTGATAAACTACGATTTGATTAAAGAACAAATCAAAATAGCCGCTGGGATTCCCATTTCAGGAAAGAACTACTATCCTGAAAAACATGCTATTGAATGCCGAATCAATGCGGAAGATCCCTACAATGGCTTTAGGCCAAGTCCGGGTAAAATCACCACATTGCATGTACCGGGAGGCCATGGAGTTCGTGTAGATACCCACGTGTATGCAGGCTATACCATTCCTCCGCATTACGATTCCATGATTGCAAAATTAATCGTGGTGCACCAAACCCGGGAAGAGGCCATCGATAAAATGCTGCGTGCACTTCAGGAATTCGTGATTGAAGGAATCAAAACCACCATTCCTTTCCACATCCAACTGATGCAGGACGAACGTTTTCGAAAAGGAGACTATACGACCAAATTCATGGATGATTTTGTGCTGAAATAAAGGCACAATTCATGGCTATGCTCAAACATTTAGGAAGAATCGTACAGATTCCGTACATGGTATGGGCGTTTGTATGGTTCGTTGTACTCATGGTATTGGCTGCGGCCTGGGCGGCTCCCGTGTATGCCATTATGGGAGCCAAAGGACAAAAAATAATGTTTCCTGCCTACAAGCTATGGGCTCGAATTTGGTTTGTACTGTGCGGCATTCGGTTGGTGGTAGAAAACAAAGAGTACATCAACTCGGCCCAGCCGGCCATTATTGCCGCCAACCATTCCTCGCACTTGGATGTGCTGAATGGAGCCCTAGCTTCGCCGATTATGGTCCGGGCCCTAGCCAAAGTGGAATTAAAAAAAATACCAGTATTGGGCTACATGTTCCAAACCAGCAGCGTATTTGTTGACCGCTCTTCGCCTGAAAGCCGGAAACGAAGTGTAGAACGCTTGCAGCGCACCTTAAATGCCGGTTTTTCGTTGTTTTTATTCCCTGAGGGAACTCGAAACCGAACTCAAAAACCGCTCACACCCTTTTACGACGGAGCCTTTAGAATTGCCATATTGTCTCAGCGACCTATTGTTCCCTTAGTCATTTTGGGGGCCACCAAGGTAATTCCTATGAAAGGCATTTCGTTAACACCAGGAACCATACGCTGCAAATATTTGCCCCCCATTCCTACCAAAGGTCTTGGAGAATCTGATTTAAATGCGTTGAAATCAAAGGTATTTACAATCATGGAAGCGGAGCTGTTGGCTCAACATCCGGAGTTGTATGTATTGTCGAACAGCGCCCAAGATTGAACTGCCTGAATTATCTGTATTTTTAACGCATGTTCAGCGCCTTGACCATGCCTAAGTCCACCCCATTGCTGAAGCCATTACTTCCAATTGTGGTATTGTTTTTCAGTGGGTTACAAAGCTGCAAAATCAGTCTTTCGGGCATTTCTATCCCAGAAACGGCGCGTACAGTTTCCGTAGAGAACATCGAAAATCAAGCGGCGCTTACCAATCCGGCTTTCCCCCAGCAATTTACCGAAGACCTGCGGCAGCGTTTTTTGTCGCAAACCCGGTTGCAAGTCATCAACGCCAACGGAGATCTGGGATTCTCGGGAAGCATCACCCAATATCAAACACAATCGTTGGCATTGACGGGCAACGAGACTTCAGCCCTTACCCGATTAAGCATTTCCATAAAGGTTAAGTTTGACAACCAGTTAAATCCGGAAAAAAACTTTGAAAAAACCTTCACCCGATTTGCTGACTTCGAGGCCAATCAGCCCCTTTCAGCGGTTGAATCAACCTTATTGCAAGAGCTGTCGGAGCAATTGGTGCAGGATATTTTTAACGAGGCATTTTTGGATTGGTAGGGCCGGCCTTGGGCTTCACCTAAATTAAATGGGCTAGCCAATTGGGCTTCTAACGTGTCCACTTTAGTTCAAACCCATGGTAATAAATAACCAAAACAGGTGGACAAGTCAGGAATCAAGGCATAGCTGCCATTTTTTACCACAGAGGGCGCAAAGGGGGCCGCGAAGGTTCGCAAAGAAGGCTCGAACACCCTCGCTGCACGACATCTCCTCTGTGCCCTTTGCGCCGACTTGGGGAGCTTTATGGTAAAAAAACAATCAAATCATAACGGCCATTTTTTACCACGGAGGGCGCAAAGGTTCTTAAAGGAGCCTAATTCTGCGGTTGAATCAACCGTAAGGCCAAATTAAAAAGAGCGAATTGCCCGTACATATTCATGAATGGATTTATTCAGATTCATTCCATAAAAGGCATAATAAAAGGCACTACCGGAACTGTATTCGGTACTGCTCCAATACTCTACCGTTTTCAAAAGGTCAGCCCCATTAATGGTGGAAAGCGTTTTATTTACATTAAATCGATTTTGCCATAAATAGCCCCATTCATCAAAGGCCGGCAAATACCAATCGCTGAACCCTCCCGAGACCAAATCTAGGCACAACTTGGCAGCACTGTTGATGTGTCCCGGCTGAGCAACAATGGCATTGCTGTTCGCCAAGTCATCCCACAAACTTTGAGCCGATGGTCCAATCAAGGTACCGCTGACATTGCTGTAGGGATAACTTGTACTGATGTCGTTCGGAGCTACAATCAAACCATGTTCCATGCCTAAATTGTCTTTCCATAGATGAAAAATCACTCCGCCCCCAAACGATTCTCCAATGTAGTGGCTAAAATTTCCTGAGCCTCCACCTTGTCCACTTTGAAGGGCAATCCACTGACTGCCTGTATAATAATAAAACATCGCATCATCTGTATTGAAAATCAACAAGCCCATGGCCGGATTCGGAATGGCCTGATGTTGAGCCGTGGTCATCCGGGGCAGTAAAAAACCGCCGGTTGTTGAACTGATTTCAAGTACAGACGAGGAGTCAGGGTTTGAGGTGTTTATCCCCGTCCGCATGGCATCATTGATCGAGAATATGGTATTCCCATCGCTGTTTTTCACTTCCACCGCCTGCGTTGATGAGGTATTTCCCAGCCCCTTGACTTCCAATCTTGCGTTGGGTGTGGATGTGCCTATTCCAACATGTTGGGCATGTAAGGCAACAGCATAAAGAGCAAAAAAACAAGAAAGTATTCGAACCATGTGCATTGATTTTTTTACGTAATGGAACGGCACCCCAATTCCGAGCGGTTCCCATTCTTGTATTCGATTAAAAGAAAAGAATCCCAAAGATATCATAAGCAGACCCGAGGAATCAAGATGAAACTAAAATCTTGATCTAGCCATTTTAATTTATGGCCCAAACGTTTCTACATCGTTTCCCTCCGCGTCCTTTTTCCTGCCTTTTGAGCTTAAATCAATCGTGGCTCCTCCGCCCCCAGATTGCCCTTGTGTTTCTGATTTTTTGCGCTGCCCATAATTTTTGGCCAGCCAAGAAATCAATCGAAATACCAAATAGGCTATAAACGCTGTTCGAACAATGGCCCAAATCTTCCCCATACCTTAACGACTTAAATACAAGTTTCGCTCCGAGTAAATCTTAGTAAAAAACCGGTCTCGTAAATTATCGATGAAATAAATGGCTTCTCCTGTGCTTTTCATTTCAGGGCCTAGCTCTTTACTTACATTCGGAAATTTTGAAAAAGAAAATACCGGGATTTTTATGGCGTATCCCTCCAACTTCGGAGCGTAGGTGAAATCAGATATGCGGTGGGTTCCCAACATCAGTTTAGCGGCCCAATTGACGTAAGGCTGTTGGTAGGCCTTGCATATAAAAGGTACTGTTCTTGATGCTCTGGGATTGGCCTCAATAACAAATACCTGGTCGTCTTTGATGGCAAATTGAACATTGATCAAGCCCTTCACCTGCATGGTCAGAGCAATTTTCCTGACGTATTCTTCCATCTTCTCCATGACCAAAGCACCTAAGTTGTAGGGCGGCAACACCGCATAGGAATCGCCCGAATGTATTCCCGCCGGTTCAATGTGCTGCATCATTCCAATAATCATGACCTCATCTCCATCGCAGAGGGCATCGACCTCGGCTTCAATGGTTCGCTCCAAAAAGTGATCCAACAGCACCTTATTCCCTGGAATATCCCTAAACAATTCAATCAAGTGCGATTCCAGTTCTTCATCGTTCAATACGATTTTCATTTTTTGGCCTCCCAATACATACGAAGGTCGAACCAGCAATGGGAATCCCAATTCCTTTGACAAAATAAGGGCTTCATCCACCGTTTCAACGGTTCCAAATTTCGGATAGGGAATGTCTAAGGATTTCAACAGGTTTGAAAACCGCCCTCGGTCTTCTGCCCAATCTAGCGATTCATAGCTTGTTCCCAACACAGGAATGCCAAAACGGTTAAGCTTTTCGGCCAGTTTCAAGGCGGTTTGCCCCCCCAGCTGCACGATAACCCCCAAGGGCTTTTCATGCTCAATAATGTCGTACAGATGCTCCCAAAAAACCGGCTCGAAATACAATTTATCGGCCGTATCCGGATCGGTTGATACGGTTTCGGGATTGCAATTCACCATAATGGCCTCATAACCCACCTCTCGGGTAGCCAAAACTCCATGCACACAACAATAATCAAATTCAATGCCTTGCCCAATCCGATTGGGCCCCGACCCCAATATAATTACCTTGGGCTTGTCGCCGCATACCGATTCATTTTCTTCATCGAAGGTGGAATACAAATAGGGCGTAAAGGCTTCAAACTCGCCCGCACAGGTATCTACTTTTTTCCAAACCCGACGGACGCCCAAGGCCTTTCTATATGCACTCACCTCGCTTTCCAATCGACCCGTCAAATGCCCAATTTGCCGGTCTGAAAATCCCTTTTGCTTGATGTGCCTCAATGCTGTTGCATCGTAGGCTTCCAAGCTGCTTTGCTGCATTGATTTTTCCAACAAAGCCAATTCTTGAATTTGGCTCAAAAACCAAGGATTAATTTGAGTACTGCGCTGAACTGTAGATAAGGGCATTCCGAGCAAAAATGCATCGTACACATGAAATATGCGGTTCCAACTTGGATTCTCTAAGCTGTAAAGTATTTCATCTCGGTTGGTCTTGCCTTTGCCATCTGCCCCCAATCCATTGCGGGAAATTTCTAAACTCTGTGCTGCCTTTTGAATGGCCTCTTGAAACGACCGCCCAATGCCCATCACTTCGCCCACCGATTTCATTTGTAGGCCCAGTTTGGTATCTGCTCCTTTGAATTTGTCAAAATTCCAACGTGGAATTTTAACAATCACATAGTCTAAGGTGGGCTCGAACAAGGCTGTAGTTCCGGTAATTGGATTTTTAAGTTCGTCTAAGGTATATCCAATAGCCAGCTTGGCTGCAATGCGGGCAATGGGATACCCTGTAGCCTTACTGGCCAAAGCCGAAGACCGACTAACCCGCGGATTGATTTCTATGGCCAGGATTTCGCCGGTTTCTGGATGTGCGGCGAACTGTACGTTGCAGCCTCCGGCAAAATTCCCAATCGAGCGCATCATGTGAATGGCCATATTCCGCATACGTTGGTACACCGTATCGGGCAAGGTCATCGCCGGAGCCACAGTAATGGAATCTCCGGTATGTACGCCCATCGGATCTACATTCTCAATGCTGCAAATAATAACCACATTGTCTTTGGCATCCCTCAGCAATTCAAGCTCAAATTCTCCCCAACCAAAAATGGATTTTTCAATCAATACCTCATGAATCGGACTGGCATGCAGGCCCCTGTCGAGCAATTGCTCAAAGTCGGCCCGTTCCTTCACAAAAGCCCCTCCACTGCCGCCCAGCGTAAATGAAGGCCGTATAACCAGTGGAAACCCAATCCGTTGAGCAATGTCTTTCCCTTCCAGCAAGGAATTGGCCGTAGCCGAAGGCGCCACCGGTACGGCAATATCATGCATCAATTGCCGAAATTGTTCCCGGTCTTCGGTTCGGTCAATGGCCTCAATATCCACCCCAATTAAGCGAACTCCATACTTTTCCCACAATCCGGCATCAAAACACTCTTTACATAAATTCAGCGCCGTTTGCCCCCCCATGGTCGGAAGCACCGCATCGATATGCTCTTCGTTCAAAATGGCCTCAATCGATTCCGGCACCAAGGGCTTCAAATAAATCCGATCGGCCATCACCGGATCGGTCATAATGGTGGCGGGATTGCTGTTTATCAGCACCACCCGAATGCCCTCCTCGCGCAAAGCACGAGCGGCTTGGCTTCCAGAATAATCAAATTCACAGGCTTGTCCAATAACAATGGGACCGCTTCCTATAATTAAAACGGAGCGAAGTGAGGAATCCAAAGGCATACGTGGCTTTTGGATTTCAAAGGTACGAAACTTTCCTCAGGCAGGCTGTGGAGCGTTTCTTTTTTTGGGCGGTGTACGGGCTTTCACCGGTTGTCCGCGGCTGGCGGAAGGCTGGCCCAGCGGGCTTGCGGTGGCTCCTAAAGTCGCCTCCGCGCCGCGCGGGCCAGGCTCCGCCACCCTTGCGGGCAACCCGGCTCAATCCCTACCGCAGGCGCATCAAAAAAATACCTGATTTTTCTACTATGCACATTGAAGTTCTAAAAATTAATGCCATTTTAATTGTCTGTATTATGACACTTTTTTTGACAAAAGCATGCACCTAAATCTACACTCTCACTTTAGCCTACTCTATGGCGTTCATAGCCCTGAAATGCTTCTGAAAAAAGCAGCCGAACTGGGAATTACTCAAGCCGCTCTAACCGACATCAATGCAAGCTCAGGCATGGCCGATTGGCTAAGGCTGGCAGCAAACTACAACATTCATGCCGCCGTGGGCATCGATTTCCGCGAACGAAAAGGGCCCTACCGCCTGCACCGATACCTCACTCTGGCAAAAAACAACGACGGCCTTGCACAAATTAACGCATTGCTCACAAGCCATTTATGCCAAAAACAAATCCTACCTGACAGACCCCAACTCAATCAAGCCCATATTGTTTATCCCTTCCAAAGCAAGCTTCCTTTGGAAGAGTTGGCCGACAACGAATGGATTGGAATCCGCGAACAAGACCTCAGCCTACTCCAAAACTCTCCATGGAAAACCTCCTCAAAACTGGTCATTTGCGCCGGCGGAGATTTTTTCTGCCGCGAAGACCACCACCTTCACCGCTTGCTGCGCGCCATCGACTGCAACGAACTCCACAGCCGACTCCCCGACGACTGCCTTGCCGATCCCGACGAACGACTGAAATCAGAAAATGCCCTCTGCCATACCTTTCGAAATTACCCCGAACTGATATTAAATACCCGCGAACTCCTCGCCGATTGCCATGTCAATCTCGAGTTCGGCGTTAACAAAAACCGAAAACACTTCGGAAAAAATGCCCGTGAAGACTTCCGAAAACTATATCAGGAAAGCTATGCCGGACTCCACCAACGCTACTCTCCTCCCAGCCCCACTAGCGTAGAACGCCTGGAAAAAGAACTGCACATGATTGAAAACTTGGGCTTCACCTGCTATTTCCTTATCGCCTGGGACATGATTCGCTTTGCAAAAGAACAGGGCTTTTTTCATGTAGGGCGAGGCAGCGGAGCAAACAGCCTTGCCGCTTACTGCTTGGGCATTACCGATGTAGACCCCATTGAGTTGGATTTGTATTTCGAACGGTTCATCAATCCCCACCGGGCAAATCCCCCTGATTTTGACCTGGATTTTTCATGGAAAGACCGAGATGTCGTTCTCGATTACCTATTCCAAAAATACCCCTCCGGCCATACCGCTCTTATTGCCACGTATCAAACATTTCAGGAACGCCGGGCCTTCCGAGAACTGGCCAAAGTGTTTGGATTGCCTGAATCAGATTGGGATACTGTTCTGAACTCAACCCAAAGCGACCCCATCCACAAGGCCATTCGACATTTTGCCGCACGACTCAAAGACATGCCCGCACACCTAAGCATTCATGCCGGCGGAGTCCTCATCTCTGAAAAACACCTTTGCCATTACTCCGCACTTCAACGCCCTCCAAAAGGATTCCCCATGGTGCAATTCAGCATGCTGGAAGCAGAAGACCTGGGACTATATAAATTCGATGTTTTAAGTCAGCGCGGACTGGGCCACATTCGAGATGCCATGGAAAGCATTGAAAAAAAGCTCAACATTAAAGTCCCAATTCGCCAACTGGAACAACTTAAAGCCGACCCCAACGTGCAGCACTGCATCGAAACCGGAAAAACCCTGGGTTGCTTTTATGTGGAATCTCCAGCTATGCGGATGCTGCTCAAAAAGCTAAAGGCCAAAACCTATCCCGATTTAATCGCTGCCAGCTCCATCATTCGGCCTGGGGTGGCAAAATCTGGAATGATGCGCGCCTATATTGAGCGCTTTCATCAACCCGACAACGTAGAATACATCCATCCCGATATGAAGAGGCTGCTCAAAGAAACCTTCGGAATTATGGTATATCAGGAAGATGTCATTAAAGTGGCCCATCATTTTGCCGGACTTAGCTTGGCCGAAGCCGATGTACTGCGCCGAGGCATGTCTGGTAAATTTAGAAGCCGAGAAGAGTTTGCTAAAATAAAAGCACGATTTTTTGAATGCTGCGAAGCCAAAGGACATTCCTTCGAAATCGCTGAAATGGTATGGAAACAGATGGAAAGCTTTGCCGGCTATTCCTTTTCAAAAGCCCATTCAGCTTCGTATGCCGCAGAAAGTTTTCAAAGCCTTTACCTAAAGGCACACTACCCCTTGGAGTTCATCGTGGCTGTTATCAATAACTTCGGAGGATTTTACCGCACTGAAATTTATCTGCACGAAGCCCGGTTGGCCGGAGCCCACATCGAACGCCCCAGCCTAGAACATAGCCAGTGGTTAAGCCACCTGGAGGACAAAACCATCTGGCTGGGCTTTATTCATATCAAAGGCATTGAAGAACAAACCATCCAAGTATTGATCGATGAACGCAAAATAAATGGCAACTTCAAGAACATTGCCGACCTAAAAGCCAGAACAGCAATACGACCAGAACAATTGGATTTGTTAATCCGAGCCGATGCTCTACGCAGCTGGAATCAGGGTTGGAAAAGCCTGCTTTGGCAATCGGCCGCCCTGCCCAAGCACCAACAAGGAAAACAACCTTTGTTGTTCGAATCGCCCGCCCTTCCTGAAGTTATGCCCGAATTGCATTATGGTCCGAAAGACCGAGCATTGCAAGACCTAGAACTGTTTGGATTTACCGTAGAATCTTTGTTTGCATTGGCTCCGGAGCCTACCGAAGGATGCATACCAGCACATGGCTTCCAGCACCACCTTGGACGCGAAATCCGAGCCGAAGGATATTTGGTCACCGTAAAACCCACACGCACTCAGCAGGGCGAACGAATGTACTTTGGCACATTTATCGATCGGGAAGGAAATGCCATAGATACCGTTCATTTCCCTCCGGTAGCATCTCGATTTCCATTCCGAGGAAAAGGAGTTTACCTTTTGCAAGGAACGATTACAGAAGATTTCGGTGTCTTACAGCTTGAAATTCAGCAGATGCATTTGGCAATAAAAAACCCGGTCAACCATCAGGGGTGACCGGGAAATGTCAATACAACAGAGTGGGCTTTTCGACCTTCTGTGGTTAAGATACCACCGCGCTCTCTTTATTCGCAAACGGGCGCTTCTTTTTCTTACTCCGCTGGGGCAAAGGCTCGCTCATCAGTTCAGCCACAAGCTGTGCTTTGGTAGGCCGCTCTTTCCGTTCTGTCAACGCAGGCCGTTCACGAGGCTTATCGGTCAAGGTAAAGGCCCGACCCGAGTTTCCGGCACGGCCTGTACGACCAATCCGGTGTATATAGCTGTCGTAGGTTCTTGGAATTTCAAAGTTAATCACATCTGAAACCAGAGGAATATCTAGACCACGGGCAGCCACATCGGTAGCCACCAATACCCTGATTTTTCCTTTGCGGAAACTTTCCAAGGCCCGATTCCTGTAGGCCTGGCTTTTATCTCCGTGAATCTCATCCGCGCGTATGCCCGCTTCTTTCAACTTTTGAGTGATTCGGCTAACTCCCCGCTTGGTTTCTGAGAACAAAAGCACTTTATCGCCGGCTTGTTCTTTCAACAGGCGAATCAAGGTTGCATGCCGCCCAATGTTTTCATCTACATACACCACCGCTTGTTCTACTTGGTCGCTTGGCGAACTTCCGGAATTCACCTGCACTCGAACCGCGTCTCCAGGCTGAATCCTACGAATTTCAGGTTCGATTTTACCTTGCACTGTAGCGCTAAACAATAAGGTTTGAGCCCGTTCTGGCATGGCATCGGCAATCATGTGAACATCTTCCACAAAGCCCATATCGAGCATACGGTCAAATTCATCAAGAATCAACGTGTTGAATCCACGTAAATCCATATACCCGCGCTCCAACAAGTCCATTAAACGACCTGGAGTACCGATCAAAATTTCAGGATCCCGCCGCAAATGACGCAAGTCATTCATAATGTCCGTCCCCCCTGTGAAACAAGCTGTTTTAATGGAAGTTCCATTAATTAAGGCCGCGGCATTGGTACCAATTTGATTGGCCAACTCGCGGGTTGGAGAAATAATCAACACCCGAATTTTGGGTTCAGATGTGATTTTGCGCTGAAGTAAGGGCAATAAAAAAGCAATGGTTTTACCGGAACCGGTCCGAGCTAAACCAATTACATTCTTTGCCTGCAAAACAGGATCCCAGGTATTCTCCTGAATCTCTGTCATGCGGTGAATGTTTTGCTTTTGAAGATTGCGCAACAAACGATGATGCAATCCCGTCTCTTCGAAGGTTCGGGTTTCAACAACAGGCCGCTCTTCTGGAGCCACGGCACTTTTGGTTAACATCGCTACCGAAATGTTTTCTCGGTCATCAAACTTCTTTTTTCTTTTTTTCGGACCAGCACTGCCGCGTCCCTTAGAGAATGATCCCCCGGGCTTTCCCGAAGAATATCTTTTTTCTACCATGTGTGTCTGTTTTTATTTCTGCCGGAATTGATCGACTCTGCTTCAAACTTAAACGCTAATTGTCGAAAGAAAAGATAAACAGGCGGCAGAAAACTGATTTAGGGTACAAAGATAGTATTTTTTCCCAACTTGACGAATGGGCAAAAAAAAGCCGACTCAAGGCCGGCCTTTTCTTTGCATTTTTTACTGATTAAGCAGCAGGAGCAACTTCAGCAGCAGCAGTAGTGTCAGCAGCAGCAGTGTCAACAACTGGAGCCTCTTCAACTACGATTGCAGATGAATCAACAGCAGTTGAATCAACAGCTGGAACTTCTTCAGCAGCACCTCCACCGCAAGCAGCTAAGAAAGCTACAACGGCCATAGATAAAAGAACTTTTTTCATGGTTAAAATTGTTAATGGTTTGTTAATGGGGTCAAAGGAAAGAAAAATTTTAATTCCTACCAAAGAGATACGTTAAAAAGACAAAAATTTAGTGCAATATTTACACAATGTATGCATTTGAAGAGCGGCAACGGTTTAATCAATGGTGGATTTGGTTGATTGTAGCCAGCCAACCTCTATTTGTTTTTTTGTCGGAATCAACAGATTCGTTCTCCTTGGCCTCGTTGTGGCCCTTAGGTTTTACTCTGTTTATTGTGATATCTCTTCGCCTTTTTAAATTGGAAACCAGAATCCATGCCCATGGAATTTCAGTGCGGCTATTCCCGATTCACCTAAAATTTAAAACATTTACTTGGGATGAATTGGAATCCATTTCGGTTCGCAGCTACAACCCTCTTCGCGAATTTGGTGGCTGGGGCTATCGAAGCTGGGGAGGAAAAAAGGGCAATGCTTGGAATATTTCTGGCAACCAAGGCCTACAATTGCAATTTAAATCGGGCAAAGAATTGCTTATTGGCACTCAGCAACCCGTGGCCCTGTTCCAGTGCTTTGAAAAATTGATTCAAGAATCCCCCAATTCAAGCATTCCATTCAAGAATTTTAAATAAACTTGACCTATGATTAAATCCCTCGTTTTAACTGCTAGTCTTTTCCTCTGCTCTTCAATCCTATTTGCTCAAGGCGGCGGAGCAGGTTATTTCCATATTGGAGGCGCCCAAATCTCTGGTATTCCTTCCGCATCTTTACTCCCAGCTGGAGCACCGAAATTATCTGAAACCCACTTAACTGTAGGCGGCAGCGGCTATCTGTTGTTTAAAAAATGGATGTTCGGATTGGAGGGGAACGGCGGAATGGCCGGTGAAAATAGAATGGACACCCTAGGCATGGGCCGCTCTTTTGGTACATTTCAATTTCAGGGCGGATATGCCATTGTGAACAATCCCCGACTTAAGGTCTTCCCCCTCTTAGGTCTTGGAGTTATGCAAAACAACTTGCGCGTTCGCCATATTCCAGCTACTCCTATAGATTTATCCAGCATCAATGCGAATTATGCCCTCCAAGAAACTCAATTCCAACAAACCAACTATGTTGCCTCCATAACCATGGGCTTAGATTACGTGTTAAATAAATCAAGAGAATCAAGTTCTGGTGGCTGGATGATTGGGGTACGTTTACAGTACTTGGCTGGCTGGCCCGACAAAAATTGGACGATGTCCGGAAATCCCATCAGTAGCGCTCCTTCGGCTTCCCCGCAAATGCTTTCCCTTAGTGTTGTGCTGGGCGGCGGAGCATTTAGCCACTAAAGAAATTCATACTCGGGCCTTAGCTTCCAGAACTTGACTTTGTTATCCACCGCCAAAATGCCTTTCGTTCGGAGGCATCAACAAAGGGCTTCCACATTTCTTTCCACCAAGAGGTTTTCTGCATTTCAGGTTGCGCTGCCTCAACATGCTGGTCATCGGTGCTGACCACCTGATTATCCCGCTTCCACATTTCTCCTCCTTCCGATTGCTGCAAGGAATCGGCAACATCAAAATGTTTTTTTGCGAGCTGAGGGCGGCCTTTTCGCTCCAAAATAAGCCCTAAGTTGTTGTGCGTTATGGCATCTCCCGGGTCAAGCTCCAACGCCCGTTCATAATCGGCCTGAGCCCCTTCAGCATCCCCTAGTTTTTCTCGAATAAATCCCCTTGATGCATACCTGTACGGATTGTTTGGCTCAACTTCTACCGCCAAATCTAAATCCAATATAGACAAGGCCTTTTTACCCAAATGCAAATAGATCACAGCACGTTCTGCCAACAATTCAGGCTGACTCGGAAACAATTCTAAACCCGTACTCAACATTTTCAAGGCCGCCTCATGCTGACCCAATCGACTTAAACACATTCCCCGATACAAATAATCTTCATAGCAACCTGGAAGGTCTGCGCCCAAAACATCCAAAACCTTCTGGAATTCTTTTTCCTGAAAAAGCAGCAAAACCTGAGAACGAATGGTGTTGAATTGATTGGCCATGTGAATATAGATGAAGCAAAATGGAGATTAAATGCCTGTATTGAAAATGCAGAAAGTAAATATACTGCTCTTCATTTGAACATCGGTTTTGCTATTTTTGTTGATTAGGTGAACCTATGATTAAAAAAGAATTAAAAACCTCGGGTAAGATAGGCGATTCGTCTGGCCGCTATCAAGTACATCCTTTAAAAACTTTGTTGTTTTTTTGCATGGCTGCGAGCGGACTGCTCTTTCTAGTCATGCTATCGATGTATACTGCTCAGCGATTTCATGGCGCAAATGCTCAATTGAACATAGAGTTGCCCAAGTTTTTTGTTCTGAGTACCCTATGCATTGCCGGATCTTCGGGTTTAATGATGTATGCCAAAAGGGAATTTAAAAAGGAAAACCTACGTGGCGCCATCTATGCCTCTTCCTTTGGCCTCTTACTGGGGCTTACCTTTTTGGTATTTCAGGCCTTCGGCTGGATGGAGTTCTTTTCCTTAGGATTTGGTTTCCCAACCGTCAATGTGGCAAGTTCATACGTGTATGTGATTAGCGGAATTCACTTTGCACATGTTATTGGGGCCTTAATTGGGTTGACCTACATCCTAATTCAGCAGTTTCGCAGTCTGGGCGACCCGGTAAAAGAGCTGATTTTTTTCACCAATCCCTTCGAAAAAACCAAATTGGATTTGATTGCTACCTATTGGCACTTTACTGATATTGTTTGGTTAATTCTGTTCGTTTATTTCCTGCTCACTTTCTAATGCTATGGCAATGAACGAAAATCTGGACCCCAATCCTGAGCGCCTCCACCCTCAAGAAAAAGAAATAGAACAAACACTCCGGCCCTCGGCCTTTCAAGAGTTTTCAGGCCAAGAGAATGTGGTTGCCAATCTTCAAATTTTTGCTCAAGCAGCTCGACAACGACAAGAGGCCCTAGATCATGTTTTATTGCATGGCCCACCGGGATTAGGGAAAACCACCTTGGCCAATATTATTGCCAACGATTTGGGCGTGGGCATTAAAATCACCTCAGGACCGGTTCTGGAAAAACCAGGCGACTTAGCTGGCCTTTTAACCAATTTGGCCCCCAACGACGTATTGTTCATTGATGAAATTCACCGGTTAAATGCCACTGTTGAAGAGTACTTGTACTCAGCCATGGAAGATTTCCGGATTGATATTTTGATTGACACCGGCCCCAGCGCCCGTTCCGTTCAAATCGCTTTACATCCATTTACCTTGGTTGGAGCTACAACACGCAGCGGTTTGCTTACGGCTCCGCTTCGAGCCCGATTTGGAATCAACGCTCGACTTCAATATTATTCCGCCTCCGTTCTTTCTGGCATCGTTCGAAGATCAGCCGGAATTCTAGGACTTGTTATTTCAGATGAAGCGGCTGAAGAAATTGCTCGAAGAAGCCGGGGGACCCCTCGAATTGCCAACGCTCTGTTGCGCCGAGTGCGTGATTTTGCTCAAATTAAAGGAGATGGCAGCATTACGCACGATATTGCTCGCATAGCATTGTCAGCGTTAAATGTTGATGCATATGGGTTAGACGAGATGGACAACCGCATTTTAACGGCCATGATTTCCAAATTTAAAGGAGGCCCAATTGGCCTTACTACTATAGCCACAGCGGTGGGCGAAGATTCTGGAACCATTGAAGAGGTGTACGAGCCCTATTTAATTCAGGAAGGATTTTTGGCGCGTACGCCCAGAGGAAGAGTGGTCATGGAAAAAGCCTACCACCACCTCGGTTTTCCATACCAAATTGGCGGAAGTCAGCCCGGCCTCTTTGATTCCAATGAACCATTCTGAACTGCTCATCCATAGGTCGGCCGTAGTTAAAAAAATTGCGCTGAACCTGGGCTTTGATGCTTGCGGCATTTCTTCCGCCGAATTTTTGGAAGATGAAGCTCCCCGCCTAGAGCAATGGCTAAAACAAGGGAAACATGGGCGCATGCACTACATGGAAAAGCATTTTGATTTGAGGCTGGATCCCCGTTTGCTAGAGCCCGGCACAAAAACCGTAATCTCTCTCCTATACAACTACTTTCCCGGCCATGAGAAAACCACGGCGGCCGATGCGCCCAAACTCAGTCGCTATGCCTTAGGAGAAGATTACCATTTTGTGGTTAAGCGAAAGTTGAACGAACTTACCCAACAGGTACAAGAAATCCTAGGTCCATGTTCAGGAAGGTACTTTGTTGATTCTGCCCCCATTTTAGAAAAGGCCTGGGCCGCCAAATCAGGGCTCGGCTGGATTGGGAAACACAGCAATTTAATTTCACCCAAAAAAGGCAGTTACTTCTTTTTGGCCGAATGGCTGGTAGATTTAGACATGGCTCCAGATCATTCAGTACCTGATTATTGCGGAGATTGTACGCGCTGCATCGACGCCTGTCCAACAGAAGCCATTGAACCCTACTCCGTGGACGGGAGTAAATGCATTTCCTACTTTACCATTGAGCTCAAGGATTCCATTACGGGGGTGAATCCCAATCAATTTAAAGATTGGATGTTTGGATGCGACATTTGCCAGGAAGTTTGCCCCTGGAACCGATTTTCAACCCAACACGCTGAACCGGCCTTTTTGCCTAAACCTGAATTCATGGACATGACCCGCACAGATTGGATGAACCTTAGCCAAGAAAGCTTTCAAAAGGTGTTTTCAAACTCTGCGGTAAAACGGACCGGATATCATGGCTTGATGCGAAACCTCCACTTTTTAGCCTCAGCCAACCCCGCTGAAGATACGGAACACTAAGGCAGTTCTGGGAAGAAAAACCGCCGAGAAAACCATGGACCTACCCTGCTCCAAATGTAGGCCACAACAAGATTGAAGATCAATAAAAATTGATGATTCTGCCAGGAAGAAGCCGCAAAATTAAAGGCTTCCCAGCCCATTTCCTTATGCTGGATGCTCATAACAGCAATGGGCAGTGTAACAAATAAGGCTAAGCTTTTAGCTGTTTTTAGCGGCAAAGGTATTTTGTACCAGATATAAGAAGACAAGGCCGCTGCCACCCACATTAATACCAGATGAAACAACATAAACAAGGCTACATCAGGTCCCATGACCTCAATGCCTCCAATTCCCTCCGAAAAAAGAAAATAAACTCCCGAGCTAAGTGTCCAAGCAGCTAAAAAACCGTAAAATATAGTTCTGGTAGGCACAAGGTTAAAGTTCAAGCGGGTTAAAAATAAAACGGGCCTCAGTTGGATTCTCAGGTACAACAAACAAACAACAATGCGTATCCGTAGGTTTATACGTAGAAATAAAGGCCTTTGCCTTTTCAATGGGAATGATTCCTTTTCGGATAAAATCCTCTGTAGTAGACACATACAAGGAAAACCCGTGTGTGCCCTCGCATTCGGCCAGCAAGGTAGAATCAGGAAAGGGAGGAACCGAAAGGATGTAAATTGGATATTTGCTGATGTCCTTTTTTAACACCAAATTCATGGAATCTCGAATCACAGATGAAAAATCCCTGTAGGCTTCCTGAACCTGACTCAGCAGAGAATTGGACTCACTCATGGGCCAAAGGTACGAATAGCCGCAGAATGCCCAAGAAGCTGTATGCCTTAGCGCAAACGAACCAAGTCTTATTTCACCAAATCGTACAGTACGTCCAGTTTAGGAGACAAAATAATTTCTGTCCTTCTATTCTTAGCCTTGTTCTCCGGGCTGTCGTTTGGCGCCACAGGGCTGTATTCTCCCTTGCCACTCGCCGTAATTCGAGTTTTTTGAACTCCACCATCTTTAATTAAAATCCGCACAATCGAAGTAGCTCTAAGCACCGACAGATCCCAGTTGTCCTGCAAATTTATAGCCGGTTTCATAGGAACATCATCGGTATGCCCTTCAACCAAAATCTGCAAAGTTGTGTCGGCATTTAGGGCTTGACCCAGCTGGGTCAATGCTTTTTTCCCATTTTCTGCAACTCCAGTCGAACCTGAAGCGAACAGCAATTTTTCCGATAAGGAAACATACACCTTACCGTTGCGTACCTGCACTGTCAACCCTGCCCCTTCATACGATTTTAGGGCTTTGGCTACTGTAGTTCGAAGCGCTTGCATTTCCCGGTCCCTACGAGCCAAAATTTCTTCGAGTTCAGTTAGGCGCGCTATTTTCGCTTTTAGGGCTTTCTCCAATGCCAATACAGAGTCTTCACGCTGCAGCAATTGGGTTCGGGCATCCCTAAGTTGATTCATCATTTCTGTGGTTTCCGACTCTCTCCCCTTCAATAATTTACGGTAATTCTCTTCCAACATCTGATTTTGCCTCATTGCCTCTTGAATTTCATGCTGCAAACGACGCAATTGATTTCCAGTAGTATTGGTATCTGATCTTAACCCGGCAACATCAGCCGACAATTGCTCATGACTCAACCTAAGATTGCCCAATTCCCCGGCCTGATTTGCCGACAAAGCAAGAAGGCTATCCGACATCCGCTGAAGTTGGGTCTTCTGCAATTCAAGTTCCTTAAACTGACGGGAAGAAACACACCCACTTGAAATCAGTAGGATAAGCAAAATAGGATAGATGTACCGCATGGCTTGGAATTTATGACTCAAATTTATATCTAATCCCCAGCCGAATCCACCGAATTTATAGGGGTTTTCAACATCAAATGGTTAATGTTGAAACCGGTTTCAAACTAAGTAACGAATACCTAAAGGCCAACACCCCTTCCTAATCCAAAGCGAAGGCACGCTTTCATTTTAAATTCGCCGCATTATTCCCATTCTGCAAACCAAGGAAAACAGGAGGAAAGGAAGACCGAAAACTCCAACTTTAAGGTGATAATATTTTTATTGGATTTCCTTGACATCCCCTCACAGTTTGGTATCTTCGTGGTATGAATCTTCGCTCAAATCTTCGATATGCTGAAGATGTTCGAACCCTATTGTTCATTGGGACATATTTCCTGCTGCTTATCCTCGCCTGGGCCTCCACCCATCAACCCTGGTATATCTGGCTGATATTTAGCGCCCTACTTTGCCTGTGGTCGTTTTTTTGCGCCACCATCGTTCACAATACCATTCATTCGCCTGTATTCAGAAAAAAATCCTGGAACAAACTATTTCAGATGGTTTTAAGCTTGACCTATGGCCATCCTGTTAGTGCCTATGTACCCGGACATAATTTTTCCCACCATCGGTTCACTCAAACCCCGCTCGATTCAATCCGAACACAAAAAGCCCGCTTTCGTTGGAATTTCTTGAATCAGCTGTTTTTCTTTTACCTTATGGTTCCAGCTATTCTTAGGTCGGAACGCAAGTTCATTCGCCGCATGCGGGCAGAACGCCCAAAATGGTACAGGCAATACATCATTGAATCCATCATTTTAAACGCATTTCGAATTGGTTTATTGATTTTGGATTGGAGGGCCTTTATTTGTTTTGTCTTAATTCCTCACCAATATGCAGCATGGGGTATTGTAGGAACAAATTATTGGCAACATGAAGGCTGCGACGAAACCCACCCCTACAACCACAGCCGCAATTTTACAGGAAAATGGCTGAATTTTTTTGCCTTCAACAATGGCTACCATGGCATTCATCATCTACGGCCAGGCCTACACTGGAGCCTTCTGCCAGAAGCCCATCGCCGATTTATTGCACCTCACATTCATCCAAATCTAGAACAAGAAAACCTACTGAATTATATTTGGAAAGCATATGTATACCCTGGAAAACGCGTTGATTACCTAGGAAATCCCGTGGTTCTGTCTCCACCACAACCAGACTTAGATTGGGTAGATCAAATCCCAATTTCCAAACATGAAAGTGATTTAGGTGCGGTTCGAGGATAGCTATACCTCTTCATTTCACCCGAATCTTTACCCAGGTTTGGGTCTGTAGCCACCCCCATGTATCTTTGAGTGCTATGATCCGGGCTTTCCCTTTCTTATTTCGCCACCTTGGAATGCTTGGACTGGGCATGATTGCCCTTGGTTTATCCACTTCTCACTCCTTAATGTCCATTGGCTTAGGGCTGGCATGCCTTGGTTTATTGGGATCGGGCCCCGCTCACCTTGGTTATCCAAACTCAGAAAAATGGTGGCTGCTTCCCCTCCTTTTTTGTTTGACTGCCCTACCCGCCTTAATGGCGCTTCCTGATCCGGCGGCCCTGCGCGAATTGCGACTCAAACTCCCCCTATTGCTTCTTCCTTTGGCGTGGTACCACCTAAATCCCAAACAAAAGGAAATCAAGGTGCTGTTATGGGCCGCAGCTGTCGGCACCCTTTGCGCATTTACTGTCGGAGCCCTAAAATTTTCCGAAGCATGGCCTCAAGTACAAGCCCGATTATTCTCGCCCTTTATTTCAAATGTTCGAATGGGAATTCTTCTAACGCTAACAGCGGCCGGCTTATGGTGGGTTGACCGAAGCTGGCGCAGCTGGACCTTTATTGCCTTTTCACTCATCTACCTCCTATTCCTACAGGCCATCACGGCTATACTGCTGTCTTTCCTTTTAATCCCTTTGCTGCTGCCATCTAAAGGTAGACTTTGGGCTTTTGCCATCCTCCTCTTAGGGTCTTCTGCCCTTGGATTATGGACTTGGAGCATGTACCAACCCGATCCAGAACCCGAATTCTATCCGCTATACACCGCACAAGGCCATCCATATAAATACGATTTTAATGACCCTTCGATTGAAAACGGTAAGTACGTCTGGCGCTATGTTTGCCCCTTTGAATTGCGAAAAGAGTGGTCCAAAAGGAGTGCTATCCATATCGATTCGGCTCATAACTTGAATTACCCCATCTATCCAACCCTCGTACGCTATTTAACGTCCAGGGGACTCAGAAAAGATGCCCAAGGCATTTCAGCTTTGTCTCCGCTAGAAATAAAAGCCATTGAATCAGGGGTTGCCAATTGGTTGGAATTGGAAAAACCTCCAATCCGAGCCCGATTGCATGAATTGATTCGGGACATGCATTATTACAGTAAAACCGGGAATCCCAACCACAAAAGCCTCCCTATCCGAATTGAACTTTGGAAAGGCGCATTGAATTTGCTGGTTCAACATCCTTGGCTGGGGGTTGGAATTGATTCGTTGCGTCCGCAATTGGCTCAGCATTTAAAACACATGGGTAGCCCACTTAAAGGAACTTATGGCACCTTAAATCCACACAATCAATGGCTTTTTTTAGCCCTCAGTGCAGGTATTCCCTTTTTGCTCCTTTGGCTACTCCTCTGGTTCTCTCCTGTTTTATTTTTAAAAAACTCATTGAATTCATTCTTTGTGTTTTTCTTCGCTATGATTAGCTTGGCTATGTGTACGGAAGATGTATTGGATACACAGGCGGGGGTATTTCACGTGGTGTTTTTTTGGGTTCTCACGCTTCAATCTCCTGTAAGTGCTAAAAATTAAAGATGGATTTATAGGCTATGCCGCCTTTTCAGGGCTGGTTCATCTTTCTATTAAATTAGGCTGGGTTCTGGGCATGGAGCCCGCCGTACAGCGTCATTTAGGTTCTGAAGAATGGGGACGGTTTTTCTCTGCCTACAGTCTGGCAGGTATGCTATTGGTTATTATTGATGCTGGACTTTCCATTCACTTGACTCGGGTTCTTTCTACCCAGCCAGAATCCATGCCAAAAACATTTAAACAGCAACTGGTTTTAAAATTGGCACTTTTTGCACTGTATGGTTTATGCCTTTGGGCCGGACATGCACTGCTGCAATGGCCAGACGATCAGCTTTTACTTCTAATGCTCCTAGGAGTTTTTCAAGGGTTTTTATCGTGGAATGGTTTTCTTCGCATATTTCTGGCCGCCAAAGGTAAGTTTAGAGGCGAAGCCATTTTGGCCAATGTTGACAAATTCACCTTGTTGCTCGCATTGGGATTGGCTTTTGGTTTTGGCGCTGAAAATCTAATTCAAAATGGCCTGTATTATTCGGCTCTTTTGGCTGCAGTAGCCTTTATTTCTTGGACCATAACCTTTTGGATTGTTTTTGCTCAAATTGGAATATCAGGCCAATGGTTTGCACTGTCAGACTGGATTTCCTGGCTAAAGAAAGGACTCCCTTATGCGCTGTTAACCTTGATGATGGGCATGTATCTTCGATTGGAACTGGTGTGGATGCGCACCTTTCTTCCAGACGGTTCGGAAACCGATCAGGCAATGGGAATGTATGCCGCGGCCTGGCGACCACTAGAAGCATTTTTCCAATTTTCAGCCCTCTTCTCCATAATTGTACTTCCCATGGCCGCACGCTGGCTTCACCACAAAAAAGATGTAAGTACGTTATGGTGGACTGTTGTAAGCAGCATGGGACTTATGGCTTGGGCCCTGGCTGGCCTACTCTGGTGGGCGCCCCTTCCTCTGACTTCAGCACTGTACCGCTCAGACCTCATTCCTACGGCTCAAATCATGTCGGCTTTAGCACCAGGTTTGATGGGCCTTAGTCTATCGCTCATTGCCGGAACCTTTCTTACCGCCGCAGGAAAAATTCGAGTTCTCATTGCTGTGGCATTGCTAACCTGCTGTGTTCAGTTCGCTGCAGATTGGTTTTGGATTCCCACAAACCATGGCATTGGGGCAGCATGGGCATTCTCACTGGGGCAATGGGTTTCCGCCTTGAGTTTAATGGGAGCCGCCTACCGTTTTAATCTCATCCAATTCCGGCAGTCAGCAGCGCTGCGCACCACCTTTTTGCTGGTCTTCTGCATTTCTTTTCCCGCCATATTTGTTGCCCTGAACGGAGACCCAAAATGGGCATGGATTCTCTTACCCCTTTTCATAGGCATCGCTGCGCCCGCCCTCATGTGGTCCATTTGGAAGCACTCCACCGACGTTTTGAATCCGGATTGATTTTTAGGGCGGCTGACGGGCTTTCCGCGCTAGTACGCAGCAAAAAACCGGTTGGAGTTGGGCCAAAAGTAGCTCCTCACGTCGCTCTTTTGCCCTGCCTCCAACATCGGTTTTTTGCTTTGCGCGCTAGCCGCTTCAATCCCTGCCGCAAGCCCCCTCAAAGAAAAATTCATTTTTTTGCCAAATCCATCCGTTTGGTTCGAGGCGTGAATAGGGGTTGGTTTCTAAGGGACTTGGAGTCCCTTTCGGGGTTATCGTTGATGCCAATACCGATTTCCTGAAGGCTACGCTTTGGCTTACCCAAAAAAGGGTGCCTCGCGCCCTTCGGGTCGCCAAACTTCTCCTACCATTTAATGGAATCTTGAAAATTAATTTGATCTCCTCCTCCTCTTTTCCTCTCCCCCTCAAATCCCCTTCCAATTTCCCCTCCTATAAAAAGGATGAATTTGCCAGTTCATCCAGTCTCATTCCCATGCTCCCGCTTCCTGCACCAGCAAAGTTGCCTTTGCACAATTCAGAAAGCTTTTCTGAGACTCCCCAAGGCGAATCTGGTTCCGTTTTTCAACTTTCCCAAATCCCCGTAGTTCACTCCAAAAAGTGCCCTAACTATTCTTCGCCACCCCAAATACGTGACGAAGTTTTTCTTTTTAACGTTTCATCGATGAACTTCAAATTTACGCGAGGATTTTCAAAGTTTCAAGGGAAAAGGCCATTTTTTTTAATGAACAATAATTTGATTTGAAGGATACAACCCTCTAATTGGCTTGCGGTATTTCACTTCAAGGCAGATTAGCGGGGTTGAAATAAGCTCTTCTGTTGGTCAAGTAGAACAACGGCAGCAGGGTTTAACTCCTTTTTACGCCCACCTCATTTCCAAAAAGAGTTGAATTTGTCTAACTCTTGTGTCCTTATTGCACAATTTCCAATTTGGCAAATTTCAATAAAAGTCTCTTTTCGCCAGATTCATTGAACAATACTGTAGCTGTTTTTTGACCGGCGGGTCCATCGATTCCTATTATTTTCCCTTGACCAAAGCGATTGTGCTTCACCACCATTCCCACTTTGTAATCAGCTGCAAGATTTGCATTTGAAGGTGTTTTGGACACATCAGACACCTTGCGTAAGCGCGAATGAGCGGGTATGGAAAAGGTGGAACTGATGTTTCTGCGAAAGGGATCGGGCGCTCCTCCGGCTCCTGGTCTGCGGGAAGCTACGGGTTCAAGATATTCTTGATTTAATTCAGAAATAAAGGGAGATGCCTCGCTGTGCACCAGGCTTCCATACCGATATCTTGTGGTGGAATAACTGATGCTCAATTGCTTCATGGCCCGGGTAATGGCGACGTAAAACAATCGACGTTCCTCTTCCATTTCTGCGCGAGAATGCATGTTTTGCTGATTTGGAAAGAGGGAATCCTCCAATCCAACCACAAATACTTCTTGAAATTCGAGGCCTTTGGCCGCATGAATGGTCATTAAAGATACCTTGGGAGTGTTGTCGTCATCGGTTTCATCTGCATCAGTCAGCAAAGCCACATCCTCCATAAAGGCAGGCAATATTGGCCTGCCATCGGGCAAATTCTCTTCTCGATCGGCAAATTCCTTGATTCCATTCAACAATTCCAAAATGTTCTCGTACCTACTAACCCCTTCCGGCGATTTATCGGTATATAAGTCTTGTAGCAATCCACTGTTTTGAGCAATTTCAGTGGCAAGATCATAGGCGTTTGCGTTCATTAGGGCACCTTGAAATCTCAGTATCATAAACCTGAAATCCTCGATTTTCGCCCGGATTCCAACCCCCAACCCCAAGCCTAGGGATTCAATATTTTCAAGCACTTCCCACAAAGAAATATCGTTGTCTGAAGCGGCCACAAACAATTTATCCAAGGTCGTTTTCCCTATGCCTCGGGCGGGATAATTAATGATGCGTTTTAGCGCTTCTTCATCGGCAGGATTGATGACTACACGAATGTAGGCCAACAGGTCTTTAATCTCTTTTCGGTGATAGAACGACAAGCCACCATAGATGCGATATGGAACATTTAGCTTGCGTAAGGCTTCTTCCAGCGCGCGGCTTTGCGCATTGGTTCTATACAAAACAGCAAACTGGTCGTGGGGTGTATGCGCTCTAAGGTGGGTTTCATGAATGCTACTGGCCACGAATTGTCCCTCTTCATTATCGGTCATGGCCCGATACAACTTGATTTTATTGCCCTTTTCGTTCTGGGTCCAAACCGTTTTTGGAATTTGCCCCCGGTTGTTGGCAATAATGTGATTGGCGGCTTCCACAATACATTGGGTACTGCGGTAGTTTTGTTCCAGCTTAAATGTTCTTAAATCGGGGTAATCCTGTTCAAAATCTAAAATGTTCTGAATGTTGGCCCCGCGGAAGGCATAAATGGATTGAGCATCATCGCCTACTACACATATGTTTTGGTAGAGCGCGGCCAATTGTTTTACAATTGAATATTGTGCAAAATTGGTGTCTTGAAACTCATCAACCAGCAAAAATTGAAAGCGATTTTGGTACTTGTATAGCACTTCCGGAAACCTCAAAAACAATTCATAGGTTTTAAGAAGCAAATCATCAAAATCCATGGCTGAGGCCTTGAAACAACGCCCCGAGTACAGGGCGTATATTTCTGCCATTCTTGGCCGGCGCGCTTCTTCATCTTCGGCTTTTAAAACCTCATTTTTTTCATAGGCGGCAGCAGTAATTAAGGCATTTTTAGCGGAAGAGATTCGGTTGTAAACCGTAGAGGCCTTATAGGTTTTATCGTCCAGACCAAGTTCATTAATGATGGTTTTTAGTAGGCTTTTGGCATCGTCGGTATCGTAAATGCTAAAATTACTTGGGTAGCCTAATTTATCGGATTCCGCACGAAGAATTCGGGCAAAGACGGAGTGGAACGTTCCCATCCACAAGCTTCGGGCATCGGTTTCTCCGATAACCTTTGAAATGCGTTCCTTCATTTCCCGAGCGGCCTTATTGGTAAAGGTCAAGGCCAGGATTTGAAAAGGGTCTATACCTTGTTCTACTAAAAAAGCAATTCGATACGTCAATACCCGGGTTTTGCCAGAACCTGCTCCGGCAATAATCATAATCGGACCTTCAACCGTTGTTACGGCCTCCCGCTGTGGGGGATTGAGTTCATTTAAGTATTCCACTACCTAATCCTTTGGCTTTCAGGACATTTTTTGTTTCCAATCTCGAATGCTTTCGATTCAACTCCTGCTTTGTTCGCTTAACACAGCAGAGAAAAAACCGGAACTACAATGACCCCGAAATTTGATTTCCTCAAAGATACAAAACGGAATAGGGAGCCGAGGCGTTTTTGCACCAATAAATCAGAAACTTTTTAACCAAAATTTAAATACTAACGCTGGCACGCTGAGTTGACAAAAGAGAGGGTACAAAAACGATGTTCCCCTTAAATAATTTCAATAAATGATGCGCGTGGGAATAGCCAAACACGGCCGGCAACATTCCATCCTCTTCGGCCACCATCACTAAGGTGTCGATCTTGGATTGACGAAGGAAAGGGGGCAATTCCTTTTTCGCTGATCGGCAAGGAAGAATTTCGGAACTGGCTTCAAGTCCTGGAATTTCCATAAGTCCTTGAGCTTGCCGAACCAATGCCTTTAGGTGTCCTCGCTCTGTAGGGTTGTAATTAAAATCCAAGCCTACAATATGAATGTGAGGTTTCCACAATTGGGCCAAGGCTTGGGCCGTTGGAATTTTTGTACGGGTATGCCTGTTTTGACTATCAATCAGCAATCCCATCCTTAAAATGGGTTCAAATAGCACTTCTGAATTCAAGGCCATAACCGGAATTTTAAACCGATGGCTAAATTCATAAATGGGCAAACTCCCAAGGTATTTAGACATACGCCCATCGCTGGAGTGAACACGAATCAACAAAGGCCTTCCCTTTTTCTGAAAAAACCCTTTCCAATCCTGAGACTTAGCGGGCAACCAATCGTAATGAATCTGCGCCGGAAATTCATCATGCACCTTCTTAACAATGTCCTTTAATTTGGCAACCACAGCCTCTTGAAACGCTGCTTTATCGGTGAATGTAGAAAAAGCATGTTCTTTTAAAAATCCGGGATGCTCAGGAATCCAGATTTCCAAGGGCCAGTTCCAATCTAAGGCCAATTGAGCGGCCCGGCGTACATTCTGCCTGCCGCTTTCGGTCAAATCAAAAACGAGGGCCAAACTTTTAGGGGTTGATGGAGTACTCATATGCCACTAATTTCCTCAAAAGTTAAGGATTAATTTTTTAATTGTCAAGCCTTTAACATTTTAATTTAAACATTTTGTTTACACGACAGCTTGCGGGCCGGATGGAGCAGGGTCAGCCCGCAAGGACCGAAGCCCTGGCTACGCGAGGTGCGGAGGCGACCTTGGGAGCCACCGCAAACCCGCTGTAGCCATGGCTGAGGACCGCGGACTGCCCGCGACAGCCGGAATTCCCGCCCCAAAACCCCTTAAAAAAATGTACCTTTAACCTATGATTCAAAAAATGATGCAAGGGATTTTAGGTGCCGGCCTGATGGGCCTGTTTGGTTGCGCAGCTCAGCCCCCGCTCGAAACGGTGCAATATGTTGATTTACAGAAGTATGCGGGAAAATGGTATGAAATTGCTTCCTTCCCAACCCGATTTCAGGCCGGATGCCAAGCGACAACGGCAACCTATACGTTAAGCCCGGAAGGTCATGTTGTGGTTGAAAACCGATGCCGACGCGACAGCCTTAACGGTGAATTGTCCTACATTAATGGCAAAGCCTGGGTTGAACCCAATTCCGGGAATGCCAAATTAAAGGTCCAGTTTTTTTGGCCCTTCCGTGGAAAATATTGGATTTTAGAGCTTGACCCCGAGTACCGGTATGCCGCCGTTGGCCACCCAAACCGAGAATACCTTTGGATTTTATGCCGCGAGCCTAAAATGGAGGCTGCTCAATTTCAAGAAATTTGCCGCAACCTGAAGGCCAAAGGATTCGATATCAACCGCCTTGTACTCACTCCTCAGAAGTAAGCACTACATGGGTCTTTATGTTCATATTCCCTTTTGCCGAAAGGCCTGCCACTACTGCGATTTTCATTTTACAGTCAATTTAAACGGGGTTAAGCCCCTGCTTCAGGCGCTATCGATAGAGGCTCAAAATCAAGCCCCGTTCTGGACTCAGCAAACCTTTGATTCCATCTATTTTGGAGGTGGGACGCCTGGATTGTTGGGCCCCCGGCAACTGGAGCCCCTGCTGAACACGCTGAGGAGCAACTTTTCTATTGCTGCAGAGGCTGAAATTACGCTGGAAACCAACCCGGATGATTTGTTGGAATTTGGAGCTCACGCTTGGAAAGATTTGGGAATCAATCGATTAAGCCTCGGGGTTCAATCGCTAAACACCCAGGTGTTGGCTCGACTCAACCGGGCCCACGATGCCAAGCAAGCGCTTCAGGCCCTGGATAAAATTGAAGCTGCCGGGGTTCAACGCGTTTCGGTGGATTTAATGTTTGGATTGCCCGGTCAAAGCCGCGAAGATGTATTGAGCGCCGCCCGCGAACTGGCCCAGCGCAATGTACACCACATTTCAGCCTACGGACTCACGGTAGAAACCGGCACTCAATTGGAATTGGCTGTGCGCAAAGGCAAAGAACAGCTGCCCGAAGAGGAAGAATCGGCCGAGCAATTTTTGAGCCTGCATTCGGTATTGAGTGAAGCTGGATTTGAACATTATGAGGTATCCAATTATGCTCGCGCGGGGCAGCGTTCCCGACACAATTCAGCCTATTGGAGTGGAGAAGATTACTTAGGACTTGGCCCTTCTGCACATAGCTTGCAGGCCGACAAACGCTGGTTTAACCGCTCTTCCAATGGCGCCTATGTGCAAGCCATGCAACAGAACACCTCCATTCAAGACTTGGAAGAATTAAGCGCCAATCAAAAAGTGAACGAATGGTTAATGACCCGCATGCGCACCTTGGAAGGTGCAGAAGCAAAAGAAGCCATTCGGCGGGTTGGAAAAACACAATGGAACATCTGGCAAGATTTAAAGTCGGAATTCCCCGCATCGTGGTTCCAAACCGATAAAGACCTGGCCTTTACTGCCGAAGGCTGGTTGATGATGGATTCCTATTTGCGTAAAGCCATTCTGTAATTCCAAGCCGTAGAAGGCAATTTCAGCCCATTGGCGATTGGAAATCACAACACATACTAAAGTTGAAAAGCTGCCGTTTAAGGTGACTGCAGTTACCAAAGGTGAAAATATCCAAAGTGGCTGCTTAATTTTGCAATCCAAACCATTGACATTATGCGATTCATTTTTGCCATCATCGGTTGGTTGAGCCTGGTTTTTATGCCCGCGCAAGCCCAGCAGGAAAATATACATTGGGCCTTATCTGTACAGCCCAATGGAAAAGGGAACTACAGCTTGGTTATGAAAGCCAAAGTGGCTCAGGGATGGCATTTATATTCTCAAACGAATCCGCCAAACAAAACTGTTTTTCAAGTTATTTTAGGCCAGCAAGCCCCTAAAGATGTTGTCTTTAGCGAACCTAAGCCCAAAAAAGTCAACGATGAGTACTTAGGTCCCACCGCTTATTTTGAGGAGCACAATGTCACCTTCAAAAAAGACCTTGACTTATGCAATTTGCCACCCAATTCAAAAATCCAAGTGAATGTGTTGGGACAAATCTGCACGGAAGATGCCGGCATGTGTCTTCCGTTCGACAAATCCTATTCCATTTCTTTTTCTCCTTCGGCTGAGGTCTGCGGATCAAACCCAGGAACCTCCGATGCAACAACAGCACCAGAAGCCACCGAAGGAGCAGAAAACGATTTTGATGGCGATGGGATTGTGGACAGCCTGGACCTGTGTCAAGATAAACCCGGCCCTAAAGAATCCATGGGCTGTCCGGATAGCGATGGAGATGGAGTTCATAATGGAAAAGATCAGTGCCCCGGGGTGGCTTCAGACCGCGCCGACGGATGTCCGGAGGGCGGAAGCGCTGAGGCCATTTGGGGCTCTGGCAATGACCCTGAGCGGCTAACGAATCAGGTTCGCGCCCGTGTACGGGAGGATGGGGGCTGCACCGGAGCTGACAATCAAAGTAAAACTCCCTGGGGTATTTTCCTTGCCGGATTTTTAGGCGGATTGCTGGCCTTGTTAACACCCTGCGTATTCCCAATGGTTCCCATGACAGTGGCCTTTTTCACCAAACAAAGTTCTTCTCGGGCCAAAGGAATTGCCAATGCTGCCACCTATGCCCTATCCATCATTGTCATTTACACCGGTTTGGGCTTTGCGATTACCAAAATTTTCGGTTCCGATGCCTTAAATGCCATGGCTACTAGTGCCTTTTGGAATCTGCTCTTCTTTTTCATTTTCGTTGTGTTTGCCATTTCCTTTCTTGGGGCCTTTGAAATCATGCTGCCCAATAAATTATTGAACGCGGTTGATAAAAAAGCGAACAAAGGTGGCTTGGTGGGCATCTTTTTCATGGCCTTTACCTTGTCTTTGGTTTCCTTTAGCTGTACCGGCCCTTTGATAGGCACCTTGCTGGTTGAGGCTGCCAATACTGGAAACAATGTGGCTCCCTTAATGGGTATGTTTGGCTTTTCGGTAGCTCTTGCCCTGCCATTTGCCCTGTTCGCGGCCTTCCCCGGCTGGTTGAACACCCTGCCCAAAGCGGGAGGCTGGATGACATCAGTAAAGGTGTCTCTAGGGCTGTTGGAATTGGCCTTGGCTCTGAAATTTTTATCGACTGTTGACATGGCTTACCACTGGGACTTTTTATTCCGGGAACGCTTCCTCGCCATGTGGATTGCCATTTTCTCCCTGTTGACCTTGTATTTGTTGGGCATTTTTAAAACAGCCCACGACAGCTCAGGGGAAACCAAATTGTCGGTACCCCGTATTTTCCTTGCTGTAATTTCATTGAGTTTTACGTTGTACTTAATTCCGGGATTAACTGGAGCTCCATTAAAATTGCTCGCCGGATTGGCTCCTCCTCCCTCCTACACCGAATCGGCTCATACCAATGCTGGTGGCGGACATTGCCCAATGGGACTAGATTGTTTTAATGATTTGGCTCCGGCCATGGAAGCGGCCCGCGAACGGAATAAGCCCATTTTCATTGACTTTACCGGGTATGGTTGTACCAATTGTCGACTGATGGAAGAGAACGTGTGGACTCAAGGAAAAAACATGGAACTGCTGCGCGACAAATTTGTGGTTGTCAGCTTATTTTGCGACGACAAACGTAGCATTCCCGAGCACCTTCAAAAAATTTCTCCGGTTAGCGGAAAACCAATGACCACCATTGGAAAAGTGTGGAGCGATTTTGAAATCTATCACTTCAAGCAACAAAGTCAGCCTTTGTATGTGGTGATGGACGGGAATGGCAAGTTGTTGAGCGAGACCTATGGATATGAGCCGGATGGGGCCTTATTTCAGGAATGGTTGGAGTGTGCCTTGAAACGGCATAAATAAATTCACGCCATCTCCGCGCACGTAGGGTAAAAACCGGCCGCCTCCAAGCCTGAACCGGATTTTTACCGCAAAGAACTCTATGTCGGCGCAAAGGCCGCAAAGGAGCTGACGTAAAAGCCATTATGCATGGGTTCCAGCCCAAAACTCAGTGAACTCCGTGCCTACCTCCGCGGGCTTTTTGGTAAAAATTAAGCAGTTGGGCCTTGACACGCTTTTTTACCTCAGTGGTAAAAATTAAGCAGTTGGGCCTTAAATAGCGCTCAATGTTCTCGTTTTCTTTCTAGGGCACGTATCCCCCTTGTTTTTCTTTCGCTCCGACAATTGTACATTTACACATGAAGCAACTGATTTGCGGCCTGATTTGCCTGGTCTTTTTAGGCCAATTATCGGCACAACGAGAAACGGAAAGCGATGAAGCTCCCCTAGGAACAACCTCAAAAGGAGTACGTTTTCAGAAAGATTCCCTGTTTTTGGTCAATATGCGGTTTCGGATGCAAAACCGTTTGTTTTATGAAAGCGAGGATGGTTTAAATCTTCAGCCTGCCACCCTAGGCTTTCTGGTTCGGCGGTTACGGTTCCGATTTGACGGATATCTCTTCAGTCCTAAATTGGCCTATTACATACAGCTTTCTTTCAGCCGAAATGATCTAGGTTTGGCCGGAGGAACGGTCGCTGAGCCCATTCGAGATGCCATGATTTACTACCATTTTTCTCCAAATTTTTACATCGGTTTTGGACAAAGTAAACTGCCAGGCAATCGGCAACGCGTAGTTTCTTCCGGCAATTTACAATTGCCAGAGCGGTCGCCGGTGAACAATCTGTTGACCTTAGACCGAGATGTTGGGGCCTTTTTTTATGCTACGTTACCCGCAGGAAAACAGGTTTTTCGCCTGAAAGGAGCTGTAAGTTCTGGCGAAGGAAGAAACGCCCTTCCTAGAGATGCCGGTTTAGCCTATACACTTAGAGCAGAATGGCTTCCTTTTGGATCATTTAAAAACAGCGGAGATTATTCTGAAGGCGATCTTGAATGGGAAAATCAACCCAAACTGTCCATTTCGGCAGGGGGCCACTTCAACCAATGGGCCATCCGACAAGCGGGTACACATGGATTGGACATGAGCAGTCCATCTGATTTTCAAGCCATTTTAGTTGATTTGGCGTTCAAATACAAAGGCTGGTCTCTTATGTCTGAGGGAATTTATAAAACGGGTAATCTGCCAACAAATTCAGCAATTCTTCCCATTCTGGGCCAAGGAATTATGATACAAGCAGGTAAAATGGTAAGCAAGAAAACAGAACTGGTGGCTCGTTGGGCTCAGTTTATTCCTTTAGCATCTGTGGCTATGCAATATCCGCAACGCAGTCAAACCGGCATAGGGTTGAATTGGTATATTCAAGGGCACCGGATAAAATCTCAGGTGTTCATGGGGTATGAACAATCGGGCAGCCGTTGGGATTTAAGCCAACCCGGGAACAATTGGATTGGTCAATTCCAAGTTGAATTTGGAATCTAAATTCCAGATCGCCCAAGCTCAAACAATCAAATTTAATGTTCAAGCATTGAAAGGTTTAGGCTTTTTCTCGTACCTTTCGATAAATTTCAATGTATGAAGAATGCATTCGCTTTCCTTTTTTTACTGGGCTTAATCTCTACAGGTCAGGCTCAAACACCCACTTGGTCAGACAATGTAGCCTGCATCGTTTATAACCGTTGCTACTCCTGCCATTATACCGGAGGTCCTACGCCATTTTCCCTAAAAACATACTCTGAGGCATTTTTGGTTCGGAATGCCATGAAATCGGCTGTCCAAGCCCGACGCATGCCCCCCTGGCCCGCAGATCCCTCTTACCGTACGCATGCGCACGAGCGTTATCTTACCCAAGGCGAAATTGATTTAATAAAAAATTGGGTAGATGCTGGAGCGCCAGAAGGAAATCCAAACAATGCACCCAACCCTCCCGCAATCAATACCGGAAGCCAAATTGGTACACTAAGCTGGTCAGGCAAAATGTCAGATTACGTAAATCCCCTGAATCAGGAAGATTACCGGTGTTTTGTTATTCCATTAAACAATGCCCAAGCCGTCTATTTATCAGCAATGGAAGTGATTCCCGGAAATCGAGAAATGGTACACCATTGTTTGGTCTATGCCGATAATACTGGAATTCCAGCCCAACTTGATGCCAATGACCCCTTGCCTGGTTACACTAATTTTGGGGGCACTGGTTCTCAAGACTCAAAATTTTTAGGAGGCTGGGTGCCCGGCGGCGACCCCATTGTTTACCCAGCCGGTATGGGTATGAAGTTGGAGCCCAACTCCAGCTTGGTGCTTCAAATGCATTACCCTATCAATACCCAAGGCAAGCTGGACAGCACTCGAGTGAATTTGAAATTCGCTACAGGTACTACCCGAGAAGTAATGAACATGCCCATTTTAAATCACATTACTACTATCAATCAGCCATTGGTTATACCTGCAAATACCGTACGCAGTTTTACCGCAGATTATACCATACCCTACAACACCACGTTGTTGTCCATTATGCCCCATATGCATTTGATTGGAAAATCCATGAAAATCTATGCCCTTCCTCCAGTGGGTGATACCATTCCTCTGGTAAATATTCCAAATTGGGATTTTTCATGGCAAGGAACCTATTCTTTCCGGAAACCCCTCATTTTGCCTGCCAACTCAGTACTTAAGGCCGAGGCCGTGTACGACAATACCACCAACAACCCCAACAATCCAAGCAATCCGCCACAAACGGTGACCGCCGGAGAAGCCACTACCGATGAAATGCTGATTGCCTACTTCTCTTTCTTGATTCCGTCCTTCGCATCCGATGCCAATATTGTTATTGATGTGGATACGGTTCCCCCCGGAATTGCTCAATGCATGGTCCTGAGCAATCCGGATTTCCCTGAAGCAACCCCGCTGAAGTTGTACCCCAATCCCACCTCAGAACGAGCGACCCTTCAAATTCCTGAATCGTGGAAAACTCCCGAAATACGTTTAACGGATGCCAGCGGTAGAGAGTTACCTGTTTCAAGCATACGCATTCAAAACGAATTGCTGCTCGAGGGCCTACCCTGCTCCCCCGGCATGTACACGCTAACCGTACGTCATGAAGGGCAACACTGGATTGGGCGTTTGAGCATAGCCCCCTAATCTTCCCTTCTTCGATTGGTCGAGGCGATGGACAGTTCAAAACAGCCCCAAGTTCTAATTACCGGTGCCGCCGGTTTTATTGGTGGAGCATTGAGCCGCTATGCCATTGAAGCGGGTTACCGGGCAATTGGAGTTGATGATTTCAACCGTACAGCAGAACAGCTGGCCTGGAAATCCATCCCGTTTCAAGAATGCATAGACCGGGAGGCCTTCATTAAAAACCCTGACCGCTGGCTTTCAGATGTCAAGGCCATTTTTCATTTGGGAGCCCGGACCGATACCTTTTGCCTGGACGAGGCAGTACTGAAACACCTAAACCTAGATTATTCAAAAAAAATCTTTCACGCTGCTGCCCGCTACAAAATCCCCTTCATTTATGCTTCATCTGCCGCCGTTTATGGGGCGGGAGAACATGGCTATCAGGATGGATCCCAATCCCTCATGCAGCTTCGGCCATTAAATCCATATGGACAAAGCAAGCTGGATTTTGATTGCTGGGCCATGGAACAGGCAGAACAACCAAAAGCCTGGTTCGGATACCGCTTTTTTAATGTGTACGGATTTGGGGAACACCATAAATCCCGCATGGCATCAGTGGTATGGCATGGCTACCACCAAATAAAAGAAACAGGTAAAATGAACTTGTTTCGCTCCTACAAAACAGATTATCTGGATGGCGAACAACGGCGAGACTTTATTTCGGTGAACGATGTAATTCGGGTGTTGTGGTACAGTTTTCAACAGCCATTTGCTTCTGGAATCTACAATTTAGGTACGGGGACTGCGCGCTCCTTTTTAGACTTAAGCCAAGGCCTATTTTCGGCATTAGGCCTTGTCCCCAAAATTGAATTTATAGATATGCCCGAAGGCCTTCGAGACCGCTATCAATATCATACCCAAGCAGATATGCAACGGTTTTTTCATTCCTCTAAGTACCCCTTTGCTTTTCAATCGCTGGAAGATGGCATTGCCACCTATGTAGAGCAGCTCCAAAAAACAGCGGGATAAATTGGGAGGACTTTAATTGCTTTCTGTTTCAGGACGCCAAATGCTTTTCTTGCCAGGTGCGGCAGGTATTGAATCCAAAATGGGCACAAGAGCCTGCTACGGCTGCTGCAGGCCAACGAGGCGTTGCGAGGATCCGCCACAGCCCACTAACAGCACAACCGCCCGGTGTGCGGCCTACCAATGAAAGCACAGCTGCCGCCTTCTAAAACCCACATTCAAAAAACTGAATGTTCTGACGGCATGATAATTAAGGACATGTTCGAGTGATGATTACTTGACCATGGCCAGATTGGTTTCCGATACTAGACGGATTGTTGTTGCCCACAACATAGCTAGAACCGCCGCCACCGCCCGTGGCAAGGCTGTTCCAGCGTCCACCATTCCCACCGGTATATCCACCGCCACCGCCACCGCCATCAGAGGCTCCGCCGCCACCGCCAAATCCACCCACTCCAACATACGGAGAACGACTAGAATCGAAGTTTCCGCCTAAAAATCCGTTGACTCTGGAGCGCCCCCCTTCCGTTCCAGGGTATTGAACCCCATTCATGCCGTTTCCATTCCAACCTGCTCCCCCACCTGAATCATAATCGCCTTGCCCTATAACTTGTCCGTAACTTCCGCCCCCATTTCCGGTTATGGCAAAATAGTTATAGCTGCTGGGGCCGTTGTTGTTGTCTTGCTGGTTGGTTCCTGAGCTTTGAGATGTTGAGGCATTTCTTCCTGGTTTGCGTGTGCTGTTTCCTGCGCCGATTCCACCGCCACCGCCAGCAGCCACATACAAAACATTGCTTTGGCTGTTGTACACAAAACTGCCGCCACCACCACCGCCACCGCCGGAACTATTTGCCGATAAAGATTGGCCTCCACGTTGCCCCACAACTATGGCCAGAACCGTACCTGCCGTTAACGAAACACTACCAGAAACAATAGTACCTTTCCCAGACTGGTTCAAATAGTCACCTTTATCTCCACCCTCGGCGCCTGCAGCCTGAATGGTATAATTTCCCGTGGCAGGCACCGTCCACAATTGCACCCCATTCGATACAGTTACAACACCTGAACCATAGCTGGCATTGCACTGGGCCTGACTTGGGCCTGTTCGGCCGGTTTGCCCGCAATTGCTAAATGTATAGGTGGCTGGAGAACAATTGGTTACGGTCACAGAATCGGTATTTTGACTTTGGCATCCGTTGGCATCTGTAACCGTCAATTGCACAGCATAGGTACCAGTTTGAGTCCATGTAACAGAAGGGTTTTGAGCCGTAGAACTGCCCGGACTACCTGAAGGGAAAGTCCATGCGTACGTAGCGTTGGATTGATTGGCATTGAATTGCGCGGCATTATTAATAATGGGAGTTGCCGGCTGAACGGTAAAGCTGCTATCGGGCAAGGCTACGCTAAGGCTCAGTACAGCAGGTGCCGAAGTTCCACAATAATTCTGGGCCGCTACGCTGATGGTTCGCAAGCCCGTCAAAGAACTTAAATTCATACGCAAGCTATCGCTGCCGGTACCAGAAATAATGGTATCGGTAGAGCCAATGGTCCAGGCATAGGAAGTAGCACCGGATACCGTAGCAATGGAAAACAGCAAACCCGTATCAGCAGGACAGGCCACTGTAGGGCCCGAAATTGAGCTTGGACTGTTGGGTGCACTGTTGCAATCGCATTGCAAAGCTTTCCAACCTCCTGGAAAATAGCCCTCAACGCATTCGTTGTCGGTATTATAAATTACCAAAGCTCTGGATGGCAATGCAATACTATTGCGCTGAGCTGTTGTGAGTCTGGGAAGCAACAACCCGGATTGGTTCGACTGCAAGTCAAGTACAGCTGAGGGATCGGGCGGATTGTTTGAGCCAATTGTCACGCCTTGGGCTGGCAGCAAAACAGGGGCAATGAATGCAAAAAGCAGCAAATAAAACGGATTTCGCATGAGTTTAGGCAAGAGTGTAATGGGTTTTTATCCAAACAAATATACTTCAGTTTTTGGTGTTTTTATGAATGTTTTGGGCGGCTTATCCGGCTTTTGGCTGTAGTGGTCGGCGGCAAGGCCGGTGCTTGCTTGGCCCTGCGTGGGCTCCCAAGGTCGCCTCCGCGGGCCGGCAAGCACAGGGCCTTGCCTTGCCCACTGCCGCCGCAATCCGGGCCGCGGTGGCACAATACCCCAACTCCCACTAAAATAAATACTGAAAACGGAATTGGGATGATTTTTACCATCAATTCAACTGCCCACCTTCAATTCCCATTGTTCGGTGCATACATTCTTAAAAATCCTACCTTTAGGCATGAAGTTGTTTATGCGCATTTTGTTGGGAATAGTATTGGTTCCCGTTCTGGCCTTTGCCTTATTTCTATTGGTGTTTAGCCTACTGGATTACCGACCCGATGCCCGAGAGGATGTTCCCATCAAAGGCCTTACTGCTGCATCGGTTTTTCCCGACACCCTTACTGTATTAACCTGGAACATTGGATATGGCGGCTTGGGAGCAGAACAAGATTTTTTCTTTGACGGGGGGTATAATGTTCGCCCCACAGCCCATCTTTCTGACTATTATTTGAATGGCATTTTAGGATTTTTAGCAGAGCAACGGAATGTAGATGTGCTTATGCTTCAGGAGGTAGACAAGGATTCTCGGCGCAGCTACCATGTAGATCAGGAAACTGAAATTTCAAAAGCAATGCCCGGATATGCCTATGGTTTTGCCTACAATTACAAAACACTGTTTGTCCCTGAACCCATTCGAGAACCATATGGAAAATGCATGGCGGGCTTAATGACCTTGGGCAGGGTAAAGCCCGGGCAATCCACTCGACATGCTCTAGCCGCCGATGCAACCTGGCCGGTGGGATTGTTTATGTTGGACCGGTGCTTTTTGACCTGGCGTTATCCGGATTATTTTAAAGATGGATCTGACCTAATCTTAATCAACGTGCACTTATCTGCCTACGACGATGGCTCGGTAAAGCAGCGACAAATGGATAGTTTGGCGGCCTTTTTACGCATGGAATCGCGCTTGGGGAATCGAATTATTGTTGGAGGAGACTGGAATCAACAGGCTCCCGGATACCGCTGGTCCTTGGCCGCCTCGCAAGTGAAAAATGACTTTCCCGATCCGGGATGGACTTGGGTAGCTCCCGACACCACCACCAATCGCGCATTGGCAACAGGGTATGAACCCGACAAAACCTTAGAAGTGTGCATCGATTACTTCTTGCTGTCGCCAAACCTAAAAGCCGTTGAGGTAAAGCGCATCAATCAGTATTTTTCATTTTCAGACCACGAACCCGTTCAACTCAAAGTGGCCCTTATGAATTAAGGCTACATCTTACAATAAATAGGGAATCACTGCCTTTCGGTTGCTGGGATACTGCGGAAAGGTGTTAAGGTACCAACGGTGGTGGGCCAGCGCCCTGGGCAATAAATTGGCTACAGTCCAAATCCAAAAACTAAGACCGGCCAAGCTGCCGCACATAATAGCGAACCCCGCCCACTCTACGATTTCGCCCAACAAGTTGGGACAAGAAACAAGCCGAAACATGGCACCATGAGGAATTTTATATCCTGTTTCTCCGGGCTTGCGAAGATTCATCAGCGCATTATCGGAAAGCAAGTTGAGTATGAACCCAAGAACAAAAATGAACAATCCAAGCCCAAAAATAAATGGATGCACTTCCGCTCTGTTGGGATTGGATAAATCCCAACCAAGAACACTGCCGTTAATCAGGTTAAATACCATGGCCGATCCCATGATAAGCAAAGGCATGGTTTTTCCTTTGGTTCGGATTCGGAAAGGGAAAATAAAACTGCGGTGAATGTAGTGCAAACTAAATAAGCCACATAGTACTGCTGCCTGAGCATTGGGCTTCCATCCCTGCGCTACAAACCAGGACCAAAAAACGAGCAAAACAAAGCCTTCCATCACAATCCAGCCTGCCCGATTTGAAATTGTTGGTCCCCAACCTGGCTTTTGATGCCTTCCATAGGGAGCATTTTGCCTAAGCAAGTACACAAAGGTGACTAGGGCAATGCCCATCCAAATCCACAAAAAAGGAAGCATGAAATCCATAGAAATTGTAGGGCTTAGTTTGAATGCATTGGAAAAGCTACAAGTCGAACTTAATCATTAATTTGATGCATGCGCTTTATTTACCTTTTAAAACATCGTTCAACGATTCAGAAAGGTCTCGGCAGTGGTAATTCAACTCGCGTTTGGCCTTGTCGCTGGATACCAACCGAGGTCCAAAGCGCAAAATATCCAGCGCTTCGGCGGTGAATTCAGTTTTTTGGCCCGACATCTTGGCATATATTCTACTGAATGGTAAGAGAAGCTTTCCCAGCCAAAATGGAATTTCAGGGAGCCGTATGGGTTTTCCGATAATAGCTCCGATGTGCTTGCCCATATCGCGCATGCTGTACCAGCGGCCGCCCAACAGGTAGGCTTGCCCGGGGCGTCCGGCATGAATGGCATTCAATATAGCCTGAGCCACATCCCGCACATCGCAAAAATCAAAACCACCGGGAAAAACAGCGGGGATTTTACCCGCTGCTATATCGTGAATGGCTTGTCCCAACAAGGATGGCTTTAGGTCTGGGGGGCCAATCATGGAGGTTGGGCACAAGGCCAGTGTTTCAAATCCGGGTTGGTTTTGTGCCAAGACCCACCGTTGGGCTTCCGATTTGCTCCGGTCGTACGCGCCCCCATGAACCACCATTGGCCTTGATTCGTCTAGGCGTTCAAGGTGAGGACGGTTTTGATAGGCATGAACAGATCCGATATAGATGAACCTAGACAACCCCGCTTCCCGCGCCGCATTTAGCACCTGTTTCGTTCCCAACACATTGGTTTTATGCACCAATCCGTGGGGGTCGCCCGACACTGAAATCAAGGCTGCAGAATGAATCAACACATTCATTCCTTGAACCAAGGCTTGCAGAGATTCCTTTGAATCCAAATCTCCCAACACCTGCTCAACCTGTTCCGGGAAATGAGCTTGGTGATTTCGCACCAAAGCGCGCACCCGAAATCCTTGATTTATCAACATTGGCAGTAAAACGCCGCCCAAATGCCCACTGCCTCCGGTTAAGGCTATTCCGATGGTTTTGTTCATAACTTTAGAAATACGAAAAAAGACAATTCTTGCGTTCTTGTATTTTTGAAGAAACAAATTTCTACATTTAATAATGGTCTTTTCCTCCTTCCACCCTCTAAAACGTCATTTTCTTTTGCTATTGCTACTGGCTTGGCTCCTTAGTGGGCCTATGGAACTGTTGGCTCAAGATCAGGCAACCGAAGAGATGGTTTGGACAGAAGGTATTGTGCCGCCGCGGGGAACTGAACCCGAACCATTTGAATTGGAAGAAATGTCTGCCTTATCTGTTTCTGCCTTAAGAAAACGCTTGGCTGAACTGCTTCCCGATTTACAGCCGCAAGGAAGGCGAAACCTATTTGAGCAACTCAAGGAATGGAGACCCGATTGGTTTGAACATTGGGAAGACCGTGAATTGTTTCCTGATTCGACCCGCATCGACACCATGCCCCAAACCCTTAGGTTTGTTGTATTGGAAGAAGGTGAACAACTCATTTATCCATGGTATGGAGAAGAATTGACTTGGGGTTATGGTCCACGAAATGGACATATGCATAAAGGTTGGGATACCCATTTGGAAGTGGGCGATACGGTGGTTAGCCTGATGAATGGGGTTGTTCGGTACGCCAAATTCAACCACAGCGGATATGGCAATTGTGTTATGGTACGGCATTTTAATGGTTTAGAAACCTTATATGGCCACTTGGACCGAATTGATGTACAGCAAGGAGACTTGGTGGCTGCCGGCGAACCGTTGGGCTTGGGCGGAAGTACCGGGAAGAGCTCTGGCCCACACCTGCATTTTGAAGTTCGATATGGAGGCTTTGCCTTAGATCCTGCTTTAATCATGGAATGGACAGAGGAAGGGCCGGTAAGCAAAACCTCTATTTTAGAAATCGATAAATCGCAACTTTCTCCACAAAAAGGAGGCGAAAATTACCACCAACCTCATACTGTTAAATCAAAAACACATCGGGTGCGATCTGGTGAAACCTTATCTTCTATTGCTAGAAAATACAAAACAACCATATCAAAACTGAAAAAATTGAATCGGCTAAGAAATGCCGACTACATTCGCCTTGGGCAGCGACTACGGGTGCGCTAGGTGCAATTCTTACCTAAGAAGGGTACTTCAGATATAAGGCCCATGCTACCTAAAAGAACCTAAATTGGGTTAAAAGAGAACAGAAGCAAGAAAATTCCTTGCTTAGGCCAACATTTATCCCCTATATTTGGGCACCCATTAAAACGTATTTTCTGTCATGGTTCTTACTTCAGCTGACATTGCTATCAACTCTCGTGAAACCTCAAAATTAAGTTCGGTCAACTGGGATCAGCTGTTGTTTGGAAGGACCTTTACCGACCACATGTTCAGCGCTGACTTTACCGAGGGAGTTTGGGGGAACTTCAGAATTGAACCTTACGGGCCCATTTCCATTGAACCTTCTTTGTCGGCCTTGCATTATGGCCAAAGTATTTTTGAAGGGCTAAAAGCCTTTCGGGGTAGTGATGGCCAGGTGCGAGTTTTTCGTCCTGAAATGAATGCCAAAAGACTAAATGCCTCGGCTCGGCGCATGTGCATGGCAGAAGTCCCCGAATCTGTATTCATGGAAGGCTTAAAAGCCTTGTTAAACATTGATTCCGAATGGGTTTATGGGAAAACAGGATACTCATTGTATCTGCGGCCCTTTTTGTTCGCTACCGAAACCTATTTAGGCATAAAACCATCCGATTCGTATCGGTTTATGATTTTGGCATCGCCGGTAGGTGCCTATTACGAAGGGCGGATTCGGGTGCGGGTAGAACAGGAATATTCTAGGGCTTCCATTGGAGGAACTGGCACCGCCAAAGCAGCAGGAAACTATGCGGCGTCCTTGTACCCTGCCCTCATTGGACAAAAAGAAGGGTATCGCCAATTAATCTGGACCGATTCTGCCACCCATACCCACATTGAAGAATCAGGAACCATGAATTTATTCCTGGTAAAAAATGGAGCATTAATTACTCCGCCCCTTGATTCAAAAACCATTTTAGCGGGCGTAACCCGCGATTCTATCCTAGCTTTATCTCGCCGCCGTGGCTGGGAAACCTACGAGCAACCTATTTCCGTTGATTTCTTGGAAGAAGGCCTAGCCGAGGGTTCCATTACCGAGGTGTTTGGAACAGGAACTGCAGCCACCGTAGCCGGCATTGAGTGCATTGGAGTGCGTGGCAAAGATTATTATTTGGCCGACCTTGGAGCTGAATCTCGTTCGGCTCAGCTTGCCGCTGAATTGAGTGCCATTAAAATGGGAGAAGCGCCCGATTCCATGCATTGGAATTGGACTTTAACTCAATAGAAAAGGCTTATTTTCTTGCCTGTATTTGTTTGGTTTTAGGTCAACCTCAAGTCATTATAGAACTTGATTGGCCGCGGCAGGGATTGAACGGGGTAGCCCGCTAAGGTGGCGGAGCCTGGCCCGCGTGGCGCGGAGGCGACCTTGGGAGCCACCGCAAGCCCGCTGGGCCAGCCTTCCGCCAACTGCGGACTACCCGTGAAAGCCCGTTCGCCGCCCCAAAAAAACAGCATTTTCAATTCAGTGTCAAAAAATAAATCCCCCAAGCTAGCCTTGCACTGCGTATCTTTGTGCAAAGAACTTGACCATGAGCGCAACATTGCAGGAAGAAATTGAAGGATTACAGCGGGACATTGCTCAGTATCTGTCCATTGCCCTCAGCTGCCTGAACTTCGAACTCAGTCAGCAGGGCGAAAAGCATATTCTGCGGCTAATCACCACCAATCCGCGGCACCAGCAGTCCTTTCTTTACCATACAGTAGAAGGTTTTGGCGAGCTGGACACCATGCACAAAATGCTGGCCTATGTAAAAGCCAAGCGCCCGGAAAAGTCAACCTATACCATACAATGGAGTTTGCGCGAGGAAAAAGAACTGCACACCTCATACTTTCGTGGCAAAGACCTTTATGAAGTTTTAGATAAATTCTATTATGGCAAAGACATCAATGCCACCATCATTTTTTCCGTTTCACTCAATCCTATTGCCTGATGTTCCGTCATAAAGCTCAGATACAAATTCGATTTTGCGATACCGATATGCTGGGGCATGTCAACAATGCCAACTACCTGTCGTACATGGAAATGGCGCGTGTAAGCTATTTCAATGAAGTCATGCCCAAGCTCGACTGGTCAGGTCAGGGAATTATTTTGGCCAAAGCCGAAATCAGCTATAAGGCTCCCCTGTTCTTAGAAGACAACTTGTTTATTTACACCGGTGTAGAGCAGATTTCGGGAAAAAGCTTCATGATGCGGTACCGGTTTATAAAAAAGACCGAGGCGGGAGAGCTGTTGGCTGCCGAAGGCAGCACCTTAATGGTGTGTTACGACTACCGTGAAAACCACAGCATTCCAGTGCCTGATTTTTGGAAAAAAGCCATTGAGTTTTACGAAGAAGGCCTTGGCTAATTCACAGCGGTATTTTTTGGAATTCGGCTACGCCGGAACCGACTTCCACGGCTGGGCTCGGCAGCCCAATGCCCAAACGGTTCAAGAGACCTTAGAATCGTGCCTGAGCACCTTGATGGGCATCCGCATTGAGGTTACGGGTGCCGGTCGTACCGATACGGGAGTGCATGCCCGCAGCATGTTTGGGCATATGGATTTACCGGCTCCGCCGGCCGACATGGAAAAAACAATCTATGCGCTCAACTCCATGTTGCCCAAATCCATTGCGGTGTATCGCATTTGGCCGGTGAAACCGGAGGCACACGCTCGATTTTCGGCCATACAAAGAAGCTATACCTACCGCTGGTTGCGGCATAAAAACCCCTTTGAAGACAGTTGGGCATGGCGCTGCCGGCGTTGGCCCGACTTTCAGGCCATGGAGCGCGTTTCGAAAAACCTGTTGGAGGTGCGTGATTTTGCGGCCTTTTGCAAAATGAATCACGATGCCAAGACCACCATTTGCACGCTGAAATCCATCGATTGGAAATGGGATTCTGAGCGGGGCGAGATGACGGTGCGGGCCGACCGATTTTTACGCAACATGGTGCGGGCCATGGTGGGCACCCTGATGGAGGTCGGCTGGGGCCGCATGAGCGAAGCCCAATTCATGGCCGTAGTGCACAGCGGCAAGCGCACCGAAGCCGGCGTCAGCGTCCCGGCACGGGGCCTCACCTTAGAAGAAATCGTATATCCGCCCGGGCTTTGGGACGGGGACTTAGCCAACTTTTGATTTTTTGGCTGGGCGGCAGCCGGGCTTTCACCGGTTGTCCGCGGTTGCCGAAAGGCTGGCCCAGCGGGCTTGCGGTGGCTCCCAAGGTCGCCTCCGCGCCACGCGGGCCAGGCTTCGGCACCCTTGCGGGCAACCGCGTTCAATCCCTGCCGCGGGTGCCCCAAGAATAACCCTGGATGTTATTCCAATTCTGCTGAAAAAGAGCGGCATTTTTGCATTAAAATGGACAAGCTATGCCTTGACGTTTTTTTACCACAAAGGGCACAATGCCGGCAGAAAGTTCACAGAGGGAATGCAGTTAAAGCTAGGATGTGCAGGAGTTTGGGGACTCCTTTAGAACATTGCGGCTTCATTTGCGGCATTTGTGGTAAAAAATTGGCCGTTGGGTCTTCATTCCTGGCTTTTCCACCTGAATTTCCTATCCTGCGGCATTTGTTGTACTAAAATGGACAAGCTAGGAGCCATTGCCAAGAATGGCAAACCAAACACCCCACATTATCCTTTTTTAATACCTAATTGCAAAAAAGGCTGTGACAATGCAATTGCTCTGGGTATATTTGCGGCAGGCAATCAGCAGCATGAGCGAATTTACATTTAATAGCATTGACGAAGCCCTGGAAGACTTGCGCAATGGCAAAGTAATTGTGGTGGTGGACGATGAAGACCGAGAAAACGAGGGTGATTTTATTACCGCCGCACGGAACATTAGTCCAGAAATCGTCAACTTTATGGCCACCCATGGCCGGGGGTTGATTTGTGCTCCCTTGGTAGAAGACCGCTGCGACGAGCTGGGACTTCCCTTAATGGTGAACGACAACACCTCCTTGCACCACACCCCATTTACTGTTTCGGTAGATTTGGCGGGCGATGGAGTGACCACGGGCATTTCGGCCAGCGACCGATCTAAAACCATCCAAGCCCTGATAGATCCCGCCACCAAGCCGGAAGATTTAGCCAAACCCGGACATATTTTTCCGCTGCGGGCAAAACGGGGGGGCGTATTGCGGCGCACCGGGCATACCGAGGCTACCATTGATTTGGCTCGGCTTGCGGGGTTTGAACCCGCCGGCGTTTTGGTGGAAATCATGAACGAAGATGGCACCATGGCCCGGCTGCCGGAATTGTTTGAAATTGCGCGGAAATTTGACCTGAAAATAATTTCCATAGAAGACTTGGTGCGCTACCGAATCGAACGGGAAACCTTGATTGAAGAGCCTGTAACCGTTAATCTACCCACCGAATTCGGAGATTTCAGGCTGTCAGCCTTTCGTCAAATCACCAACGACCAAGTCCATTTGGCCTTGGTATTGGGAGACATTCAACCGGAAGAACCCACGCTAATTCGGGTGCATTCCTCTTGCATGACGGGCGATATTTTCGGTTCATACCGCTGCGATTGCGGGCCTCAGCTGCATGCTGCCATGCAGCAGATTCAAGCAGAGGGCAAAGGCATCGTGCTCTACATGAATCAGGAAGGCCGGGGCATTGGAATATTAAATAAATTAAAGGCCTATCAGCTTCAAGAGCAAGGGTTAGATACCGTAGAAGCGAATTTGAAGCTTGGCTTTTCCATGGATGACAGGGATTATGGTGTTGGAGCTCAAATTTTAAGGGCTTTGGGAGCAAAAAAACTGCGCTTATTGACCAATAATCCTAAAAAACGTGCAGGCCTTTTGGGCTACGGACTGGAAATCGTAGAAAACATTCCTTTGGAAATTGCGCCGAATCCACACAATCAAAACTACCTTGAAACCAAGCGCGACAAAATGGGGCATTTGCTCCGGCAGCTTGGACATTAAATGCCGCCATGCATGAAAAAAATCATCTTCATCCTATTTGCGCTTCAGGTTGGATTCAGTGGATTTGAGCTCGGGGCTCAGACCTTATCGTTTTCTCAGGTGAAGTTGGTCAGCAGCGTTGAAACGGTGCCACAAAACAAAGTGTGGAAGGTTGAAAATATCTTACCCTCGGTCCGGCCGACAACCACCAACTTCAGTGGGCAGTCCGCAGTTGATTTCACGCTGTTGGTGAATGGGTTAGCTGTATTTTATTTATCAACAGAATCCAGAGGTAGCTTAAATGGAAATGGACAAACGGGAATAACGGCGGTGAGTGCCGGTATTGGCGATTCGCCCATTTGGTTGCCGTCGGGCACCACACTTGCGGCCGGAAACAACATACATGGCATTTCTGTTATTGAATTCAATGTACTTCCCTAATGAGGTTTCGTAAGGTTTGAACCTAGGAAAGAGGATGGGAAAGGGGATTTGAGGGGATGATGTTAGAAGCATAAATTCGTTTATTTTAAGGGTTTAGCCGCAAACAGGTAACCGAGGCCTGCTGAATGTTTTGTTTCTTTGCACCATGGCAAAAAATAAGAGTGCTGGAATTTTGGACGCTGGGGTTATGATGCGGTTGTTCTCTTATGCCAAGCCCTATACCTCGGTATTTTGGGGCACCGTTGCCCTCACCTTGTTTGCCGCAGTATTAAGTCCCATACGGCCTTGGTTGGTGCAGTACACCATTGACAGCTATGTGATGAAGGGGGAGTTTTCAGGAGTCCTTATGATGTCACTTTGGATGCTTCTGTTTTTATTGGCCGAGGCGGCGGTTCAATACTATCAAACCTATTATGGAGGTTGGCTTGGTCAATCCATCGTTCGAGATTTGCGGCAAGGCTTGTATGGGCATTTGATGCGATTTCGCATGGCCTTTTTTGACCGGACTCCGGTAGGCACCTTAGTAACAAGGTTGGTGAACGACATGGAAACCATTAGTCAGATTTTCTCTGAAGGTTTTTTGAACATTGCCGGAGATTTATTGAAGTTGACAGCCATTTTAAGTTGGATGTTTTGGGTATCTCCGGGAATGACATGGATGTCGTTGATTCCCATACCCTTTTTAATCTTAGCCACCTGGATGTTTAAAAACGGCATTCGAAGCAGTTTCAATGAAGTTCGGAATGAAGTGGCCAACCTCAACACCTTTGCACAAGAACACATCAGTGGAATGATGGTTGTTCAGGCCTTCAATCGGGAAGAAACGGAACTGAAGCGATTCAAAGACATCAATGCGCGTCATAGAACTGCCCACATCAAATCGGTATGGTATTACAGTGTATTTTTCCCAGTGGTAGAGGTACTTCAGGCCATATCCATTGCCTTGGTGGTATGGTATGGAAGTCGGGAAATTTTATTGCATCCCGAAGGCGACATCCAACCCGGGGCCATTTTTTCGTTTATATTATGGGTGTATATGCTGTACCGCCCGATGCGTCAGCTGGCCGATCGGTTTAACTCATTGCAAATGGGGATAGTCAGTTGTGAACGCATTTTTGGCTTGTTGGATAAACAGGAACAAATGATGGATGGTGGCAATCCGAATTTGAGCATTCAAGGAGGAGAGATTGAGTTTGAGGGGCTCAACTTTTCTTATGTAGAAGGCGAACCGGTGTTGAGGAACTTAAATTTAAAGCTGCCTGCCGGTAGCACCACCGCCATTGTGGGAAGTACAGGGTCGGGGAAAACAACCCTAATCAGTTTATTGTCGAGGATGTACGAAGCAGATTCGGGAAGCATTCGCATAGATGGTCAGGATATTCGGGAATTTCCCCTACAGCAGTTGCAGGCCTCTATCGGGATTGTATTGCAGGATGTATTCTTGTTTTCAGATTCCATCGCCAACAACATCTCCTTGTATAACCCCGAAATAACGCGCAGTCAAATGTTGAATGCGGCCAGAGCGGTTGGAGCAGAATCGTTGATCAACAGTTTACCGGGCGGCTTGGACTTTAATGTCAGGGAGCGCGGAGTGAACCTATCGGTAGGCCAGCGGCAGTTAATCAGTTTTATTCGGGCCTATGTGTACAATCCCCAAATTTTGATTTTGGATGAGGCCACCAGCTCTATTGATAGTGAAACCGAACAGCTGATTCAAGAGGCCACAGAAAAACTAACCCGCGGAAGGACTTCGATTGTGATTGCCCACCGGTTATCGACAGTGGAGCATGCCGACCGGATTTTAGTCATGCACCAAGGAGAAATTGTTGAGCAGGGGCGGCATGAGGAATTGCTGTCTGCCAAAGGTCGGTATTGGACCTTATTTCAAAATCAGTTTTCGAAATAGAAATGGGTTTTCGAATAGGACAACGGGTCATGTTTCGCGATTCGCGGTTGTCGGGGATTGTTCGAAGACTGAATAAAACCACCTTTTGGGTAGAAGTGGAACAAGGTTTGGAGATTCCGGCTCAGGCTGCTGAGCTTATTGGTCTTTCAGATGCAGAGAAGCAAACCAAGAAGAATAAATTGCCGGATAAAGAAGAGCAGGATTTGATTTCGCCCCATCAAAATGAAACCAACTCAACTGCGGCACCGTTTGAATCTACGAAGGTGGATAGCTGGGAGAAGAAGCCCGTATTTCCAAAAATCAGGAGCAAATCTCAGCAGATGGTTCCAAAGGAGATTCCGAATTCTAGGAAAGAAGAGAAGAAATCGCCCTATTCAAAATCGGCTAGTGGGATTTATGAATTGGATTTGCATATCCCAGCATTATACCCTAAGGGAGCCATGCCCAAGCCCTCGGAAGCCTTAGTATGCCAGTTGGAGCATGTTCGGCAGTTCATTGATTGGGCCTGTAAGAACCGCTGCAAAGAAATAATATTGATTCATGGTGTTGGAGAGGGGAAGCTTAAGCAGGCCATTTTAGAGAGTTGGGGCAACCGGATGTGGTTGGATTTGGAAGATGCTCCATATTCCATGTATGGCCGTGGGGCCACGCGGGTTCGGTTGCGGGCGAGTATGCGGGAAAGATAATTGTCTTTTAAATACTGCTGATTAATTGGAGTTGCAATTGTAAATATTTGATTTAGAAACCATCCTTTAAAAATTGGCTTAGCCTATAATGATCGGATGGTTAAATCAAGCCCCGAAAAAATTGGTACACTCACATCAATAAATTAGAAGCAATTAAAAAAAAGGCCGCCCAATTGGGCGGCCTTTCGAGCTTAAATTGAGGTTATCAATCCTTCACAATGCGCGTTACCAATGTTTGTCCATTGATATGAACATTCAATAGATAAATGCCGGCAGACAAGTCCATGGCTTCAGTACGCACAGGCAAACGATGTGTTCCAACCGGCAACTGTCCAAAATCAAAGTCGCCCAACAAACGACCTGTGAGGTCACGAATATCGGCTGTAACAGCAGCACCTTGAGTAAGGGTAAAGGCCATATTGAACTCCTGACCAAATGGGTTAGGATACACTTGAACGCCCTGACCGCCATCCAATTCGGCAATGCCAAAGATGTCGTAAGCGCGAACCGAATCGCAAGAGGTGGATTCACATCCTTCCTTCTCAACCGTTAGACACACCGTGTACCAACCTGAGTTTGCATAGGTTTTGGTTGGGTTTGGAGCGAAACTGCTGGTTCCGTCACCGAAGGTCCAATAGAAGTTGCCACCAAACAAAGGATATACCGATGGGTTAAAGGTCAACTGGTCTATACCTACGTTGTTACTAAACCAGGTAGAAACAGGAGTAGGACGAACATTCACCGTTTGAGTGATGACATCAGAACATCCATCTGGAGTCGTTACAGTTAGCGAAACTGGGATATTTCCAGTAGTACCGAATGCATAGATTGGATTGGCAACAGTATCTGTAGCTTGACCAAAATCCCAGTTCCAGAATGCAATGTTACCGGTTGACAAATCAGTAAACTGAAGTGAATCATACTGACACACATCGCTGGCTACAAAATTCGCCGTAGGACGAGGATAGATGGTAATTGAACTATCCAATGTGCTTACGCAACCATCGGTACTGGTTACCGTCAGAACATAATTAAAGGTTCCTTGGCTTGGGAAATTCACTACGGGTGAAGCCCCAAATACAGGATTCTGTCCGCTGATATTCCAATTCCAAGATGCGATGGAAGGACCAGAAACGTAGGAGTTCATCGTGGTCGGATTTGGATAGCAATTGTTGATGGCCATGATGGAGTCAATCGAAGGATTGGCCCAAACTTGAACCACTTGCATCATACTGTCGGAACAACCGTCGGTGTTGGTTACTGTCAACATCGCGTTATAGATTCCTGCTTGCGCATAGGTCTCGGTTGCTGAGAATCCGTTTCCATTATTACCATTTCCGAAGTTCCAGTTGAAGGAAACCAAGGTGTTTCCGTTGCCTGGAGCAGAGGTTTGAGTAAAGGTGGTAGGATTACCTTCGCACACCGTAGGCACTGAAATTTGGTAGATAATAGGTTGAGCACCCTGAGTTACAACCACATCTTGAGAAAAATCAGGACAACCGTTGATGTTGGTTCCTTTTACAGAATAGGTACCTGGAGTGGTAACTGTGTAGGTAGGACCAAAGGCTCCGGTAATTAGGTTTCCATTGTTGTACCAGTTGTACACACTAGCTCCAGAGGCATTTAACACCAAGGTATTGTTGGCACAAAGCACCTGGTTGTTTGAGCCAGCCAGAGTAACCGTTGGATTGCCATACACGAAAATGAAGGCAGTATCGTAATCGGTACAGAACTGATTTGAAACCTGGTAGGTAACCGTGGCCATACCTTGACCTGCTACCGAAGGTGTAAATGCGCTAGACATTTGATTGGTAATACCGCCACCGGCCCAGAAACCTCCAGGGCTAACATTCGACAAATACACCGTATTGCCTTGTTCACATACTTGAGCAGGAGGATTCACGAAGCTGGCATTTGGTGCTTGATTCACAACAATAGCAATGCTGTCGTTTGACGTACAGTTATTCACTGTAACGGAATAAAACACCTGAGATGTACCCGTTACGTTATTGGTAGGATCAAATGTACCCAACTGAGCATTAACAATTCCATTTCCACTAAAGGTACCACCAGGAGTATTGGGTACGAGGTTGATTGGAGCGCCGTTGGAACAAAGCAAAGATGGAGTCATCAGGCTGGCATCCGGGCTTGGATTCACCGTTAGTATAACGCTATCTCGGTCGGTACAACCTGAAGCGTTATCTACAATAGTGTAATAAGCATAATAGGTACCTGCTCCATTGGCAGAAGGAGTAAAGAACGCTTGGGTATTGTTTCCAGTAATTCCAGTTCCAGACCATGTTCCATTTGGATTCAGGGCCACCAAGGTATCTTGTCCGTCGTAATCGCAGTACACAGCTGCAGGGCTGGTGATGGTAGCATCAGGACCTTGAATCACGCTGATGGTAACTGAGTCGGCTCCGATGCAACCGTTGTCGTTCACTGAATAAACGAAGGTATTGGTACCGATTTGAGCTTGACCTGGATCAAAAGTTCCAAGGATGCTGTCCACGACACCGGTACCTGTCCAAACTCCACCGCCGGTTGATGGCTGAGAAGTCATTGGTCCAGTAATTACTACTCGGCCGTGGCCAAAGTTGGCATTGGCTGTGTTGCTTTGATTGGTTCCGATGTTGAAAGAGCCGCCACCGCGTGCGGTGCTAGAGCTATGGTTAAATCCACCTTGACCGCCTTCGTAGCCACCGCCACCGCCACCGGGGTGCCAAATGGCTGCGCCGCCGCCGCCGAAGCCGCCGTGTCCGGCAAAGTTACTTTGTCCGCCTTTGCCGCCATTTTTATAGGATTTAGCATTGCCGTTGCAGGTTGAGTTTCCGTCAAAACCGCCGCCGCCGCTGTCGCAATAATCCCCAGGATTTCCGCCATTGTCGCCGTTGTTGGTGGTTTGGCCACCTTCACCGGGTTGGTTCACGTTTTGATAGGCAGCAGTCCCGCCGCCGCCACCTCCGGCAACAATCAATGCTGAAGCGGTTGAGGGGTTTGTGCCTAGGGTGACGAATGTTCCTCCTCCGCCGCCGCCGCCATGATTCCAATCATCAGATGGAAGACCACCCATTTGACCTACCATCATATTGAGGGTTTGGCCGGCTTGAAGTTGGAAGCTTCCGCGCATGCGGGCGCCCAAACCGCCTTGATTGTTTGAGGTAACATCTCCACCGCTGGCGCCAAAGGCCTCGATGGTATAATTTCCGGTTACAGGAACCACCCATTGTTGGATTCCACTAACAACGTTTACCACACCAAGGCCATAGGCATTATCGGCGTCAAACTGAGTTGGGCCGTTTTGTCCTGTTTTGCCTGCATTGGTAAAGGTCATGGTGCCTGTATTGTACACCAAACCTAAGTTTCCATTTACTGGAGCGTCGCTGCTGCAGAATGGGCCCATGGGAAGGACATCCACTCGAGGTGTAGGAACGATGGTAACAATTCCCATGTCGTATTTAGATGGGCAACCGTTTTGCATGTACAAGACAAACAACGTATCGGTTTGAGTAAGTACTGGAGTGGTGTAAGATGTTCCCAGACCAACAAGATTTCCGCTAAATCCGTCGAACCAGCGGTAATCGGTATTGGGTCCACCGCTCACATTGAAGGTAGTGCTACCTTGGTCGCAGAATAGGACTCCGGCGCTCACTGTTGGAGCGGGCAGGGAGTCGATATGTACTACGGCAGGAACGCGAGCGCTTTGGCAAATCAACGTTGTGTTGTAGGAAATAACCACCTCACCATGTCCGATGCGGTACCCTTGGGTATGAACGGTATTTGAAGTAATGTTTGGATCGGCATAGCTAGAGCCACCGCCACCGCCGCCGTCTCCGCCACCGCCGCCGCCGTAGTGACCACCGCCACCGCCACCGCCATTGCCATAGCAGTTATCAAAATCTCCTCCATCACCTAGAGAACCGTATTCGCTTTGGTTGTTGCAACCGCATTGCGAAGCTTGTCCACCGGCTGAGGGCGATGCGCCAAAACCACAATGGCAGGAATTTTGGGAGCCACAACGGATTCCATTGCCAGCATTTCCACTTCCACCGCCGTCTCCACCATAATCATTGTTGCCACAAGCCCAACCGGCACCGCCGCCAGCACCTGCGCTAAGAATTCGGTCTTGAAGGGTAATTCCGCCCAAACGAATATCCGTACCGCCGCCGCCGCCGCCGCTGTTGCCACCGCCGTTGCCGCCGCCGTTCCAACCACCCGTGGTTGCACTAGGCTTTTCACCTACATATATATTTAAAATTTGGCCGGGAGTAACACTTAGGGTAGTTTGAACGCGTCCGCCCTTTCCTCCAAGATTTTGAGATGGGTTAGAAACTGCAGATCCACCTTCAGCTCCAGACATATCTACACTCACCGAAGTTACACCTGCGGGTACTGTCCAAGTTTGAGCAGAACCGGTAAACGAGAACGTGTGCGTTCCCGAAAGGGTGTTGGTGCGAGCAGAAGTTGCAAACAGTGTATCAGAGCCATACATTGCGGGTAAGAAGACACTAGAACCAATGGCAATTGGTGTATTGTTGGTCAAATTGGGGTACCAGTGTACGGGAGTATTTGCAGGTGTGGCAGATACCACGGCTGTTTGTCCACACAAAACACTATCTCCAATAACGTTGGTAGGTGCCGCGAGAGGAGAAACGTTTACGTTCACTGCTACGCGTTGGCTTTGGCAATAAGGAACTGTGTACGAAATACTAAGTTCTCCATCTCCACTTTGACTGCCTTGGGTGTGAGTTACATTCGAACAAAGGTTGGCATCGGCATAGGATGAGCCGCCGCCACCGCCGCCGCCACTCCAGCAACCCGTACCGCCACCGCCACCGTACCAGCCGCCGCCGCCGCCGCCGGCATAGGCACAGCCATAGGCATCGCCTCCGATTCCGAATGCGCCATTTTGACCTGTATTGCAGCAATTGCCTGCTTGACCGCCAGCGGTCTGAGATCCGCCAGTGCCGGTGTAGCAATCCTGGCTGTTGCAACGGTATCCTTGTTGCCCGGTGGTTCCACCTCCGGCTCCACCCCGTTCGCTATTGCACCATGATCCGCCGCCGCCGCCGCCACCGGCAACAATCACTCTATTGTTTAGATTTTGGCCACCAATGCGAAGGTCAGTTCCTCCACCGCCACCAGCGCTTTGACAGAAGCTGTTGCATGAAACTGTTCCTCCTTGTCCACCTCCATTCCAACCTGCATTGGGAGTAGTTGTTGTGCCTCCAATATTAATGTAAAGTGTTTGGCCAGGTGTAACTGCCAAACTTGCTTGTACGCGACCTCCATTGCCACCGGTTGAACCGCTGTTGCAAGAGGGGGTTCCACCTTGGGCGCCCTTAGCATCTACCACCACGCTGTAAACGCCTGCAGGAACTACCCAAGTTTGGGTACCGCCGGTATAGGAGAAATTCACTGTGCCACCTGGGTTTGCAGTAGAAAGGGCTTCTACCCAAACTGTCATGCTATCGGTTACAAAAGGAATGCTGTAGTTGGCTGAATTGCCTTGAAGCAGAGTACCTCCGGTTGAGGCGCTATACCAGTTAAAGAAACCAGTTCCTGTGGCCTGTAGCAAGGCTGTGTCTCCGCAGGTTAAATTGGCAGCAGCTACCGTAGGATTTGGAATAGGAGTGGTAGCTACTTGAACTGGAACACGAGCGCTAGTGCAGTAAGGAGTCACGTAATTAATAACAATTTGGCCATTTCCGGATTGGAAGCCTTGTGTGTGGACCACGCTGCTTGATGAGTTGGGATTAGCGTAGCTGGAACCGCCGCCGCCGCCGCCCATGTTGTAGCCGCCGCCGCCGCCATAGTAGCCGCCGCCGCCGCCGCCGGATGGGTAAGGGCAGCAATAGTTTTGATATGCCCCCCAGGCATTACCGCCTTGAGCTAAAGAGCCATTTTGACCACTACCGCACTGAGCACCTTGGCCGCCTGCATTTTGGCTACCACCTGCTCCGACGTAGCAAAGGTCATTGCTGCTGCAACGCCATCCGGATTGACCGGTTAATCCTCCACCATTGCCACCCCGATCTTGGTCTCCGTTGCAGGCTTGACCACCTGCTCCGCCGCCGCCGCCAGCAACAACAACTCGGTTATTGGTACCTGTACCACCGATACGAATATCTGAAGCGCCACCGCCGCCGCGGGCTTGGTCGCCATTGTAATAGGAATAACCCGCGCCACCGCCGTTCCATCCACCTGCTGCGGTGATGTAGTTGCAACATCCACCGCTTCCGGGTTGTTGACCTACGTAGAAATACACAGTTTGACCTGGAGTAACAGCAAGCTTACCGGTTACCCGTCCGCCAGTTCCGCCGGTATTCCAAGTATTGGAACCACCTTGAGCGCCACGCACGTCGAAATCAATGCTAAAAACACCCGCAGGCACAGTCCAAGATTGCTGACCTCCGGTATAATTGAAGGTGGCTGATTGAATTGGGTTTGCCGTGCTAGACGCTTCAACATAAAAAATAGTGGTTTGAGTAACTGACGCGGTGAAGGAACCTCCAGTGCCTAGGATGGGTCCGCCGCTAGGGCCAGCATACCAAAAATAATTGCCGGTAGAACCAGCAGCATAAATGGTAGCTGAAGCTCCGCAGGTTACCGTTGCTCCTTGTACAGAAGGCGAGGCGAGCGGAGTGGGATTAACAATCAGAGCCACCCTTGAACTTTGGCAGGCTTGGTTTCCGGATTGATATGCAGCCACATAATAGGTTGTGTTTCCATATAAAACAGGAGTGGTAAAACTATTGCCTTGAGTTAGTGCAGTACCGCCTACGGGCACATTAAACCACAGGTAGTTGCCTGTTGATCCACTGGCAGTGAGGGTGGCTGTTTGTCCGCAATTGGCCGACTGCACTGCAGCCGTAGGGGATGCCGGAGGGTTAACGCATTGGGCGTTGCCCTGACCAAGAGTAGCCCACCCTAGTAGGGAAAGGAAACTGACTCGAGCGAAGTGTTTGAGTACGTGTGTAAACATCAGAAATGCTTTGGGGTTATAACTTTGAGGATAAAGGTAAAATTATTTCTTTGCCAACACCCAAAAGCGATTCAATTTTTAACAGCATCTGATGAAAGATTCCCTCACATTACATGTTTGGTTTACATTGCCTTAAACCATTTTTAATCTGCAAGGCCATTGGTCAAAATCAGGCCTTGCGGCAGGGATTGAAGCAGCTAGCGCGCAAACCGGGAAGCCGGTTGGAGTTGGGGCAAAGGAGCGACGCGAGGAGCTACCTTTGGCCCTACTCCAACCGGCTTCTCGGTGCGTACTAGCGCTGAAAGCCCGCAGCCGCCCTAAAAAATGGTATCAATTTCTCAACTAAGAATATAGAGCTACTCGCTCAGATTCAATGCAAGATTTTGGCATTGTTTGTCTGTTAATCTTTTAAGAGATGACGTAAAAAATTAAATTTATCACTTTATTTGCATAGGCACTTAAATGCCTGATTGGTATTATGTTCACCAAACCAACCTATAACCTAGTTGCAGTATCGACTCGAATTAAAGTCCATGTGGGGCTAGGTATGTATCGATTTTCTTTGATTCTATTTTTTGTTGCAGCCATTTTTGGCAATGCTTTCTCTGCTGATGCCCCAATGGGTTTTGATGCCGATGGCGATGGTGTGGTGGATTCTACTGAGGTAGCCGATGGCACTGACCCTAATGATCCATGTTCCTTTAATTTGAGCAGTCAGACGGAGGTTACTTCGGCTACTTGGAATGTTTTGGATTGCGACAACGACGGTTTAACCAACATTCAAGAGTTGCAGCTTGGCACCCATCCATTGAATGCGGATACCGATGGAGATGGTGTTTCTGATGGGGTAGAAATTTCGGACTTTTCAGACCCTTTAAAGCCCTGTTCCTTTGAATTGTTGAGCCAAAGCTTACCGCCAATTCCCTCCTGGTTTAATTTGGATTGCGATGGGGATTGGCTAACCAACGGAGAAGAATTGGCTGCGGGCACCTTGATTTTAAATCCAGATACGGATGGAGACGGGGTGGTAGATGGAACTGAAGTCAATGATGGGACTGAGCCCCTCAACCCATGTTCTTATTTGGCGATTCACCAGAACATATTGCCGCCCGTGGGCGACTGGGCCGCATTGGATTGCGATTCAGACGGACTTAGCAATGCTCAGGAATTGAGTTTAGGAACGGATCCTCAGAATCCTGACAGCGATGGGGACGGCGTTGCTGATGGTCAAGAGATTCAAGATGGAACGCTGCCTTTGCAGCCCTGCAGTTTTGTATTGGCGTCACAAACTTTGATTCCATCAGCTGCTTGGAACAGTTTGGATTGCGATATGGATTCAACATTAAATGGGGAAGAAATGAATTTGGGTTCTGACCCTTTGAATCCCTGCGAGCCCATTCCAATAGACCCTTCTTGTCCCAATATATTTAACGTTCCACAAGCGTTTTCTCCAAACGGCGATGGCTACAACGACACGTATGTTATTCAGGGATTAATGGAATACCCAAATCATTCTTTGAAGGTATTTACCCGTTGGGGAGCCTTAATTTTTGAGGCTGCGCCTTATTTAAACGATTGGAATGGTACGGCGGGAAATGGAGTTCTGCCTTTGGGCGAAGAGTTGCCCACCGGAACATATTATTATATTTTCGATTTGGGTAACGGAACAGATCCGCTATCTGGATACATCTATTTGAACCGCTAAGCACATGCGAACGCCTTGTTTTCTTTTTAACAGTTTCAGAGCGGCCGCGGCAGTTGGCTTTGGAATTCTGTTGTCTGTGACCGGCACCTTGAAGGCTCAGCAAGACCCTCTGTACACGCATTACATGTACAATACCCTTAGCGTCAATCCTGCTTATGCCGGCAGCCGAGATGCCTTAAGTGTTTTGGCGTTGGGTCGATTGCAGTGGGTTGGATTTGATGGTGCTCCGATGACTCAGACGGCTCAAATCCATTCTCCTATCAGCAAGGGGTTGGCCATTGGAGTCGATGTGATGCACGATCGATTGGGCCCCACCGTTCAAACGGCGGCGTCGCTTAATCTAACCTATCGTTTGTCTTTGGGAAAAAACCATCGATTGGCCTTTGGTTTAAAAGGAAGTATGGATTTCTTGAACAACAACCTGAGTAATTTAAATATTGATCAGCCCGGTGATCCTGTATTTGGAACTGATTTTTCAACCACCATGCCCAATGCGGGATTTGGACTTTACTATGACCACACCAATGCGTATGTTGGATTAAGCGTTCCACGGTTGATTGAGAATTCATTTAACGGCAGCAGCACGGAACAAGTGCGGCATTTTTTCTTTATTGCAGGGGGCTATATTCCTGTACGCCCTGGCTTTGATTTAAAACCGGCCACTCAAATTAAAATGGCTATGGGAGTTCCTGTGCAAATTGAAGGTTCGTTGGAAATGGTGTTTGCTGAACGCGTAAGCATTGGAGGTTTTTACCGTCATGAATCTGCGGTAGGTCCACTGTTGGGTGTATTTATTACTCCATCGTTGCGAATAGGATATTCTTTTGATTGGGCCTTGAACTCTGTTGCCCAAATTCGTCAGTATGGCAGCCATGAATTGATGGTTCGGTACGACTTTAATTTCAAACATAAAAACAAGGTGGTTAGTCCCCGCTATTTTTAACCGGTATGAAGCACAGTAAACGCTTACATTTCGTTGCTCCGGCTCTGGTTGCCCTTCTGATGGGCGGGATAAGCACTGTTGTAGGTCAACATCCAGCTGTTCAGCGCGCCGACAGATATGCTGAAGCCTTTCGGTATTCAAAAGCCATTCAAGCGTACAAGGCCGTTCCCAAGAAAAAGCAAGATGCGTATGTTTTGCAGCGCCTTGGTGAATGCTACTTAGCCAACCACCAATCGGATAAAGCCGTATTGGTATTTTCAGAATTAAAAGATCGGTTTAACATCCCTTCTGAAGCGCTCATTCCTGCAGCTCAATCTCAACTTCAACAAGGTCAATACGCTGAGGCTCAGGGCCTGTTTGCTCAAGCTGCCAATGCTGGAGCTGAAGATTCTAGAGTCCAGTTGTATGCTTCAAATCCAGAATGGCATAAGCAAATTTTAGATCAGGAAAATTTGGCTGAATTGACCAATTTGAATATTAACACCAGCGAAAGTGATTTTGGAGCGACCTATTGGGGAGAGAAGATTGTTTTTGTTAGTTCTCGTTCAGGAAATGGTCCAATCCGGCATGAGTATGCTTGGAATCAACTTGGTTTCTTGAATTTATATTCTGCCATCCCCCACTCGACCAAATCAGGGAAATTGAAGCAGGTCAAGGCTCTAAAAATGGAGTCGGGACTTAACCGAAAATTTCATGAAGGTCCTGCCAGTTTTCAAGCCAACGGTCAATTGATGGCCTTTTCTAGAAACACCTACCGGGATGAAAAACGTTTGAACACGGAACAAGGCCGTGTGCTTGAAATTTGGTTTTCCCCACTTACCGATGATGGGCAATGGCGTCAACCCCGCAAATTCCCTTTCAACCACATTGATTACAATAATTCGAACCCCTGCCTAAGCCCCGATGGGCAGCGCTTGTATTTTGTGAGCGACATGCCTGGAGGGTTTGGTCAATCTGATATTTATGTGTGTCAGCGAGACCGAGACGGGAATTGGCTTCCGCCTGTAAATGCGGGTCCAGGTATCAATACCCCCGGGCGAGAAACGTTTCCATTTTTCCATTCATCGGGCGTTTTATTTTTCGCCAGCGATGGGCACCCCGGCCTTGGAGGGCTAGATTTATTTGTAGCTGTCAATAATGGCCTTAATTCGGATCGGCCCATTCATCTTGGTCCGGGATACAACTCCAGCCATGATGATTTCGCTTTAATTCTGAACGAAAGCCTTAGTGAGGGCTATCTAAGTTCGAATCGCCCCGGAGGAAAAGGCAACGATGATGTGTACCATGTTCGGGCTCTTCAGCCCATTCAGCCGGTAGTAGATTTAAAAGGTGTGGTGGTTGATGCATTCCAACACCAACGGATTTCCAATGCCCTTATTCGAATATCGAATGAAAAAGGGCATAAAATAGCTGAAGTTCGTACCGATCAGGACGGGTTATACACGGCTCGGCTTACCATTGGCTCGGTGTATAGTATTGAGGTCATGGAGCCCAATTACCAAACCTTAAAAGAAGAAATATCGACCAAAAATGGTCAACCTGAACTGGAGGTGAAACACAGTTTGAAAAAGGATCTGGATATTCCTATCATTTGTACTATTAAAGATAAACGAAGCGGCCTACCCTTGCCGGGCGTAAAATTGTCGATTGTGGACCGAAAAACCGGAGAATCCATTGCCAACTTAACCACAACTGCCACAGGGAGCCACAGCCAAATCATTAATAACAAAACGCTGTATGATTCTCTTAAGTGGGATATCCGTTTAGAAAAGACAGGGTATGTTCCCAAACAAGTGGCTTTTAATCACACCATTAAGGACAAAGACCCATTAAAATTACATGAATTGGCGGATGTTTCAATGGGGCGGCTTGAAGTGGGAGCCGATATCGGAGCTATTATTGAAATAAAGCCTATTTTCTTTGAAGTAGGTTCGGCAGCTATAACTCCACAAGCCTCGCTCGAATTGGATAAAATCATTGAAATTTTAAAGGAATTTCCAGGCATGACGATGGAGCTGGCCTCTCATACAGATTGTCAGGGTCCTGCCGATGCCAATCAAACCTTGAGTGTAAAACGTGCTAAATCTGCGGCAGCCTATATGCAGAAAAAAGGAATTTCGAGCAAGCGAATTCAGCCTAGAGGTTACGGAGAGTATAAACCTCAGTCCTATTGCGGCTGCGGCGACGATTATCAATACCGTTGTACGGAGGAAGAAAATGCCTTAAATCGGCGTACGGAATTTTTGATTTTAAAAATGGAATAAGCAAGCTTGTCAATTGCTACCTTTGCCATAGAATATCGTAATAGCCCATGAAAAATCGTTTTTTACTTTCTGCCGCAGTTCTTTTAGTCCTTGGTTTTTCTGCATGTAAGGGCTCGAAAGACGCTGGTTATTCCGTGCGGTATACAGACCATGGGGCTACTGCGCCGAGTCCTGGCCAAGAGCCCAAATATGATACTCCGTCGGAAGGCAATGATTCTAGCAGTCCGGATAGTGATGGGGATGGTGTGGATTAATCCAATGTTTTTTTTGGGGGGATTAGGGGCCTTCTCCGGCTTTCAGCTGTAGCCCGCTCACAAGGTCAAACAAAGGTTTGCCGTGCGTAGGGCTCCCAAGGTCGCCTCCGCCGTCTACCTTTGGATTGCCCTTGAATCGCGTTCTGCCGCTTCAATCCGGGGCCGGCGTGGTGGTGGGAAGTACGTTGGGGGTTAGAGCATTTCCCGGGAAAGGGCCCGGAGAAAGATGTTAAGTTGAGTTTTGTCCAATGCCGAAGCATCCGAACCAATACCTTGGCTGGATGTAAGCCTACATTTATCCAATAAAAGCGAGAGTTTTCAACCAAAGGACTACCCCTCCATCCTACTCTCCTTTGTTTTCCTCCCCGTATAAAAAGGCTGATATGCCACACCAACCCAGTCTCATACCCGAGATTCCCGCCTTCCAATTCAACAAAGAAAACGATGTTGTTTCAGAAGGCATTTCTGAGACGCCCCAATGAATTAGGTCAAGCGTTTCCGCCGAACCAAAATTCAAAAACAGACTTCACATCAAAAACAAACCCGAAGTGTTCTTCGCCACCCCAATATGTGACGAAGCAAAAAAGAACGTTTCACCAGTGAACTACGAAGATACCGAACTTATTTTGGGTTGTCAAGGGCAAATCCGACTTTTTTCTGAATAATCAAATTCAATTTGAGTTAAAGCTGTTCAAATAAACTTAACCTGATAAACACAAAAAGCCAATTCGGAGGTTCAATTCGAAGGTTTGTTTAACTTTGGAGAAAACCTGTCTGCCGTGTCTGTTATCAATGCAATGGTTAAAGCCTATTTGGAATCTCGGGTAGATAGATTGCAGCAAACGGCCGAACATTCAGAACAGCTTCAGTCGGATGTTTTAAACACACTTCTTAGTCGAGGGAAGGATACTCTTTTTGGAGAAAATCACAATTTTGGAATTATTCAAGGGTACGAACAATTTAGAAAAGAAGTTCCTATTAGAAGTTACGAAGAGTTATTTCCATACATAGAACGTGCGTTAAACGGGGAAAGAAATGTACTGTGGCCTGGGGCTATCCGATGGTTTGCAAAATCCAGTGGAACCACAAACGACCGCAGTAAATTTATTCCTGTTACCAAAGAATCGCTCGAGGATTGCCATTATAAAGGGGGGCGTGATGCGTTAACGTGTTATACCATGTGGAATCCAGACCACACCCTTTTTGATGGGAAATCGATGGTGTTATCTGGGAGTGTACACACTTCTCCTGAATCACCATATCAAGCGGGCGACATCTCAGCTGTTCTGCTTGAAAACATGCCCTGGTGGATTCATTATTTTCGTGCCCCTTCCAGAGAAATTGCCCTCATGGGGAATTGGGAAGATAAATTGGACAAATTAGCTACAGCCATAGCCCAAGAAGACATTACTTTTTTATCTGGAGTTCCGTCTTGGATGTTGGTTGTATTGAAACGCGTCCTTGAAATGCAAGGTAAAACGAATTTAAGAGAAGTTTGGCCCAATTTCCAACTGTTTATTCATGGGGCAGTCAATTTCGAACCCTACCGTCCTTTGTACAGAGAGCTTTGCGGCAAACAGGATATGCATTATTTAGAGACCTACAATGCCTCCGAGGGTTTTTTCGCTCTTCAAGACCGGAAAAACCACAACGATATGTTGCTGATGACCGATTATGGTGTCTACTATGAATTTGTTCCCTTAAATAAATTGGAGGCCCCAGAAGAGCATGCCGTTCCCTTAAATTCGGTGCAACTTAATCAAGCTTATGCTTTAGTAATTAGCACGAATGGTGGATTGTGGCGGTATCTAATTGGAGATACCATCGAGTTCACTTCGCTTCGACCATATAGAATTCGAATAATTGGGAGAACAAAACATTTTATCAATGCTTTTGGAGAAGAATTGATGGTAGAAAATGCGGAAAAAGCGATTGCCGAAACCTGTGAGAAATGTGCTGCCCGTGTTCGAGAATTTACTGTGGCGCCTATTTTTCAGTCTGCACAAGAGCCCGGTGGTCATGAATGGCTGATTGAATTTGATCAAGCTCCTGATAATTTGCAGTCCTTTATACATACTCTTGACAATGAACTCCGGTCAATCAATGCCGACTATGATGCCAAAAGAACAGGAGATTTGACGATGGCTCTTCCCAAGGTACATGCGGTCGAAACCGGTCTTTTTTATCGATGGATGAATTCTAGGGGGAAAATCGGCGCACAACATAAGGTGCCTCGCTTATCCAACGACCGAACTTGGGTTGACCAATTGCAAGAGTTGCGAACATGCGTAGGTTAGTCGCCTGCATCTGCTGTGGGATCCTTTGGTATTCACTTCCTTCACAGGATATTCAGGGTACACTTCCCGGAATTAAGGGACTTGAGACGGAAATAAGTGGCTCTTGCTGGGTGTGGAGTGATCAAGTACTACGAGTCCACCATTCCGACACGCTGTTCTTTAATCAAAGCTTTTTACAGCTAGGTTCCATACATAGTGTTGACGCATATAATCCACTGAAGGCATTGATTTTCTTTAAAGACCAAGGACAATTATTGTGGGTGGACAACCGGGCAGCCGCAATTAGTGCCAACATCAATTTACTGGATTTGGGCCTAGAGCAGGCCTCGGCAGTAGCTGCCAGTTACGACAATGGAGTATGGGTAGCTACAGGGCAAGACAACAGTATAGTCCGATTAAATCAAAACCTAAACATTGAATTAAAAGTACCAAATATCCATCGGCTTACTTCAGATCCAAATGCTGAAATCGGTTGGATGCTGGAGCATCAAAACCGACTTTTTGTTTTGAGCACCTCGGGAGTAATTTCTATGTGGGATATTTTTGGCGGTCTTATTGCTACTTATCGCATTAGAACGCTGCCGACGTACGTCGACATCCAACGAAAAAGAAATGGAATAGCCGTGGTTTATTCATCAGGTCAATTGGATTTCCAAGCGCCTTTTGCACCTTTCTTACCCGTAGAAAAAACATTGAAAACATCTGATTTAGAAGGTTTTTTCATTGATTGGCAAAAAGATACCTATCAATGGCATTCCAATCCCGACAAAAAATAGCATATTTGTTACCTGAATAATTCACCATCCATGCACGTAGCCATCGCCGGTAATATTGGGTCAGGCAAAACCACATTAACCACAAAATTGCAAAAGCATTTTGGATGGGATGCTCATTTTGAAGATACCGACGACAATCCCTACCTGAATGATTTTTACGAAGATATGCAGCGCTGGTCTTTCAACCTTCAGGTGTATTTTCTTCGTTCGCGTTTTCAACAAGTGGTTGACATACGAGAAAGTGGGAAACATGTTATTCAAGATCGAACCATCTTCGAAGATGCCCATATTTTTGCGCCCAATCTTCATGCTATGGGCTTAATGACCACGCGAGATTTCAAAAATTATATGGATTTGTTTGGGCTGATGAATTCGTTCATTGGAGCTCCAGATTTATTGATTTATCTAAGGGCAAGTGTCCCCACATTGGTAAATCAAATTCAGAGACGGGGTCGCGATTATGAAAACAGCATACGTTTAGACTATCTCAATCGTCTTAACGAACGCTACGAAGCTTGGATTTCCACTTACTCGGAAGGCAAGTTGTTGATCATCGATGTCGATAACATCAATTTTGCGGATAATGCCGAAGATTTTGGTCAAATTATCCGCTCTATTGATGCAGAGGTAAATGGATTGTTTTAACCATTTTTCGGTTTATTAACGTCGACATCATCCCCGGCGATAAACAAATTGCCCTACCTTTCGTTTTACAAGGGTTAGTTAAAGAAACGATTATGGCAAGCAAAAAACCTTCTCCCCCATACGTGCAGTCCTTTGAAGATGACGATCACTCAATTTGGGCTCCCAATACTCCACTACGTCCCGATGCTTTTGAAATGGATGATGAAACCAAAATTCAATTAATTCAGAAAAACTTTCGTGAAATCATGGCCATCTTGGGCTTAGACCTAAATGACGATAGCCTTAAAGATACACCAAAGCGCGTTGCTAAAATGTACGTTCAGGAAATCTTTTCTGGGCTAAACCCGGCCAATAAACCAAGCATTAGCCTGTTCGACAATCAATATAAGTACGAAGGCATGTTGGTCGAAAAAAACATCCGCGTTCAATCCAATTGCGAGCACCATTTTGTCCCTATTTTGGGTAAAGCTCACATTGGGTATATTTCCACGGGAAAAGTTATAGGTCTTTCAAAATTAAATCGCATCGTTGATTATTATAGCCGTAGGCCACAAGTTCAGGAGCGTTTAACCAATCAAATTGCCGCTGAACTTCGAGATGTATTGCAATCGCCACACGTAGCTGTGGTTTTAGAAGCCGAGCATTTATGTGTCACAACACGAGGGATTCGCGATACCGGAAGTTCAACCATCACCAGTGTCTTTAGCGGGCATTTTGAAAATGAGGTTACTCGAAAAGAATTTTTAACCCTAATCAAATAATTCTTAGCTGGCCTCGTTTTAAGCCTACCTTTTCCCTGAAGGTTTCTCCTTTTTTAAGGCTATACTATACGTGTCAGGTGTGCCTTTCGAATTCATATTGACAAAGGTTTGTTTCTTGTCAGAGTATCTGTATAAATTCAGCCAAAACCAATTTACTCGATGCCACTTAACCCGGCTGGTTTATTCACCATCAACAGCAACAAGGTTTTCGTTAAAACTATCCAACGAAGGCTAACCCAATCCTTTTACCTCTGAAACCAAGCCCTGAAGCGTTTGCTTGGCATCACCAAAAAGCATGTAGGTGTTCTTCTCAAAAAACAAGGGATTTTCAATTCCGGCGTAGCCTTTTCCCATGCTACGTTTCATCACAATGGTATTCTTGGCCTGCCACACTTTTAAAACGGGCATTCCATAAATGCTACTGCTGGGGTCACGTTCGGCCGCGGGATTAACCACATCATTGGCTCCAATAACCACAACCGCATCGCATTGATTTAAAAAATCATTGGCCTCTTCAAGGTCAAGTAATTTAGGATAAGGCACATCTGCTTCGGCCAACAATACGTTCATGTGCCCAGGCATCCGACCGGCTACAGGATGAATTCCATACCGAACATCAACACCATTGGCTTCGAGCAATTCGTCCAATTCCTTACATACCTTTTGGGCCTGAGCCACGGCCAAACCATAGCCTGGAACGACTAAGACGGTTTTGCTGTATGCCAATTGTATGGCGGCATCCGTCAATCCAACCGATTTGACCTGTTGGTTTGAATCGGCAGCTACTCCAGGCCCAGCATTTCCGAAACCGCCTACAATAACATTCCAAAGCGACCGATTCATGGCTTTGCACATCATCAATGTAAGAATAGTTCCAGAGGCTCCAACCAAAATACCTCCCACAATCATCATCAAATTTCCATAAACAAAACCAGCGGTAGCCGCTGAAATCCCGGTAAAACTATTCAGTAATGATATGACCACCGGCATATCTGCGCCGCCGATGGGAGCAACAAAACTTAGCCCATAAAAGATGGCTAGTACAGTGAAAAGAAATAAAAGAGCTATTCCCCAATCTGTAGCATAACTTAACGCACATGTGCCAGATAATACAATGGCCAATAAAACCAAATTAAAGGCAGAGTGAAATGGCAGCGTGATTTTTTTGTCGTCTACCCTTCCCTCTAATTTTAAGTAGGCCAGTACGCTACCACTAAACGAAACGGATCCCACCAAAAGGGCGAATACTACGGTTAAATTTGAAGCAAAAGAACCAGAATCAGGGCCAATACGCAGGTATTCTACCAAACCCAAAATCATGGCTGTTGCTCCACCCATTCCATTTAGCAAGGATACCATTTGTGGCATTGCTGTCATAGCCACTTTTTTGGCCAATACATATCCCACACCAGTGCCCAAAAGTAACCCGCCAAAAATCCAAATAAGATTCCCATTATCGGAATCACCCAAAGGATAAAAAATGGCGGAAACAATAGCCAGGCCCATTCCGACAGCTGCCAAAGTATTTCCTGCTCCTGCGCTGTCTGGCGAACTCATTTTCTTTAACCCCCAAACAATGCAAATCGAGCCTATTAAGTATGCCAAATCAAACCAAATTATTGTACTCATGGTCATTTCTTTTTCTTTTTAAACATCTCAAGCATACGATGGGTTACCGCAAAACCACCAACAACATTGACCATCGCTAAAGCTAAGCCCAACATTCCTGCAACCAATTCAATCCACGCATCTGAGGGACTTTGGCGAATCAACAATATTGCTCCAATAATTACAATACCGCTTATGGCATTGGAACCCGACATTAAAGGGGTATGCAACACCGTTGGAACTTTGCTGATAATCTCAAATCCAAGAATTACAGTAAATACCAGCAAAAATATAAGCAGGTAGTTTTTAGATACTATTTCGATAAAAGCTTCCATAGAATGTAGATTAAGGTTCGATTTTGGGATGCACACGAACAGCGCGGCAAATTTCATCTTGCATCAATGACGATTGCTCAGCCTGTTTTAAATAATGGGTCAAAAAATGGTACACGTTGTTTCCATACAGCAGGCTGGCATCTTGCCGCATTGAATACGCCAATCGACTGTTGCCTAAAATATGCACTCCATTCACTTCGATGCATTTGCCATCTTGAGTATAGGCGCAGTTCCCGCCGGTTGAAGCTGCCAAATCGACCACCACTGACCCCGGACGCATTGATTGAATGGTTTCTTCTGTAATTAGTAATGGAGCACGCTTGCCACGAATTTGAGCCGTGGCAATTATAATATCGCTCTGAACAGCACGACGCTGAACCTCTTCTTTTTGCCGGGCCAGATAATCGGCGCTTTGCTCAACGGCATACCCTCCGGCAGCCCCATCTTCCTTTGCCCCTGGAACTTCAACAAATCGGGCGCCCAAACTTTGAACTTCTTCTTTAACGGCCGAGCGCACATCAAAAGCCTCTACCTGAGCCCCCAATCGCTTGGCGGTGGCAATGGCCTGCAAGCCAGCGACGCCGGCACCCAAAACCAACACCTTGGCGGGCTTAATGCTGCCCGCCGCCGTTATCATCATTGGAAAGTAACGGGTAAACAGCGTTGATGCTTCCAATACCGCACGGTAGCCTGACAGCGAAGCCATGCTGCTCAGCACATCCATGCTTTGAGCCAAGCTGGTTCTGGGGATTTCATCCATACTTAAAACTGTAAAGGAAAAACCTTCAAATGCTTTAAGCGCATCGGAATTGGCATAGATTTCCGTATTGGTAATCAAGGTTGCGTCTGGGCGGATTTGCGCCAAATCAGCAAGGCTAGGCACCTGAACACTAAGTATAATATCCGATTCCATGAGCAGGGCTGACCTCGATTTCAACGTGGCCACTTCTGCATACAAACGATCGGGAAAGCCCGCGGCCAGACCAGCTCCTTCCTCTATGAAAACCCGATGTTCGGCCTTTTTTAGCCGGGCCGCCGTATCTGGCACCATCGAAACTATGGGAAGTTCGGCCTCGCCCAATATGCCTATTGTCATACTATGAAGTTAAAACTTGATTAAGAACGAATTAACTGCAATAATTGTTCCACGATTGCACACCCTCTATTATGGTTTGAAATTAATTGCTAATTTGGTGGAAATAAATTAAAAGTAATATGGATTCTCAAAAAGTGGATATGTATATCCTTACCAATGGAAAGTACTTTGAATCTCATCATATACCTCAAATAAGAGATAGGCTTATTCAAATGGATGACAATCAATGGGTACTCTTGCAATCCGCTCCATTAAAAGACCCCCAAACTGCCCTAATTATCTCGATTTTCCTTGGGGGTATGGGAATTGATAGATTTTATATTGGTGATACAGGATTGGGGGTAGGTAAACTATTAACTTGCGGCGGAATTTACATTTGGTACGCCATCGATTGGTTTCTAATCCAAGGCGCTACACGCCAAAAGAATTTCGAAAAAATTCAGCCCTTCTTATACTAATATGTGGCAATCCGGCAAAAGGATTTACCTTTTGTTGGGAGGCCTCGCCCTGGCAGGCCATAGTTGGCTATTGTATTACCTCATGTATGGTGGGCCTTCCGAATCGTCCTTTCTGGCTTGTCCAACTCGAACCCTTACTGGAATCCCCTGCCCGGCTTGCGGAACCACCCGCTCTGCCGCCGCACTTGCCCAAGGGCAATTTGAATCGGCCTTGTGGACAAACCCCATCGGGTACCTCGCTTTGGCCTTTCTAATTGGCGTCCCTGTTTGGATTGCCTATGACCTCTTGAATAATACCCAAAGCCTGAAACAGGTCTACCAAAGCGCCGAAGCAAAATTAAAACGCCCCCAATTCGCTTGGCCAATCGCGTTATTATTGCTCGCCAATTGGATTTGGAATATCTTCAAATTGTTATGATTTCAAAACAGCCCTTTCCTTACAAACCCGAGGAATACGAAACGGAAAAAGCCTCAAACGCATACCTGATGTCGCTGGTGGTGGTTATTGTGGGTTTACCCTTCCCTATCATTAACTTAATCGCCACCTGGGGTTATTACATGGGACAGCGAAAAAGCAGTTACTTTGTTCGCTGGCATTGCCTACAAGCGCTCTTGTCTCAAATCTCCATCGTTATTATCAATGCCTTTGCTATGGGCTGGACATGGTCCATTATCCTAAGCGACAGGTCTCTCAGCAACGGCTATTTGGCGTACATGGCCCTGGCTGTTTTTTACAACCTGCTCGAATTCGTGGTCACCATTGTTACGGCAATTGAAACCCGAAAAGGCCAGCACTTAAGCTGGTGGATGTATGGTCCCCTAACCCAAGTTCTTTGCAAACCACAACCATGAGGCGCTTTTTCCTTCACTTTAGCCTTTCTATTCTCCTTTTTGGAAGTATCTGGTACGCCCTCTCCCAAATCAATTGGATTGGAATTTTGGGATTGAATACCCTAACTCAAAAAACCGAAAAAAAACTGGAAGATATACTCTGGGAAGCCATCCAAGATTCAGAGGAAATATGCTCCGATTCAGAAGCGAACGAGGCCCTTCAAACCCTGTGGAATCGGCTCTGTAAGTCAAACCAATTAGACCCCAATAGTGTTCAGGTTCACCTGGTAATTAACGATGAAATGAACGCATTTGCTCTGCCTGGCGGCCACATTCTGATTCATTCAGGTTTAATCCAAGGCCTGGAAACTCCCGAAGAACTGGCAGGAGTACTTGGCCACGAAGTAGCTCATGTTCAATTAAATCACATTTCAAAAAAAATGGCCAAAGAAGTTGGGGTTTCCCTTCTATTAAGCGCCGCCGGAGGTGGCAGCGCCGCCGGCGAAGCCATTAAGGAAATTCTAAGCCAGCTTTCTTCCTCGGCCTACGACCGAGGCCTAGAAAAAGAGGCCGATTTGAAATCGGTGGAATACCTTAAAAACGCAGGCATTAACCCCAATGCCATGATTGGAGTCATGGAAAAACTGGAAACCGAAATCCAATCCGATCTTCCTTCGTGGCTGGGTAGTCATCCTGACCTCTCGGAACGCAAAGAATACCTGAAAATAGCCACAGAACATATCGTTCTGACCGAAAAACCCGTGTTGGACTCTGCCGCATGGGAAGGCTTGAAAACAGCCTGCGATTAATTGCCTTCGGCCGCTCGGGACCTCTTAAAAAAAGGCTTGAGCCAAGGGTAGGCGAACAGCAGCATTGAGGCCAGATCTAACACCAGCCAAAAGGCTTTTTCGCGCAGGTGCACTTGCAAAAAGGGATTGTACAACACCATTAAGGCTAAAAAAAGAATGGCGGAATACGATAAACCCTTTTTGTATTCTTCCCAAAAACAGAGCAGGGCCGACACAAAAACCAATGCACGAATCCATAGATAAAACTCAGAAGGCAACGGCAACATAGCCAAGGCGAGGATAAAAAGCACCAGAACCCGTATTGCTTTCATAGGTTTAAAGTTACATGGTACGTATCTTTTTTGCAAGTCTGTTGGCAGGCCGTTTGATTTCGAGTGGCCAAATGGACCGAGAGGCCTGCGGCAGGGATTGACGAGGCTACCCCGCAAGGGGCAAAACGGCTGCCGGCGCTTGCCTGGCGGAGCGACGTGAGGAGCTACCGCCGGGCAAGCGCCGGCCCGTTTTGGACCGCGGAGTAGCCCGGAAAGCCCGGCTGCCGCCCCAATTTGAATCCAAAATAGGGAACCCTAGCCGATTCCATTTCTGTCTAAATTCGCTGCATTCTGCCCCAAAATTAAATTCAACATTCGCGACCGAAGGCAAAGCCCGAAAACTTCCGTAACTTTCCAAAAATAATTTCAAATGAGAGCCTCCCGCAACTTTGATTTGCTGTTGGAATATGCAGCCCAATACCCCGAACGCAGCATGCTGGCCGGCAAGAAAAACGGACAGTGGATTGAATATTCTGCAAAAGCATGCCTCGATACCATTAATCAACTCAGCTACGGCCTACTCCATTTAGGATTTGAAGCCGGAGATCGGGCTGCCATTATTTCCTTCAACCGCCCGGAATGGAACTGGGCTGATTATGCCGTTAGCCAACTCGGTGGAATCAGCGTTCCGATGTACCCAACCGCTTCCGCTGACGATCAGGCCTATATACTAAACGATGCTCAAGTGAAAGTTTTGTTCATCGAAAAAGATGAGTTTATTCAAAAATGGCTGAGTATAAAAGATCAAGTTCCTTCCATTCAACACGTAGTTACGTTCGAAGCCCATGCAGAAGGAAAAATCCTGTCCGAATTGATTTCCATTGGAAAGGAGAACCCCGACCCCAAAACTCTGGAATCTAGACGCAGCAATATCCGCAGCGAAGATCTGATGACCTTAATCTACACCAGCGGAACCACGGGACGACCAAAAGGGGTGATGCTTAGCCACCAGAATATCCTATCAAACGTCAATACCTGCACCGATTTATTTCCCATGTTCCAAGACAAAAAGGTCCTTTCCTTTTTGCCTTTGTGCCATATTTTTGAGCGCATGGTTGGCTACCTGTATGTAAGCCTGAGAGCTAGCATTTACTACGCTGAAAGCATGGAAACCATCGGTGAAAATCTGAAAGAAGTTCATCCTTATGCCTTTACCACTGTCCCAAGGTTGCTAGAAAAAGTGTACGATAAAATTGTGGCCGCCGGACGCGCAAAACCACAACCCATCCGAGCCATCTTTTTCTGGGCACTAAAACTAGGCCATGCCTACGAATTGCACGGAAAAAATGGAGCTTGGTATAGTTTTAAACTGAAAATTGCCGATGCTTTGGTCTTTAAAAAGTGGAGGGCCGCTTTGGGTGGAGAAGCTGAAGTCATCGTTACGGGTGCTGCGGCCTTACAGCCTAGGCTGGCAAGAGTGTTTACCGCAGCCGGCATTTCGGTGCTCGAAGGCTACGGCCTTACTGAAACAAGCCCCGTTATAACGGTGAACCAAATGCCTCATTCCGGACGGATGTTCGGATCGGTAGGTCCAGTTATCGATGGTGTTCAGGTTAAAATCGCTGACGATGGAGAAATTCTGTGCAAAGGCCCCAACGTTATGATGGGATACTACAACAAACCGGAAGCTACTGCCGAGGTGATGGACGCCGAAGGCTGGTTTCATACCGGCGACATCGGCGAATTCCGAGAAGGAAAATTCCTTGCCATCACCGACCGGAAAAAAGAAGTGTTTAAGACGAGCGGCGGTAAATACATCGCTCCTCAACCCATGGAAAACGCATTCAAGGAATCTACTTTTATTGAACAAATTATGGTGGTGGGGCCAGACCGCAATTTCCCTTCAGCCATTATCTCGCCCGCTTGGGAACAAGTAGAAGCGTGGCTAAGGCATAAAAACCTGCCCCTTCGCCCCCATGAAGAGCTGATTAATGATGACCTTGTACGGGCAAAATTTGAACGTGAAATTCAATCCATTAATAAACGATTTGGACAGTGGGAACAAGTCAAAAAATTCAGCCTTGTAGCACAGCCTTTCTCAATTGAAGGGGGAGAATTAACCCCAACCCTTAAATTAAGGCGTAAAGCGGTATATGAAAAGTATGCGCAACTGGTGGAATCCATGTATTCTAAATGATAATTGAAACGATCGAATCTAAGCCCCAATTTTTTTATTTTCTATTCTATGACCAAAATGAATAAATGTCATTTTATTGTTTGGTATGTTTTGCCGTTGTGCATGGCAGGAATCGGACTTTCATTCTCAAAGGCCCCAACCCAGGCACAGTTAACCATACAAGGCATTACTTCAATTCGGGGCTCAGTTCGAGTTGCTTTGTACAATAAGCCTGAGGGGTTCACCGAACCCAAAAAAGCCGTTCACCTAAAAAGTGTATCTGTAGAATCAGCAACGGTCATTGTTGATTTAAATGTTCCACCCGGCAGGTATGCTGTAGCTGTATTTCACGATGAAAACAACAATGGTGTGCTCGATAAAAATGCCTTTGGGCTTCCAACCGAAGCATACGGATTCAGCAACAACGCCCGAGGGCGATTCGGTCCCCCCGATTTCAATAGCTGTGTAGTGGAAATTGGGCCAAACACCAAGAACAGCATAAAGGTGCGCTAAAACACCTCCTATTTAACGGCTCTTTTGAGTAAATGCATGCACACTTGAACAGCGGCTTCCATATCTTGAACGCTGACGTATTCCTGAACCGAATGAATGGCCATCTCACCTGTAAATATGTTTGGACAAGGTAAACCCATAAAGCTCAAGCGACTGCCATCTGTTCCTCCTCGAATCGGAAGTTCTTGCACCCTTAATCCCGCATCCTGATACGCCTGCCTTGCCAATTCCATTACCTCGGGATGCTGCCGCAAAATTTCAGCCATATTTCGGTATTGTTCCTTCCTGATCATGGTGAATTCTGAGCCAGGAAAAGCATGGCATGCTTGCTTTGCCAAGGTTTCCAATTTGGCGGCTTGCTCATCCAGTTTGGCGGTATCGAAATCGCGCAAAATAAAAGAAACACTGGCTTGTTCCAGCTGGCCTTTTAACCCCATTGGATGCACAAACCCCTGCCGGCCTTCCGTTGTTTCAGGCGAAAGGTTCTCTGAAGGTAGGGTACTTAAAAAATGGGCCGCCACTTTGATGGCATTTACCATTTTGCCTTTTGCATATCCAGGGTGCGCACTTATTCCTTTTAATGTAATTTCAACAAAGTCTGCGCTAAAATTCTCTCCTTCCAAAGTACCCCTTGGTCCGCCATCCAATGTGTAGCCAAAATCTGCATTAACCTTAGCCATATTAATGGCATCCACGCCTCTACCTATTTCTTCATCGGGAGTAAATAAAACAACTACATCTCCATGCAACCAGTCTGGATGCTGCATCAGCTGCTGTGCCAACTCCATTATTATAGCCACTCCGGCTTTATCGTCTGCCCCAAGAAGCGTAGTTCCAGAGGCGGTAATGATGTCGTCGCCAATGCGCTCTTTTAAATACACTTGGTGCTCTTTAGAAATAACAACAGCGGGATTGTCTGGCAGTACAATCGGACTGCCGTCCCATTTGGGATGTAAAATGGGTTTTACATTCGTACCGCTGCAATCGGGCGCAGTATCAACATGCGAACAAAAACAAATGCTTGGTGCTTTTAACCCCTCCGGCAAGTTTGAAGGAATGCGCGCATAGACATATCCGTTGTCATCCAGTTCCACCTGCTCAATTCCATAGGACCGAAGTTCTTCAACCAAAATCTTGGCTAAGTCCAACTGTTTAAACGTAGAAGGCTGAGTTGAGGAGGATGCATCCGATTGGGTGTCAACACGAACATACCGCATCAATTTATCGGCGACCTGAAATACAATGGCAGAAGGGTTCATTCCGTTAATTTCAGTAAAGATACATAATGTAGCCTAGTTCATTTCTGAATTAAAACCAGGGGTTTGATAGCTTAGCGGGGATATCCATTCGAATTCGCCAGGGTTGAGGATAGGCATTGTTAAATCTATTTCCCGCTGTTTTTAACCAGCCCAAACCAAGTCCATTGAATTCAGCTAAAATCCAAGGCTCATTCTGTGGTTTAAAATAAGGTGCCAGACCTTTCAAATATGGCAATACCTGAAATTCATCCAAGCTAAGTCGAGGTGCAGGACATCCCGAAATAAAGGCCAAATGGCTATCGGGAATAGAACGTCCCTTTTCGGATTTTCCTAAGCAAATACCCAAAAATTGCAAGCCTGGAATCCGCGACCAAAAGGAAGGAAGAGGCTGTCGAATGGCATACCAGGCTGAATTCCATTCCATGCAGTTCCACTGCACATTCTCGGGGAGGTATGCCGAAAAAGGACAACTGTTCGCAGATTTAGGTGCCACTTCCATCTCCTCCTCAATGCAAGTCCCTTCTTTTTTCCAGGCAGCGACATAAAAACCTTCCCCCCTTACTTCGCCAGGGTATGCAATCCAACCCATTGAATTAGTGAGCTGTTTAAAACCAAAGTCTTCTGATAAACTGAGTTGAACCGGCCGCATACCCAAAGAAAACAATAGGTCTGCATGGCCATGATTTTCATGCTCATTAAAGGTACATGTACTGTAAATCAAATGTCCACCAGGCTTGATTAATTTAACGGCATCTGGCAAAATCGAAGATTGCGTTTTCGCACACTGAGTTCTAAGGTGAAATGACCATTGTTGCCGAGCAAATGCATCCTTGCGAAACATGCCCTCCCCAGAACAAGGTGCATCCAACAGCAGCAGATCGGCAGATTCCGGAATAGCTTTAGCCAATTGTTCAGGATACACTCTTGATTGCATGGAATTTGAGTACCCCCATTTTTTAAGGTTGTCTTGGAGAGCCAAGGCTCGGTTGGGAATCGGCTCATTCGCCAACAACCATCCCTTTTCCTGCATCCAATCCAACAACAAGGTACTTTTCCCTCCAGGAGCCGCTGCCAAATCAATGGCGAATTTAGGCTTAGGAAGTTGATTTATTACTTCCCACAGCACCATAGACGAGGCCTCTTGAACATAATATGCACCGGCATGGAATGCAGGATCTAAAGTAAATACGGGCCGTTGGGCCAAATATCTTCCTTCAGGATGCCAAGGAACCTTTTCTAAGGTGGAGTGGCTAAACCTTTTTTGGGGATGAAGACGAATTGAACTGACGGCCGGTTGATTTAGAGCATGCAATCGTTGCTCGGCCTCTGCCCCCCACGCCGTAGTACATACCTCTATAAAATCAGCCGGAAGAGGCTCAGGCCTTGCGCTGCTTGAAGGTTTCATAGGCTAAAATGCCGGCAGCTACAGATACATTCAAAGAAGAAACCGGTCCGGTTTGTGGAATAGAAATGGAGCTATCTGCCAGGCTTAAATACGCTGGAGAAATACCCTCATGCTCGGAACCCAACATCAGCATAAGAGGTTGATTTAAATCCGCCTTAGAGGGCTGTAATTCTCCCTTTTCATGAACAGCAAAAAAATGCAATCCGCTCTCCTTTAATTCTCGAATGGTATCCTTTAAGTTCCAAACTCGACACAAGGGCAAATGAAGTAAGGCTCCTGCTGAAGATTTAATGGTGTCTTCGCTGATTAAGGCCGACCCCCTAGAAGGTATTACCAATGCATGCGCACCAAAACAAAGTGCACTTCGAGCAATAGCCCCCATATTTCTGACATCCGAAACCTGATCAAGCAAAACAATAAACGGAGATTGTCCCGCCTCAAAAATCTGTGCAACAATATCCTGAATATCAGGATTCGGAACAACAGACCGAAAGGCAATCAAACCTTGGTGTTGGCCTCGGGTTGTTCTATTCAACTTTTCTTGTGGAACCTCTTGAACTGGAATATTCCGTTCTTGGGTTATGCGCAACAATTGTTCGGCCCCTTTGCCACTGATTCCCTTTCGAAGAAGGATTTTTTCAATGGGATGATTTGCCTCCAGTGCTTCTAAAACCGGATGCCAGCCATAAATAAGTTGGGGCAAATCAGACATAAATAGAGGTTAAGCTGCCGAACCAAATTGAGATTGCGCGAGCCGTTTTTCGGCCATCTCGCGGGTAATTATTAGCTCAGACGCCCCTGAATCTGGAGCATCAAACATCTCCTGCCTCATAATTGCCTCGAAAATAGAGCGAAGACCACGAGCCCCTAACTTATATTCTAACGCTTTTTCTACGATCAAATCCAACACCTCATCTTCAACCTTCAGGTGTACATTGTCCATTTCCAACAGCTTTTGATACTGACTTAAAAGAGCGTTTTTGGGTTCTGTCAAAATGCGCTTCAATGCAGATGCATCCAATGGAGACAAATAAGTAACCACAGGAAGCCGTCCAACCAATTCTGGAATTAATCCAAACGACTTTATGTCTTGAGGAGCGACATACTGAAGCACATCTTCTTCGTTTGGCCGAGTTTTTCCTTGAGGTTTAAATCCTATCGATTGCCTAGATAAACGGTCTGAAATACGGCGTTGAATCCCATCAAAGGCTCCTCCGCAAATAAATAAAATGTGTCGAGTATCCACCTGAATCAGCTTTTGTTCAGGATGCTTTCTCCCTCCTTGAGGAGGAACTCCAATCACACTTCCTTCCAGTAATTTCAATAGTCCTTGTTGCACGCCTTCTCCACTAACATCTCGGGTAAGCGAGGGGTTATCCCCCTTACGAGCAATTTTATCAATCTCATCAATAAAAACAATACCTCGTTGAGCAGATTCAACATTGTAGTCTGCTGCCTGTAGCAATCGCGTCAGCACACTTTCCACATCTTCCCCTACATAACCGGCCTCCGTTAAAACGGTGGCATCTGCTATGCAAAAGGGAACATTGAGCATTCTAGCAATGGTTCTGGCAATTAGAGTTTTTCCCGTACCTGTTTCTCCAACTAGAATAACATTGCTTTTATCAATTTCGATATCGTCTTTGTTTTTACCGGCTTGATTTATGCGCTTATAGTGGTTATACACCGCAACTGCAAGCGTGATTTTTGCCTCATCTTGCCCAATAACATATTCATCAAGGAAAGCTCTAATTTGCTTTGGCTTTATCAACTTCAGCTCATTTGATGCCCGTTTTCCCGGTGCTGAGGTCCGCTCCGCGTGAACAATTTCGTGCGCTTGCTCTACACAATCTGAACATATTTCAGCTTTGTGCCCACTAATCAACAAGTCAACTTCGGTCCTTGGCCGAAGGCAAAATGAACAAAACTGAGCTGGAGGTTTGGCCATTACTTTCCAACTTGTTTAGCTAGCACCTCATCAATCATTCCATATTCCTTCGCTTCTTGTGCAATCATCCAATAATCTCGGTCAGAGTCGGCCTCAACTTTTTCAATAGACTGATTAGAATGGTTAGCTATGATTTGATACAATTCCTTTTTCAGTTTTTGAATTTCACGGTGCGTAATTTCAATATCAGAGGCTTGCCCTTGAGCTCCACCCAGCGGCTGATGTATCATAATTCTAGAATGAGGCAAGGCTGTGCGTTTCCCCGCAGCTCCAGCACACAGTAAAACTGCACCCATACTGGCAGCTAGCCCAACGCAAATTGTGGCAACGTCAGGACCAATCCACTGCATTGTATCGTAAATTCCTAGGCCAGCATATACTGAACCACCAGGAGAATTAATGTAAATCTGTATATCTCGTTTGCTATCTGCACTTTCAAGAAACAACAATTGAGCCTGAATAATATTTGCAATATAATCGTCAATGGGAGTGCCTAAAAATATGATGCGATCCATCATTAGGCGGGAAAAGACATCTACCTCGCGGAAATTGACGGGACGTTCTTCAATAACGGTACGCGTCATGTTTTCAACGGAAGACATGTAGGTGTCAAGATGCATACTCGAAATTCCCCGGTGTTTAACCGCATACTTTTTAAACTCATCGTGTGGGAACATAGACAATAAATTAGCGTTCGGCATTAGTACCGAATGAACAAAGATAAGGAAAATGGAGGTGAGGCTTAAGCTTTTTTGAGCTCAAAATATGCTTCCGAATCCATGACACTTTCAGCTATTGTCAATTCGGATTTTACAGCTTCTAGCACTTTTACTTCCAACAAATTTTCGTGGATCTTGCGTATCTCTTCTTTGTCCTGCATAAATCGAGCAACTACATCATCCAACTGTTTTTCATCAAATTGATACCCTGCTCGAATTAATCGGTTGGCAACAGTAGCGCGGCATTCGGCCATTAGCTCTTCGCCCTCAACACGAACATCATACTTACCTAACAATTTGGTGCGAATGACTTCCCAAACAATGTAGCGCTTGTCCTTTTGAAACGATTCCCGCACTTCATCCATGGACTTTTCTTTCTTTTGGCCGGCATGCAGCCAACGAATCAAAAACTCTTCAGGCAATTCCAAAGGATTGCTATCGATTAGCCATTCTCGCAAATCCTTTAAAACATCCTGATTTGCCATGCCTTGGGCATTGGATTTTAGGGTATTGGAAATGCGTTCACGCATTTGCTCTTCTGAACTAACCTGACCTTCACCAAAAATTTGATCGAAAAAATCTTGATTGATTTCAGCAGGAGCCATTCGAGAAATGGAGGTGATTTTAAACTCAATTTCTTTAGGCAAATTCTCCAAATCCTCTTCTTGTACACTTAGATAAATGGATGTTGTTTTTGCATCGGCAAATAAACCTTTTGTAGGAATAGAAACAGCGTCCCCGGGCTTTTTCCCCAACAACGCTTTTTTGGCCTTAGCCGATTCCATTTTGTACATGGGCAAAAAGCATCTGGGCTGAGTTGGAACTTCTTCTCCTTCGGTCAGATAATCAAAAGTGCCCATCACTGAATCCTCATCCGAAACCTCTTCTCGCTCCTGAAAACTAGATTGCCCCTTTCTAAGACGTTCAACCTCCTTGTCAATTTCCGAATCTGAAATTGTAATTTGATACGAAGTCAATGCGTTTTTCTTCGGAATACTAACCTCCGCATCCGGAATTAAACCAAGGTCAAATGCGAAATTAAACACTCCATCCACATCCCAGTTGTTCGAATCAGGTTTACTTTCATTTGGCAGTGGCTCACCTAAATACTGTACTTTCTCCGTTTCCAAATAGCTAAACAGCTCTGCATTTAATTTCTTAAACACCTCATCGGTCCGAATTTGTGTACCGTAGATTTTACGAACCATACCCATGGGGGCTTTCCCTTTTCTAAAACCGGGAAAATTAGCCCGTTGTTGCATCGATTTCAAGCCTTTTTCAACTTCCCCAGAATAATCTTCCGGTTGAATCTCTATGTTGATTATTACATTTAAGGAATCTACTTTTTCCTGGCTAATGTTCATGGCAAATACATTTACAATCGAAGAATCACTACAGCATCAGGCTGAAAAAAAGCCCAGAAATTTTCGGAGAGGCAATGAGGCGTAGACCTCACTAAAACTCCTTGCATCCTAGGCTGAAGGACAGAGACTGTCAGCTGCAAAACAGTGCGGATGAAGGGACTCGAACCCCCACGCCTTTCGGCACCAGATCCTAAGTCTGGCGCGGCTACCAATTACGCCACATCCGCGGGCTTTCCTGAAAAGGTTGGCAAAGATAGGGTTTAATCTCGGAAAGTAGAAGCAATTCTTTGTATTTTCCTCCAAGTTCAACAAAATCCATTATCTAAACAGATTTTCGAGCTCGTATTATGCTTGATGTTAATCTCTTTACCAAAACTAAACCACCGCCAAACCAACACTTACTTGGACCTCTAAAAAATCCTTTTAAGGACAAAGCACTGAAAACATATCGTCCCTTTTTTGTCAAAAAAATCAAATTTGCCCTTGACAAGGCGAAAAAAGTTCGGTATCTTCGTAGTTCACTGGTGAAACGTTCTTTTTTGCTTCGTCACATATTGGGGTGGCGAAGAACACTTCGGGTTTGTTTTTGATGTGAAGTCTGTTTTTGAATTTTGGTTCGGCGGAAACGCTTGGCCTAATTCATTGGGGCGTCTCAGAAATGCCTTCTAAAACAACAAGGCTTTCTTTGTTGAATTGGAAGGCGGGAATCTCGGGTATGAGACTGGGTTGGTGTGGCATATCAGCCTTTTTTATGCGGGGAGGAAAAAAGGAAGGAGAGAGGAGAGTGGTGGTTGAATCCTTTGATTGGAAATTCTCGCTTGTAATGGATAAATGCAGCCTGGCATTCAGGTTTACATCCAGCCAAGGTATTGGTTTGGATGCATCGGTATTGGACAAAACTCAACAAAATCATTTTCTCCGGGCCCTTTCTCGGGAAAACACCTCTCTTACCTAACCCGAAGTTGATCCCTTCGCTGCCTCTGCCCCTCAGCCGATGCCTGCATCAGCTCTAGTACCTGAGTAACACTTGACCGTTCAGCCAAACTCAGGTTTGCGCGCATCAAAGGACGCAGCGCCGGAAGCCATGTCCTCACTAAACTATCTTGAAATTGCAACTGATGCCGCAAAAGAGGTTCTAAACTATCTGGAGTATAGCAGGGCGCCGATTTAGCCAAGGACTCTAAAGATTCAAACACATCCTGCATTTGAACTAACCCATTCTCAAAACCAACACTATCCTTCGATTCGATAGCAACCGAAATGGCAGACATCGGAGGGCGACTCAGCGAATCCCATTGCAGCTGCCAATCAGAAACTGAAAGACACTCCCTTTGCGTTCCTTTCGTTCCACAAGAAAACAAAACTAAGAGCAACAACACCGCCCATTTAAGGCTCATCACTCAAAATCGATTTTTGTATTGAATATCGTAGTAGTGTTGATAAGCACCACTGGTAACATTGTCAAGCCAGTCCTGATGGTTAAGATACCAATCCAAGGTTAGAGACAGGCCTTGCTCAAAGGTTACCGATGGCGACCAGCCCAATTCGGAATTTATTTTAGATGCATCAATGGCATAGCGACGGTCATGTCCAGGCCGATCGGTAACATAGGTGATTAAAGACGCCGAATCGCCTTCGGGTCGACCTAGTTTTTCATCTAAAAGTCGGCACATCAATTGAATCAAATCCATGTTTTTCCATTCGTTGAATCCACCGATGTTGTATGTCTCTCCTATTCGACCGCGATGCAATATGGCATCTATAGCTTTGGCGTGATCTACCACATACAACCAATCCCGTGTATATTGACCATCGCCATAAACCGGTAAGGGTTTTCGGTGGCGAATGTTGTGGATAAAGAGCGGTATCAATTTCTCCGGAAATTGGTTTGGCCCATAGTTGTTGGAGCAATTTGAAATTACGACAGGCATTCCGTAAGTGTGGTGCCATGCACGTACAAAATGATCTGAAGCGGCTTTAGAACTGCTGTAGGGACTTCGCGGATCGTAAGCCGTAGATTCCGTGAATAATCCGGTAGAACCAAGGCTTCCGTACACCTCATCGGTTGAAATATGATAGAAGAGGCGGTTGCTCATGTCCTCTTTCCAGGCATCCCGAGCTGCATTTAACAAATTGATGGTCCCCAACACATTGGTGTGAACAAATGCAAGGGGATCATGAATAGAACGATCCACATGCGATTCTGCGGCCAAGTGAACAATTGCATGAAAGTCCATGTGATGAACAAGCTGATTTACCGCATCGGCATCAAGAATATCAATGCGTTCAAATCGATAATTGGGTGCTGATTCTATGTCTTTCAGGTTTTCAAGATTCCCGGCATAGGTTAGCTTGTCAATATTAAAAATAAGGTAATCCGGATAGGATTGAACGAGCAATCGAACCAAGTGCGAGCCGATGAAACCGGCCCCACCTGTAACCAAAATGCGTTTAGTATAAGACATACGTTGAATTAGAGGCTCCAATATTCAAAGGCGCTGAACCGATTTCGGAAAAGCCCTTTTAAGTCAGCTAAGATACCTCCTTTGGCCAATAAATTGGAAAAATCAGATTCAGTCCAGCTTAAAAAGGGTTGATGTGAAACCGCCACAAAAATGGCAGAATAGGGGCCTTTAGGACTTTCTGTGAGTGGGTATCCATATTCATGGAAAACCTCATTCGAATTTGCGTAGGGATCTGTTACATCCACCGTAACGCCATACGATGTAAGCTCGTTAATAAGATCGGCCACCTTCGAGTTCCTGATGTCCGACACATTTTCCTTAAAGGTAGTGCCCAATACTAAAATACGGGTGCCTTTCATATCGAAACCTCTTGCGATAAGGCGCTTTATTATCTGTCGGGCTGCATGGGCCCCCATACCGTCGTTGATGTCGCGTCCGGCATTGATGATGCGCGCGTGGTACCCAAGCTGGGCTGATTTATGGGTTAAATAATAGGGATCTACGCCAATGCAATGTCCTCCAACCAAACCCGGCGAAAATTTTAAGAAATTCCATTTGGTGCCTGCCGCTTCAAGTACCTCGTAGGTATTGATGCCCATTTTTCCAAAAATGATAGACAGTTCGTTAATCAAGGCGATATTGACATCGCGTTGGGTATTTTCTATAATTTTTGCGGCCTCTGCCACTTTTAACGAGGAAGCCCGATGAACGCCTGCCTGCACAACAATTTCGTACAAATTGGCCACCGTCTCAAGCGCCTCGGCATCGTTCCCTGAAACCACCTTTATGATGTTTTTAAGGGTGTGTTCTTTATCGCCCGGGTTGATTCGCTCAGGACTATAACCCACCTTAAAATCGAGGCCCATTTTCAAAGATGAAAGATCCTCCAAAACCGGGACGCAATCTTCTTCTGTACAACCGGGATATACGGTCGACTCATAAATGACATAATCCCCCTTTTTCAAAACCTGCCCTACGGTAGTTGTAGCCGAAATCAAGGGCTTTAAGTCTGGTTGCTTGGCATCATCAATGGGCGTCGGAACGGCCACAATAAAAACCCTTGCAGCACGCAAATCCTCTAAATCACAAGTAAAATGTATGTCGGCATGATCAAATTCAGAGGCTTCCAATTCTTGGCTGGGATCAATTTTATTCCGCATCATTTCTACCCGGTCCGGATTGATATCAAATCCAATAACTTTTACTTTTCGGGCAAATTCCAAAGCAATAGGCAAGCCAACATATCCAAGACCAACAACTGCGATAGGGGCCTGTTTATTGATTACATCATTAAAAACACTCATTTTACGTTCTTTTCTATTTGGAGCACAAAGGTATCTTTTTGGGCTAATTTCAGGGCTGATTTGGAGTTAAGTTTACCACACCCTGCGAATTAAGGGTGTAATATTCACCCGATTCCGGGCATTGGGCCTGACCTGAAGAATCAAAGTTCAGGCGCTGTCCAAAGCGACTCATCCAGCCGAATTGCCGCGCCGGATTCCCATACACCAATGCAAAATCTGGAACGTCTTTGGTCACTACAGCACCAGCGCCTATAAAGCAATACTGACCCAGCTTCGTCCCACAAACGATGGTGGCATTTGCTCCAATGGTAGCGCCACGCCCTACCCGTGTAGGTTTGAATTCCGATTTCCGGTTTACGGCGCTGCGGGGGTTTATCACATTGGTAAACACCATGCTTGGCCCCATAAACACATCGTCATCACATTCTACACCCTCATAAATCGAAACGTTGTTTTGAACCTTGCAATTGTTGCCTATTCGAACCCCTGGACCCACCATAACATTTTGACCAAATGAGCAATCCTTTCCAATTTGTGCTTGCTGCATGATGTGGCAGAATTGCCACACTTTGGTTCCTTCACCTAGAATGGCTGATTCATGAACGATGGAGCTTGGATGAACGAAGACCGACATTAGAAATTCAAACTGGGTTTATACAAATCTACCTTATCTAAGCCCCGAAAATACGCCAAGGTGGTTTTTAACCCCTCTGCCCTTTCGACTTTGGGTTCCCAGCCTAAAATTCGTTTCGCCAGTTCTATGTTCGGCTGACGCTGTTTGGGGTCATCGGCCGGCAAGGGCTTAAATACTATTTTACTGTTCGATTGGGTAAGAGATAGAATTTCTTCTGCGAATTGAAGAATGGTGATTTCGGCCGGATTACCTATGTTCACAGGCTCATCGTAATCGCTCAACAGCAATCGATATATTCCCTCAATTAAATCAGAGACATAACAGAACGATCGAGTTTGGTTGCCTTCGCCAAATACGGTAAGGTCTTCTCCGCGCAAAGCCTGACCAATAAATGCGGGCAAAGCCCGACCATCGTTTAGCCGCATGCGTGGACCATAGGTGTTGAAAATACGGACAATCCGGGTTTCAACCTTATGAAAGCGGTTGTATGCCATTGTAATGGCCTCTTGAAACCGCTTGGCCTCATCGTACACTCCACGAGGACCAATGGGGTTTACATTGCCCCAATATCCTTCATCTTGTGGGTGTACTAAGGGATCTCCGTAAATTTCAGAGGTTGATGCCACCAAAATGCGAGCATTTTTAGCCTTCGCCAAACCCAATAGGTTGTGGGTGCCCAAGGAGCCAACCTTTAAGGTTTGAATTGGAATCTTTAAATAGTCAATGGGAGAAGCCGGACTGGCAAAATGAAGAATGTAATGCAATTCACCAGGCACATGCACAAACTTTGAAACATCGTGGTGATAAAATTCAAAATCGGGATGAGAGAACAAATGCTCAATGTTTCGAATATCTCCGGTGATTAAGTTGTCCATGGCAACCACCCTATATTCCTTCGAAATAAAGTAATCGCACAGATGCGAACCTAGAAATCCGGCTCCGCCGGTTATTAAAACTCGTTTTTTCATAAATATGGAGAGCTATCGCCCTATGCTAATGTATTGGAAACCCAGTGACTTCATTTTTGAAGGCTGGAAAATATTTCGGCCATCAAACACCAAGGGCGTTTTCATTCTAGTTTTAATTTCATCCATATTGGGATTCCGAAAAACGCCCCATTCTGTGGCAATCACAAGGGCATCTGCATCGTCCAAGGTTTCATAGGCGGAATTGGCGAATCCAATGGAATCACCCAACACCTGACGCACATTCTCCATCGCCTCCGGATCAAAAGCTACAATCTGGGCTCCGGCTGAATTAAGAGCCTCAATAACATCCAAGGCTGGCGCTTCACGAATGTCGTCTGTATCTGGCTTAAAGGCCAAACCCCACAGCGCAATTTTTTTGCCTTTTAAATCCCCTTGAAAATGATGTAAGATTTTTTGAACAAAAAACGACTTTTGGCTTTGATTGACTTCCATCACCGCCTGAAGAATTTTAAAATCGTATTCGTTTTGATTGGCCGTATGCACCAAGGCCTGAACGTCCTTCGGAAAGCAACTTCCGCCATAGCCCAACCCGGGAAATAAAAAGCGCTTACCGATGCGTTCGTCGCTGCCTATGCCCAACCTCACTTGATCTACATTGGCTCCTACCCGTTCACATAGGCGCGCAATTTCATTCATAAACGAAATCTTCGTCGCCAAAAATGAGTTTGCCGCGTATTTTGTCATTTCTGCCGAGCGCTCATCCATAAAATAAATGGGATTCCCCTGCCGCACATAGGGAGCATATAAATCGTTCAGGATCTCTCTAGCCTTCGGACTTTCAGTTCCAATTACAATTCGATCTGGCTTCATAAAGTCTTCAACGGCAAAGCCTTCCCGCAAAAACTCCGGATTTGAAACCACATCGAATTCTACCTTGGCATGCTGCTGTATCTCAGCACGAACCAAATCTGCCGTACCTACGGGCACCGTACTCTTATCTATGATAATTTTATACGACTTCAGCATGGGACCAAGCTGCCGAGCCACACCCAACACATAACTCAAATCGGCCGAACCATCTTCGCCCGGGGGTGTGGGCAAAGCCAAAAATAAAATATCGGCATGCTGAACTCCTTCGGCCAAATCGGTGGTAAAATGTAGGCGGCCCTGTTTTAAATTTCGCTCAAAAAAAACATCCAGTTGAGGCTCGTAAATGGGCACAATACCCTGTTTCATATTCTCAACTTTCTGTTTGTCAATATCAACACATATTACCTGATTCCCGGTTTCAGCCAGGCAAGTGCCCGTAACCAATCCCACATATCCTGTTCCAATTACACAAACATTCATAAATTTAATTCTATTGATTTAATGAGTTGCAAACCAACGGCGTACATGGTCGGCTATAAATTCCAATTGATTGGATTGAAGATGGGTGTGCATCGGCAAACTCAGAACATGCTCACACAGGTGCTCTGAGATTGGAAATGCCCCAACCGTATACCCTTGATGGTTGTAGGCCTTTTGCAAATGCAAGGGAACCGGATAGTAAATTTTCACGGGTATTCCCTGACTTTCAAGATACTGCATCAACTCGGTCCTGCCCGACCTTGACAAGGTCAAGGTATATTGATGAAATACATGGGTAGATTTGGCATCCCGAACCGGAACATGCAATCCATCAATGTCTCCCAACATCGCATCGTAGGTAGCTGCGGCCTGTTGCCGCGCTTTAGTGTATTCCTTTAACCGCCTCAATTTAATCCGCAATACTGCTGCTTGCAAGGTGTCAAGCCGAGAATTCACCCCAACTACATCGTGATAATACAAGGCGCTTTGGCCGTGATTGGCAATCATTTGCATGCGGGCAGCAACCTCAGAATCTGGACTCAACATGGCCCCTCCATCTCCATAGCAACCTAAATTCTTGGAAGGAAAAAAAGAAGTCCCGGCAGCATGTCCTATGCAGCCCGCAAATCCCATCACCTCCTCTCCCTGATAAAATGAACCAATCGCCTGAGCCATGTCTTCAACCACCAGGCAATTGTATTGGGTTGCTAAAGCCATGATGGCATCCATATTGGCCGATTGCCCAAACAAATGCACCGGCACAATGGCCTTAATGTTTTCCCGCTCCAAAATGCCGGCAGCCGAATTGGGGCAAATGTTGAACGTTTTAGAATCCACATCGCAAAAAACAAGTTCCAAACCCAATAAGGCAGCCACTTCAGCCGTCGCCACATAGGTGAAAGACGGAGCAAGTACTTTATCTCCAGGCTTTAAGCCCAAGGCCATCATCGCTATCTGTAAGGCATCGGTTCCGTTGGCACAAGGCACCACATGGACTCCACCCAAATAGTCCGATAATTCTTTTTTAAACAAGTGTACATCGGGACCATTGATAAATGCCGTGGCGGTCAAAATCTGCTCGAAGGCCTCCGAAATTTCAGGCTGAATCTCTTCAAATTGCGCTTGAAGGTCAACCATCTGAATTTTACGCATAGCTTTGTAGTTGGCACAAAAGTAGCATATCTTGAAGAACTATTTTGAACATATAAAAGAAAAAGGCCTTTATTTTCCGTTGATTTTTAGTCTTTTTGGGGCTCATTTCTCTGCCTTTGCCCAGGTACCCCAAATGCAACGTGTATCGGTGAGCAGCATTGAGGTTTCCGGAGGATTTGGCCTGCCGATTGGCCCCTTTTCAGAACGGGTTTCGGTGGTATATCCTGTAGGTGGAGGTTTTTTTCGGCAAAGCGCGAAAGGTTGGCAGTGGGGAGCGTCCGCACATTTTGTTTTTGGAGAACAAATTAAAGAACCTGGATTTGCATCAAACCTTCTGCCCCTCATCGCCGGCGATGGCTCATTCCCCGGCATTGCGGCCACATTTCAAGGCATTATGACCGGCGGCTGGTTGGGAAAAGTATTGCCCATCGGAAAACCCAACGGCAACTCTGGGTTTGCCCTACGTTTTGGCGCAGGATACCTCAGCACCTGGTACGACTTGCGCGCCTCAGGTGGCCTGATCCCTCAGCTTGCAGCCCCTTACGATAAAGGCTACGACCGACTCAGTACCGGTTTTTATCTGAGCCAATGGCTGGGCTACCAACTGATGTCCAACAACCAAAGCATCAATTTCTACTTCGGTCTCGAAGTCGTTCAAGGCTTTCAAGAACATCTACGGGTGTATCAATATGACATTGGAACGCTTCCCACCGGATTCCGAAGCGATGTTTGGATTGGCCTTAAAGCCGGCTGGTTTTTCCCGCTCTACCCCCGCTCGAAGCGAGAATACATCGATTTTAAATAACAGCAAATGTGGGCATACCAGTGGGCCATAATTCTTTGGGAATACATCATCCGCCTGGCTGCGCTTTGGCATTCGGGTGCAAAAGGTCGCCGGCAAATGATCCAAGACCCTTGGCCTGCAGTTCCTTCCAACCAGACCTGTATTTGGTTCCATTGTGCCTCGCTTGGTGAGTATGAACAAATTCTTCCCTTAATTGAAATCTGGGAGCTCCGCCACCCCTCCCACCGCATTTTAATCAGTTTTTATTCCAATTCGGGCTATAAAATGGTAAAACCAAACAGCGGAAACCGCTTCGTTGTTGGATTTCCCGGCGATATCCGAAAGCCCATTCTGCAATTCTTATCTCATTTCAACCCGGCAATGGCCATTTTCACCAAAGCTGAAATTTGGCCGCTCTGCCTAGATGTGCTGAACGAAAAAGGCATTCCCTCAACACTGCTTGCGTTCCGCGCCGGGCGGTCAAAGCGCTTAAAACATTGGACAGCCCGATTTTTAATTCAACGCATGCAGCATTTGGCGCTCATCAGTTGCCAAGATCAAGCCTCCGCCGACTTCCTCAGGCAGCTGGGATTAACGAAGGTTAGTGTAGAAGGCGATCCGCGGGTGGCGCGCACGCTGGCCTTACAAAACCACCCATTAAACTGGCCTGAACACATTGCTTTGGAATCGGGAAAACAGCTCATTGTTTTGGGTAGCATTTGGCCTGCCGATCTCCGAATTTGGTCAGAAATCATTCTGGAACGCAGCGATTTGCTATGGGCTATTGCTCCCCACCAAGTGCCATCCCAATTTATGGAATCGCTGCAAGGCCTTTTTCCACAGGCGCAACGCTGGACTCAGCCCGGCCCGCAGACAAAGTCAAACATCATTCTCATCGATACCATTGGAGTGCTGAGTCGCTTGTATTCCAAAGCTCAAGCCGCCTATGTGGGCGGCGGATTCGGACGGGGCATCCACAGCAGTTTAGAGCCCGCAGCAGCTGGCATTCCGATTTCCTTTGGTCCCAATTGCACGCACAGCCGAGAGGCTCAGGCCTTTTTGCGCATGCAGGCCGGCAGCATCCTGAATTCCAAGCAAGAGGCACAGCGCTGGCTTCAGCACGTTTTGCAGGCAGACGCACAGCAGCACATTAAACAACAGCTGTCAAGCTGGTTTCAGCAGGAAGCCGAAGCGCCCGAAAAATTGATGCAGCAGTTGGAATCCATTTTCCCTTCGCACACCGTATCTTGAGGTTTTTTTGGGGGCGGCAGCCGGGCTTTCACAGGTAGTCCGCCACGGGCAGCGGGGCAGCAGCGGGCTGTGGTGGCTCCTAAAGTCGCCTCCTCGCCGCGCGCCGCCAGCCGCTGCCCTGTGTACGGGCTACCTAGTTCAATCCCTGCCGCAAGCGCCCTCAGTTAAAAAACCAATTCATAACTCAACCGCAGCCCCAAAAGCCTAAAACAAAGCAAAAGTTCTTAACTTGCGCTTAACAAACTGACCTGTGAACCCAAACTCATGCCACACATACGTTTAATAATGAAGCAATTGCGGCGACAGGTACACCAAGGCTGCCATTGGATTTGCTTGTTTCTTGTTGGCGTCCTAGCCTTATCAAGTTGCTCAAACTCAGAAGGCTCAGGTGGCGATTTAACCCTGACAGGACAAGTCATTGCTCAAAAATACAACCTCACCTTTACCAATTTAATCGCCGAATATCCCCTACCCGAAGAACGTGTCTATTTGATTTATGGAGATGAAGAAATTTATTCGGAGGATTTTAGAACAGATCCGCAGGGCCGCTATAAATTCGAGCACTTGCAACCCGGAACTTACCGTGTTTTTGGATATGCCCGCGACTCTTCCGGCACTCAACCCTCCGGTGTAATGCCTGTGTATATTGAAGTCACGCTCTCATCCGAGTCGCCCGTAACCACAGCGCCCGTGCTAAATCTGCCAAAATGACCTTCAGAATTCTAGCCCTGTACCTGTTTCTTCCTGCCATAGGCATGGCTCAATCGCCAAAAGACCTGCGGCAAGCTCAGGTCAAATCATGCATGGTTACCAAATCCATTCCTGCCGCTTTAGGCGCAGAACGAATCCCCGAACGAAAAGATTGGTACGATGCACAAGGTCAACTGATTGAACAAATTCGATATTCAAAAACAGGAGAAATTGAAAAGCATCAAAAATTTTACCGCGCTGAAGACGGGTCTTGGAAGGCCGAAGTAGAAATTAAACCGGGCAAATCCATACGAATTGATTCCATTGTGGATAAAAAGGGAAGCAGCGGAGAATGGGTACGCACAGAAAAATACAACTCAAAAGGCGACCTTCAATACTACGAAGCGCACCGTTGGGATAAAGGCCTGAAAGTCGAAACCCAACGGTTCAACGCCAAGGACGTTTTACAATTCACCAAAACCTATCAATACATTTATCCATGAGCAATGCCATGTTGTTGAACTCAAATCCCATTCCCATCATGGATTGGCCAGCCACCCAACATTTGCTGGCAGCCCTCGCACTCCATTTGTTTTTCTCCATCCTGTTGGTCTTTCCATTGTATTACCAAAAGTCAAAACGAAGAACCTATGCCTTTTCCTTTTTATTGATCGGTGCGGTGGTGTTTTTACTCAGCTTTTTATTGAGCGACATTAAGATTAAACTGGGTTTAGCCCTTGGTCTTTTTGCCATTTTTGGAATCATTCGATACCGAACCTTGCAAATGCCCATCCGTGAAATGACCTACTTGTTCACCACCATTGGAATGGCTGTTATCAATGCCTTAACAGCAGGTTCCATGAGCATTTCAGAAGTAGTGGCTTCAAACCTGGCTATTCTGCTGCTGTTTGCCGTCAAAGAAAAAGTGCCTCTGTTTAAAAATCTGGAAGAAAAAAACTTGGTGTATGTAGGCATTGATAAAGCCCACCCCAACCGAAGAGAAGAATTGATTGCCGAGCTGCGTGAAAAAACAGGATTGCCCATCGAGCGCATTTCGGTAGCTAAATACAACATCCTTAAAGATACCGCTGTTCTTCGCCTGTATTACCACAGCAGTCCGGGGTCAGAATCTGACGATTCTTTGCAGAGCGACGATGGGGACGACGATTAAATGGTCCTTTATTTTTTGCAGCCTGGTTCTTTCCCTAAAGGCCCAGGACACCCGATTGTGGTTGGGGGCCTCCTCCTCTTATGCCTTTAATCAAAAGTGGGAGTTGGGGCTTGAAATCCAACAGCGTTGGACATCGGGTGGAGCCAAGCCCGATGCCTTTTTGGTAGAGCCATCGGTAACCTACGAACCCATTCGAAACCTGCGTTTCGGTGCCGCTTGGCGATTTGCACAATCCTTGGACGATGAAACCAATGCTTGGCACCTTCGGCATCGCCCCCAAATTGACATCGAACTTCGGCACCGTTGGGGCCGCTGGAGGCCCTTTGTTCGAACTCGGTTTCAGGCCCGATACACCACCTTGGGCGGCGTAAACAAACCTTGGATGTTGCATTTTCGCACCAAAGCAGGCATAAAATACCTCTGGCCACGAAGTCCCCTTAGCCATACCCTTTTTGTAGAAACCTGGTTCCCCTTGAATCGAGACGGCCGAGACCAACCAGATCGGTACCGGGCCGGATTTAACACCTCGTTAGACCTTGGTAAAAGCCATGAGCTGAGCTTGCAACTGGCTTTTGAAGAACGGTTTAGGTCTGGCCCCAATCCTCAGGCCATCATCCTTGGATTGTTTTATTCTTTTTCTGCCAAAACCCCCTAAAAATCATTCTTGTTTTAAGTTCAAGCGCCCTGCTAGGCAAAACCAGGCCCTGCGGCAGGGATTGAAGCCGGTTGCCCGCAAGGGGGGCGGGGGCTGGGCGCCGAGCGGCGAGGAGGCGACGTCAGGAGCCACCACAGCCCTCTGGCGCCCCCACCGCCCACCGCGGACTACCGCTGAAAGCCCGCAGCCGCCCTAAAACCCCCACACCAAAACACATAAAATCTCGCCTTCCATCTGCATTCTGCTTAAAAACAAACCGATATCAATGGGCGTAGCGTATATTTGCGCATGCAATGGCTGCACATGCTGCTGAGCCTGGTAAAATACCTCTGGCTCTCGAAAAAATTTAAACCCTTCAACCCGAAGGTAAAAACCGCCTCAACCTGGTGGATTTTGGGCAATGGACCTTCGCTAAAGCAGATTATTTCCGAGTTCCCGGAAGAGCCCCTCAATCAAGTGTACTGCGCCGTCAACTATTTCTGCCTTTCGGCCGACTTTCAACGCATTAAGCCATCGGCCTATGTGATTGGCGCACCTGAACTGACCTTTTTGCCGGAACAATCCATTCCCGACAACATCCTAGAAAGCAAACGCAACCTGTATGCCCAATTGGCAGAGCAAACTCAATGGCCAATGGTCTTGTTTGTGCCATATCCAACGCTGAAAGCACCTGCGTTCAAGTCCTTGCTTTCAGCAAATCCCATGCTGAGTGCCTGCGGCTACAATGCCACCCCACTGGAAGGCTCGGCCGGGTTTTGCCGTTTTGCCATCCTACATGGCTGGGGACTGCCCCGACCTCACAATGTGTTAATTCCTGCTATAGCCATGGCCTTGCGCACCCGCATTCGGCAGGTGTATATGGTTGGCGCTGAACATTCTTGGCTGCAAACCCTACACGTGGACAACGAAAATCGGGTAATGCTAGATCACCAGCATTTTTACGACGAGGGCAAACAAATCGCACACATGAACCACACCACATTCCGCCCCAGAAGGCTGCATGAGGTGCTGCAAAAATTTTTATACAGTTTTCAATCGTATTGGGTGCTGTCGGATTTGGCAGAGAAGCAACACGCGGAAATCTTAAATCTCACGCCAAACTCGTACATTGACGCCTTTAAAAAACAACCCTTTTCCCATGAGTATTTTCGAAGATAAAGCCATATTGGTGACCGGCGGCACAGGTTCCTTCGGCAAGCGCTTTATACATACCCTTTTGAATCGGTACCCGGATGTGCGACGCATCGTGGTATTTAGCCGCGATGAATTGAAGCAATTCGAGATGCAGCAGGAGTTCAGCCCCGCTGAATTGAAAAAGATGAGGTTCTTTTTAGGCGATGTGCGCGACAAAGAACGCCTTTCTCGTGCCTTTGAAGGCATAGACATGGTGGTGCATGCCGCTGCCCTAAAGCAAGTCCCCGCCGCCGAATACAACCCATCGGAATTCATAAAAACCAACATTATGGGCGCCGAGAATGTCATCGCGGCAGCCTTTGATGCCCAAATTACCCGCGTAGTGGCCTTGTCAACCGACAAAGCCGCTGCGCCCATTAATTTGTACGGAGCCACGAAATTGTGCTCGGACAAACTCTTTATTGCCGCCAACAACATTCGTGGCAAGCGCCCCATCCGATTTTCAGTGGTTCGGTATGGCAATGTCATGGGCTCTAGAGGCTCTGTTATTCCATTCTTCCTAAACATTCGGCAAAAAGGCAAAATGCCCGTAACCGATGCAACCATGACCCGCTTCAACATCTCGTTGGACGAAGGTGTGGACATGGTGCTCTTTGGCCTGGAACACCAATGGGGCGGAGAACTGTACGTTCCAAAAATTCCATCCTACCGAATTTTAGATGTGGCCAAAGCCATCGCGCCTTCCATCGAACCCGAAATCATTGGCATCCGGCCGGGCGAAAAAATCCACGAAGAAATGATTACCGAAGCAGATTCCTTCAGCACCTACGATATGGGGCCCTATTACGCGATTCTTCCGCAAGTGCCCAACTTCAATTTAGAGGATTTTGTAGGTCATTTCAAGGCCAAAAAAGTAGAACAAGGCTTTCGCTACAGCAGCGGTAACAATACCGAATGGCTTAGTGTAGAAGACATTCGGGCGTTAATTTGCCAGCACATCGACCCCGAATTTAAACCCCTGTGAGCATGTTCCCCATTCCCTATGGCCGCCAAGACATTCGTCCGGAAGACCTGCAAGCCGTAGCTGAAGCGCTGCAATCCGACTTCCTGACCCAAGGGCCTAAAATTGCAGAATTTGAAACGGCATTTGCTGCCTACATCGGCGCACCCTATGCCGTGGCTGTAGCCAATGGCACCGCCGCTTTGCATTTGGCTGTCCTTGCCCTGGGCTTGCAGCCCGGCGATTTGGTCATCACTTCGCCCATTACCTTTGCAGCCAGCGGGAACTGCGCTTTGTATGCAGGAGCCACCGTACTCTTTGCCGAAACCGACGAGGTTGGCACCATTCTACCCGAAGCCATCCAAGCCTTGTTTGAGCAACACGGAAGTAAAATTAAAGGCATCATTCCCGTCGATTTTGCAGGTCGTCCTGCCGATTTGCCCCGAATCCGTTCCATAGCAAATCAGTACGGCGCCTGGGTATTGGAAGATGCCTGCCATGCTCCCGGCGCAGAACGGCAAGGCCTCAACAAATTTCGCTGCGGCGATGGCAGCTTGGCCGATGCCGCTATTTTCTCATTCCACCCCGTAAAGCACATCGCCTGCGGCGAAGGTGGCATGATTACCACAGCCAACCCAGAGGTATATCAGCGCCTACTCACCTTGCGCACCCATGGAATAACCCGCGACCAAACCCGATTCAGCAATCCTCCTTCCCTAGCCGATGCCAGCCTGAACAATTCAGATGCCTACCCATTGTGGTACATGGAAATGCAAGAATTGGGCTACAATTACAGGTTAACCGACATGCAAGCCGCCCTGGGTTTAAGTCAATTGAACCGTGCAGAATCTGGACTGCAGCGCCGCAAAGAAATTGCTCGGTTTTACCACACTCAACTGCAAGGAATCGGCGACCTGCAGCTTCCCCATGCCGATTCGGAAGAAGAAACCGAAGCCCATGCATGGCACTTGTACGTAATCCGAACTCAACAACGAAAAGCCCTATACGATTACTTGCGCGAAAAACAGATTTTTGCACAGGTACATTATTTCCCCTTGCATTTAATGCCACACTACCGCACTGCCTTTGGCTATGGCCCGGGGTTGTTCCCTAAGGCAGAACAATTTTATCAGGAATGCCTCAGCATTCCCATGTACCCCTCGCTTAGCCAAGAACAGCTGATGCATGTGGTACATTCCATTCGATCCTTTTTCCAGGAAAATCCAAGCGCATAATTGGCTATGACAACCATAGCGGCGCATACCGGAATTGTTGTTCAGGCTCGGATGGGCTCCACCCGCCTGCCCGGAAAAGTTTCCATGCCCATTTTAGGTAAATCTCCCTTGGAATGGATAGACCATCGCTTACGCGCTCTAAACCTGCCCCTTGTACTTGCCACCTCCACCGGTTCACAAGACGACCGACTGGAAGAACTGGGAAATAAGCTGGGTTGGCCTGTTTTTCGAGGGAGTGAAACCGATGTGCTGTCTCGATTTGCCGGTGCCGCTTCCGCCCTTGGCTTGAAGCACGTTGTGCGCATCACCGCCGATTGCCCCTTGGTTTGCGCCGATATCATTCAACAGGGATTGCAGCTCTATGCTACATTAGAACAAGGCCGAACCTATGTTTCAAACAGCCTAGAGCGTACCTATCCACGGGGCATGGACATGGAAATCTTCTCGACCGAATTGCTGCTTGAAGCCCAGGCCAAAGCCCAACACCCAGCTGAACGTGAACATGTTACACCTTACATGTACACCGGAAACACCCCGGCTACATACCAGGCCCAGGTGCGGCACAACCACAACTTCAGCCAAATCCGACTTACCTTAGATACGGCCGAAGACCTCTTGGTCATCACTCGGTCTATGCAAGAACTTCTACTTCATGAGTGCTTAAGCTATGAAGACATGTGGCCCAGATTTAAAGGGCATGAAGCCTTATTTGCTCTGAACCAGCATGTGGAACAAAAAAAGACCGGACTATGATTCGCATCGGACAACGCCCCATCGGACCTGAACACCCCGTTTATTTAATCGCTGAACTATCAGCCAACCACCGACAAGACATTTCCATTGCCCTTGAAACCATACGGGCTATGGCAGATGCCGGAGCCGATGCGATTAAACTTCAAACCTATACCGCCGACACCCTCACCCTTCCTTACCGCACTGCTCCATTCCTCATTTCCGGAGGAACAGCTTGGGATGGCGCTTACCTGCATGATCTTTACCGCGAAGCTGAAATGCCCTGGGACTGGCATGCCGAATTGATGGAAGAATGCAAAAAATTAGGCATGGATTGCTTCAGCACTCCCTTTGATCCCAGTGCCACCGACCTACTTCAGTCCCTGCACGTTCCAGCCTACAAAATAGCCTCATTTGAAATCACCGACGTTCCACTCATTGAATACGTAGCATCCATGGGCAAACCCATGGTTATTTCTACGGGAATTGCAGGCATTCAAGATGTAGAATGGGCCGTTGAGGCCTGCCGCAGGCAAGGCAACGAAGACATCATCTTACTTAAATGCACCTCCGCCTACCCGGCTCCCGACAACAGCATGATGCTAAAACACATGCAAGACCTTCAGGAGCGCTTTGGAGTTCCCGTAGGACTGTCCGATCATTCCGAAGGCGTTCTGGCTCCGGTGGTGGCCACCGCCATGGGTGCCGTTATGATTGAAAAGCATGTGATTTTAGACCGCAACATGGGCGGTCCAGATGCTCATTTCAGCTTGGAGCCCGCCGAGTTTGCCACCTTAGTAAAAGAAGTTCGGCGCACCGAAGCCATGATGGGAAAAGCACAGCCAAAATTTCCAGCTCAAGGAAAAAACAACCCCTTTGCCCGGTCCCTATTCATCACCCGCGATGTAAAAAAAGGGGAAGTACTAAGTGCCGAGAATGTACGCAGCGTACGGCCTGCCGATGGAATGCATCCCCGCTTTTTACCTGAGGTTTTAGGCCGCACATTTTCCATCGACCTGCCCGGAGGGACGCCTCTAAACCCAGATCACCTGAGCTAATCTGAATGGGAATTCTAGTTCGGCAAGGCAGCAAAAACACCCTATACCTGTTCATTGGAGTTGGATTGGGTTTTGTCAGCAGCGCCCTGCTTCAGCCTCGCTTTTTAACCGCCGAACAAAACGGGATTATTAAACTGCTGGTGGCCTACTCTGCCATCTTGGCCCAATTGTTCACCTTAGGTTTCCCGGCAGCTTTATTGAAATTTAAAAGCGAGTTTAAAGACCGACAAATCAATGACCTGAAAACCACCCTGGTGTATACCGGCTTGGGTTTATCGGCCTTTCTGCTGCTCTATTTCCTGCTCGGGAAAACCGCTTTCAGCTATATTTTAAATGCCCAAAGTGCATTTTGGCAGTACTTGCCCCTCTTGCCTTTGGCTACGGCAGCAACACTGATTTTTTTCAATTTAGATGCCTTCGCCAGAACAGAATTATACTCTACCCCCGGCACCCTAAGCAAAGAAGTTGGGCAGCGCATTTTCATCCTCTTGGCCCTGTTGAGCTTGGCGGGATTTGGACTGTCGTTCGACGCCTTTATAGCTGGGTACACCCTGGCCTTAGCCTTACCCATGCTGGCCTTAATTCTGTTTTTACATCAAAAAGGGAAATGGGTGTGGACTGGCTCAGGAGGCTTAAAGTCTCATCCGGATTTCAGAAAAAACATTCATTCGGTATCGGCCTATGCCATTATATCAGGACTCTCGGCTTCATTCATAATCAGTTTGGATGCCATTTTTATTGAACGCATGCTGGGCACAGCATCTACAGGCATTTATGCGGTATTTGGCTACTTCGCCACCTTGGTACTGATTCCGTACCGTGGAGTAGAGCGCATCGCTTCCCCGCTCATCTCCAGTGCATTGGCTACCCAGCAAATGGATAAAATCAAAACGGTTTACCGCAGCAGCAGCAAATATTTGCTGTACGGTGGCGCTGTTCTTTTGGTGTTGCTGTTGAGCAACCGGCACAATATTGCAGCCTTTTTACCGACCGAATACCGCATTGGCTTGCCCATTCTGTTTTGGTTGGGCTTAAGCAACCTGATTGACGCAGCCACCGGCATCAACACCGCTATCATTGCAAACTCCAATTATTACCGGTTCAATATGGTATTGTTGGTGGGGCTCATTCTCTTGGCCTCTGCATTGAATATATGGTTTATCCCCATTTGGGGGCTTCAAGGCGCGGCAGCCGCTACCTGCATCAGCGTCGCCATCTACAATCTCAGCAAACTTACATTCATTGGATTGAAGTTTAACATGTGGCCCTGGAAAGCAGAAACGCTGTTGGTCGCGGCCATTCCGGGGGCATTATTTGTCCTTTCTGAATGCCTGCCGGCATGGTCAAATTTATACCTTGACACGGCCATTCGAAGCACACTGCTGCTTGGCCTGGCGGGCATGGCGCTGTTCATCCAGCCCTTGTTTCCCGGCGATTGGAAACTTTAAATCTGTATTGAAAGTAGGAAAATAAGGATTGGGGCGGCTGCGGGCTTTCACTGGTTGTCCGCGGTGGGCGGAAGGCTGGCCCAGCGGGCTTGCGGTGGCTCCTAAAGTCGCCTCCGCGCCACGCGGGCCAGGCTCCGCCCTCCTTGCGGGCAACTCAGTTCAATCCCTGCCGCAAGCCACTCAACATAAAACACCTACTCAATAACCAAGAACCGGGTTCAGTTTCAAACCTACAACCTGCTGAAGGCTAGAGCAATTAACATCTTTTACTGGATGAAAATGGGCAGAGCCCAAGGTTTCACGTACTTTTGCACCATGAATGCACTTTACCGTCTTTCTCAAACCACAATTGGCTGCCTTACCCTAGCATTAATAGCTACTCTGGGCTCCTGTTCTGGCAGAGACAATCAAAATAGCGATATGGCCATAGATGTTTCTTTATTGGATAGCACCCACAAACCTGCCGATGATTTTTTCGCCTTTGTCAATCAAAAATGGATTGATGCTCACCCCATTCCGCCCTCAAAAAGTTCATGGGGCGCCTTTTATGAATTGCGCGAACGCAGCACCGAAGCCTTAAAAGGCATTTTAGAGGAATCGTCTAAAACCACACATCCCGCCTCCGACCCCCGCTCGCTCATTGGTAGTTTTTGGAAGGCCGCAATGGATTCTGCCACCGTTGCAAAACGAGGTTGGGAGCCCTTAATTTCAGATTTAAAATCCTGGGTTCACCAAACCGACCCCCAGCAACGAAGCACAAAACTGGCGGAACAATTGAAACGAGGCAGCAAAGGTCCAATTGAAGTATATGTGTATCAGGATTTAAAAAATGCAACCCGTCAGGTTCTGTATGTCAATCAAAGTGGTTTAGGCCTGCCAGATCGCGACTATTACTTCAGAACCGGAGAACGCGCCGAAGAAATTCGGGCTGAATATCAGCGGTACATCGCTCAACTTTTAGGCTGTACCGGCCTATATTCGGCTGAGGAATCCACAGCTTTGGCTGCCAGTGTTTATGCCATGGAATTGCGCCTGGCCAAAGCTTCTATGACCTTGGAAGAGCAGCGCAACCCCTATGCCAGTTACCACCCCACTTCTGTAGATCAACTTCAAAAAACATACCCTTCCTTAGATTGGAAAACTCTATTCCTAAAGCTGGGAATGAACCCCAACGAAGTCATTCTTGGCCAACCCGATTTCTTCAAGCAACTCAACCAAGAATACCAAAAAACGCCTGCAGCCACTTGGACAGCCTATCAGCAATTTCATCTGGCCAATACCTTCGCTTCTGAATTGCATCCGGCAGCAGAACAACTGCATTTTGCCTTTTATGGTACCTTTTTGAACGGAAAAACAGAAATGGAGCCCCGCTGGAAACGAATGGCTCAATTGGCAGAAACCTATCTCCGCGATTTGTTGGGACAGGAATACGTGAAAAAACACTTCGATGAATCGGCCAAAGCCAGGGCCCTGGAATTGGTAGAAAATCTAAAAAGCGCCCTGTCTGTACGAATCCAAAAACTAGATTGGATGGGCGATTCTACCAAAATTGAAGCTCAAGATAAGCTAAAAAAAATCATGGTTAAAATTGGTTATCCCGACCAATGGAGAAGCTATGCCGGACTTCGTTTTTCCCCAACCACATTTTTAGAAAACATCCGCGCCGCAGAAGCCTATGAATTTGAACGCATGGCAAAAAAATTGGGGCAACCGGTTGACCGTTCCGAATGGTTTATGGGCCCCCAAACCGTCAATGCCTACTACAACCCAACCTTAAATGAAATCGTATTCCCAGCTGCTATTTTGCAGCCACCCTTCTTTTACCCTGAGGGAGATGATGCTGTGAATTATGGAGGAATAGGCATGGTCATTGGCCATGAGCTGACCCATGGCTTTGACGACCAAGGCCGGCTGTTTGATGGAGATGGCAACCTGCGTTCCTGGTGGACCGCCCAAGACGAAGCCGGATTCAAAGAAAAAACCAAATCATTTGTTGACTTATACAACGGCTACCAACCCTTACCCAATGTTTCCATCAATGGCAACCTAACCCTTGGCGAGAACATTGCCGATTTGGGCGGAATGGTCATTGCCTGGGAAGCCTTTAAAATTGCCTCTGCCAATAAACAGCAACCCAACATCTCCGGCCTTAGCCCAGAACAGCGGTTTTTCTTAAACTTCGGACAAATCTGGCGCGGCCACGACACCCCCAAAAGTTTAGAACAAAAATTATACACCGACGTGCATTCCCCTGCCAAGTACAGGGTTACAGGCGTCCTTTCCAACTTTATGCCCTTCTATGAAGTGTTCCAAGTCCAGAAAGGAGACGGGCTGTACCTAGAGGAACAGAAACGCTGCAGCATGTGGTAAACCACAAAATCAGCTACCTTTGATGTTGTTTATCCCACGTTTGCCATGAAGGAATACCCGGAAGAACTGTTAAACCGAGCACGTAAGGTGAAGATCGTTGTCACCGATTGCGATGGCGTCCTGACAGATACCGGTGTCTATTACTCCGATCAAGGTGAACACATGAAGCGATTTAGCATACGCGATGGCATGGGTGTAGAACGCCTTAGAAACCTATGCGGCATCGATACGGCCATTATGACCGGAGAACGCTCTGGAAGTGTGGTGCGCCGTGCCGAAAAACTTAACATTCAACACCTGTTCCTAAACGCCAAAGACAAACGCAGCTTGTTGATTGATTTTTTACACCAACAAAACCTAAATCCTGAAAATCTAGCCTACATTGGCGACGACACCAATGATTTGGAAGCCCTTGAAATGGCGGGACTGGCGGCTAGCCCTTCCGATGCCATGTTCATGGCCAAACAAAAAGCCCACTACATCTGTTCTGAAAAGGGCGGTTATGGTGCCTTTCGAGATTTGGCCGAATTAATCATTTTTGCACACCAATCGATTACTGAATAAAACACCATGAGAAAAGTAACCCTGGCCGACGGCCGAATCATCGGAGATGGAGCTCCGGCCTATATCATAGCTGAAATCGGCATCAACCACAACGGAGAAGTAAGCATCGCAAAAAAACTAATCGATGCCGCTGTAGATGCCGGATGCGATGCCGTTAAATTCCAAAAAAGAACCCCTGAAATTTGCGTACCCCGCGATCAGTGGGATAAAGAACGCGACACCCCATGGGGCCGGATGACCTATATCGATTACAAAAAGCGCATTGAATTTGAATCGGCAGAATTTGCCCAAATCGATGCCTATTGCAAAGAAAAAGGCATTCATTGGTTCGCCTCTTGCTGGGATGAACCCAGCGTAGATTTCATGGAACAATTCAATCCGGTAATGTACAAAATGGCCTCGGCTTCCTTAACCGATTTGCCCCTGCTCAGCAAAGTACGCAGCACCGGCAGGCCATTGATGTTGAGCACCGGAATGAGCAACATGCATGAAATCGAAACGGCCGTCAAACACGTAGGAAATACCGATTTAATGGTGGCTCACTCCACTTCAGCATACCCTTGCCCTCCCGAAGAACTAAACTTGCGCATGATACATACCCTTATGGGCATGTATCCTACTGCCCCTATCGGATATAGCGGACATGAAACAGGATTGGCAACTACCGAGGCGGCTGTAGCCATTGGAGCCGCATTCGTTGAACGCCACTTTACCCTTGACCGCGCCATGTGGGGAACCGACCACGCAGCATCGGTTGAACCCGCAGGTATGGCTCGCTTAGTACGCAACATCCGCGATATCGAAGCCGCCATGGGCGATGGTGTTAAACGAATTTATGACTCAGAATTGGAGCCCCGCAAACGCCTGCGCCGCGTTACATTAGAAGACCTTCAAAATAAAGGCTAATTCATGGAAGAGTGGTTGTCCGGTTGGACTTGGAACGTAGAAAGCATCAGTGGACTCATTCTGCTGATGACGCCCTTCGTTTTTATCCTGTTGGAACGCTATTTCCCATATCAAAAAGGACTATCCATTTTCCGCAAGGGATTCTGGATTGACTTCTTGTGGTACACCTTGATTCAGAGTTTTTTCCTTAAAATTCTAATTTTCGACTACATCATTGCCCCTTCAGAAGTGGCACTGGGTATCGATAAAACCGGATACATCAGCCATTGGCCCCTATGGGCCATTGTGCTGTTCTTTGTGATTACCCATGATTTCTACATTTACTGGTTCCATCGGTTTCAACACAGCAACCCTTGGTTTTGGAGAACCCACGAGGCACACCATTCCGTTGAAAATGTGGATTGGTTGGCTGGAAGCCGTTCCCACGTGGTAGAAATTATCATCAATCAAACCATTGAATTCCTGCCCATTTTCTTCCTGTTGGACGTTCAAACTGCCGCCATCGTAGTTCCCATTAAAGCTCTAATTGATGCCCTTTGGGGACAGTTCATTCATGCCAACATCGACGTAAAATTAGGAAGACTGGGCTACCTGATTAATGGTCCGGAACTGCATCAATGGCACCACGCAGATCATGCCGAAGTCTATCATGCCAATTTCTCGACCAAACTGGCGCTCTGGGATTGGATGTTTGGAACCATTTATAAGCCCGGATTTAAGCCCAGACGATTTGGAGTATGGTATCGCTTTCCCCGAGGCTGGGCAGAACAACATGTGTTTTCCATATTCCGCTTTAAGGTGAGCGACTGGGAAGACCAAGGCATTGGAAAACAAATCAACAACCTGCGCATAAATCTATTGAACCGAATGCGCCCCTGGCTCCCAAAATCATGGTTCGCGGATCGTTTGGACGGCCATGAAAAATATGGGCCTAAACCGGAATTGTACGACCGAATTCACCGTACCCGTTCCAATTCAATGGCATGACCATCTTGTGGCTTCTGCTGGCAGCCCTGTGTCAAACCATTTGGATTTGGTCCACCACCCGACTAAGCGGCTCGGCCATTAAGCAATCCATACGCAGCAAAAATGCCGGCGCCATTTGGAACGCCATTCTGCCCCTATTGGTGTATCTAACCTCTGGAATTAGCAATGTAGTACTGTTGACGATGGTGATGGACGAGTGGCCGGCTTCGCTCACCTATGGGGTTTGGACTGGATTGGTAATGGGTCTGGCGGCCCTGCGCGAATGGCTGATGGAGAAAAAACCCATTGGACTTAAACAGGCATTTTACCTGATTCTAATTGGAATTGGCACGGTAGGCCTTCAATATTTGCAGCATGACAACTAAACAGCGGGCTTGGCTCTATTTATTTCTTGCCGCCGGTATGGAAGCCTGTTGGTTTTATAGCATTCAATGGATGAAAAAACTGAGCTGGGCGGGCGGACTCTCATGGCCAACCGGGCCCATAGAAGGCTGGTTGGGTGTACTGGCTTATGCCGGGTTTGGCATTGCCAATGCCCTATTGTTCTTAAAAGCAGCCAAACACATCCGATCCAGCATCGCATTCAGCGTTTGGACCGGAACTGCCCTTGTCATTATGGTACTAACCGATCAATTGTTGGGACTGCAAGCCTTAGATCTGGCTCGAAGCGCCTTCCTGGCCTTGATTTTAATCGGAGTTTGGGGATTGAAAACCGGGGAGGTTTAGTGGGGAAATACCCCTCAATACCCAACCGTCAAACTATCCAAACTACTCCCACAGGTATTGCTCACCTGCCATTCCAACACATAGGGCTCACCCACATTACCGGCAAATGAACTGTTGGCTTGGCTAGGATTTCCCAATTGTCCGTTCAACCCAGACACCACCGACCATGTACCTGATCCCACTTGAGGCGGAGTCGCCGATAAATTAACAAGGTATTTGCTGGCACATCGAATCAGAATGTTGTCCAAGCGATGAAAATCATTCAATCCACCACAATAGCCCGTAAAACCCCACTTCCAGCTGGCCTTGCTGGTGCTGGACCAAGCCGCGGGCAAAGCCACAGGACCCAATACCAAGGCATTGTTAATCCAAACCCCGGTTAAGCCCGCCGCATCCAATTCAATTTTTACAGGAACCGTCTGATTCCGCCAAATAAAAGGCTGGGAAAAAGACAATTGAACGTTGTTGTAACTAACACTAATGCGGTTGCAATAACTGGAATTGTTGTACGAACAAAAATCTATGGCCAACGATTGACTGGCCGAACTGTTGTTCAATACATTGAGCATTTGAAGCGAATCGCCGAAATGCACGCCATGTCCATCGGCACCGCTGCCTCCACCATGAAACATATCAAAATAGACCTCATACCGCTCGGAACTGGCCGAAGGAGAAGGATGCTGCAACACCACCCGACCCGTCGTGTTGGACTGATGGGGAGTCAATTGAAGCAAACCGCCGGTAACAACCGCCGTTCCGGCCATGCTTACATTTGCAGGAACTTGATTGGTATTGAAATCGGCCTGAAAAACAGTGTCCCACTGTGTAATTTGAGGCGATGAGGGAACACCAGCTACTGCAATACTCGGCTGTGGTTGACAGGTTCCACAGACTTCAGACCAAAAGGTTCCGGTGTAAAAATTTAGGCAATTGGTCTGGGTATTAAACACCAGCAAGCCTGGAGCCGGTTGAACAATGGAATCGCGTTGTGCCGTTGTCAATCGGGGTGGTAAAAAGCCCCGATTCTGCGTACGCAACTCCAACAGTGCCGATGAATCCGGCTGAGCCGGTGAATTGCCCCCAATCAATACGCCCTGCGATTGAACTAGGCCTGAAATACCAAGGAACATCAAAAATAAATATCGAACCATTTAAATTCTATTCTAGGTAAAATTAAAAAAATAAGGCGTTCCCCTGAAATACAAATTCCTCCAAGCACAAATAAATATTGCATTCTTGATGTAAGTTGAGTCTTAACTGTTGAAATAGACCTTCCCCTTTTTGGATTGTGATTCCAACCCTTCAAACACAAAACATACGAAACTGGAGCGGGGCTGCGTTTGGTTTATATACCTCTAAAAATCAAAGCCATGAAACTCCGAATTGCACTCTTTCTTTTGGTTCTAATTGTGTTTTCCGGCTGCGCCAGTGCCTACAAATGCAACGGACAACGTGCCATCCACACCCCCATGGGGCGCATGTAGATGAAAAATCTGTTTCCTCGAAACTACACAAACTCCACCCCATTTTTCTTTGATTTGGTAAGCATTCGGAGAGCAAATTGGAATTCTGTCTATCCCTAGGGTTGACATCCACAATTTTAAGGCGTATCTTTGAAGGTGTCGCTGCTGCCCCGGCGTGTTCTTATAACGAATTCGCTATGCTGGTAAAAATTACAGGGGCTGCGCTATATGGCATTGAAGCCATTCCCATTACATTAGAAGTACATGCTGCCGATGGATTTCGGTTTTTTCTGGTTGGACTGCCCGACAATGCGGTAAAAGAAAGTGAACGCAGAATTGAAGCGGCACTGCACCACAGCGGGTTTAAACGCCCCGGGAAAAAAATCACCGTAAATATGGCCCCTGCCGACATACGGAAGGAAGGCGCAGCCTATGATTTACCCATTGCATTGGGCATGTTGGCTGCCTCAGGCCAAATTCCGGCAGAGCCACTAAAAAATTGTTTGATCATGGGCGAGCTCTCGCTAGATGGAAGCATCTTGCCCATTCGTGGAGCCTTACCTATGGCTTTATTGGCCGCCAAATTGGGACTTAAAACCGCTATTTTGCCCCATCAAAATGCGGAAGAAGCGGCCGTAGTTCATGAAATTGAACTGAGAACGGCCCGGAATTTACGGCAGGTGTGCCAAGAATTAATGGGACAGCAACCCGCATCCATCCAAGCCGGAAAATCCCTGTTTCTGGAATCAGAAAGCTATCTAGGTCCAGATTTTTCAGAGGTAAAAGGACAGCAAGGCGTAAAAAGAGCCATGGAAGTGGCTGCGGCAGGGGGGCACAACCTCATCATGATTGGTCCGCCGGGGGGAGGAAAAACCATGCTCGCCAAGCGCCTGCCCGGCATTTTGCCACCCATGACACGAGAAGAGGCCCTGGAGGTTTCTCAAATCCACAGCGTAGCCATCGGCAAGGGGCAAAACGGATTGCTGTTGCAACGCCCCTTCCGAAATCCCCACCACACCATTTCTGAAATTGCCCTAACCGGAGGTGGTAGTCAGCCGAAACCCGGAGAAATTTCATTGGCCCATCATGGAGTTTTGTTCCTGGATGAACTTCCGGAATTTAAACGCTCCGCCTTAGAGGTCATGCGGCAGCCGCTGGAAGACCGTGTGGTTGTGATTGGCCGTTCAAAAATGACCGTGGCTTTCCCGGCCGGATTTATGCTGGTGGCCGCCATGAACCCATGCCCCTGCGGGCATTACAACAATCCGCATAAAGTTTGCGAATGTCCAAAGCCCATGATTGAGCGGTATTTGGGCCGCATCAGTGGACCATTGATGGATCGGATCGACATGCAGCTGGAGGTTGTACCGGTAGAACTGAAGGAGTTGATGGATGCGCCGGTACAAGAAAACAGTCAAACCGTACGCGAACGGGTGGTAAAGGCCCGACTCTTTGGTATGGAACGCCGAAGCAACAAAAAGGTGTATTACAATGCACAGATGAGTCCGGCGCAGGTCAGACAGGAATGTCAACCCGATGCCGGAGGCAAGCGTATATTGGAATTGGCCATGACAAGGCTGCAGTTGTCGGCACGAGCCTATGATCGAATCTTGAAGGTGGCCCGAAGCATTGCAGATTTAGAACATTCTGAACCCATTGAACAACACCATATTGCAGAGGCCATACAGTATCGAAGTTTGGATAAGGGCAGTTGGGGGCGACGGTGAGGAGCATTCGTGTTTCAAGCCTATAAAAGAGAAAAGGGATGTTGTTGCCAACACCCCTTTAATCGAACATTTAAAAAAAGAAAAAACTATACTTTAATAAAATAAACTGACCCGAAATGCAATTTCAAGATATAAATCCCAGAGGATAAATTAGAAATGTCAATTTTAGCGTTTTGCCCTTGGATTATATTCGTTTGCACAATTCTACCATAAAGGTCAACAATATTGACTTCACCCAAATCCGAATCTTTTAGATTTAGCGTAAGGGTAGAAGTTGCAGGATTGGGGGCAATGCTAATCTGAGACAACCCATTATTTTCAAATCCAACGCCTTGCAACATGATTTTCACATTGTTAGAAGTGTCATTGCAATCACCATTTGACAGAACACACCTGAAGAATGAATTGTGATTTAAGGCAATAAGATTGGATACTTTCAACTCATTAGTAGTAGTACCTAAATATTGACCGCCATCATTAATGTTTTGGAAAACTCCATTATCTCTCCATTGCCATTGATAATTTTGAGCATTAGCCTGGACGGTAAAGATGGCTTGGTCACCGATAGCACCTTGGAAACTTGATGGTTGTGAACTGATTTGCGGATAATCAACAACATTGATTGAAAGTGTGTTTGAGGTCCCTTGGCAACCATTGGCATCTGTGCCCACGGCACTAACATTTCCTGTTGATTGGATAGATACCGAAGGTCCGGATTGGCCGGTTGACCATTGATAAGATACCCCGCCCGAAGCTGTTAAAGTAACCGATTCTCCTTCACAAAATTCCAAGGGGTCAGCTGCAGAAATAGAAATTTGAGGTAAGGGATTAACTTGCACGGAAACAACATTTGAGGTGTCTTTGCAGCCCATGGCAGTTGATCCCACAGCAAAATAAGACCCGGTAGAATTTACTGATATGGAATTGCCGGTTTGTCCTGTTGACCAAACATAGTTTTGAGCTCCGGATGCAGTCAAATTTGCTGTGGTGCCCTGACATAAGTTTAAGGAGCCTGTTGGGCTTACCGCAACACTCATTTGGTTAGATGGATTATTGAAGGAAATTGACCAATCTTCTGTTTCACCATCCCATGTACAACCAGTATTCAAACCTGCGCAAGATTCAGAAGGTAAGATAATATTATTGTAACGAAGGCGAATTCTAATTCTTGTTTTTTGCAAATGACAAACGGTATTGGGAATAGATATTGAAGATGGCCAAAATTGCGGACTGGTTGGATTTGAATTAATAACACATTCTCCAGCATCATTAAAATCCCCATCATTATTGAAATCAATCCAAACATTCAGAGCGGTTCCTTGCTGCTGCCCCCCAGTATTTAATGCATTAACATCGATTTGAATAGATTGACCTGCATCAAATCCCTGAAATGTATTTTGACTTAGGTCAGAATAGCCTAGCGAAGTAACACCGCAACCCTGCCCAAGACTACCTGTAGAAAGAGCAGAATAAACACCATTAATATTGCCATAGATTGCAATAGAAGAAATTTCAGGAGATGAATTTGGAAAACAACAAGCCGTAGGCACACAGTACGATTGGCCAACCAAATTAGTGAGAAGTAGAGTAAAAAGGAGTAAAGAATAAATGTTTTTCATTGATTTAAAATTTATATGAAACTGAAACATTTGCCCCCAAATTGAAATCCATTATGGGTGATGCAACTATGGGCGACCACTTCCTAACTACAGGATTATCAACCACGGAAAAACCGCCGTTAACATATTGTTGTTGAAGTATCTCACCGGTTGAAATATTTTCAAAGATGCCTTCAAAAGGAGTTGTCTGCTCTACAAGAACTGTATTCGGGTTGGTATAGGGAGAATAGATATACAAATTTTCACCACCATTTAATCGGTAGCCAAGCATTCCTACTAGACCAACATCAAATGCCCAGGATTTGGAAAGTGGCACCTTATATCCTATAGTCAGCCGTGAAAACAGAATGGGACTTATCACATCTTTAGTCGCTCCACCAACGTTTTCGAATACGAAGGGCATTTTGTCCTGAAGGAAGGGGTCATCATTAACTGAGGTAGCCTGATACACTTCCTGATTCCCAAAGGTGACAATTTGATGCACCGCCAAATTTGATAATGCCCTTAACTCTAATTCAGTATGAGAAACACCTAAACCACCTCCAATATCAAGGCCGGCATATAAACCTTTCCACAAAAACACTTTAGCTGTTATGCCAGCAAAAACGGCGAGATTTTTGGATACATTAAAAATACTATCATTTGGCTCCCATGCCCCGATAAACTGACCAGAAACTGAAGCTCCAACACATAAATTACGCCGTAGGTAATAGTCATAATTAATTTGAAATGCAGGGACAAAGCCTATGCTCCGAAATAGGGCATCAAATCCTCCTGCACTATTTGAGAACGCAGATTCCCCTGCTCCAACCCCAACACTCAAAGAGTGTCGAGCCGGCTTTTGGGCATGGATAAAAAAAGAGTACCCCAAAGAAATTAAAACAAGCAATAAACTGGAATTTCGTTTCATTTACTTGCATTTTACAACATCAAAAATGGCAGAATAACGCTTATTGGAATTCTTAATATCCCACCTAACATTTACAACCGTAACGTCGCTGCCGAATTTTTCTTTGGCAGCATCCAAGCATTCTTTAAGGGTATAGTTTGATGTGGTTAATGACTTTCCATACGCATCCACCGTTGTTTTCGGCTCCAAACCGATTGTAGCAACATACGTAGGGTTCTCACAAACTTGGCCATAGATGGTATCACGCTCAAGACCTGCATGCTTTACGCTAAATGTAGCACACGACATCATGAAAAACATACCCAAAGAAGGAAGAATAAAACTTTGTTTCATAATTGATAAATTTTGACAAAAAAACGCAACATCCTACATATATTTATTGTAAATAACATATATTTGTAGTAAAAAATGGTGAACCTATCCGAACACATTCGCAAACTCCGCGTTGCACAAGGCTTCTCCCAAGATTATGTGGCAAAACGACTCCACATGTCTCAACAGTCCTATTCCCTGATCGAACGAAGCCCCGAAGAATGCGCTTTAAGCCGGCTAAAAGATTTGGCCAAAATCCTGAATGTTGAATTCCTAGCCCTAATCGGTGAAGATGAAGCTATGATTCAAACCAATGTCAACCAATCCGGCGGCAATGCAGCCACCAAAATGGTTATTCAAAATGCCAATGACCACACAGAATTAATTGCCCACCTTAAATCAGAAATTGATTATCTAAGACAAGAAAACGCACAGCTTATCCATCAACTAAATAAGAAAAAATAATACAAGCAATATAAGTAAGGGGTTCTGCAGGCCGGGCAGATGCTTGAAAACTAGAAATTTATAAAGGGGAATTGAACAACACAACAACTCTGCATACTATCTACCCTCCGAGCCTAATTTCTGATTGCCGTCGTTAATTCCCTATCAAAACATTCCTCCAAGCGCCTTTTCACTAAAGAGGGAAACGGCAAATCACCAGGTCAGATAAGGACCACACCCCTTACTCCACCGCCTCCCAAGCAGACTGCTGATACTGAGCCGGCACACGCCCTACATCCGCACCAAAATACGTCGGATCGCAATACACCCACTTCCGCCCCTTGTACCTCAACACATCCATTCCCGTTTCGGGCTCCAATTCCACCGCCAAGGCCAAATGATTCGGAAACCGAATCCCAACCGTCTTCCAATTGGTGAAGGTCTGAATCAACCGATTCAATAGAAAGGTCCGGTCCTCGCAATCCGCAAATGGATAATGCAAGGTCTCTTCCGTTAAACAAAATTTCTCCTTGCCAAATTGCTCTTGATCTGTTTTATAGGGTATGCCCTGCAATACCATGGCATGCAAAAAACGAAGCTTGTCCATCGGCCGCGGCAACCGACTCAACTCAGCCGCAATTCGCCGGCTGTTCGCCTCCGACAACCACGACTCTGCCGCCCGATTGCTTAAGTAGAACGGAATCTCCGATTGCGGCAAGGAAGCATACAATTGAACCCGCTCGGCATTGTACCGAATCGGCATGCTGTATTGATTTCCAAATACCTTGAAATCAAATTGCCTCTCTTTTCCCTGTTCCCCAATCTGAACCGCGCCCAAATTCTTAAACTCAATGGGTTTAGACGCGTATGCATTTTGGTTTTGATAGGTATAATAAGGCTTTGCCGGAGCCCAATCCGGCATGGAATACCGCTTACCGTCTTTCTCTAAAAACCGACCATATACTTTTTCTGCAAAACAAATCCCCGTTACTACTTCTCGATCGGAATACATCAAGATGGCATCGTAGCCCAACTGAGTCAAGTAAAACCATTCGAACACCGAGGCCTGAGTGCGGCTGTAGCCCAATTTATCGGATACTTTGCGGACCAGCAGAAGCAAAGCCCAATCGTTAAGATTAAATTTCTTCTGACTCAATTTAAAATACCCCAACAGCTGTTCCTGATCGCGGGAAATCCACTGAGCATATGCCGCCGCAATGACTTTGTCGTTGATGGCTCCCGATGGAGCCTCAAACCCCGGAGCCACACTGGGCATATACCAGTTCCAACCAAAGGGAGAGGCCTTTTCTAAACCCAAACTGCCCAAGGCCAATACTTCATCTTGCTGATCTACACCTTGAGGAGCCTCCGGCACCTTGGGCTCGGCAGGGACCGGTACTTCCGGCCGTTCTCCCCCCTTTTCCTCGTCCTCTTGCTCCAATTCCGGTTTAGGCTTCTGAACAACAGGTATTTCTTCCCTTTTGTTTTTTTCGGCTGCCGGAAGGGTGTCTGGCTTGGGTAAGGCCGGCTTTGGCTCTAGCTTTTCTTCTTTTTCCCGAACCGGCTTCGGTTCGGAAGTCCGTTGCTTTTGAACTTCTTTGCTCTCTTTTAGCATGTTGTCCGCCGGTTTCTTTTCAGGTGCTTTGGGTGGCTCAACCGGCTTGGGCTGTGGATAAGGTGAGATTAATTTTTTGCTTTTGCTTTCCTTCCATTCTTTTTGCAGCATGGCATTGAAGGCACGGTTGGCGGCCTGCCGCAAGGAATCCATTTCATGGGCCCGCTTTTCGGCAAACCGATTGAACGAGGCCTGCTGCTGACGCACATACCTTTCGTATTCCGATTCCGTGGTTTTAGGCGTCTGCGCCAACACCCGCAGCCCGGGAACCAGGAATAAAACAAACAACAATAAGATTCTTTCTGATTTCATGCTAGCTCAATGATAAGAAATTTGAAGCATTCCTTGCAACATCTGTGCCACAGACCTTGAGTATCTAAAGCAAATCGGTTGTTGTGAGCCCCAATAATACCACGTGGCCCTCTGTGCCCTTGGCGCCGACATTGAGTTCTTTGTGGTAAAAAAAACATCAAGGCCTAACCGCCATTTTTTAACACAAAGGCCGCAAAGGGAGCCGCAAAGGTTCGCAAAGGAGCCTCCTAATTCCTACACACCCACGCTATACCTACATTCCCTCTGTGCCCTTCGCGCCGACATTGAGTTCTTTGTGGTAAAAACAAACCGGAATGCCTAACCGCCATTATTCATTCACCTATTTATTCAAAGGTTAGATTAAATTGCATGGTTTCCTGACCACGCACAATGCGCACCGTGGTAGATTCTCCCCGCTTAAACTTTCCAAGGGCTGCCATATATCCATAAATATCGTCCACCGCATGCGGGCCCAGCTGTAAAATCACATCGTTTTTCTGCAAACCGGCCAACGCCGCAGGCTTTCCTTCTGTCACCCCTGAAATTCGCATTCCTTTGTTTTCCCAGGCATAATCCGGCACCACTCCCATCGTCACTTTAAATTTGCTTTTACCCTGCTCTGGAGCCTTGGTTTTGCTAAACGGGAGCTGTTTGGGCATGTGGGCAATAATCCGAAGCATGTAATTTCCAATCTCAGTCATTCCTCGATAATTCAAGGTATGGGTATCGTCGCTAGGCTTGTGGTAATCGTCGTGGGTACCTGAAAAGAAATGAAGCACAGGCATATCGCTCAAATAGAAGGAGGTATGGTCGGAAGGCCCTATGCCACTTTCGCTGGTTTTAATTTTTAAAAAGGGCGGCCGTAGGCTATCCAATAGGGTCGCCCAGCGTGGAGAGGTTCCCGCTCCATGCACTTGAAGTGTATTTTCAACCGGATCCAAGCGCCCTACCATATCCATATTAAACATGGTTAGCGTTTCATCGCGTTTAAATATCGGACTTTCAACAAAGGCTTTGGAGCCCAGCAATCCCAATTCTTCGCCGGAAAAACCGATAAAACGGTAGTTAAAACGAGTGAATCTAGGGTCTTCCGTTTGAGCTAAGAAGCGAGCCAATTCCAACATAACGGCGGTGCCAGAGGCATTGTCATCGGCTCCATTGTGAATGGCGGGCTCTCCCCGATACAAACTTCCGCGTTCTCCCCAACCCAAATGGTCGTAATGTGCTCCAACAATAACCACAGGTTGGTCTTTCCCCCGCTTTAGTTCGGCTATCGCATTGTGGCCCTTGCGTTTAACTACGTTCAATTGGCTTTGAATCCACATCAAACCGGCTTGTTTTTTCAGGTCAAGCCGTTCCTTGGAATACCAAACGGGTATGGGCAAGGCATGCACATGCGGGTCAATGGTTTTAGAGGGTTCATCATCGGCGCTTCCGCCCATAAAAACAACGGCTGAAGCACCGCGTTGAGCGGCCAATCGAGCACGTTCCAACAGCGTCCAGCGCGAGAAATCAGCATGAGGATTGCTTGAACTGGGCATGCCGGGTTGAATGACAACAATTTCCCCACCCAAGTCGCTGAAGGCGGCATAATCGTTGTGTCCATTGGATTGGTCTTCAATACCATAGCCCAAATCCAGCACCTCTGTTCCCGGCAACACCGCTTCTCCGCAGCCCGAAATTGGCCAGGCATTCAGGGGTCTGCGCGTCCCATTCCATTCCCATTCTAAGGCGGCTGAGGCTTCCGGAAGAATTTCCCAGGTAAATTCAAAGGATTGAGAAAATTGCTCAGCATTCATAGGCGTCAAAGCCCAGGATTGAAATTGTTCCGACAAAAATTCCAGGGCCCGTTGCTCTCCCTTGCTGCCGGTCAATCGCCCCTCCAATGCATCGTCGGCCAAAAATTCCACCCATTGTTTGAGCCGTTCGTCAGAATCCGATTGCAAAAACTGAGCCGGCAGGGGCATCATCGCCGCGCTGTACAGGCATACCGAAGCCAGAAAAAAATTGCGTGCATTCATGGTTTAAAGGTACGGATTGTCACCAATTATCCGATGTATTTTGGGGGCGGCTGCCGGGCTTTCAGGGCTAGTCCGCGGTGGCCGCTCGGGCTGCTTGCCGGCTGCGGTGGCTCCCAAGGTCGCCTCCTCGCCAGGCAGCAGCTGCCGGCGCCCCCCTTGCGTTCTAGCCTCTTCAATCCCTGCCGCGGCCCCCTCAATTCCAACAGGCCGAGGAATTCCAAAGCGGCAAACCGCAGAAAGTAAAACTAAAGCATTTTAGAATCGAGGGGGCCTGCGGCAGGGATTGAACAGGGTAGCACGCATGCAGACGGTGGCCTGGCCCGCGTGGCGCGGAGGCGACCTTGGGAGCCACCGCAAGCCCGCTGGGGCAGCCCACCGGCAGCAGCGGACTACCTGAGAAAGCCCGTCGCCGCCCTAAAAAAATAAAAATCTTAGCCGTTGAGCGCCTCAGCTCCGGCAACAATCTCCAATATCTCGTTGGTAATGGCCGCCTGCCGAGCCTTGTTGTAGCTGAGCTTCAATGACTTCAGCAATTCGCCGGCATTGTCGGTCGCCTTATGCATGGCGGTCATCCGTGCTCCATGTTCTGCCGCATGGCTATCTAAAACCACTTTAAACAGCTGGGTTTTCAGCGATAGAGGAATCATATTTTCAATGATTTCCGCCTTGCCTGGCTCGTAAATGTATTCGGCACTTGCCACCTGCTCTTGCACCTGAGGCCGCATGGGAAGGAAGGTCTCCTCCATAACCTGCTGCGAAGCCGCCGTTAAGAACCGGTTGTAAATAAAAATCACCTTATCGGTTTGCCCATTTTTATACTCCTGCATGAGCGATTCGGATATCTTAACGCTCTCGCTGAAGGTCAGGTTGTTGAACAACTCATCGTGCTGAGCTTGAAGTTCAAATCCATTTCGAACAATCCAAGCGGAAGCTTTTTTACCGATGCCTACAAATTTCACCTTTCCGGCCTGATGCAAGGCCGCCAATTCTCCATTCAGCAAGGCCGTGGTGCGGCGAATAACCTGAGTATTGAAGGCTCCACAAAGGCCACGGTTTGAAGTGACCAGCACCAGAGTAACTGTACGCAGTTCGCGCTCAACCAGATAAGGGCTTTCGGCTCCTTCTAAGGATTGAGACACATTGTTCATAATGGCTTGCAATTTCTCAGCGTAAGGACGCATTTTAACCACCGCGTCTTGAGCGCGGCGCAGCTTTGCGGCCGATACCAACTTCATGGCGCTGGTAATTTGCCGGGTAGAGTTGACCGAGCTGATGCGGTTGCGGACTTCCTTTAGATTTGGCATAGGTGTAGATGCATTAAGGCTTAGGCCATGGCACTGCTGACTTCAGCCGCAACTTTTTCTAAAACAGAGGTCAGTTCGTCCGAAAACTCGCCCTTGCGCAAGCGCTCCAACACATCGGCATGTGAAGCTTGCAGGGCGCCAAGGTAGCGTTCCTGGAATTCTTTCACTTTGGCAATCGGAACCGAGCGAAGCAGGTTTTTAGTGCCGGCATAAATCATGGCCACCTGTTGTTCTACGCGCATGGGTTGAAATTGACCTTGCTTCAGAATTTCCACGTTGCGGGCACCTTTGTCCAATACATTTTTGGTAGATGCATCCAGGTCGGAACCGAATTTTGAAAAGGCTTCCAATTCACGGTACTGGGCCTGATCTAATTTCAGGGTGCCGGCTACCTTTTTCATGGATTTGATCTGAGCACTACCTCCCACCCGCGATACCGAAATACCTACGTTGATGGCAGGACGAACACCGGAGTTGAACAGATTGGATTCAAGGAAAATCTGTCCGTCCGTAATCGAAATAACGTTGGTGGGGATGTAGGCTGAAACGTCTCCGGCCTGAGTTTCGATGATGGGAAGGGCGGTTAAAGAACCTCCACCTTTTACTTTTCCTTTCAGCGACTCGGGCAAATCGTTCATGCCGGCGGCGATGGCATCGTTGGCGATCACTTTCGCTGCGCGCTCCAACAAGCGGCTGTGCAGGTAGAATACATCACCGGGGTAAGCTTCGCGGCCGGGAGGGCGACGCAACAGCAAAGACACCTCACGGTAGGCCACAGCTTGCTTGGATAAGTCATCATATACAATCAACGCCGGGCGACCCGTATCGCGGAAAAATTCTCCAATAGCGGCTCCGGCAAAGGGAGCGTAGAATTGCATCGGCGCGGGATCGGCAGCCGATGCGGCCACAATAACCGTGTAGGGCATAGCGCCTTTTTCCTCCAAAACCTTAGCGATTCCGGCAACTGTAGAAGATTTTTGTCCGATGGCAACATAGATGCAGAACACCGGTTCGCCGCGGTCGTAAAATTCTTTTTGATTGATGATGGTATCGATGGCAACGGCGGTTTTACCCGTTTGCCGGTCACCGATAATCAACTCGCGCTGACCTCGACCAATTGGAATCATGGCATCTACGGCCTTGATGCCCGTTTGAAGGGGTTCATTTACCGGTTGGCGGAAAATAACGCCTGGGGCTTTGCGCTCCAAGGGCATATCGTAGCGGTCTCCCTCAATTGGGCCGCGGCCATCTAGGGGTTGACCTAGGGTATTAATTACCCGACCCAGCATGCCTTCACCCACTTGGATTGAAGCAATTTTACGGGTGCGCTTTGCAATATCGCCTTCTTTAACGCCCTTGGATTCGCCGAGCAATACAGCACCGACATTGTCTTCTTCCAGGTTCAAAACGATGGCTTTGATGCCACCGGCCAGCTCAATCAATTCGCCGGCTTCCACATTATTCAGGCCGTAAATGCGGGCAACTCCGTCGCCCACCTGTAACACGGTACCTACTTCTTCCAATTCGGTGGCCTGATTTAGGCCGGATAACTGCTGGCGCAAAATCGCCGTTACTTCTGCAGGTTTAATCTCTGCCATGGTTTATTTATTTGATAATCACTTTTTTAATTCCGTATTTCCGGGCAACACTATCGCGTTGAGCTTTGTAAAGCATTCCCCGGGTTGTGCTAAACACTTCCGCCATACCCTTGTCTAGGCGGCTATCCCAAATTAAATCATTGGCTACAATCACGTCGTTCACGATGTAGCGTTTGCTGGGCACTTTGGGATATTCCATTTCACACACCTTTTTAAGGCTAGGGAAAGCCACCAAATAGTATTCAATCCGCCCGGTAGGATTTGATGGAGTATAAACGCCCGGATCTCTGAACACGTGGTGGCGAATGGTCATGAGGGTATCGTTGCCTTGAATGGGCAGAATGTCGAATCCGCCTCCGGCTTGATCGTCCAAGATTCGAAAGGCGGTAATGCCATCCAAACTGACCTTGTCGTCGTTGATTTTAATTTTAATGTTCTGGGCTTGAAGAGTAGTCAAGTCGAAAAGTAGCAAAAACACCATTTGCTTCATAGCGGAAAAATTAATGCCAACATGCCCACAAAATCCAAGGCTTGAAAGCGGCTTGGAAATCGTATGGAATGGTTGGCGGTTCATAATCCTCTAAGTTACAATTAATATTCGGCTATGTATGGGTTGTCATTGAACTTGCGCTTAAAGGACTCTAAGGCGCTCTTCATGCTGGCATCCCACTGTTGGTCTTCTACACGAACAACCAGCCCTCCGATTAAAGAGGCATCAATCCGAATTTGAAGGTCAATCTGCTTGCCGCCCTTGTACACATCTGAAGCTTGTACCATTTGTGTAATGCGTGCTTTGGCTGCTTCATTCAAAGGAGCTGGAGTGCTCACCATTACGCGAACAATGCCCATTTGCCGGCGGTATAGCACATCGAAAGCGGGACCCACTTCGCCCAAAATATTGGTTCGGCGACCTTTTAGTAGCTTTTCAAAAAACTGAAAGGTAAGGGGTTGAAATGCAGAGGAAAAAGCGGCCGTAAAAAAGGGCATTTTTTTAAGGGGGGCCAGAACCGGATTGGTTAAAAAGGCCCGAACCTCAGCTTCCGATTCCCACACTTTTTGAAAACCAAGCAAATCTTGATGCACTGCATCGGCACAATGCTGTTCATTGGCCAAACTCAACAATGCTCCGGCGTACCTGGACGCCACCATAGATAAGCCGCTCATGAACTTAATTTAACGACATTTGATTCAAGGCCTGTTCAACCACCTTTTCATGCTGACCGCCTTGTTCCAATTTTTCTTTTAGAATGCGTTCAGCAATTTCAATGGAAAACTGGGCTACTTGGTTGCGCAAGTCAATGGCTACGCGAGCCTGTTCGTTTTTGATTGTTTCTCTGGCTTGGGCCATCAGCTGCTCGGCTTGAACCTTAGCTTGTTCTTTGGCTTGAGCAATCAGCTCTTCTTTGGCCTCACGGGCTTCTTTCAGCATTTGATCGCGTTCTTTGCGCGCAGCGGTCAGAAGCGCCTCGTTATCGGCCGTTAATTGAGCCATTTTTAATTCGGCTTCTTTGGCTGCCTGCAAGGCCTTTTCAATTCCAGATTCACGCTCATGCAAGGCCGTTAGAATCGGCTTCCAGGCAAATTTGCGCAGCACCAGCAGCAACACCAAAAAAGAGATGGTCATCCAGACCACTAAACCAATTGAAGGATTAAGTAAATCCATGCTTATACTGTTTTTTTAGGGAAAGAGGATCTGCCGGCCAATCGCCGGCAGATTTCCTTTTTACTTTTTAGGCATTCATAGCCAAGAAGCAGATAACTGCACCGAACAGAGCAACACCTTCAATGAAGGCGGCCAATACGATAGCGGTACCGCGAATATCACCAACCGATTCAGGTTGACGGGCGATGCTTTCAGCGGCTTTGCCTCCGATTTGTCCGATGCCGATACCGGCACCAATGGCTACCAAGCCAGCTCCGATTCCTGCGCCCAATGGGCCGTAGGAAACTTCTAACATTACATTTAGCAAATTTGCCATGTGTGTTGGGTTTATGTGGTTTACGAATTAATGAGCATGTTCATGGCCGTGATCGTGTTCCTCTACCGCTGCTCCCAGCATCAACGATCCCAGCAAAGTAAAAATATAGGCCTGTATAGCAGCCACCAAAAGCTCCAATATCAACATTACGACAGTGAACAAAGATGTTACCACTCCTACTGTATGACCTACTACCGATTGAAATGCAAAGGTGATTCCAATGATGCTCATGATGATAATGTGGCCGGCCGAGATGTTGGCAAACAAACGAATCATCAATGAAAACGGTTTGGTTAACAAACCAACCAATTCAATGACCAATAATAAAAGCTTCACCGGCACAGGCACCCCAGGAAACCAAAAAATATGTCCCCAGAAGTTTTTATTCGCCACGGCCAATTGAACCACCAAAACTACGGCCGCAAGGGCAAAAGTAACAGCGATGTTGCCGGTTACGTTCAAACCACCCAAAAAGGGAATCAAGCCCAATAGGTTATTGATCCAGATAAAAAAGAAAATGGTCAACATTAAAGGCATAAATCGACGGTAGTGTTTTTCACCAATGGATGGCTTCACTACATCGTCGCGGACAAACAGAATCAACGGCTCTAACAGCGACTGAAGACCTTTGGGGGCCATGCCTTCGCGGCGGGCATAGGCTTGAGCTGAAGCTCTGAAAATAAAAAACAGAAGCAGCACCGACAGCAGCATTCCAAAAACGTTTTTGGTAATGGAGAAATTGTAGAAAACATCTTTACCTCCGATGTTAATCAGGCGCGCCTCTTGGGCTGCAATTTCAGGATGACCATGCTCATCCACCATCGGATGTCCTTGCGCATCCAACGCGGCAACAGTAAGTTTTCCGTGGTGGTATAGGTACTTTCCATGAATCAATCCCTGCTCATCTGCATGATGCAATTCGGTGGACGAGAAAACATCCCAGCCTTGACCGGGAAAATACAACATAACAGGTAGGGGAATGGAAATAGGGCCGATATGCAACCCAAAATCATCGGAGATGTGGTGCAGAATTTCTGCGGTGCCAAACTCCTCCTTCTCTTCATGAGAATCATGGGCAGGACCTGAGGCGTAAGAACGCACAGAAATTAAACTAAAAATTAGAGCTATAAGTATATACATCCAGCGCATCACAGCGACATTCATTTTTCGAGGGCAAAGGTAGAAATTATTTCTAGCCTTGCGCCGATGAACGACAAAAAATTGGATAAAAATTGGCGGGGTGCGAGGTTAGGTCGGCGCTGGCCTGAATTCATGCTTACAGAGCACATTGCGATTGGGCCCAGAGCCCATGCGCAATTAACAACGTATACTTTCGAAGCGTTGGGGACCTTTTTGCCAGCAAATCTTACGTATTAACATCATTTCAGCTGCTCGAATCGATTCAATTCTTTATCTTTAACCTTCCTTAACAAACCCAACCTATTTTTATGAAAACGATGGTACGTTTTTCTGTCCTAGTAACCCTACTAAGCGGTTTTAGTTTTTTCACGCAAAATGATTTGCTTCGTGCTCAGTGTTCAGGCGGAGTAGCTTACCTGTCTCTAAGCCCCACTCAAAGCTGGCAAACGTTTAGCGGTGGATGGGCCGGAGAATATCAAACCTTTACTGCCATTGCCGGTGCCACCTATGAATTTTCGTATTGTGCTGCCGATGGTGGAAGTTCGACCTACGACACTGAAATCACGGTGCAAAATTCTACAGGGACTCCGATAGCCTACAACGATGACTTTTGCGGTGTTCAATCCCGCCTGACTTGGGTGGCCCCTTCGGCCGGCACATATCGGCTGTACACCACAGAATACACTTGCATGTCGAATTCGATTTCTTCAACCTTAGCCTACCGAATTCTATCTCAACCCAATCCAAATAATGATGTGTACTTGTCTTCTGCGAATTTTGGCAGCGAATACCTGCGGATTCCGCTGGCTCAGGTGCAAGCTCAATTGTTTAGCGGAGAAGTAACCAATGGCAGCGGCTCAACGGCCAGCGGTTTTGGATTAAAAGTAGATGTAATCAATACCGGAAACAATTCGATCATTCAAACCTTTACCAGTGCCCTTACCAATGCTCCGGCAGGGACAGTTCAGGCCTACAACAACCTTGGTAGCTGGACGCCCAGTGCCATCGGATCTTACCGCATACGCTATACGGCTCTAGCCAGCAGCCAAAATGGCAACGCCGGCAACGACACTGCATCGTATTTACTGCTGGTTACCGATACGGTGTATGGCCGAGATGACAATGTGCCTCAAGGCACCCTAACTATAGGTTCTGTTACGGCCCCACAACCGGGGGAGCTTGGCGTGAACTACCAGCTTTTTTCATCAGCAAATTTAAAATCTGTTGGAATTCGAGTGAACAACAGCACGGGATCGGCCACCGGTTTCACGCTGAATGTTATTTTTCGTCAAGCCAACCCCAATGGAACGCCCGGGGCAGTGATTGATACTTCGGTGGCCTATACCGTTGGAGCCAACCTAAATGGCTGGGTTAACCTTCCTTTACGGCATGGGCCTGTGAACCTGCCCACCGGTAAAATATTTGTCGGAATTTTAGAGGCCAACCAGCCGATTCCGGTGTCAATGTTTACTGATATTTTTACCTTAAACAGCAACTGGGTTAACGCCCCCGGCCTTACCACCGGCTGGCAAGCCATTGAATCCTTTCAGTTTTTTGAGACCTACGGGGTTCGCATCAATGTAGGTCCTCCTTGCCCCAACCTAAACCCCAACACCACGGTTACTCAACCCAACTGCAATCAGCCTCTAGGCAACATTCTTACCAACGTCAGCGGTGGCAATGGTCCTTTTACCTATGCCTGGAGCAATGGAGGAACTACAGCTGGAATCAGTGGTGTTCCGGCAGGTACATACATTGTTACCATTACTCAAACTTCAACTGGATGTTCTGTAAAAGACACTGTAGTTTTGAACCCGGTGAATATTCCAACAATCAATTTCCTTTTGCCCGTAAACGCTTTGTGTTTTGGACAAAATGGACAAATTACTGCCAACATCAGCGGAGGTACTCCTCCCTATACCTATTTATGGTCTAACGGCAGCAGCAACGACACCTTGTTTGCTCCCGCCGGCCCCTACTCGCTAGGTATCACCGATGCGGCAGGTTGTCAGGCCAGTTCTCAGGTAGCCACCATTGCAGGTCCAAATGCAGCCTTAACCGTTACTCCCACGAGCAACAACCCTGCTTGCGGTCAAACCAATGGCAGCATCAACCTATCGGTAAGCGGAGGCACCGCACCCTACACGGTTAGCTGGAACAACGGAAGTACGGGTACATCGCTGGGCAATCTTGCCGCCGGAAGCTATGTAGCCACCATTACCGATGCGAACGGCTGCACCACTACTTCTACGGTTACCTTGGTAAACCCCAATTCTCCGACAGCTACTACCCAAACCATTACTCCACCCGCCTGCAACGGAGGCAACAACGGGTCTATTTCACTGTCAGTGAGCGGGGGAACAGCCCCTTATTCCTACGCCTGGAGCAATGGAACTACGAATGCTACCCTGTCGGCTGCATCGGGCACCTACAGCGTTACCATTACCGATCAAGCAGGATGTAGCACTGTTCTTTCCAGTTTAATTATTCCGGTTCAGCCTGCAATCCAAGCTGCGGTAACATCCACGAATGTAGATTGCAATGGCAACCCGGGCTCGGCCTCGGTTAGTGCTACTGGAGGAGCCGGTGGTTTCACATACCTTTGGTCAACTGGAGCCAGTACAGCTAGCATCAATAACCTACAGCCAGGCCAATACATTGTTGTAATTACCGATCAAAATGGATGTACCCTAAGTGATACTGCCATTGTTCAACAAGCCATTCCAGTTTCCATTGACCAAATCAATCCTACCGCCGCCCTGTGTGCCGGACAAAATGGATCTGTGAGTCTAGTTGTGAGTGGTGGTCAAGCTCCCTACTCGTATCTGTGGTCCAATGGCAGTACCAATGCCACTCTAACCGCTCCTGCAGGTACCGGCTATTCGGTTGTTGTAACCGATGCGGCCGGCTGTACTGCACAGGCCGGAAACATTAGCATTACAGCTCCAGCACCCATTACCACAAGTTTCTCAGTTCAAGATGCCAACTGCGGCGCCAGCGATGGAAGCCTTACTGCCAGCTCAACCGGCGGAACAGGTGCCCTTACCTATCAATGGGCCAATGGTACCAATGGAGCTACCAATTCAAACCTGAGTGCCGGCTTTTATGTCTTGACCATTACCGACGCCAACGGCTGTTCTGCCACAGATACCGGGGTTGTTGGAAACATCGGCGCTCCAACGGGAACAGCGGCAGTAACCAATGCCAACTGCTTTGGAGAAAATGGAACCATTACTACCAGCATAAGCGGAGGTCAAACTCCCTACACGTTTGCTTGGTCTAATGGCAGTTCTGCTACCACCTTAACCGCTCCTGCAGGAAGCTATACCTTGGTTATTACAGATGCCATTGGTTGTATTTTAAATCTAGGACCTTTCACCATTACTGAACCGCCTGTTTTGGGAGTAACAGCCAGCACAGTGGACGCCAGCAGCTCAACTTCAGCAGATGGAAGCGCTACCCTAAGCGTAACCGGTGGCACTTCACCTTACACCTATGTATGGCCCGGCGGAGGCAATCAAAGCAGCTATTCCAACCTATTGCCCGGCAATTATACGGTACTTGTAACCGATGCCAATGGCTGTAAAGATTCGGTGAGCTTCACCATCGGAGCAAATATGGGAATAGAAAGTGCCGTTGAATCGGTGCGCATATATCCCAATCCGGCCACCACACGCGTAAATGTGGACTTAAGCGCCATTTCAGGCGAATGCCATGTGCGTCTGCTTGATTTGCGGGGTCGTGAATTAACGTCTATGACAGCGAAAGGAGGACAAAAACTTGGAATTGACGTACTTGGCTTATCTGCCGGGGTGTATTTGATTGATATTCAAACCGAGCATCAAACCTTCCGTCAGCGGTTGATATTGAGGCCTTGATAATGCCCTGATGCCATAGCAACATTGAGAAGGCCGGTTTCTAAAATGAAGCCGGCCTTTTTTTTGAGAGGCCGGGCCCCGGATCGAAGCGGCAGACGGAGTGCCCAACAGCGCGTGAGGCCCCGGTGGCGGGGCGACCTTGGGAGCCACCGCCACCGGGCAGCCGCACGCAGCGGTTGGGCATTCCGGCTACAGCTGAGAGCCGGATCAGGCCCCAAAAAAATTAAATTAAGGCCGCAGTGTTTCGGCTTCTTCCTGAATAAACGCCTGAATTTCAAGCCGCAACTGCACCTTCACCATGTTCAGCGTTTTTATTTTTTCAAGAGCGGCTTCATTCGTTCGGTGCGGTTGCAGACTCATTTCATTGAGCTGCCGCGCCGATTCCGCATCGGTGAAAAAGGCCAGGTGACTGTAGGCTACAATCAAACTTTCCAGCGTGTCTAAATCCAGGCTTCCGCTTTGAATTCGGAAGGAAAGCAGGAAGCAAATGGCGTGTTTGATGCGTGCCGCAGAACAGGGCAAATTCTCTACAGGTTGAAAATACTGACCTTCTCTGGAAAGCCGTATAATTTGGCTGTATTGCCCAACAATTTTCTGTGCTTCAGTAATGCGCATCATGGTTTACCCGTAAGGCGTTCAAAGTTCAGCATTTATTTTGTGAATTGCCTAATATGGATAAGCATTTTTTTGAAGAATTTCAGCCGCAATCGAACGTCTGGCGTCTTTAGGCGAAATGGGAGCAGTTTTAGTGAAGCGCTTCAAGCCCATGCTCAACATGCTCAGTTCATCGCCCGATGCAAAACTATAGATGGCGTTTTTGCCGTGCAGCCAGAGGCGATCGGCAGCATCGTGGAACAGCACATTCAATACATCAACCTTACTTGCATGGCCTTCCAGGCCATCGCGATCAATCAACTTTTGAACCCGAAGCAAGGTGCTTTCAGCCACATACGTTTCAATGGCCATGTCGGCAATGTGCATTAGAATTTCTTGTTCTTTGGCCAGTTCCATCATTAATTTTTGAACGGCGGCTCCGGCCACCATCAATACGGCCTTTTTAAATTTGGCGGTATAGGTGTGGAAGTGCTCAAGCGGGTGCACCGGCTCGGAATCGGAAAAATCAGGAATTTCGAGCAATTCAGCCGCCACTTTTTGTGCCGGCCCCATCAAATCCAGACTCCCTTTCATGGCCCGCTTTAAGATCATATCTACGGTGAGCAGCCGATTGATTTCATTGGTTCCTTCAAAGATTCGATTGATGCGCGCATCGCGGTAGGCTCTATCCATGGGGGCCTCGGCAGAATAGCCCATTCCCCCGAAAATTTGCACCCCCTCATCCACAACATAATCTAGGGTTTCAGAACCATGCACCTTCAACATGGCGCATTCAATGGCAAATTCTTCAACTCCTTTTAATTCTGCTTGCTGTGGATCCATTCCTGCCGCTTTACGGGCCTCGATGGCATCGGTGATGTTTTGACCGGCGCGGTAGGTGGCCGATTCGCAGGCAAAAGTCCGCACAACTTGCTCTGCCAGTTTATAGCGGATTGCTCCGTATTTGGCTATGGGGCGGCCGAACTGTTCCCGTTCGTTGGCATAAGAAGCCGAGCGACCAATAATGGCTTTGCAGGCTCCAATGGAGGCGGCAGACAATTTAATTCGACCAATGTTCAAAATATTCACTGCAATTTTAAACCCGTTCCCCCGTTCGCTCAACAGGTTTTCTATGGGTACTGGACATTGTTCGAAAAAGACCTGCCGGGTGGAGGAGCCTTTAATTCCCATTTTCTTTTCTTCGGGATTCAGGCGGATGCCGGGGTACGATTTTTCTACAATGAATGCAGATAGATTTTCATCGGTGTCGATTTTGGCAAAAACGATAAAAACATCGGCAAACCCGGCGTTGGTAATCCACATTTTTTGTCCGTTCAAGATGTAAGACTTGCCATCGGGGGATAACTGAGCTTTGGTTTTTCCTGAATTCGCATCGGAACCCGCACCCGGCTCGGTCAGGCAATAACTGGCCTTCCATTCTCCGGTGGCCAATTTGGGCAAATACTTGGCCTTTTGTGATTCATTGCCATACAGTGCAATGGGCAAGGTTCCAATGCCGGTATGGGCCGATAAGGCCACTGCAAAGGAATGGCCAGACCCGGTTTCTTCGGTCACCAACATGGCTGTATTAAAATCCTTCCCAAAACCGCCATAGGCCTCGGGCAGAGAAACGCTCAACAAACCAAGTTCTCCGGCCTTATCCAGCAGTTGAGGCATCAAATCCGGATTTTGCATATCATCTAGGGCGTCCAAATTCGGAAACACCTCCTGCTGAATGAAATCACGGCAGGTGGTTCGAATCATGATTTGTTCTTCATCAAAATCTTCCGGAATAAAGACATCTTGAGCTAAGGTGGGCCGAATCAGCCATTCTCCTCCGTTAATGCTATTCATCTCTGCCATAATTGCGGTGTTTTTGCTTTAAATACGTTCGATAATTCCGGCGGCGCCCTGTCCTGTTCCCACGCACATGGTAACCAGGCCATAGCGTTGATTCCGCCGTTCCAATTCATTCATAATTTGTACGGTGAGTTTGGCTCCAGTGCAACCCAAGGGATGCCCAAAAGCAATGGCTCCGCCGTGCACATTAACCAAATCTGGATTCAGATTCAATTCCCGCAACACGGCCAAACTTTGACTGGCAAAAGCCTCATTCAATTCAATTAAATTCAAATCTGAAGATTGAATCCCGGCCTTTTTTAGGGCGCCGGGCACCGCCTGAACGGGCCCCATGCCCATAATGGCTGGCTCAAGACCAACCACGTGGTAGGCCACAAATCTGGCTCGAGGCTGAAGCCCCAATTCCTTGACAAGCCGTTCCGACATCAACAGCACGAAAGCAGCTCCATCCGAGGTTTGAGAGGAATTTCCGGCAGTAACACTGCCCTTGGCATCAAATACGGGTTTCAGGGCGGCCAGGGCCTCCAGTGTTGTATCTGCTCTTGGCCCTTCATCCTGTTGAAACAGTTTGGTCTGACCTTGCTTTTTGCCGTTGACCACCGTCACCTCTTCCACTTCAATGGGCACAATGCCTCGATTCAACCAACCTTCCTCTTGAGCTTTCAATGCTTTTTGGTGGGATTGCCATGAAAACACGTCTTGATTTTCCCGGGAAATGGCAAACCTTCGCGCCACCTCTTCGGCCGTTAGCCCCATGCCCCAATACCAATCGGGGTGAGCCTTAGCTACGGCAGGGTTTGGTACCAAACGCCAACCGCCAAAAGGAATTGGGCTCATGGTTTCTACTCCTCCGGCGATAATACAATCGGCCATTCCGCTGCGAATTCGGGCGGCCGCCAAAGCTATGGTTTCAAGGCCTGAAGCGCAGTACCGGTTGATGGTTAGTCCGGGAACGGCATCGGTGCTCAATCCCATCAACGAAATCATGCGGCCAATGTTTAAGCCTTGTTCTGCTTCAGGAGTAGCATTGCCCACCATTACATCGTCAATGCGGCTGGGGTCTAGTTGTGGACATTGGGCCATTAAATGCCGTACAACCTGGGCGCCCAAATCGTCTGCGCGCATGGAACGAAGTGTCCCACGGGGTGCTTTTCCAACCGCAGTGCGGTAGCCATCTATGATATATGCAGTTTCCATCGCCAAATCAATTAATTCCGTAAAGGTTTGCCCGTTTTAAGCATGTGTTGTATGCGCTGTAGGGTGGGCTTTGTTCCCAATAGACTTAGAAAAGCCTCCCTCTCTAAATCCAACAAATAGGTTTCACTGACCGGACTGGGCTGGGTTAAATCTCCACCGCACATCACATAGCCTAATTTTTCAGATATCAGTCGGTCGTGTTCGCTGATGTAATGTCCGGCTTGCATGCTGTTGGCACCGGCATAGACAATACCCAAGCCTTCTCGGCCCAGCACTTGAATGTCGGTTCGTTCTTGTGGACGAACGTATCCGGCTTCGGCCATCAATAAAACCGTTTGTTTGGCAAGCCCGATGCGCTGTGCCCCATTCATAACCAGGCGATCTAGGCCCGGCCGGAAAATCCCAAGCTCAAAGGCCTGTAAGGCCGAGGTGGCCACCCTGGCTTGACCTATGGTTAAAAATCGATTCCTCAACACATTGGTGCGTATGCCGCCTTCTCCAAATTCATTGGCGGCCCGAAGGGCAAATTCCTTGCTGCCTCCCCCACCGGGAATCAAGCCTACACCCACTTCGACCAATCCGATGTAGGTTTCGGCGCTGGCCACAATGGCATCGGCATGCAGGCACATTTCACATCCTCCACCCAGGGTTAGCCCGTGCGGAGCTACCACAACCGGTATGCTGGAATACCTCAACCGCATGGTGGCTTTTTGAAAAGCCTTAACAGCGAAGTTGAGTTCATCCCATTCCTGCTCTATGGCCAGCATCAAAATCAAGGCCAAATTGGCCCCGGCCGAAAAATTCTCTCCATCGTTGGAAATCACCAAGCCATTCCAGCCTTCGGTTTCGGCCATATCAATGGCTTTATGCAATCCTTGTATGACCTCGGCTCCAATGGAATTCATTTTGGTATGAAAGGAGAGGTTCAAAACCCCATCGCCCAGATTGGTAATCCGAGTCCCTGAATTTGACCAAAGCGTATGTTCAGGGTACACATTTGACAGCACGATAAACCCTTCCTTTCCCGGTACGGGCTGCTGGTTCCCCTGCGCTAAGGAATGGTACTGAACTTGACCTTCAAGCCTAGTATAAAAGCGTTTTTCGCCCTTTGCTTGCATGGCTTTAATCCAGTCTGGCACAAGAATTCCGGCCAAGTCCATTTCTGAAACGACCCAATCAAACCCTAGGGCATCCCAAATTTCAAACGGCCCATGACTCCAGCCAAATCCCGCCTTTAACGCTTCATCTACTTTATACACTTCGCCCGCAATAATGGGCATTTGTTCGGCCGAGTACGACAATAAATCCAAGAACAATTCCTTGAAAAAGGGCCCTGGAGCGTCTGCCGATTTCAATAAAATGTCCAAGCGGGCTAACGGGTCTTCCAGCGGTTTCATCCGTTCCAAAATGGGTCCCTTGTATTTTTCTTGAGGTCGGTATTCCATGCGCTGAACATCCAAAATATGAATGTCTGAGCTGCCGTCTTCCTGGCGCACCTTCTTAAAAAAACCCTGTCCCGATTTTTGCCCCAGCCAACCTCGATTCACCATTTCGGTTAAAAATTGAGGCATAGAAAAGGTTTGGCTTTCTCGGGGCCCCGTAGCTTGGGCATGCAAACCTTGAGCCACCTTAACAAAGGTATCTAGGCCAACCACATCGGCCGTTCTGAATGTAGCCGACTTTGGCCGTCCGATCAAGGGCCCTGAAAACCGTTCAATGGTTTCGGGCAGCACATCGCTGTTTTCCATTAAATGCAATAAGCGCATCATGGAGTACACCCCTATTCGATTGGCAATAAATCCGGGCGTATCTCGACATTGAACGGTGGTTTTCCCTAAAAATTTCCGACCAAATTCCATAAAGAAATCAACCCAATGCGCCTCTGTTTGTGCCGAAGGAATGATTTCAAGAAGGTTTAAATAGCGCGGCGGATTAAAAAAGTGCGTTCCTAAAAAACAAGAAACAAAATCAGGGCTCCGCCCTTGCAGCAAACTGCCAATCGGAATGCCAGAAGTGTTGGTACTTACGGGCACACCGGGGCGGCGGTGCGGCTCAATGGCTTCATACAAAGCCATTTTGTCTTCTCTACGCTCAATAATGCACTCCAAAATCCAATCTGCTTCGGCCAGGCGCGGCAGGTGGTCGCGGAAGTTTCCCGTTCGAATTCTCGATTTCAGATTGCTGCTGAACAAAGGGGCCGGATTCATTTTAATGGCTGCTTCTAAGGAGGTGCGGGCCAACTCATCCACAGTCCCTTTCTCGCCTTCCAGCACGCGATCCAATAAATCCACACTGAATCCGGCATTGGCCAAATGGCAAGCAATTTGAGAGCCCATTACGCCCGAGCCCAACACGGCTATCCGATTAATTTTCCAAGGCCATTTCATGCTCAATAGATTTTGTTTTTTTGATATTCGTTGCAGGTTTGGAATTTTGCTCTGCAAACTCAGAAGCATATTGAGGAATGTGCTCCAACATGTGCTGCAGCAGCTGCCATTGTTCCGGCGACCATTTTCCCATCAAAAACTGCTGAAAGGCCTTGACGGTTTGACTGGCTTCTTTTCTGAATTTCAGGCCTTGAGGGGTCAAAAAAACCCGCATCATACGTTTATCTTGGGTGTCTAATCTGCGCTTTATCCAACCTTTTGATTCCAGTCCGTTCAGGCTGCGAGACAGGCTTCGGGCGCTCAATCCCAGCAAGGGGCCAAGGTGAGTTACGGCAACACCTTCCCGCGGAACATTCAACAGCAAAAAGCCGGTAGAGCTGCTAATGCCCTTGGCCAAACCCAAGGTATTGTACATGCGAAATATGGCATGCCAGGCCGTTTTCACGCTAAAACAAGCTGTACTTTTTTGTTCTGCCCGTAGTCCCATGCTCTAAAATTAAAAAAAAGTATGCATGCATACGGTATTTTGATTTTTTTTAGAGTTAAAAAGTTTTTGGGCGGCAGACGGGCTTTCACCGGTTGTCCGCGGTTGGCGGAAGTCTGGCCCAGCGGGCTTGCGGTGGCTCCTAAAGTCGCCTCCGCGCCACGCGGGCCAGGCTCCGCCACCCTTGCGGGCAACCGCGTTCAATCCCTGCCGCCGGCCCCCTCAATGGAACAGGCCAGTTCAATCGCTTAAAAATCAAATAAGTTAAAAAGGGGTTGAATTTAGAGTGTGCTCTAAACCCAACTTAATACAAGCGGTGGTTTATAGAAAAACCACAGCCCAAGCCTCCATAGGTTTGGCGCAGCGCATGCTCCTGACTGTACACTGGGCTTAACCCCATGCGGACATCAAGGTGAACGGCCGCCGACCAACGCCGCGACAGTTTCCATCCGGCCTTGAGCCTTGCTGTGGCATCAAACCCTACTCCATTCCACACATTTGGTTCTGCCGGGGTAGTCGGTGATATGTTGGTAGAACCGGTTGACATGTATGCCAAACCACGCCCTTCCATAAAGAAATTTATGGCCAGGCCAAGATCGGCTTGAGCAAACCAACGGCCACGCTCGTACCGATAGCCTATGGCAAGAGGCAGGCTGATGTATGAAGCCCTTGCAGAGTATGCAATCCGGGTGGTATCCAACTTGTCTTTTAATTCCGGCTTTTCATAGCTGTAAATTACAGTGGTGTCAACACCAAACTGGTTGGTAAAGCTGATGGTATCTGTTACAAAAACAGGCACAATCATTGAACTGTATGAAAAGTGCAAATCGCTTTGCTGATATGTCAGCCGAAGCATTCCAAGCCCGGTACGCACATACAAGGAACGAAATCCAAATTCAATTCCGGCCTGAACCTGATATGAAAAATCGGGCGCTTGAAGTCTCGATTCCAAATCCTGATAGGCCTCCGGATTGAGCAATGCGCTTTTCTTCCCTTGATAATCGGGATTCTCGGAAAAATACATCTGGGTTGCCAAAGCAGTAACTTCCAACTGACCACGTACAGAAAAAGCAGCCGGGCGGCGCTGTGGACTGCGCAGATACACCTTGCCAATGTGAGGGCGTTTCCAATGGGTGTTGAAGGAACTCCAGCTGAATACAGGTTCAATGCGGCGGGCCTGATATTTTTCCCACATGGGCTCCAATGGCTCTAAATTGGCATGCTTTCGACCTTGATTTGTAGATTGACCGGCTTCTGAGACCACAGGCTTTTTCGTTCCAGACCTACCCTTGGACTGCGAATTGCGGGCAGTGCGATTGCCTGTATTTTGACGGACATTCTTACCGGCATTTCGATTGGGAATGGCGGAATGGACCTGGCCTGCCCCTTGTTCTACAGGGGTATCGTCAGTCTCATATCCAAGCTCTGATGGTTCTGGGCTGTTGCCGGTTTGACCTTGTTTTTCTGTTCGCTCCAGCGCAATGGAATGGGAATTGGTCTCTTCCTGTTCGTTTCCTATAGCCACAGATTCGCCTTGATTTGAATTCAGTTGAGCCCGGTCTTGTTGATCTCCCTGAGCAGTTGAAATGGAATGAGCTTCGTTTGTTCCATTCGACTCCGAGTTCAACCACAGCGTTGGCGCCAGGATGGAGGCAGAGCCGAAGAACAACAGCAATAGCAAGAGGGCGGCCACCCTTCTGCGCTTTCTAGCTTGAAGTTTCCGTTGAATTTGAACAAAGACGTGGTCAGAAGGCTGAATGCGGAACGAGGCTGCTTTTTCGCTCAGTTCGGGCAAATGAGAACCGTCTAGGCCCTGTTGAATTTTTGTGAACAAGCCCTCAGAAGGTTCCACGCGAAGCTGTTCAGCTTGTTCTTGCAGCACAGGGACTAAGGCCTCTGGCAATCCCGCCTGAATGGAAGCGAACAATCCTGCAGAAGGCTCTACTTTGAATGAGTCTGCAGATTCTTTTAAGCCGGGAATAGCCTGACCAGGCAGCTCCTTTTGGATCTGCCTGAAAATTCGGCCGGAAGGAGTCACTCTGAACTCCCCCGCACGCTTACGCAGAAGTTCGAACCACTTTACCGACATAGGGAATAGCATCTGTATTAAAACTCTCTTCTAAAATTTTTTTCAAGGCCGATTTGGCACGAACAAACTGAGAACGCGAAGTACTTTCGGTAATACCCAGCCGCTCTCCAATTTCTTTATGGCTTAATCCTTCAATGGCAAATAGATTGAGTACCACACGGTATCCATCTGGAAGACGTGAAATGCACTCAAATAATTTTTCATGCTCCATGCTCCGTATCATTTCTGCCTCAGGATCTTCATTGTGAAATGCGGTGTAGGGCGTTACTTCTTCCGTAAACCCAAGGCGTTTTTGACTGCTTAAAAAATTCAGGGCCGTATTGATGGTTATTCGTTTCATCCAACCCTCGAAAGAGCCTTGATTGTTGAAAGACTCCATTCGAGTAAAAATCTTAATAAACGACTGCTGAAGAATCTCTTCCGCATCATCTCGGCCGTTGGCATATCGAAAGCAAATGCCCAGCAATAGGGATGCATACCGGTCATAGAGCTCCCGTTGAGCCACCGGTTTGCCTTTAAGGCAATCTGATACGATATGGTCAAGCGGGCGCATAATTCAAAGATAAGTCAACCGCGATTAAGGTGTTAAGGTAAATCGAACAAATCGGCCATTGGGCCAGGAAAGGACATAGGTTCCGGGGGGTAAATCACCAATGCTTAGTTGGGCGTTGTGTTCCAATTTCCGGGAGCCTAATTGTTGTCCTCGCTCATTGGTCAAAAGGGCTTCCATTCCGAGCATATCGGCTGGCAAGCTTGACAAATGAAGGGTTTTGCCTGAACATGGATTTGGAAAGGCCATTGGCTCTTTTTCATCTCCTCCAAATTCAACCACAGAGGTGGCCTCCTGATGGCTATACCCAAAATAGTAAGCGGGAGTTTGATTGATGGTGCTAAACAATCCGGCCACAAACAAGGTGCCATTGATTTCCAATACATCTTGGACGGTAGAATCGGCGAAGCTATCTCCGGTCAGGCCAACCCCTGCATCCAATCTAAGCATATTTCTTCCGGGACGGGTATTGGGATCTAAGGGTTGATATAAGAAATTGCCGCTGGCATAGAGTTGCCTGATTGAGAAATAATCGGGGTGATGGTTTTCTATGCTTTTGATTTTCCAAAAGCCCATGGATGCCAGTTGGGTAGGAGAAAAGGTTGATGTATTGTTGAAAAAATCGAGGGTAATTAAATTGTTCCATTGGTTGTTGACCAGTTTTGCCAAACCAAAGGTGTCGTAGCCCGACAATAAAGCTCCGCCGGCATACAATTCATTTTGAAACACCTCCATAGAATATACTGGAGCTCCGGGGCTTCCGGGGGCCCATCCGTTGCTGCCATCCCAACCAAACACATGCAGACTGGGCATAATTCCGCTGTGGTTAAATTCTCCTCCTACCATTAGTTTTCCTTGCCATTCAACCATCGTTCTTACCACTCCGTTAAAAGCAAATCCGGGACTAATCCAAGATCCGTCTGTGTACTTTGCGATGAACGAAAGTTGATTGCCGCTCATGTTAATCGCAAAATTCCCGCCGGCGAACAATTTATTTTGATACACCTGTAAGCACAAAACCTTAGCCCCAAGAGTGCCGACAGGCTCCCAACCGTTTGCGCCCAATCGACAAACCCCGTATGTTTTACCGTCCGACCAGTTGAAATCACCGCCCGCATACAGCGTATCGTTAAAAAATATCAAATCGTTTACTGCCCCTGGCAGTCCACCTGCCACCTCAAACCACTGATTGGTACCTGGATTATAGCCTGCCACATGCCCATCTCCTTGAGTGGTGCCGGCTAAAAATGAGGTAAATGATCCACCCACAAAAATCAGTCCGCTGGCGCTGTCGTATTCCATGGTTAGCACTGGTCCGTTGGGACCTCCTGTAACGCCATAAAAGACACTTAAGCCGGGGGCCTGTTCCGGATCTCCCCCGTTTTGGCAGACCACACGACCTTCCAACGCATGGCCTGCCGTAACAAACAGGGGAATAAGAAATGCTGAGAACAGCAAAAAAGTATATCGCAAAATGCAATTCACGCAGTGTAGACAAGTAAAAGTTAAAAACGCTGCGTTACTTTGTAAGAACAAGTTGCTGGCCTATGACTTCCCCTCCTCTACATATTTTACTCACTGGCGGTCGTGGTTTTCTTGGACAGCACATTGCCAAATTGCTGTTGCAAGCTGGGCATCGGGTACAGATTTTTCAGAGAGCCCCAACAGCACCCATGGCCGATCATCCCAATTTAAGCTATTGCACGGGAGACTTAACCGATTTTTTTGATGTTCAAGAAGCTATAGAAGGTAAAGATTTGGTTGTTCATGCCGGAGGTCGGGTATCGTTTCGACGCTTGGACCGTGCCGATGTTTGGAGGAACAATCTGGAGGGCACCACCACCCTTGTGCAAGCCATGCTCAATGCCCCGGCACCGGCTCGCTTAATTCACATCAGCTCTATTGCGGCTTTGGGAAGAAGCTTTCGGCCAAGTTTGGTCAACGAATCTCAAATTTGGAAAACCGACCCGGCGAACACCTGGTATGCATACAGCAAATACAAAGCAGAATTGGAAGTTTGGCGGGCGGCAGAAGAGGGATTGGCTACAACCATTTTAAACCCGGCCGTCATTTTAGGCCCGGGCCCCTGGACAACTGGAACGGGTCAACTATTCAACCACATGCACGGTGGATTAAGTTGGTATCCGGGCGGCGAAACCGGCTTTGTTGATGTACGTGATGTTGCCCTGGCCGTTCTTCAGGAAATTTCAACTCCTTCCATCGGAAAACGGTACATTCTAGCCTCAGAAAATGCAAGCTGGCAATCGGTTTTAAATCAAATTGCCACCGCCCTACAAGTGCCGCCTCCAACCCGGAAAATTCCATCCAAAGCCATATTGCCCCTGGCAAAATCCTTGGAATGGATGCTCACAGCCCTGTCTATGCCATCGCCACTGCCCTACGAAATTCTGCTCAACTCTTCCCTTAAGCACACCTACGCTTCAGATGCATTCCTTCAGGCCCACCCCGAATTCAGATTCAGGCCTTTAGCGACCACCATCCAAGAAACGGCCGAAGCCTATTTACAGCAGCTATGAATCCCACCACGATCCCAAAAATCCTGGTTTCCAGCCGAAACCCACACAAGCGGCATGAAATACAGGCCATACTTGAAAACCGGTTTCAGGTCATTGGCCCTGAGGACATTGGATTTAATGAGGAGGTCGAAGAATCAGGAGCAACATTGGAAGAAAATGCACGGATTAAAGCTCTGGCCGTTGCAGATTGGGGCGGCCCCGTACTGGCCGATGACAGCGGCTTAGAAATTGAGGCCTTGGGAGGGGGCCCCGGCGTGCATTCAGCTCGCTTTGCAGGCTCCAAGTCCACCGACCTCCAAAACATTCAAAAGGTGCTTAAAATGATGGAAGGGATAAGCAACCGCCGAGCTCAATTCAGTACCGTTTTGGCTTATTTTGATGGACAAAACCTTACAACGTTTAAAGGCTCCGTTTCTGGAACCATCCTTTTGCAACCCCGAGGAAACGATGGATTTGGCTACGACCCCATTTTCGTTGCGGACGGACATACAAAATCCTTTTCTGAATTGAGTCCAGCTAAAAAAAACAGCCTTTCCCACCGAAAAAAAGCCTTAGATGCCTGGCTGAATTTTTTAGACCTTTACCTCTAAATTTAAGCGTATTATTCCAAAGTACATCCAAATGGAAAATTCATTTTATCTGTCCTCTTTAAGATCGATAATCATGGGCGCAGGCCTGTTCATTATTTCCTTTCCTTTTGCTTCTGCACAGCACCTTAGCATATCAGATTCGGCCGCCATTCGTAAAATTTACGACCAAGCACTGGTATCAGGAAAAGCCTATGAGAACCTTAGAACGCTGTGCAAAGAAGCGCCCGGAAGGTTGAGTGGAAGCGCCAATGCCGAAAAAGCTGTTCATCTAACGGCCCAAATGCTTCGTGAAGCAGGAGCCGACACCGTTTGGCTTCAACCCGTTCAGGTTCCTGCTTGGGAAAGGGGAGAAACCCAGGCCATTTTAAAAGTTAGCGGATCGGAACGAAATTTAGAGGCCGTAACGCTGGGGGGATCGGTTGGAACCAATAACCAATGGATTGAAGCTGAGGTCATTGAATTGCCGGGCATAGAGGCACTAAAAATGGCCAAAGAAGAGCAGATCAGGGGGAAAATCGTCTTTTTGAATGAAGCTATGAATCCACGCAATGTCAACACCTTTGCATCTTATGGAGCCTGCGGGGGCAACCGCGTTTTTGGAGCCGACGAAGCAGGGAAAAAAGGGGCTGTCGCTGTTTTGGTACGTTCATTAACCTTGAGCCATGACCATCATCCGCATACTGGGGTAATGATTTACCGTTCGGAACAAAAAATACCTGGATTGGCCGTTTCTACAGCCGAGGCAAAAACCTTATCTGAACTACTGGCGAAAAACACCCGGCTACGGGTGGCCCTAAAGTTGAGTTGCCGCGACCTGGGCTTTAAACCCTCATTTAATGTAATAGCCGAACTTCGGGGGCGAAAATTTCCACAAGAAATTGTAGTGGCCGGCGGACATTTAGACAGCTGGGACACCGGTGAGGGCGCCCACGATGATGGAGCCGGCTGCATCCACAGCATTGAAACCCTTCGCATATTGGCTCAACTGCCATTTCGCCCAGATCGAACCTTCAGGTGTGTTCTATTTATGAACGAAGAAAATGGGGGGATGGGTGCCGATGCCTATGCGAAATTGGCCGAGCAGGAGCAAAAGCGCGGCATTCGACACATTGCCGCCATTGAGTCCGATCGCGGCGGGTTTACTCCTCGTGGATTTTCTTTCGAAACCCAAGGTTTAGGGGCTGCGAAGGCTCAAGCATTTCTAGACCGTTTTTCGCATGAATTGCATCCCTATCAGCTGCAGCTGATTACCAAAGAAGGCAGCGGTGCAGATGTAGGAAAACTGCAATCGACCGGAGCGGCGTTGTTTGGATTTTTGCCGGATTCTCAGCGTTATTTTGATGTTCACCATGCAGAAACCGATCGGTTTGAAAATGTCCACAAGCGAGAATTGGAGCTGGGTGCCGCTGCCGTAGCATCGTTAAGTTATTTGCTAAGCCAGCATGGCTTGGAATTGCCGAAGGGCAAAAAAGGGGATTGAATTTTCACTGTGAATTTAGGTGGAGTTTAGGGTAGGTTCCTTCTTCCTAAAATTGGATATCGAGTAAACTCTTTTCAACGGCACTTGATTGGGAGAGTAAAAACAAATCGTTCTTCTCATGACTCCGCATGCGGCAGGGATTGAAGAGGCTAGCCCGCATGGTGGGCGTGGTGCTGCCCGCGTGGCGCGGAGGCGACCTTGGGAGCCACCGCAAGCCCGCTGGGCAGCCCACCGGCCACCGAGGACTAGCCCTGAAAGCCCGTCTGCCGCCCAAATTAATCTATGTAAGCCTATCTTAAAAAGGGGCAAAGCGATACCTCAACCTGCATGTAGGCTGCCGACATCTTCCCCCTGGGGGGAATTTTCGAGCCCCCTCAGGAAAGGTACGAAATCGTTTAAAATTACCCGTTTCATAAACGTTTAAAAACGGATAATCCCGAAACCCCTTAAATACAAAGAGATTCAGATGCTTCTTGTACAATTGGGCTGCTGCCACAAGGGCATAAAAAAAGGGCCTTCCGGCCCTTTAATATTGAAGTTCCTAATGATCAAGGGAAAATACCCATCATTTCATAGCTAACAGCAATTTTCTCGATGGCCGTAACAAAGGCGGCAGTGCGCAAATTCTTAATGCCATCGTGCTTTAAATAAGTGGCCCGAATTTGATCGTAGGCGGTAATCATGGATTCTTCCAAGCCGCTGTATACCAAATCCTGCTCATCAGCTCCACGGTCAAGCACCTTCTTTTGGCTTTCTGTTAGGGCCTTTCCGGTAGAACTTTCAATGGCCTGAATGATGCTGTTGTTCATGTTCTGTTGATAGCGTTTTTCCATACGGCCAAAGCGAACGTGAGACAGATTTTTAAGCCATTCGAAATAAGACACGGTAACGCCACCCGCATTCATATAAATGTCGGGGATGATCATTCCGCCGCGGGCAGTAATTATGTCTTCGGCATCTGGAGTAACGGGGCCGTTCGCGCCTTCAGAAATAATTTTAGCTTTTACCCGAGCGGCATTGCTGCCATTAATTTGGTTTTCAAGAGCAGCTGGAATTAACACATCGCACTCGACCTCCAACACATCCGTATTGTTTGGAAGTGCTTTAGAGCCTGGATATCCATGCAGAGTACCTTTGGCTGAAAAATAAGCCTTTGCCTCTGTGGGATCTATGCCATTGGCATCGTAAATGGAGCTATTGTATTCGCCAAGAGAAACAATTTTAGCACCACCTTCAAAGAAGAACTTTGCAGCATGATAGCCAACGTTTCCTAGTCCTTGAACCGCCACTGTTTTACCCTCTAAGCCGGGAGTTAGACCCAATTTTTTCATGTCTTCTTCAAAAGACATGGCATATCTTGTACCATAAAATACGCCCAATCCGGTAGCCTCGCGGCGACCGCGAATACCGCCTTGAGAAACGGGTTTGCCGGTAACACAACCAAGGGCGTTCAATTCGCCCATAGAGAAGGCAGCATAGGTATCGGCCATCCAAGCCATTTCGCGTTCACCTGTACCATAATCGGGGGCAGGCACATCAATACCAGGGCCAATAAAATTCTTTTTAACCAATTCGGTGGTGTAGCGGCGTGTGATTCGTTCCAATTCATCCACACTGTACTCTCTAGGATTAATGGTAATTCCACCTTTTGCGCCTCCAAATGGCACGTCAACGATGGCGCATTTGTAGGTCATTAGGGCGGCTAAGGCCATTACTTCATCTTGGTTCACATTTTCGTTGTAGCGAATTCCGCCTTTGGTCGGCAATTTGTGGTGGCTGTGTTCCACACGATAGGCTTCAACAACCTCAATTCCTCGGCTTGTTTTAACGGGGAATCGCATTTTATACACTGAATTACAGTGTTTAATCTGCTCTAAAATACCTTCAGGGGCATTGACAAAAGAGGCCGCATAATCGAAATAGCGAATTACATCCTCAAAAAATGAATGGTGTTTTTGGGCGTCGGTTTGATTGGACATAAAAACAGGTGTTAATTTGAATACAAATGTATATTTTCCTTAAAGTCTAATGGCATATTGGACAAGGAAAAATCGAGGGGGGTCGGCAAATAATGGTCGCATGGAATACGCCACGTTCATCACATTGTTGACAATGAGTGACAATCGGCTTTCCGGAGTGATGCTAAAGCCGATTCGAGCGTCTACAATATGCGTTCCATCGCGTTGAGTATCGCGAAAATCGGCAAGTCCGGTCTTGAAAATCAGGTTATCGAGTATCAAAAAGGCCCGATCTATATTTTGCATAAAACTATTGTAGCGGTAACTAACTCCGATATTCCATTTTTTAATTACCACCTCGGCATCTAGTTTTGCTGTATGTCGGAACCGATATTTTAAAACGGTTTCATTGGGGTCTTCGGCAACCACGCTGGAGGAGCTATTGTACGTAATTGCTGTCCCTGATGCGTCAGAATAAATCACATAATTGGGGTCTAAAGTGAATGGATTTGAATAGTTGTATCCAGCTAGCACATTCAATGTTAGATTTTTAGATAATTTTCCTGAAGTTGCTATAGAGGCGTCTACTCCATACATACGGACAGGACCAATATTTAAGGAAGTGAAGGCCAGTGGGGCTAATGTAGAGAACGGTCCTGCAGTAAATTCAATGTAATTATCGTAGTCTTGCCAATAGGCTGCCACATCTACCAAGCCGTTGAATCCGGGCCCAATCTTAAATCCCTGTTTCAAACCCAACTCGTACGAAATACTGGTTTCGGCGGTCAAATTCGGAGATGGGACAATAAAAGCTCCGCCCACCACAGTTTGTACATAGCGTTCGGCAATGGTTGGGAATCGATATCCCTGCCCTACGGAGGCGCGAATAAAGGTGTGTTCCGCCATTTTAAAGCTTAATCCCCCCCGAAATACGGGCCGCGTTTCCTGAATATCTCCGATTTTAAAATGTTCTAACCGTAACCCAACCACGGCACTTAGTCGTTGTTTAAAAAATTTATTTTCAATTTGAGCATATGCGGCTAGGTTGGTTTGCTGATTTTCTCCTTGATTTACATTGCCGGCGAAAATTTGTGAACTGGCAAAAACCTGGTTGAGCATTAGACCTCCAATTAAATTTAAATGGCGAAGTAAGGATGTCTCACTGGAGCTTTGGGTAAAGCGCTTTTGATACTGATACTCTGCAAATAAAACCTGATTGGCATTGGCTTGATTGTTGTCGTTGTCGTTGTTTAAGTGGTATAGTCGGGTGCGTAAATTGTGGCTGCTTCCCCGCTTTCCGACATAACTTACATAGGGGTCTACAGCTACTTGCTGTTGCGTTGTACGCGTGACGCTACCGGCACTAAATCGATAAAATCCTTCGGCGCTGTTTTCGTGAATAAAACCGGACGAACTACGTGAAAAAAGAAGCGTAGAATTCAATCCAATGCTTAAACCGGGTATAGACTTGAAGCGGTAACGGGTGTTTAAATGTGTCCTGAGCCGATTGCCATATTGCCCAGGGTCTGAATTGCTGGTATCGCCATTGGCCAATGAGGCAGCCATGGAAGGCGGTCCACTCCAGCCATTTTCAGCTTGAGCATTCATGCCAACCACCAAATCAAACTGACCGAACTGTTGTAAATGCGTAGCTGAAATTCCGGCTTGCATCGGCGGAACATCGGTGCTCCAGTTGCGCTCTGAGGGCAAGTCGTAAATGCCGGCGTAGGTTTGAATTCGGGTAGAGGGCTTTGCCGAGGGATAGGTGGTACGGACATGAATTGCGCCATTCAAGGCGCTTGATCCGTAAAGTACCGAGGAAGCGCCTTTGATGACTTCAATTTGTTCGATGGTTTCGGTTGGCACAAAGCTCCAACTGGCACGTCCTGCATCGCCAGATAATATGGGCATGTCGTCAACAAGGACCATCACTCGGCTACCTGCCCCAAAAGAATACCCGCTGCCCGAACGAATTTGAGGTTCTTCATCTACAATATTAACTCCGGGCACTTGACTTAAAACTTGGCTTACCGTAGTCGTGTTTTTATTCTCGATAAGAGCTGGCCTGACGACTTCCATAGAAACAGTAAGTTCTTCCAATCTCTTTTCATATTTCCCCTCGGATTTTACCATAATTTCTCCTAGGGTTCTCACCATTGGCTTAAGTTTAATGTCGATGGTTTGAGTTGAATTTGCGGCAAGGGAAAGGGACTGGGAAGTTGGGAAGAACTCGATGGAAGTCACCTTTAACGTCACTTGACTTGAGGCGATTACCGGCAGTGTGAATCGACCGTCAATATCGCTGGAAGTTCCCGTTGTACTTCCATCCACAACTATATTGGCGAAAGGTACTGGCAGACCGGTTTCGGCATTGGTAATTCGGCCCTCAACAATGGCCTTTTGAGCAAGCAAAATCGAAGAAGAAAACAGAAGAGAAAACAGAAGGCTTCTAATGAAAAAAGGAATCATACTATTTTTTTGAAGATGAGGCAACAACCGAGTTCAATCGAGGCTGGCATGGCTCAAATTGAACATTCCAACAAACAATACCGAACATTCTTCGCATCAGTCAGGATTTAGGTTTGTGCATTTTGGCATAGCCAAACCTATGAAGATTTCTGGATTTTCCAATACGTGAATCTACGGGCTAGCTTTCATCCCGTTCACCTTTTGTAGGTTATCTACCTAAAAACCCAAGCAGCATGGCCTTATCCATGGGCATTAACACCTCTTCCAATTCCTCTTCTAATTCAGATTCACTCCATTTAGAATCGAGGGTGTGGGTGTACAATTCCCATTCACCATTGTTGTATTCTAGGGCAGTTAAATTCTCGATCCAATCACCGGAATTCAGATACCGAACCCTGCCTGCTTTATTTTCTACCCAGCGATTGGCCGGCTGATGAATGTGTCCACAAATTACCGTTTGATAGCCTTGGTCTATGGCGAGTTCGGCCGCAGTGGTTTCAAAGTCGGCGACAAACTTAACTGCTTGTTTAACACTGTTTTTCACCTGTTTTGACAAGGAGATTCTACCATTTCCTGTTTTTTCTGAAAGCCAATTCAATGCCCGATTGATTAAAATCAGCATATCATAGCCTTGACCTCCTAGTTTAGCAATCCACTTTGAGTATTGAATGCTGGCATCAAAAACATCCCCGTGAAAAATCCACGTTTTATGGCCATCCAATTCCAAAATCAATTTATCTTGAATGCGGAGTGAGCCGAATTGAACGTTTGAAAACCGTCTAAGTACTTCGTCATGATTGCCTGGCAAATATATTACGGGAACTCCCTTCATTGCCCATTTTAATAAATGGTGTAAAACTTTCATATGGGACTCTGGCCAATACCACTTTTTAAACTGCCACATGTCAATGATATCGCCATTCAAAACAACCTTTTCGGGTTTAATGCTTTTCAAATAGGTTAGCAATTCTTTGGCATGGCAACCAAAAGTCCCCAAATGAACATCAGAAAGCACTAAAACTTGCACCTTTCTTTTGGAGGGCATATAGGGTTTTTACAATAATAGTAGGGGCAAAGAAATTGAGTGTTAATTCAGCATTAAATTAACGCTATGCATTTGAGATTGGGTCTGCTGGTTTTCCCTTGACTTGAGGATTTAAGATTGCTGCATTGAATTCTTGCAAGTTGAGCCGGGAACTATCCTTTTAGCAATGCTTTCAATGCATTGGCGATGGCGATTGAAGATGTTAGTTCATTCCCAACATATATAAGCGCCCGGTTGGCTTGGATGGGCTCCCTGACCACAGAAAAATACACAGCCCGCATTTGCCTTTTGACTCGATTTCGGTCTACGGCTCGTTTAAATTTTTTCTTCGATACGCTGAAAACGACTTTCCCTTCAGTAACGGAGTCTGCCGACGTAATCAATAGCAATGGATATCGAAATTCCCTCTGCCCCTTTGAGAATAAGGCTGCAATAACAATAGGAGATTTTAAGGAAAAACGGCGGCCATTTTTATTCGGCTTCATTTATTTGATTTGCCGTTAACTTGCTTTAAATACCATTCAAGTGCCATAGCCATAGAAGGAGCTTTGGGCATTGGGGCTTTTAATTGAACAACCAGTCCGGAAGCCTCTGCTGCTTGAGCCGTACCTTCTCCAAATGTGCCCACATGAATGTTTCCCTGTTTGAAATCCGGGAAGTTTTTTGACAAAGATTCTACCCCGTTTGGACTAAAAAAAACAAGCATATCAAAGTCCTGAACAGGAAATTGAGACATATCGGAGGAAACCGTTTTATAAAATGCGGCTTTGGTAAAAGCGATTTTATTCTTGTTTAAAAAATCTGTGATTTTATCGCTGTGTTTGTCTGAACAAGGGAACAAGAACCTTTCTGTTTTATTCTTTTTGAAGTTATCCAACAAATCTTCTACCCCATTCGTTCCATGAAAAATTTTTCGCTTCCGGTACACAATGTACTTCTGCATATAAAGTGCAATGGTTTCTGATGCACAAAAGTATTTCATGGTTTCAGGAATGGAAAACCGCATTTCCTGAGCTAGCCTGAAATAATGGTCGACCGAGCTTTTGGAGGTCAATACCACGCATCCATACTCTGAGAAATCCACCTTTTGTTTTCTTAATTCAGCGGCAGTTACCCCTTCGACGTGAATAAACGGCTTGAATTCCAAACTGACCTTTTGGGATTTTGCCACCTCATAATACGGAGACTTTTCTGTTTCCGGTTTGGGCTGACTGATTAACACCGACCTGATTTTCATGGGTTTTACTGCAAATTACATCAGGATAAAAATCCGCTCCACCTCAAAAAAAGGAAGAAAGGAATGAGTTCTATTGTGCAAAGATATAAAATATAGTACACTCCAAAAGTGCGTGTACTGAACCAAAGTACTGAGGATAAGCGAATAAAATAGAGTACAAATCCACTTAACATTAGAATGAGTAAAAATCTGGGATTCAAATTTGACATTTGAACCCATTGAATGTTGAAAAAAAACAAAATCAACAATGCCAGCATGCCAATCCAAAAAAGATATTGGTAAAATACTGCATTGTGGGCCCGGGCAAGCATTTTGAATGAAAACAACCTTCCGAGCTGTTCCACCAACAAGGCTTTGAAAATAACGCTACACATTCCTATTAGGGTTATTGTTAAAGGAGCCCAATCCAGCCCCCCTGAAATCCACCAAGCAACCCACACTGGGGCGGTTGAAAACCCGGCTAAGAATAATCCCCAATCGGAAGGGAATCCCCTGCGGTCATAATCTTCAACATATTCCAGCAGCATGGGCCGATGAACCATTGAACGGAAAAAAATCTGAAGTCGGTGTCGGTTTCCCTGTATGGAAACAACTAAAAAAAACAAGGCGGCCAACAAGGCCCAAAAAAACCAAACCTGAACTGGAAATTCAGAGGGCTTAAGAATACCTTCCCTAAATTGGACCTGCAAAACCCCAGAAAACAAGGCAAATATCATGAGTTGTGAAAGAAATGAACATCCAAAGGTAATTCATTTCTTTCCCTATTTGAAGACTCGCAAACCATGGCCTTCAAATTCAATTCTACTTGGCAAAACAAAAAATAGAAATTAGAGATACGGTTAAGCTGCGCATCAATTTGCATCTTTGCCGTTGAGTTCTGTCTTCCGGATGTTTTTTTTAACTGTTTTCTTATGGTGTATTTCAAATCCGGGAACCTAAGTCTATCCTACAATTATTATAACTTTCCGAACTATGCCGTCGTTTGACCCAAATGCTCCAGCCTCATCTTCATCCGGGATTTTTGGGCTTCCCTATTCTGAAGCCGAAGCCGACCTTGTATTGCTGCCTGTCCCCTGGGCTGTGACTGTTTCGTATGGCTCTGGAGCTGACAAAGGCCCTCAAGCTATTTTTGATGCTTCAATGCAGGTGGATTTGTACGAATCCTCCTTTCCAAATGTATGGGAATGCAAAACGGCCATGTTGCCCATTTCAAAGTCAATAAAAAAAGACAGCAAACATTTACGAGCGCTTGCAGAGACCTACATTGACGGATTAATCCGTGGAACGGGTTCTGATAAAAAAGAACAGGCATTTTTACTTAAAAATATTGATGCTGGGTGCCAAGCCATGAACCAGTGGGTTGAAAAAAAAACTTTATCATTGCTTAAAAAAGGGAAAACGGTGGGATTGATTGGCGGCGATCATTCTACTCCGCTTGGTGCCGTTCGGGCGCTCAGCATGCAATTCCCACAGATGTCTATTTTACAAATTGATGCCCATTGCGACCTGAGGTTGGCCTATGAAGGATTTACCTATTCACATGCCTCAATCAGCAGAAATATACACCAAGAGTTGCCTAATTTAAAGGCCTTGGTTCAGGTTGGTATTCGAGATTTGTGCGATGAAGAGGCTAAGTATGCCGAGCAGCACGACAATATTCATTTATTTACAGACCGATGGATGCAAGAGTCTATGGCCAATGGCCAAACCTGGAACCAAACACTGAACAACATCATTGAACCCCTGGGTCAAGACGTTTATTTAAGTTTTGATATTGACGGCCTTGAGCCTTCGCTATGTCCAAATACGGGAACACCCGTTCCTGGCGGTCTGAGTTTTTACCAAGCGGTATCGCTCATCCAATCTATTCATCGGTCGGGAAGAAAACTGATTGGATTTGATCTAGTCGAGGTGGTTCCTGGAGCTTCTGAATGGGATGCCAATGTTGGTGCCCGAATTTTGTTTCATCTTTGTACCGAATCGCATCGTTCTAAACTATCTGAAAACCAATAACCGATTTGAAGTATGAAAGGGCCTGTATCTAACTTTATTGAACACCACTATCGTCATTTTAATGCTGCGGCCTTAGTGGACGCCGCCAAAGGGTATGAGCAGCATTTGTTGGAAGGAGGAAAAATGATGATCACCTTGGCCGGCGCTATGAGTACTGCTGAACTGGGATTGTCATTGGCTGAGATGATACGTCAAGGCAAGGTGGATATCATTTCATGTACCGGAGCGAATCTGGAGGAAGATGTTATGAATTTGGTGGCTCACAGCCATTATAAACGAGTACCACACTACCGTGACCTAAGCCCTCAAGACGAGTGGGATTTGTTGGAACATGGATTCAACCGAGTTACCGACACGTGCATTCCGGAAGAGGAGGCTTTTCGTCGGATTCAAAAACACATTTTCAGCATATGGAAACAAGCTGAGGAGTCCGGTGAACGCTATTTCCCTCATGAATTTATGTATAAACTGCTGTTGAGCGGGGTGATGGAACAATACTACGAGATTGACCCTAAAAACAGTTGGATGATTGCGGCTGCAGAACGGAATCTACCCATTATTGTTCCTGGTTGGGAAGACAGTACGATGGGTAACATTTTTGCTTCCTATTGCATCAAGGGTGAACTTAAGCCCTCAACCATGAAATCCGGTATTGAATATATGACATGGCTGAGCGATTGGTACCGAGGAAATTCTGGAGGGAAAGGGGTAGGTTTTTTCCAAATTGGCGGCGGTATTGCCGGAGATTTCCCCATTTGTGTGGTTCCTATGATGTACCAAGATTTGGAGTGGCATGATGTTCCATTTTGGTCATACTTCTGCCAAATAAGCGACTCTACAACTTCCTATGGTTCATACAGCGGCGCCGTTCCCAATGAAAAAATCACTTGGGGTAAGCTGGATATTCACACTCCAAAATTCATTGTAGAGTCAGACGCTACAATTGTGGCTCCATTGATTTTTGCTTGGCTATTGGGCTGGTAAACCCGTTTTAATCCATTGCCTGCCCTGGTCGGTTGGACTGTTCAACCACCTTCGCATACTCTTCCGGACTTAAATCGGAGTAGTAGAAGTAAACTGGATTTACGGGCTGTCCTTTATGAATGACCTCATAATGCAAATGAGGTCCTGTCGATTTACCTGTACTGCCTAAAAGCCCTACTTTTTGGCCTCGGGTTACGCGCATTCCAGGGCGTACTGATACCGACATAAGATGCGCATAAATGGTTTCATATCCGAACCCATGACGAATTCGTACACAGTTCCCATATCCACCAGCTTCTAAACCGGCACTGCTTACTACTCCATTCCCTGTAGCATAAACAGGCGCACCCAGTTCAGCAACAAAATCCATACCCGCATGAAATTTCGGCGTTTGATAAATAGGGTCAATTCGAAACCCAAAACCACTGGTCATGCGTTCCAAATCACTCAAATCAACAGGAATTATGGCTGGAATGCTTTTCAGCATTTCACTTTTGTTCTGAATTAGGCCCCACAATTCGTCATACGACCTTGTTTGTACGTAGGCCCTTTTTCGCAGCTGATCCATTTTTTGAGTGACCTCTGTTAGCATTTCGGTAAGCAATAGGCCTTTGAATCTGTCGTATCGGTTCAACCCTGAAAGTCCTGATTTCCTAACCTCCGCAGAAACTGGCTCGGTTGCAAATAGAGCTCTATAAATTTGATCGTCGCGGTGTTCTAAATCCACAATAACCTCTTCCATTTGATTCAGTTGGTTTTCCAAAATCTTGAGTTGTGACTCTGTGATATCAAGTTCTCGGCGCAACCTTTTTTCCTTAGGAGAGTCCAAATAACGGTATGCAAGCAACAAAACTGTTGTAGCAAATAGCATCCCCGCAACAATATTAAAGGCAATTCGAAAAATGCGCTTCGACCATTTTTCACGGTAAGGCTCGAATCGCAGTGTTTTTGTATTGTAATGGTACTTAATGCGCGACATTCGTTGCTATTGACCCAATTTACTTTGTTTCAGTTGTTCGATTAAACAATTTGGCTTGTTTTCACAAAAAAGCCCTCCGAAGAGGGCTGCAAAAACAAACCAAACATATTATTCTCCAGGAACTCCGGAATTGTTATTCACCGGAAGACCTCCACTGGCAGGTGGTTGTTTTACATTTCCAGTAATACGAACCACGTGTTGTTTGTATTGGGGATTTCCCGCATCATCCATGGATTCAACTTCGTTGGTAGTAATGGTGACCGTTTTTGAAATCATTCCAGGACGAGCTGTATCGTATTTAATTTTAATTACTCCCTTTGCTCCGGGCCGAATCGGATCTTTGGGCCACTCAGGTACTGTGCAACCGCAAGACCCTTTGGCATTGGTAATCATCAAAGGTTGTTTGCCTTCATTTTTGAACACAAAATCACGGACTCCATCCCCTTTATAAGGTACTTCACCGTAATCCACAATCATTGATTCAGCTGTCAATTTGGCTCCATCTGAATTTTGAGCCTGAACAGATGCTCCAAAAAACAGAGCCGAGGCGACAAGAAGAAATGAAATTTTCATAATTCGATTTTTTAACGATTCATTCGTTTGCTATCCAAAACTATACAAATTTACAGCGTAGGTATTGGATTAACAAAAGTTTAACAGCATAAAAAAGCGGCTGAAGGTCCTGAGCAAATGCTTGGCTCTAGCAAGTTTCTACCTACTTTTACCCCATGTCTATGTTGGAATTGGTTTTTTGGTTGCTCTTTGGCCTGATTTTATTCATTTACATAGGTTATGCTCTTTTAATCTGGCTTGGATCAAAATTATTTCCTAAGCCGCCGACACAATGGGCCAACCCCAAAGATTTACCTTCTGTCTGCATCATTATTCCAGCATTTAATGAAGTGACATGCCTGAATCAAAAAGTCTTAAATACGCTGGCGTTGGATTATCCGACCGAAAAAATAAAAATCATTGTTATAACGGATGGCAGCACTGATGGTTCAGAGACTTTAACATGGGCCGATGAGCGCATATTCATGTTGCACCAACCTCAGCGCGAAGGAAAATCAGCTGCGATTAACCGCGCTATGCCCTTTTCCGACGCTGAAATTACCGCAATTACCGATGCAAATACCCTATTGAATTCAGATGCGCTTATGGCCTTAACCGCTCCCTTTCAATGGAACTCTATAGGAGGAGTTGCTGGTGAAAAGCGCGTTCAAACAGACTTTGGAAATAGTACTTCCAATGAAGGTCTGTATTGGAAATACGAAAGCCGTTTGAAGCGTTGGGATGCGCAGGTATACTCCATTGTAGGGGCTGCTGGAGAATTATTTGCCTTTCGAACCCATCTGTTCCAGCCACTGGAAACCGATGCCATTTTAGATGACTTTATGCTGTCGGTTCGAATTGTTGAGCAAGGGTTCCGGGTAGGCTATGCTCCAAATGCCCAAGCTACAGAAAGCGCAAGCCCAAGCCTTTCCGCCGAATGGAAGCGGAAAATACGAATCGCTGCCGGGGTTTTTCAGTCCTTACCTAGGCTAGACCTCCCCCTAAAACCAATCAAATATCCGTTGGCTTGGGCCATTTTTATAGGTCACCGATGGATGCGCTGGATGTTGGCTCCGCCTCTGTTGCTAATTCTATTGCCTCTGCACCTCTATTTGGGACTATCAATGGGTGGATTGTGGTTGCCATTTTCCGGTATTCACCTAAGCGCCTACCTCTTGGCCGGTTTGGGCTTTGCCCTGAATTCATTTCAGCTCAAAATCCCCTTTTTCTACACGCCGATGTACTTTGTCATGATGAATGCGGCCATGGTGGCAGGAGCATTTCGTTTTTTTTCAGGCAAACAATCCGTGCTCTGGGAAAAAGTGCGTTCGTAATTCAAGGCAGTTCCTACACTGAATCCATCATGGCAGCTCGCAGAAGCTGCCGGGTATATTCCTCCTCTGGCCGTTCGAATATGTCGTCAGCCGTTCCCCGTTCAACCACCTTGCCCGCTTTCATTACTAGGATGTGATCGCTCATAAAATGCACCACGGGTAAATCGTGCGAAATAAACAAACATGCAAACCCTTCTTCCTCCTGCAATTGGCGCAACAAATTCAACACTTGGGCTTGGACAGAAACATCCAACGCGGCTACAGATTCATCGCAGATTAAAATTTGGGGTTTTAGGGCCAAGGCCCGTGCAATGCCAATTCGCTGACGCTGCCCCCCACTAAATTCAGCAGGATATCGATCAAACATGCTGGAGCTCAGCCCTACTCGCTCCATCCAATTTTTAGCTTCCTCTCGGCAGGACCGCGCACTTGAAAACCTTCGATGCACCCACAATGGCTCTGCAATAGCTTCTCCTACAGACATATATGGGTTTAATGATCCAAAGGGGTCTTGAAAAATCAGTTGCACATTGGGCCTGAATTTCCTTAATGCTTCTCCGCTCAGCGTCCGCAAATTTGTCTCTCCGAAATGGATTGAGCCAGATTCAACTGGGGCAAGTCCTACTAAGGCTTTGCCCAGTGTTGATTTTCCACATCCCGATTCCCCAACCAAGCCCAATGTTTGCCCGGCATTCAAAGTAAAATCGACTCCATCGACGGCTTTAAGTATCGTTTTTGGACGACCAAGCCATGATTTCGAAAGAGGATAATGAACGCTTAGTGAGGATACCTCCAACAAGGGTTTTTCTGCCGCAGCGGGGCTGGTCCTTGGTTGAATAAATTCTGCAGCCTGTTCTCTGCCCGCTAAAAAATCTTCCACCGAAGGTAAGCGGGCAGGACGAAGGTGCGCTGCCATGCGTCTAGGTCTACAGGCCCACAAACTGCGGGTGTATGGATGTGTTGGATGTGCAACAATATCTTTGACTGCACCCTGCTCCACCAAATCTCCACGATAAAGCACGGCAATTCGGTGAGCCAAGGAAGAAACCACACCCAAATCGTGGGAAATGAAAAGCATAGACATTCCGCGCTCATCCTGTAAACTTCGTAGAGTGCCCAATATGCTATTTTGCACGGTGGCATCTAAGGCGGTGGTAGGTTCATCGGCAATCAAGAGGCCCGGAGAACATGAAATCGCCATGGCGATCATTACGCGCTGCTTTTGTCCCCCTGAAATTTGATGGGGATAGGCTCTAAGCATGGCCTCTGGCCGAGGCAACTGAACTTCTTTAAAGAGTTCGAGGCAGCGGGCTTTCGCTTGCGCAGCATTCATCGGTTCATGTACCCGCAAGGCTTCCATTACCTGAAATCCACACGTATAATATGGATTTAAAGAGGTCATGGGCTCTTGAAAAATCATGGCGGCCGATTTGCCCCGAAGCTCGGGCAATTTCGATTTGGGCCATTTCAACACATCGATGTTGCTACCTTTGTGCTGTAGCCAAATCGAACCTGTTGCAAGCCCCGGATTCAAGCGCAAAATGCTGAGTGAGGTTAGGGATTTACCGCTTCCGGATTCTCCGACCAATCCTAAGGTTTCACCAGGATTAATTTGCAAGGATACATTCCGCAAGACCTCCCTCCCCTGAAAGGAAATACTTAAAGATTGAATGTCAAGCAGCGGCGCTGCCATTAAGAAGGAAGCTGAGGTTCCGGGTTGGATTTGTTGCCGGGTGGAGCCCGAAATATCAGGCGAATCATTCCAGGACCATGGAAAGGACTTTCGTCCATGATTTCCAAGACGGCATCGGGCTTAGACATGGCAAACACACCTTGGTCCATTAACGCTTCCTGATTCCATGCCGCTTCAAAATGAGCCACTGCCAATTCCGTCAATTCTTCTGCTCGCAGTTCAGACTCTAAAAAAACCTGAACATAAATTTCATCCAATCGACCTTCAACGAATTGATATTGAACTTCATAGTATTCCGAATCTGAATAATGAAAATGGTATTTGGCGAAGGCTGAATCTAAGGCCATGAGTGCTTTTGCGTCTTCCAATTCCTGTACTTTTTCCCAGGTTTCACCCAATTTTACGCCACGCCAATGGGCTTCTGCCGGTCCTGCCATTTCTTCAAAATGCGCTTTATAGGGTGATCCAAAGCAGGCCCACAGAAGCACCAAGGGAGATATCCAAGCAAAAGTTCGAAGGTTCATGGCACGAAGATACGGCTATGCTATGAAATCCGCCAAGTCCTATTTTTTTCCCTTTGATTTTTTTGGCGGTAGCCGGGCTTTCAGGGCTTGTCCGCGGTTGGCGGAAGGCTGTCCCAGCGGGCTTGCGGTGGCTCCTAAAGTCGCCTCCGCGCCACGCGGGCCAGGCTCCGCCAACCTTGCGGGCAAGCCTCTTCAATCCCTACCGCAAAGGCCCCAAAAGAAAAACATTATCTTCCTTTAGGCCAGCCCAAAAAGAACAATCCCATTGAAATGCTCCATATGTAGGTTAAGGGGGGCTGTACCGCTACATTGGGCAAGGGATACACCAACAACCCAAGGCCAGACACAACAACACAAGCAGCAAAAACCCTTGATAACCATGCTGGTCCCGTTACAGAAGCCAAGGCTAAGGCAGAACTGCTCATAAGTAAACCCAACAAAAACCATTCATTTTTGGCGGCAGGCATGACCCAGCGCAACCAATCCAGATGAAACCAGGCGGGAACAATAGGCAGGGTAATACGAAACACCCAAGAAGCCAATTCCTGGAAAAATCGAGTCGTCATACCGGAACTAAACGGTCATTATTTCCTTTTCCTTGCGCTGACACAAATCCTCTACCTTGACCGTGTATTCGTCAATCATTTTTTGCACCCGAGCCTCTAAATCCTTGGCTACATCTTCTGCCAACCCTTCTTTGACCAATTTTTTAAATCCTTCATTGGCATCACGACGGGCATTTCTCAAACTTACTTTGGCATTTTCAGCTTCGGCTTTAGCCATTTTTACCATATCCTTCCTACGCTCCTCGGTCAAAGGTGGCACGTGGATTCGAATCATTTCACCGTCGTTCTGAGGATTAAGATTTAGGTTGCTATTAATAATGGCACGTTCTATGTCTTGCAGCATTTTCTTTTCCCAGGGCTGAACAGTTAACGTACGGCCATCGGGAGTATTTACGTTGGCAACTTGCTGCAGGGGCACATTGGAACCGTAATATTCAACATACACCGAGTCCAACATCGCTGGATTGGCTTTTCCGGTTCTAATCTTCAACAATTCATCCTCAAGGTGAGAAATTGCTTTATCCATGTTCCCACGGCAACGTTGCATAATGGCATCTGTACTCATCTTTTCAAGTTTTTTGGGTATGGGAATTAATTTTTTGCACAGGTTTCTGAGGGCAAAGCTCCGCACATACTGCAGGCCTGCCCTTCCTTATTTAAAAAGGGACTTTGACTTGCACAGGTACCTGAAAACTTCCCGTCTTTTTTCACTAAAATTTTAATCGCAATCCCGGCAAAAGCCAAGGCTAGCAAACCAATTACTAAGAGCAATAAAGTCCAGTTCATATACCGATGCTATCTTTGTTCTATTGCAAAGGTAAAAAACACATGGATTCTACGCTGCTTGCTTTTGGCCGTTTATTGAAGATTATGGATGAATTGCGGGAGCAATGCCCCTGGGATCAAAAACAAACCATGCAGTCCTTACGGACTTTGAGCATTGAAGAACTTTATGAATTGTCGGATGCCATTCTTACGGAATCTCCTGAGGAAATTCGCAAGGAACTTGGAGACTTATTTTTACACCTGGTCTTTTATGCAAGAATTGGTCGAGAAAAAAATTGGTTCACCTTAGACCAAGTTTTGAACGGAATCTGCGACAAACTCATTCAACGGCATCCCCATATTTATGGTGATGTTCAGGTTCAAAACGCTCAAGAGGTAAAGAGGAACTGGGAACAAATCAAACTTCGTGAAGGCAACACCTCGGTACTGGGGGGAGTGCCTGCCGGATTGCCGGCCCTAGTAAAGTGTTGGAGATTGCAGGAAAAAGCGGCTGGAGTCGGGTTCGATTGGGAAAAACCAGAACAGGTCTGGGAAAAAGTAAAGGAAGAGTTGCATGAATTTGAGGAAGCCCTAGCCAATCAAGATTTAGACAATCAAGAGGAAGAAATGGGGGATATGCTGTTCGCCTTGGTCAATTATGCCCGGCTTTCGGGCATCAATCCGGAAGATGCTCTAGAACGAACGAACCGAAAATTCATTCATCGGGTTCAGGGCATTGAATCTTGGTTGCGGCACTATGGACAGACTTGGGATCAAGTGGATATTTCAATAACAGAAGATTATTATCAGCGAATTAAGCGGGGAGAATTTCCTCCGGAAACGCAGGAATAGGTAGGGGCATTGCCCTTCGCTTTCAAGGGAGATTTCCCCTTTTGGGTTTTCGATTTTAGCCAATAGGATTTTCCTGAAGGTCGCGCTTTGGCTTACCCAAAAAAAGGTTGCCTCGTGCCCTTCGGGTCTCCGAACTTTTCCACCATTAAAAGGATTCTTGAAATTCGCTTTAACCTCCTTTCCTTCCTCCTCATCCTCTCCTGAAATGGATGAATTTGCCAGTTCATCCCGTCTCATTCCCATGCTCCCGCCTCCTGTACCAGCAAAGTTGCCTTTGCATGATTCAGAAAGCTTTTCTGAGACTCCCCAAGGCGAACCTGGTTTCACTTTTCAGCTTCACCAAATTCCCGTAGTTCACTCCAAAAAGTTCCCTAACTGTTCTTCGCCACCCCAAATACGTGACGAACCTTTCCTTATTAACGTTTCATCGATGAACTACAAATTTACGAGAGGATTTTCAAAATGTCAAGGTGAAATACCATTTTTTTGGTTGTAAGAACAACCCATTTGAGGTAGATAACCATTTGAATAGATTGCTGTGCAATGGTTTTAGGGAGATTAAACATTTTGAAAAAATAATTTCTTTTATAGCCCAAGGGCCATTTTAAAGACTGGCATTACTTTACCAACCCAAACAAACCTGCACAGCACGCTGCCAACGTTTGCGTTCTTGAATGCGTAGCTCTGGATTATTCGGCAGGAAAACAGCATTGGGCTCGGCCACCCGGGCATGGTTCAAATCCCACAAACCAAATCCATAACCGGCCATTACTGCCGCTCCCCAGGCTGTAGATTCGGTAATGGGACTTCGGAACACCCGAATGCCTGCCAAATCTGCCTGATTTTGCATCAACACATTTGACGCAGATGCTCCCCCATCCACCCAGACCTCTTTAATTGGGTTCCCAGAACAGCGTTGCATGCATTCGAACACATCTGCAGTCTGGTGAGCAATGGCATCAAAGGCAGAACGTACTAGTTCTGCTTTCCCGGAACCCGAATTTAATCCCAGCCAAGTTCCTCTGGCTCTTGGCGACCAATGTGGAGCCCCCAAACCATTGAACGCCGGAACCAAAATGACTCCACCGCTTGAATCGACAGATTCTGCTAAGGCATTTAATCCCTGCATAGAATCTGCCAAGTGTAGGTCTTCACTGAGCCAATTTAATAAAGCACCGGCCATAAAAATGCTGCCCTCTAGGGCAAATTCTTTCCCGTTTGAGGTATGCCAGGCCAGGGTGCTGAGCAATTCTGGACCGGATTCTGGACGGGTTTTTCCGGCTTGTTGCATGATAAAGCAACCCGTTCCGTAGGTGTTTTTGGTTGCGCCGGGCTGCAGACAGCCCTGACCGAGCAAGGAAGCTTGTTGGTCGCCTAATACGCCGGTTAGAGGGATTTCAGGCATTCCGGGGAGTTTAATGTGACCAAATTGGGCAACACTGGGTAAAATTTGTGGCAATAGTCCCAGATTGATATTCCAATATTCAAGCAATTGCGGGTCCCAAATTCCCTCTTCTAGATGGTACAATGATGTCCTAGATGCGTTGCTGGCTTCTGTGACATGTTTTCCCAACAAATGAAACATTAACCAGCTATCTATGGTTCCCAAAGCGAGGTGGCCTTGGTCTGCGGCGGCGGCAACCTCTTCATTGTTTTGAAGCAGCCAAGCCATTTTACCGGCACTGAAATAGGGGTCTAAGCCCAGGCCGGTTTTAGATCGGACATTTTGTTCAAGGCCGGCGGCTTTCATGGCTTCGCAGGTATCTGTGGTTCGGCGGTCTTGCCATACAATGGCTGGGGCCAAAGCTCTACCGCTGCGTTTATCCCAAGCCACGACTGTTTCTCGTTGATTGGTTAGACCTGCACAAACTACATCCAACTTGTTTTTCCGGGCATAGGTCATCACCTGCTCTATGCATTCATAGGCTGCTTGCCAAATCAATCCCGGCGATTGCTCTACCCATCCATTGTGGGGGAAGTCTAAGGGGACGGCCCTTCGGGCCTCAGAATAAAGATTCCCATCTGTTCCAAACAGAAGAGCTCGAACCGAAGAGGTGCCGGCGTCTAGGCTTAAAATAGAAGTGCGCATAGGGTTGCAAGATACGGGGTTTTCGAAGCAGAGCGATTTTTGCTCGAGGATTGCGCCCCGATTGCAGCGGCAGGCATGCCTTGCTTTGGCGTATTGGGGCGGGCAAGGCCGGGCGACCTTGGGAGCCACGGCCCTGCCCTGCCCCAAAGCCAAAGCAAGGCATGACTACAGCGGAAAGCGGATTAGGCGCCCAAAACCTCAAGAAAAAGCCAAAGTGAATTACTACCTTCGTAGTTCAACCTATTTGCCAGAAACCGAACATGAGCGAACTAGAGGCTAACCTTCGATTGCTGCAGGAAAAATATCAAGCCAGCGGTCAAGATATGAATAGCTATCTGCAAGGATTGATGCATTCAAACTACTTGACTTATTGGGATTATATCCATTTGGACACTCTATTGACCTTGCAAAAACCCAAGACGTCCTTTCCAGATGAGCAGATATTTATTTTGTACCATCAAATCACCGAATTGTACTTTAAGCTGAGCCTAAACGAGTTGGAGCAACTTCCGGCTCGGGGAGGAGATGCTGATTTTTTATTGCAACGGATTAAGCGGTTGACTGCCTATTTTTCAGCGCTGACGCATTCGTTTCAAATAATGATTGATGGGATGGAGCCGGAACAATTTCTGCAATTTAGAATGGCTTTGCTGCCGGCATCCGGATTTCAATCTGCTCAATACCGAATGATTGAATTGAGAGCTACGCCCTTGCACAACTTAGTGCAATTTGAATTGAGGTCCCAAATTTCATCCGATGCGCCGGTGCAAGAGCTGCTTCACAACATTTACTGGGGGCGGGGAGCGGCCGAGCTATCCAGCGGAAATAAGACATTGACTTTAAGGCAGTTTGAAGAAAAGTATGGGGCTGAATTCTTGAAATTGGCAGAGGAGGTTAAAGGGAAAACCCTGTATGAAATGTATTTGGATTTGCCTGAATCGGATCGGCAACGGCCGGAAATCATTGAGGCCATGCGCACCTTTGATCGGCAAGTGAATATAGACTGGCCGTTGATGCATTACAAATCGGCGGTACGGTATTTGAAGCGTGAACCGGAGGACATTGCGGCCACAGGCGGTACCAATTGGCAGAAATACCTGCCTCCGAAGAATCAATTCAGAATCTTTTTTCCTGAATTGTGGAGTATTGAAGAGCGTGAAACATGGGGAAGGCCACATTAAATTTAGCCTATATAAGCCGCCTATTGGCTAAATTGATCTTGGCATTGGGGCTTTTTCTTTCATGTGGTGAGGGGGGGGCTCCTGGGGAATTATCGGCTACCGATTCCCTTGCGGGGATTGAACAAGCCGATTCTGCCTATGGGATGGATGTAACAGGATTGGAAGAACAAACCTACACGATAGCTTCTGGTCAAAGCTTGTCGGGTATTTTTGGACAATTGGGCGTTCCTGATACTTCAGCGCGTCAACTTATATCGCAGGCGGATACGTTGATGGACTTAAGAAGTTTAAAGGCTGGTCATACCTACAGGGTATTTTGTCGGTCAGGCCCTGATGGAAAGCCTGTTTGCATGGTTTATGAGCCGAATCCAAGGTCGTATTTGGTATTTCGGTGGAGTGATTCACGCCCTGAAGTGTATAAAGAGGAGAAAGCCATGCGATTGGTTCAGAAAACAGCGGCGGGGATAATAACCCAATCCTTGTATCAAACGGTGGTAGACCAAGGATTGAATCCGGTATTGTGTTATCGGTTGGACGACATTTTCAAATGGTCGGTTGACTTCTTTGCTTTAGCCAAGGGAGACCGATTTCGTGTGGTATATGAAGAATGGATGGCCGATTCCATTTCGTTGGGGATTGAGCGAATTGTAGCCGCCTCGTTTTTACATCGGGGGAAAGAGCAATTTGCCTATCGGTTTGAACAGGCGGGACAGGTTGGCTTTTATGATGCCTTGGGGCAAAGCATGAAAACCCGGTTTTTAAAAGCCCCATTGGAGTATAGCCGGATTTCCTCGAAATTCTCGAAAAACCGAATGCATCCTGTACTGAAACGGGTAAAGCCTCACCTAGGTACAGATTACGCTGCTCCGCATGGTACTCCCATAGTAACCGTAGCAGATGGTGTAGTAACTGAAGCGCGGTTTGCGCGCGGCAATGGAAATTATGTTAAAGTGAAGCACGATGGGACGTACACCACACAGTATTTGCATATGAGTCGGTTTGCCCCGGGCATTCGCTCCGGAATGCGTGTGCGTCAAGGCCAGGTGATTGGTTTTGTGGGAAGTACCGGATTGGCCACGGGACCGCACTTGTGTTATCGGTTTTGGAAAAACGGGAAACAAGTAGATCCATTTCGGGAACAACCTCAGGCGACAGTGCCATTGGACTCTAAGCATATGGGAATATTCAAGGCAGGCGTTGATACGCTTTCGCCCGTATTGCTTTCAATATCTTTTCATGAAAACTTGGTGCGTGAGGCTAGCCAAACCGTTCAATTGTACATTCCTTAAAAAATGCTGACATCTAGAACTTTACGGGTGGTTTCATTGGTGTCGGGTTTGGCCTTGGGGGGATTGGTTTTGATTCAGGTATTTTGGGTTCAAAAGGCGTATCGATTTACCAACGAACAGTTCCAAAATCGAGTCACCCTAAGCTTGATCTCCGTTGCCTCTCAAGTTTATCGATACAACAGCGATACCACATCGGTTCGGGAAGCAGTGACACCCTTGGGTGATGAAGACTTTTTGGTCAGTTTAAATGGCACCGTTCCTCCTGATTTTTTATTGAATTTATTGGTGGCTGAATTCCGTAAGCAATCTATTTTACAGGATTTTCAAGTTGGGATGTACGATTGTTTTGCTGACAGCATGGTTTGGCGGACCTACAGTACAAAATTGGGTCCCTTATTTTCTGGGAAGCCACCAGGGGATGCTGTCATAAAAAAATTGCCCTCTTATACCTTTAGTGGAGACAGCCATATGATGGTGGTCCATTTTCCGGGAAAGCGAAGTTTTATTGCCCGTGAGCTTCGCGTGCTTTCGGCCAGCACACTTGGCGTAATGGTAATTATGGGTGTATTCATTTTTGTTGTGGTCATCGTGTTTCGAGAGAAGCGGCTTTCTGCCATGAGGCAGGATTTCATCAACAACATGACGCATGAATTTAAAACTCCCATTTCCACCTTATTGGTGGCCGCCGAGGCCTTGAAAAAGCAAACCCATACCGAGGATGGCAACCGGGTGCAGCGTTATGCTCAACTCATTCACGATGAATCCATGCGCCTTAAAACCCATGTGGAGCAAATTTTAAAAATTGCCATGGTTGAATCGGCGAGGAACAATATTGATAAAAAAGAAATTGAAGTTGGAAAAATGCTTCATTCTGTGGTTGAACAATTCAACTCACGCTTGGAGCAAAGTAAAGCCCAGTTTGAAGTCAACATCGATTTGCCGGAAGGTCTTCGGATGATGGGAGACCAAAATCACTTAAGCAATGCCATCTTCAACTTATTGGATAATGCCTTGAAATATGGCGGCGAGAGTGTGCACATCGGGCTTCATGCCCAAGTAAAATCGGGGCGATTGGTGGTAGATGTATCTGATACTGGCCCAGGCATACCAAAAGCGGTTCAGGGCATGATTTTTGAAAAATTTTATCGGGTTTCAACGGGCAACCGACATGACATTAAAGGCTTTGGACTTGGTTTAAGCTATGTAAAACAAATTGTGCGTTTGCATAAGGGTCAGATTGAGCTGCGCAGCAAAGAGGGTGAAGGCGCTGTCTTTACACTAAAATTAAATCCATTGGTACCATGAGTAATCAATTGCGACTGTTGTATGTAGAGGACGATGCTGCATTAGGGCTAATTTTGAGCGAGCAGCTGAGCGATCAGGCCGGTTGGACTGTAGATTGGATTTCAAATGGGAAGGAGGCCGCAACCGCCGCTTTAGTAAAAGCCTACGATATTGCTGTTTTGGATGTTATGCTACCCGGCATGGATGGTTTTAGTTTGGCGAAATTGTTGCGTGAAAGTAAGCCTAAAATGCCCATTTTATTTTTAACTGCCAGAGATGGGCAACACGATGTATTGCAAGGTCTGAGCCAGGGAGATGATTATATGTCCAAGCCCTTTTCAACCGAAGAGTTGCTGCTTAGAATCCGGAATTTAGCCAAGCGAAGCTTATCAGATGAACCAAAGACTGAGGAAAAATCATTCCAAATTGGAAAATATGAGTACCACCATCAGAACTTTCTATTGGTGTTTGATGGAAAAGAAGAGCGGAGGCTTACGGAACGAGAAGGGAAACTGCTGAATTATTTTTGCCAACAAGGTTCAACTGTAATTCGCAGAGAGGATTTACTTCAGGCCGTATGGGGGAAAACAGATTATTTCACTGGACGTTCCATGGATGTTTTCATTTCAAAATTGCGCAAATATTTGTCGGCGGATCCCCGGATCAAAATACAAGTTGTGCATGGTATTGGATTTGAGTTTATCCGTCCTTAAAAGAAATATCCTTCTCAAGATTTAATGATAGAATAAATCGGGAGATTCCCTTTGTATTTTGGGAATACGGAAGGTGTGAGAGGTATCAGGTATTGGATTTTGGAAGTTCAATTTGGCTAGAGCGGGAAGGTAATGGGTAGATTTCGGGGAATTCCTAAACCCTTTTTATTGAAAAGATTTCGGCGCTATTCGTTCCTGCTATAAATTGGAGCTGGCGTTTTGGTAAACCAAAAATCGGTTGGGCCAAATCCGGATAAATAAAATTAAAAATCATTAGGTTTTTGGTAATTTTACTCTCTGAAACACATTACTATGTCTGAAAATAGACCCCTTACTGCTGAAGAAAAACGTGAAAAGCTTAAGCAATTGCTCAAGCAAAAGGCTGCTCAGGCGGAAGTGGCCAAAACTACGGCTGTTTCAAATCCGGGAAAGGGCGCAGTGGATACCTCTAAGTTCGCTGATGTCAATCAATTTCCTGAGGTTCAGGCCTTGGCGGCTCAATTTCAAACCCTTCAATCCTTGCAAGTAGAGAATCCATATTTTAGGGTGAACGAGGTGATTGTTAACAATAAAACACAGATTGGAGGCCGAGAATTACTGAGCTGGTCATCGTACAATTACATTGGGTTGTCTGGAGATGAGCGGGTTTCAAAAGCGGCTAAAGAAGCCGTGGATCAATATGGCACCTCCGTTTCGGCAAGCCGCATTGCAACAGGAGAAAAACCGCTGCATGGAGAATTGGAAAAGGCCTTAGCAGAGTTGATAGGTGTTGAAGACGCTATTACCTTGGTGAGTGGACATGCCACCAATGTAACCGTTATTGGTCATTTGATGCGTCCTGGAAAGGATTTGATTGTCTATGATGATTTATCGCACAACTGCATCATCGAAGGAGCTGTTTTATCGGGAGCGCGTCGCATTGCCTTTCCTCATGAGAATTATGAGGCGTTGGATCAAATTTTGACCGATAACCGAGCTGATTATGAGCGGGTTTTAGTGGCCATTGAAGGGGTGTATAGCATGGATGGAGACATTGCTGATGTGCCAAAATTCATAGAGATAAAGAAAAAGCACAATGCCTTATTGTTGGTGGATGAGGCTCATTCTATGGGCGTCATTGGTCCGAACGGCTTGGGTGTTCGAGATTATTTTAATTTGAATCCACATGATGTGGATTTATGGATGGGTACATTCAGCAAGAGCTTTGCTTCTTGTGGTGGATATATTGCCGGAAGAAAAGCCTTGGTTGATTATTTAAAATACAATACGCCGGGGTTCGTTTACTCCGTAGGCATTAGCCCTGCGAATGCCGCTGCCGCTTTAGCAAGTACCCGGATTATGATGACCGAGCCTTGGAGGGCTCAGAAGTGTCAGGCCAATGCCGCCTCCTTTTTGGCACAGGCCAAGGCCCGTGGCTTAGATACAGGTCCGAGTAAAGACACCGCCGTAGTGCCTATTATTACCGGGAATTCGGCTCATGCCTTATTGTTGGCAGATGCCTTGTTCAAGGAGGGCATCAATGTTCAGCCAATACTATATCCAGCAGTTCCTGATGAGGCCGCCCGTTTGCGGTTCTTTATTACTTCCGACCATACTGAATCGGATATTTCTTTCACCATTGAAAAAACAGCTAACCACTTGGAGCGGATTCGCAAAGACTATGGCAATTTAAGCTTTCCGAAAGTCCCAATGGGTTAAACGGGCTTGGGTTTATTCCCAACAAAGAGCTTCCTGCCATGGTTGCTACAGGTTAATTGTTTAAATCTTCTACGCTAAGTATGGCAGAATCGCTCAGAATATCCGTTGTTATTGCAACTTATAACAGGGAAAAATATATTGGCAGGGCCTTGGAGGGCTTGCGGTGTCAAACCCTTGATTTTTCAGAATTTGAGGTACTGGTGATTGACAACAACTGCAGCGATTCAACGATGCAGGTAGTTGAAATGTTTGCCAAAGCCTATCCTGAGTTTCCTTTACGAACGATGCAAGAGCCGAAGCAAGGCTTGTCTCATGGACGAAATCGGGGTGTTAATGAATCAAGGGCTCCTATTCTTACCTTTTTGGATGATGATGCGGTTGCTCCACCGGATTTCTTATCTAAAGCTGTTGGTTATTTGGATGCCAGGCCCGAACTAATGGCCATTGGCGGGAAAATTATTCCTGAATTTGTAGATGGTAAGCCGGATTGGTACACCCGTTATTATTGGGGAGTGACAGGTCAATTTGATGCGGGTGAAGCGCCTGGAGCTATGTTGGAATGGGGTAAATTTCCCTGTGGCAGTAACATGACGTTTCGCCGTGAATTTTTCAATCAATTTGGGTTGTTCAATCCAAACCTTGGACGTAAAGGCGCTATTTTGCTTGCTGGTGAGGAAAAAGAATTGTTTGGCCGAGTTAAGGGAGAAGCAAGGCGTTCCGTCTGGTATTATCCAGACTTAAGCGTTCGGCATTTGGTGGACAATCAAAAATTAAATCCGCACTATTTAAAAAAATTTTGCATTGGATTTGCCTTGGGGGAGCGATTGGAAGTGGCCGAATCAAGTTGGCCCATTCGTACCAAACGGTACTTAGAGTTCTCTAGCAAAAGCCTTGGAACCTTGATTTTAGCCTTGGGCTTTCTTCTTCGCGGGGAGGCTCAAAAGGCAAGTATGATTGTCCGGTTTGGGGCTTGGATTTTTGAAGGATTGTGGTTCAAACCCATGCCCAAACCCTGAACTAAGAAATAGGTCTAAATCTGGAATAATCTCTATTTTTGACCTATGAACGTTGAAATAACTCCTTCCTTACTGTCGCACTTAGCCCATTTGAGTCGGCTGGAATTTGAAGAACAAGAAATCCCGCAAGTTCAAGCGGATTTAACGCGTATTCTTGGGTTTATCGATACTCTTTCTGGTATTGATACTGATGGTGTTGAGCCATTGGTTCACCTATCTGACAAGGTATTCGTTTTAACCCCTGAACAGCCCGAACTGCCTCGAGCAGATCAAGTTGTAGATGCCATGGTTTTGAGCCATGATGCTGCCCTTCAGAATGCCCCTCAGCGCGATAGCGATTACTTTAGAGTACCGAAGGTATTGAAAGGGAAAAAATGAGTTCCTTGCGCATTGTCTGGTATCAGCAAGACCCCGTTTGGGAACAGCCAGGACAAAATTTATCTCAATTGGAATTGGCGGCCCCGACCAGTGAGACCTGCGATGTATGGGTTCTTCCAGAAATGTTCGCTTCTGGTTTTAGCATGAATCCCGCGGTGGCCGGAAGTGGCGAAATGGCCTTAGAATGGATGAAAAAACTAGCAAACTCACGTGGCTATGTGGTAGCGGGGAGTCTTGCTTACTTAGAAGGTGCCAAAATGGTCAATCGTTTTTTTTGGATTGAGCCTCAAGGTGAAATTGCAATGTATGACAAACGGAATCTGTTTGCCTTTGCAGAAGAGGATGTTCATTATACGGCAGGAAATGCTAGAGTGATGGTCCACTACAAGGGTTGGAATATTGCACTTTTTGTTTGTTTTGATTTGAGATTTGGAGTTTGGATGTACCGACGCCCTAAATTCAACTACGATTTAGCTCTGGTTGTAGCCAATTGGCCTGAACGAAGAAGCCGGGCGTGGAAAACGTTGTTGGCAGCTCGCGCCATTGAAAACCAAAGTTATGTTTTGGGAGTAAACAGATCTGGCAAAGATGGACAGGGCATGTTGTACAGTGGAGACAGTCGATTGGTAGGGCCACTTGGAGAAGTGGTTGAATTGCACCAGCCATTTGAGGTTGGAAATAAGAAGGCAGAGTTGAATTTGAGCCACCTTATTTCAGTTCGAGATCGTTTCCCATTTTGGACTGGAGCTATTGATGAGGGTATTTAAGTCCATTCTCTTCCGATAAAATCAGGACTTTTCTATTTTGAATCTGATGTCATAATACCCAGTTTGATTCCGATTCTTAATTTTATAAACGGTGTTTTCAAACCTACATTGTTGATGCTTTGATTGAAATAGAACAACAACCGATAAAAAACCACGTTACATTTGAGTCCATGCGTTTGGTTTGTCGATTTGGTGTGCTCATTCTCCTGATCCTTGGAACAGGACCGTTGGTATTGGGGCAAAGCCGCAGCACCTTAGAAAAGAAAAAAAAGAAAATAGAAAATGATATTAAGTATACAGAAAACTTAATTCAACAAACAAGGCAAAAACAAAACAGCAGTGTTGATGCATTGCAAAAGATATCAGCCGGGATTGAGGCTCGAGAGCAATTGGTGCTGACGTTGGGAACAGAAATTTCCGTTTTAGATAGTTCGTTGGCGGCTGGCCGTAGGGAATCGCAACGGTTACTGCAGCTGCTCGATAAGCAAAAACTAGCTTATGCTGGCATGGTGCGGGCTGCATTCATTCAGCGCCGTAGGCAAACGGGGTTGATTCCAATCTTATCAAGTCCAAATCCAGGAGTCCTACTGCGTCGAAGCGAGTACATTGAGCGCATGGCAAAATTAAGGCAGCAAAAAGTAAATTCGATCCAACGAACCAATACTCAGCTTACGTATCAATTGCAGCAATTGGATACCCTTAGACAGCATAAAAATCTGGCTCTAAATGAACAGCAAATCCAAGCTCAAAAATTGGAACAGGAGCGTCAAAGAAAAGAAGTGCTGCTGAATCAATTAAAAGGGAAAGAAAAAGAACTGCTGAAACGGCTTAGCCGAAAACAAGGGGAAGCGGTAGCCCTAGCGCGAAAAATTGATGGAATTATTGCGGCCGAATTAAAAGCTGCGAAACTTAGGGATGAAAAGGCGGCGAAGGTAAAAGAGAAAGAGGCCACGGCGAGTGGCAGCAAAGCCCCCATTCCTGCCACCCCTGAATCGGTATCTTTGGGCAATGACTTTTCTTCCAACCGAGGCCGATTGCCTTGGCCCGTCAAATACGGAATTGTAACCGGAAAGTTTGGAACTCAACCACACCCAGTTTTTCAACATGTTACCATTCAACGCGATGGCGTTGACATTAGCACTCAACGGGGAGAGAAAGCATTGGCCGTATTTCGTGGAGAAGTGTCGGCAGTATTTGCGTTAGAAGGGTATCAAAATGTAGTTATAGTAAGGCATGGTACCTACCTTACAGTATATGGCAACTTGGATCAGGTACTGGTAAAAAAAGGACAGAACCTAAAAACAGGAGACCCTATAGGCACAGTTTATATGGATGATGAAGACGGAAAAACAGCCCTGCATTTTAGAGTTATGAATGGTCAAATTGCCGAGAATCCTCAATCTTGGATAATAAAACGATAAATCATGCAATCATTGGAACAACGTCTTCAAGCGCTCAACGATTTAGATTTAGTCCGGTTCGCCTTAAAATACAGAAAGACTATGCCTGAAGAGCATGCAACTGTACTTGAAGCAGTGATTAAAGACCGCATTAGCCCAGATCGTTGGGGTCGCTTGTGCGAAGAGTTGGCCAAGGATAGTGCCTTTCAGGCAGAATTAAAAAAGACAGCGGCCGCTCGTTTGCAAGAACAGGCTGGGAAAAAAACGAATCAGTGGTTGTTGTATGTCCTGGTAGGCTCAGCCATTTTGGCCCTTGCTGCATATGTTCTTCAGCCCTATTTCAAGTAAATAGGTTGATGTTATTCCCCGAACAATTCCCGACTTTTTATCTGAGTACGTTTAGCTTTCCCAAATAATCGTACTCGGTTCTACACGGAGAAATGTAAAATACCCGGTAGGCAAATACATCTGATTCATAGGGCTCTGCATCTTTCCATGCATTCCATCCCTGCTTTGGATTGGTGCTTTCAAACACTAAATTTCCCCATCGGTTAAACACCATAAACTGGTATTCTAGGTATCCAGGATCTACTCCCCGAACATAATAGATTTCATTTAGTCCATCTCCATTGGGCGTAAAGGAATTGGCTAAGAACAGTCCGTCACGTCGGTTGGTATAGCGAACAAAAATGGTATCTCTATACACTTCGCCACAATATTGAACATTGACAGCATAATTTTCTTCTTGGAAGGCAAATGCCGTATCAGAGGTAGATCCATTCCACCAAAGGTATTGAGCATCAGTCCCTAAATTGGGGATGAACAAGGGTGCAAGACCGCTGTCGCATACGGTAATATCGGGACCCAAATTAATTTGCCCCGGTGTTAATTGTTTGATAAAAATGGAATCTGTAGTTGAACCGCAGGCTCCAGTCCATGTAACTAAATACCATCCCCCGGTGGTCACCAAAATGGTGTCTGCGGTAGATCCCGTATTCCATACTAAAGGGCCTGTTGTTCCATTGGTTGTTAGGAAAGCAGTATCTCCCGGACAAACCAAGGAATCATCTCGCATATTAAATTCTGCAGCTGTTCCTATTACAACGGTAAAGGTATCTCGAAGCGTTCCACAATCGTTGGAGACCTGAACCCAATATGTCCCTGAAGACTGAATTTCAATGGGATTGCTTACGGGTTGATTGTTGAGTTCGTAGGTACAGGCAAAGCATGAAAAATCAAAACTCAACAGTGCGGTATCGCAGACCAGTCTGTCGGGGCCTAAAGAACCAGATGGTGGAGTGGAGCTGCTCACCCAAACCGTATCTCTGCTCACTCCACAGAATGAAGTTATGGTTACGAAATATTCTCCCTCAAATTGAGGACTAATGGATGAGGTCGTGGCGCCAGTGCTCCATTGATATGTACAACCGGGACAAGATGCATCAATGATGGGCGGAATGCCTCCGCAAATCAACCGATCGCTGCCTAGGTTTACAGGAGTAAACACATTCACCGTTATGCTATCACGGAATAGGCATCCGTTAAGTCCAACAATATCTACATAATAAATTCCGGGTTGATTGATTACCGTTTGAGGTCCTTGGGTGCCATTGCTCCAAACTTGGGGGACAGCGGCAGGCAAGCCGGTATTTAAGGTAATATTTTGCCCTGAGGCGCATAAAGTGGTATCGGTTGGCAAGACTCCGCCGAAAGGTGCAGAAGGTATAATAATGACCATTCCTGTATCGCACCTAGAAAAGCAATAATCGTCGCAAACAGTAAAAAGCACGGTATCTGGTCCGGTTTGCGGAGCCAAGGAATTCATATTGAGGATGCCGTTGTTGATGGTAGCAGTGACATTGGCTGAAGTGGAAAGAATCGTCACAATTAGATTTGGGTTATCGGCATCGGAAGAACCCAGCAATACATCTGCCTGTAAATTTGTAAACATGGGTGTGCAAGGCGCCACAACCTGAAGATCTTGGGTACTGGGTTTAAGGTTACCTGGGAGGGTTTCGGAGATTTTAAAGGAGAATCCCATATCCACGTTTAGATTCAGGCCAATGGCTTGAGGATTGCAGGCCATTCCGGCGGCATTGGGGTTGGCAATTCCACCCAAATATTGAAATCCCATTCCAATGTCGCGGCGAATAAAATAGATAACATTGTCGGGGGCCAGTTTAATCCCGGCACAAATAAGCGAATTGTTGGCTCCTGCGCTATACACTTGCATTGGCGCCAAGCCGGGATTATTCAAATCATATTGGTAAATGCGACCGCCAGTGGCGTTGGAAGACCTGATTTTGCTGATGTACAATTTTGTACCATCGGGACTCCATTCAGCATCGTAATTGCCTTCGAAATTGGTAGCAGAGGCTCCAAAAATCGAACTGGGCACCTGAGCAATATTTGATACGGTGCCATTGCCCAAGGCATAATCAGCCACTAAAACAGCATCTGTTTCCCGAAGGGAGGTGATGGCCAGTTTCTGATTAACCACACTATGCCGGATTGAGGATGGTTCTCCTAAGGTGAACGGAATTTGAATGGCAGGCAATGGTGAAATTCCTGTGGCGTCTATTCTCCAGCTGAGCAAAGAATCTCCGTTGGCATTAATTGCATACAGGAAATACAGGTTTGAGGTTTGACCTTTTGCAATTTCGAATGCATCTGAGATGGAGGGATGCAATACCAAATTCTTGGCTCCAGCGGGAACATCACCTAGAGGGGATGCAACCGTTCCATTTCCTGGCAGAGAAATATCAACCTTGGCATACATTAATGGGCCATGCTGACCTTGTAAGACATTGTTTGGGGCGTAGAAGAAATAAAATTGATTGCAATTGCCTGGATCCACACTCACCTGTCCGTTGGAAGCGCAAGTACTAAGTCCTGCCAAATTTCCATTTGGCATGGGTGTGTGTGTATTATCCCAAATGGTATTTCCGTTGGTATAGGCCAGCAGCTGCCCGGTATTGGGATGATTTATCACCCCATTTCCCTGGTCAGCATAGGGCAAAGCATGTCCCGTTGCAACAGACGGAAAGTTGTTGATTTGACTGAAATTAACGATGGGGTCTGCATTCAAGCCCAGAAGCCAACGGTGGTTGTGAAATTGGGCAAAAGAAGTAGAGTACAGGAGAAACAGAGCGGTTAGAACCGAAACAAGAAAGCGGTAGCTCATTATTAATCAGATAAATCGAAAGTAAAGGTACAGCGCAAAAAGCAATACAGAAGCATTTGGATTCTTTTTCCGCACCATAGACCTAGCAAATACGAATTATGCTGCGTTTTCTTTCAATTTTTAAGAAGGGAGCTTTCAATGAGGGGGCTCGCGGCAGGGATTGACGGAATTAGCCCGCAAGGGTGGCGGCGGCTGCTGACGTTGGGTGAGGAGGCGACGTGAGGAGCCACCGCAGCCCATCGGCAGCCCGTCCGACAGCCGCGGACTAATCCGGAAAGCCCGGTCGCCGCCCAAAAAAACTAAAACCCCCACCCTTTTTCGAATGCGGTTGAGGTTTAGTTAATGTGTAGCGTTTTGAGATTAATTGGAAGAAACCGTGCAGGAGTCGCCTGTTCCGGCGGCGTAATTCACGGCGTTGGTTACATGATTGTCCCAAAACGCAGGGTCGAGCGAGAATTGAGAATCATTGGAGCAGGAGTTGTACGAAGCAGCAGCTCCGGTGCACTCCAAACATTCGGTGGCAGTACAAGAGGCAAGGCTCAGACCCACAATAGCGGAAAGAAAAACGAACTTTTTCATATAGAATCGAGGTTTATTTTTAACGGAGTAGAACGACTTTGCCCATGAATTCCTGGTACTTTTTTAGCTCGTTCAAGAACATGATACGGTAGGAATAGCTGCCTGGCAGGCATTCTGTGACTCCATCGGGTTGCAATCCTGTCCAAGGTTTATCGGGGCTGCCACCTTCGTAGACTTTATTCCCCCAGCGATCGTACACCAGCACCAAAACGTTCACATTGTCGGTCAAGTTGGTGCCTTTCGGGAACCAAGTTTCGTTGAGGCCATCTCCATCTGGAGTGAAAGAACTGGGGATCCACAATTCTGAAATTCCTTCCACCTCTACCATGGTTCCTGTGCTGTCTGAACAGCCGTATTGGTTGGTCACCACCAATTGAACGGTGTATTCACCTACATCGGGGAAGGTCCAACTGGGGTCTGATGCTCCAACGCCTCCGACTCCATTAAAGGTCCAATTCCAAGCTACCACATCGGGGCTAGATTGATCTGAAAAGTAGAAAATTGGGTTCCCGATGTTGGCTTTATTGGGAGTAAACGAGAAATCCGCAATGGGTAGTGGTCGCGCAAAGGCTGCACTATCTATACGGATACTGTCCACACATCCATCGGCGGTAGTTACCTTTAAAAAGGCTCCATACACACCGGGAGCGTTAAATACAACGGCTGGATTTTGTTGGGTAAACCCTCCTTTGCTATCAATAAACCAATTCCAGCTATTGATAATACCACCGTTGCCTTGGGACAAATCTGTGAACGTTAGGTTCGCCGGAATGCAAGCCTCTGGTGGAACGACCGAGAAGTTGGCTGTAGGGAGGGCGAATACTACCACCGACACATCGGCAGAATCGATGCAACCGTTGGCATCGGTTCCGATGGCACGGTATGTTGTAGTTTGAGCCGGAGACACTTCCAAAGATGTGCCTGTGGTTGCGCCGTTTGCCCCTGCCGGGTTCCATGCGTAAGAAACGCCTCCGGCGGCGGTCAGCACCACCGAATCTTGCAAGCAAATAGAAGGTGCAAGGGGAGTAATGCTAACCTGGGCTGCAGGGTAAACGGTTACCAGAACCGTATCTGAATTTACGCAGCTATTGGCATTGGTGCCAGTCACTATGTATTGCGTGGTATTTGTGGGATCGGCAATGGGATTGGCCACATTGGTGGCGCTTAGACCTGTAGAAGGAGTCCACTGGTATGTTGTAGCTCCACTGGCTGTTAGTTGCACGTCGGCTTCGGGGCAAATGAAGGGGGCCGAGGGGTTAATAACCACGTTTGGAAGTGGATTTACCGTCACATTGATGGTACGAGTTGCCGTGCACAAGGTGCTGGTGACAGTAACACTGTAGGCGGTAGTTTGAGTTGGAAATGCAAAGGGGTTTGATATGTTAGTGCCACTGAGTGTAGCGCCCGGACTCCAAGAATACGTTATGTTTTGGCCGGTAGTTCCAAGAGCCCAAATTTGCGCGGTATCGCCGATGCAAATGGCGGTATCGGGACTTGTAGTGACAGGCATTGGGCCTACAGTTACAGTGACCGTATCTTGGAAAAACGAAGTGCCACAACTGGAATAGGGCAATTTAGCCAGGTAAGAAGTTGTAGTTGTAGGACTAACGGTGAGTGTATTTCCGGTTCCCAACACCTGCCCCCCCATGGTCGTCCACTGAATAGGAGGAATATTGGTGGCTATGAAAACGGGAGCGAAAGGAACCGTAGATACTGTATAGGTATTGCCCGATGGGGTAAAGCGACGCCCGTCAGAAACGGCAGACCATTGATTTGGGAAATTACGGCCAGGAACGGCTACCGCAACAGTTCCGTTGGCATTTTGGATTCCATGTATGGCTCGTCCATTATTCCAAGTATTGCACAACTGTTTATTGGCAATGTGTGTTTCGATGATGTTGCTGGTTTCGTACAAATGAATTTGCCCCCCGTAACAAACGTTGGTGCAGCTAAACATATTGATATCGCGGAATTCTACAATGAAAATTCGGTTGGGAGCCGTACCTACCGTTTTGTAACTGATCACTCCATTGGGCGAAGTCCATACACTGGGATTAATGTCTTGCCAAGGAGCCATTATCGAATTCAGGGGCGTGCCTGGACCGGGAATGGGGCTGTTGATGCTCCAAGCTGAATACCCATTGGCATTGCCAATATTGAAAGAAACATATCCATTGGAACTAATTACACAATTGGTATAGTTAATTCCAAAATAATTGAAGGTAAAACCAATAGGCACAACACCACTATATTGGTCATCAGAAAGGGAGACAGAGCCGGAATTCCCGGGGCCACTGCCTGCCACTACAGCGTTTAACGTTACTGTTTGTCCGGTACAAACGCTTGTGTCAGGGCCTGCAGTAACCACTTGCTGGGCCTGCATCATGCCAGTCCAACCTAAAAAGGCAATTCCAAGTGTTCGACGAAGTAATCTCATGTGCATAAAAAATCAACCCATTGAGGACGTTAAAAGAGTATAAAAATACAAATTCTTTAAGTTGTTGGGTCCTTTTAGACAAGTAATTGGGATAAAAAGTTGCAGCTCTGTTTTTATTTTTGATGTTTTGAAATCAGCAGCCCTTTATCCTCGAAAAGCAAGCAGAAGCCTGCTTGCCTTTGGTTTTATTGGAAAAATGATTCAAGGCCCTTTACCAAAAAGGTTTGAGGGCTTTTTAAAATGGAGGACAATTTAAGTCGGAAAAGGTCGGCGAAGCCATAAATTTCCTGAATTTACAGCACAGGCATTCAAACTCGTATTCGGTGGTCAAGAAGTGCTGCCATCATTTAATTCTTCTGTAAACAGATTGATGTTTGATTCTTAAAACCAAAAATCAGCTTTTGAGCAACTTGATTGCGATCGACACTCGTGTTTTCAGCGGCGAAAAATTTTGTTCAAAAAAATGCCCAACAGATTCGTATCCCCTACAGCTAAGCTGCTTGAATATATGTGCGAGGGATTTAAACGGGTTAGGGCGTTGGGTTTGCAGCCCATTTCCTTACCAATTACACTGTAAGCATACGCATTGATTGAACAGAAACCATCATGCCAAAAAGTATTTACAGTCATATTGCCTGAAAATTGCCTAACCCTTTAAAAATAAATTGCCATTCCCCTTGAAACTTTGAAAATCCTCACGTAAATTTGAAGTTCATCGATGAAACGTTAAAAAGGAGACTTCGTCACGTATTTGGGGTGGCGAAGAATAGTTAGGGCACTTTTTGGAGTGAACTACGGGAATTTGGGGAAGTTGAAAAACGGAACCAGGTTCGCCTTGGGGAGTCTCAGAAAAGCTTTCTGAATCGTGCAAAGGAAAC
>CAIKAF010000024.1 GCA_903825395.1 uncultured Flavobacteriales bacterium
AAATGCGCCGACAAAGTCAGCGCATTAAAAGAGAAGATTCTCCGTGACCGAATCAATATCCCTGACGGGTTGCTCCTCAGCAGAGCCCGTTTCCGTTTCTTGATTGGCAAAATGAAATTAAACACAAATTTGTATATTTAACCCTGTCCTAAAAATGGGGTGGTTACACCGGAATCAGTCGGATATGCATTGCCTGAATGAGCATGTCGATGCCAACAGTTAAATGGGCCATTATTCCAAATCTTTCAGCTCAATGGTACGTGGATCAATTTAGCTTGCAAACCCAAAATAGTATACGTATCTTTGATTATAATGCACGTATCATGACAACCAAGCTGACATTGACTGTAGAAAAGGCAGTTATAGAAAGGGCCAAATCGTATGCAAAAAAGACAGGTAGAAGTCTATCTGAATTAATAGAGAGCTACCTTGAAAACATAACAGAGGAAAATTACAATTCAGAATTGTCTCCAAAACTGAATAAGTTAATTGGATCGGTTAAGCTACCTGAAGACTTTGACGAAGAAAAAGAATTGCGCTCTGCAATTGAAAAGAAACATTCGTTATGATAAAAATATTTCTCGATACAAATATTCTGGTGGATTTAATCGCCGACAGAAAACCGTTCAGTAAACAAGCAATTGAAATTTTTAAAAGCACGGAGAAAAATAAAACGCAACTCTTTACATCTTCTCAGTCCATTATTACTGTTCATTATCTTTTGAAAAAATATGTAGAAGAAAAAGAGCTTAGGAAGATTATTTTCAATCTCCTTAAATTTCTTAGTGTAATTCCAGTCGATATTGAGGTATTGAAAAAAGGGTTGCAATCAAATCACAAAGACTTTGAAGACGCTGTTCAAATTCTTTGTGCCTCAACTGCAACTGGCATAGATTATATTGTTACCAGAAATAAAAAGGATTTTAAAACAAGTGAAATTTCGGTTTTGTCGCCAGATGAAATTTGCTTAAAGTTGAATTCATCTCGATAAGCTAAGGATAAGATTTTGTAGCCTCCCCCCAAAATAGTACTGGTTAAAATTGCAATTTCCAGCTTCAATCCCCCTTCAATTCATCCAAAAGGCAAAGTACATAAACCCAGAACGCACGAGCCTTAAACGAATTCGCAGCGCCTTAGAAGCCTTGTAGAGGTTTAAAGTGGTCTCTCAGCATTTCCTTTTGCGGGGTGTAGGAGTGGATGCCGCTTGCGGTAGGGATTGAACCGGGTTGCCCGCAAGGCTGCCGAATCGCGGCCCGCGTGGCGCGGAGGCGACTTTAGGAGCCCCCGCAAGCCCGCTGGGCCGCAATTCGGCAGACGCGGACAACCGGAGAAAGCCCGTTCGCCGCCCCCCACAATAAAACACCTCAATACCAAACCCGGATTGAACAAAACTCTGGCTATCTCGTTTACCTGTAACTATGAAACCACTGATTCGAATTACACGGAAAGAGCATTTTAATGCCGCACATAAAATGTACCGACCCGATTGGAGCGAGGCCCAAAATGAAGCTGTTTTTGGAAAGTGCTCCAACCACAATTGGCATGGACACAATTATGATTTGTACGTGACTCTGGAAGGAGAAGTGAATCCGGAAACCGGATATGTGGCTGACCTTAAAGAGCTTAGCGATTTGCTGAAACGCAAGGTGGTGGATGTGCTTGACCATAAAAATTTAAATCTGGACGTGCCTTTTATGCAAGGCATTCTAGCCAGTACAGAACATTTGGCCCTGCAAATTTGGGAGCAAATTGAGCCGGAAATTCCCAATCTGGGAAATTGCCGATTGCATAAAATTCTGCTGTACGAAACCGAACGAAATTTTGTGGAACTTCAACGCCCAAGCTAATTTTGGAAGTACCGAATCAACCGTAGTTGAGCTGAATTTATGATTCAGGTTTTTGCCTGAAATGAAGATAGGAAATGAGGGCGTAGGCCGGCAACAACAACCAAAACCAATTTGGATTTCCAAGGATTACTATGCCTAATCCAACAGCTAGAAACAGCAAGCGAAAGCGCATGTTCTTCCAGGTTAGCCCAACCGATTTTAAGCTAAATAGCCAAAATGGGGCGTTTAAAAAATAGACCGACAGGGCCAAGGCCAATAGGGCCGACCAAGCCATGAGGGTTTGACCTGGAATGAAATTTGGCGAATTGAAGTTCCACCACAGTAGGGCCCAAAATAAGGCATTCGCAGGGGTTGGAAGCCCTTTAAAATCCTGGCGTTGGTCTTCATCCAAATTAAATCGGCCCAGCCGCAAGGCCGAGGCGGGTAAAATGAGCCATCCCAAGTACGATACTTGGGGAGCAAGCTCTACAGGCAAAACCTGTTCCAAGACCTGAACGGACATCGCTGCCGGCAGAAAGCCAAAGGAAATTACATCGGCCAGGGAGTCGAGCTGCTTGCCGAGTGGTCCGCTGGCATTCAGAAGCCGCGCCAGTGCACCATCGAAAAAATCAAGCAGAAGGCAAACACCAATGGCCAGGACGACTTGGATTTCGGTCCAGGTGTCTAGATGTGCAACGGTTAAGCCGCCCAGCGTGGCATTGCCAAGGGTCAGTGCATTGGGCAACCATCTTAACCGATGTTTCATGGTGTGAAAAAATTACAATCTATCGCAAAAGTAGTGTAAATTAGCGGTCTAGTAGATGAAACGTTTTTCACCAATTTGGCTCAACCTCGGGTTGCTGCTGTTCGGAACCGGTTCTGTTTGGGCACAGACGCCCAAATATGCGAATGCATTTTTAGATGTTGGAGTAGGGGCCAGGGGTATAGCCATGTCTCAGGCCGTGGTGGCTTCGGCCAACGATGCCACAGCGGCGTTTTGGAATCCGGCCGGATTAACCGATATGCGCCGTGATATCCAGTTTGGGTTTATGCACCATGAGCATTTTGCCGGTATTGTAAAGTTCGATTATGGGGGCTTGGCTGTGAAATTCAGCGAAAAGGATGCCGGGGCCTTTACCTTTATTCGCAGCGGTGTGGACGACATCCCCAACACCTTGGAATTGTTGGATGCCAATGGAAATGTAGATTACGACCGGGTGCAATCTTTCTCTGCTGCCGATTACGCTTTTTTATTGTCGTATGCCCGGAAATTGGACCGAAAAAACCGCTGGTCTTTGGGCGGAAGTGCCAAAGTGATTCATCGCCACATCGGTGGATTTGGAACGGGATGGGGCTTTGGGATTGACCTGGGGTTAAAGTTTCAGCACAACAACTGGTCGGCCGCCGCCATGTTTAGGGATGCCAGTTCGACCATTACTCAATTTAAGTATTCCACCGATGCTTTTCGCGTTATTTTCATCGAAACGGGCAATGAGGTCATTTCGAGCAGTACCGAAATTGCCGTACCCCGTATGACGGTGGGCGGCGCCTACGCGCTGCACATCAAAGATAAATTTTTGGTTCGCCCAGAACTGCAATTTACAGTCACCACCGACGGCAGGCGAAATGTATTGCTGGCCACCGATGCGGTTAGTGTTGACCCGGCCTTTGGCTTAGAGCTGGGATACAACGATTTGATTTTTATTCGGGGGGGAATAGGGCGGTTTCAGTATTTGAAAAATCCGAGTCCCGATGGTGGTTTTGAGGGGCAAAGCCTTTCTTTTCTGCCAACGGCAGGCCTTGGTTTGCAGATTAAAGCCTTGAGTTTGGATTACACCCTGGCCAATTTTGGGACTTCCCTGGTGGGTTTATCTCATGTATTCAGCTTGCGGCTTGATTTGTTTAAAGCCTCTAATTTGCCCTCTGACAATAAAACGAAATCTCCATGAAGCGCAGCCTGTCATCTGCTTTTTGGTTTTTAGGATTTATTCTGTGCTGTTTGCCGGTGCTTAGGGGGCAAAATACCTGGATAAATTATTCGCAAGTCCATTACAAGTTCGCGGTTGTAAAAACGGGCTTGCACCGAATTACTGGTCAAACCCTACAGAATGCGGGAATTAATCTGAGCAGCCTAGATCCCCGGCAATTGCGTATTTATGCTCGTGGACAGGAGATTCCGTTGTACATTCCCGGAGAATGGGACGGGGTGTTAAGTCCCGCCGAGTTTATTGAATTTTTTGCTGAACGCAACAGCGGGAAAGAAGATGCAGCCTTATATGCTTCTCCCACAGAACAGGCACACCCTTCACGGAGTTTATTTACCGATACGGTTTATTATTTCCTGACTTGGAATGCATCACCGGGAGCGCTGCGTTTCGCTACAGAGATAGATACGGCGGCATTTCAATATCCGGTTATTCCGTATTACGACCGCAGTATTTCATGGGCTCCGGGAGTTGGAGGTTCCACCTACCACAACGGAACTGTGTATGGCGGCGGCAGTTTGAATCCGGAGATGGAGCCGGGAGAGGGATTTGCAGTGATGTATTCCGGATCGGCGAGCTATGGTCCAGCCTGGGGCTCTGCCCCCTTAACGGGCTTGCAAAGCGCTTTGTTCAATGCGCCGGCAACGCTGGAAATTCGAGCGGTGACCGGAAGCAATCCCAACAGTGCAACTCCCGATCATATTCATGAACTTCGAACCGGGAATACGGTGTTGGAATCTCGAACCTTAGATGGCTATGGCCAAACCTTGTATTCTGCCACTTTGCCGTTTTCCACCATGTCGGCTTCATCGGCTCCGTTTACTCTGCAATTCTTAAATACCCTGTCTTCCAACACCCGAAATGGAATCACAGAATGGACCTTGAATTTGAAATTAAAGACAAGTTTTGGCAATCGGTTGGAGGAAGAATTGTCGATTCCAGGTCAAGGGGCTTCAAAGTCGGCCCTGTTGATTCAAGCATTTAATGCAGCGGGAGGAGAAGTTCGGTTGTATGATTTAACCCGCCGCCGCCGCATACCTGTTCAGGCCGCCGGAACGGGTAAATACCGTGCGGTCATTCCTCAAAACAACCAGCAGGTCAGATTGTATTTGGCCGCAATAAGTACGGTGACCAATGTGGCAGCGGTTCGGCCTGCAGGGAAATCGGGGTATTTTACCAATTATGAATCAGGTCAGGCCAACGCGGATTATGTGGTTATTTCAGCTCCTCCTTTACTGGAAGCTGCCGCAAAATATTCTCAGTTTCGGTCGTTGACGGGCTATACTTCCTTGTTGGTGGATGTGAATGAATTGTGTGAGCAGTATGCATCTGGGGTTCCAAAGCATCCAGGGGCAATACGTAATTTTTTACGGATGACCGAAACCCGCTGGACGCTAAAACCAGAACATGTATTTTTAATTGGAAAGGGTATTCGGTATTTAAGTACCCGAAACAACGCACTGAATTACAACAAATCCATCATGCCCCCCATCGGGGAACCGCCTTGCGACAATCTGTACACCTTTGATGTGTTGGGCGACAGAACGCAACGCATGGCGATTGGACGATTAGCGGCAGAAACTCCACAAGATGTAGAAGCCTATCTGGAAAAAATGCAGGCCCACGAATCTCAACCCAATGCTTTGTGGAGAAAGCAATTCTTGCATTTGGGGGGAGGTATCTCTTCCACCGAGCAACAAACCCTCGGATACTACCTCAACAATTATAAAAAACACGCTCAGGATAGCCTAATGGGAGGACAAGTGGTTACATTTTTGAAAACCACCAGTGCCCCCATTCAAATTACCTTGGCCGATTCCATTCGAAATTTAGTGGACAGAGATGGGGTATCTGTAATCACCGTATTTGGGCATGGAAGTGGTGATGGGTTCGACCAAAACATCGATGAGCCCCAGAATTACAACAACAAAGACCGTTATTTCTTTCTGATCGGGAATTCCTGCTATTCGGGAGATATTTTTTCAGAATACCGATTGGTGAGCGAGCGGTTTGTGATGCAGCCTCAAAAAGCCGCGGTTGGATTCTTGGCCTTTGGCTCTCCCGGATTATCCAGCATCATGAATGTATATACCGATAGTTTGTACCGGCAATTTAGTCGGACCAGCTTTGGAAGTACAATTGGTACCTGCATTGCCCGAACCGTAACGGGGAATGCCATTTCTGGAATTAATCCCTTGATTCGGTTTACTTCGTTGGGAATTCAATTGCATGGAGATCCGGCCTTTGGATTGAAAGTTCCATTGCGCACCGATTTGGTGATTCGGGAAAGCGAACTGGTATTTCCTGATACCGATTGGAGTACCGATGAGGATAGCTTGTACTTGCGTGTGCCAGTATCGAATGTGGGACGCATGCCCAGCGATTCCATTTTGGTAACGGTACGTTGGACTCGGCTGGGTTTGTTGAATGCCGACACCGTCATTTCTGCGCGTATGCCAGCCGTTGGATTCAGAGATACCATTGATTTTTGGCTTCCTATGCGCAGCGGTATCCTTCCCGGGCAACACAACCTAGCCATTACGGTAGATCCCGCAAATTTGATTTCAGAAGTCACTAAAACCAACAACAGAGTAGAATTACGACGGACCGTCGTTTCAGCCGACATCAATCCCATCTTCCCTCCTAAATTTGCTGTTGTACCGGGGCTGCCTCAGCCACTTTCTGCTCAAACGGGAGATCCTTTTTCCAGCGCTCGAACCTATAGAATGGAATGGGATACTGTGCCAGACTTTTCAAGTCCGCAGCGGACAGACACCACGTTTACTGGAGTTGGAGGTGTATATACCTGGACTCCACAGGTTTCGCTTCCTGACTCTACCGTTTGTTTCTGGCGCGCCGGTGTCGATTCGGCCAACACTGGCATTTTCCATAAATGGCGCAGCAGCAGCTATCAGGTCATTCAGGGAAAATACGGCTGGGGGCAAGCTCGAGGCGTTCAGCACCGACAAAATGCCCAGTTGTATTTAGAGCCTAGAACCGGTGTTTCAGGCTTTGATTTTGTGCCCGTCTATAAAAAACTGGATTGCGAAGTGCTTACTTGCCCCGCTTCCTGGCAATTTGGCGAAACCCAATTTACCATTGACGGAGCCTTAATGGAGGAAAACGGATGCTTCCCCACGGCAGGCATCTATGTGGCAGTGATTGATCCCATTACCCTAAAGCCATGGGAAACACGTTTTGGCAATCAAAACCCTCAGAACTATTTTGGAAACGTAAACGATGCCGGGGGCTGCCGACAACGTCCGGAAAAATACTTCATTTACTGGCTCAACAACCAAACTCAGCGCGATGGACTCACAGCGTTGCTCAATGCCGTCCCCAACGATTACTACATCTTGGCCTATACGTTTTATCAAGGACCGTTTACTAACCCCTCGTTTTGGCCCAACACCTTGTTGACGGCCTTTGAAAACCTAGGCGCCGATACCTTACGGGATTTGGTGACAAATGGGCAGGCCAGACCGTATATTTTCTTTACCCGAAAAGGCGATTTGAGCAGCACCAAAGAGGTGGTTGGGGCTTCTCAATGCGGTTACATACAATTGCTAACGGATTTAAGTTCCAATTGGATTTATGGGGCATTGACCACATCCTTAATTGGTCCTTCGACGCATTGGAACTCCCTAACCTGGCAATCTAGGCCGGAAGAAACAGCTCCCATTACCGATACGGCCTCTCTGCGCGTGTATGGAATTACGCCCTCGGGGTCTGAAGTGCTTTTAATTGAAGGCCTTCAACCGGGCCAACAAATTCTGAACGGCTTGAACGATTCTATACCGGCCGCATCCTACCCATTCCTAAAATTGCAGATGTTCACGCGAGACGATGTAAATCAAACACCAAGGCAATTGAATCAATGGCATGTGTTGTTTGATGGAGTACCCGAACTGGCCTTGGCTCCAAATCTTGGATTTAGTTTTGACTCGGACAGTGTTCAACAAGGAGATTCGCTCAGCGCCCGTGTGACCTATAAAAACATCGGATTGCTGCCCACCGATTCGTTGACCATTCAGCATTCCTTCTTTAGCGGAAATCAATTGAAACATCAAGTCTACCACCGGCAACCTCCGGTTCAACCCGGACAATTGACCCAAGACACGGTGCGTGTTTCAAGCCTTTCTATGGCCGAAAACGGACGCTATGTTGTCGATGCCAATCAGCCGGGTATGCCGGGGCATTTTAGAGAACTTACCTACTACAACAATATGGGGCAACGTAGTTTTTATGTGCAACGCGATCGGATTAACCCCTTGTTGGATGTGACTTTCGATGGGCGACGGATTATGGATGGCGATTTGGTCTCGGCACAACCCCTGATTCAAATCTTCCTGAAAGATGAAAATCCATTGTTGCCCTTGAACGATACGGCAGATTGGCAATTGTTTCTAGTTAAACCGGGCTCTGCAACTCCCCAGAAAATCCCCTTCAGTTCTTCCGAAATCGTTTATTTCCCGGCCGAAATGCCGGAGAATGAAGCGCGGATTGAATACCGACCTGAATTGGGCCAGACCGATGGTATGTATGAACTTTTGGTGCGGGCCAACGACCGCAGCGGAAATGCGTCGGGCAAGGGAGATGGGAATTTCGATTACCGGGTGCGTTTTGAAGTGGTGCATCAGTCTTCCATCACGCGGGTGCTGAATTATCCGAATCCATTTAGTACCTCTACGCGATTTGTATTTACATTGACTGGAATGGAAATCCCTGAGGAACTTACCATTCGGATTTTTAATGTGGCCGGAGTCGTGGTGCGGGAAATAACCCGAAACGAATTGGGGCCTATTCGCATTGGGCAGAATATCACTGAATTTGCTTGGGATGGCACCGATGAATTTGGGGATAAATTGGCCACTGGGGTGTACATTTTCCGGGTTTATGCCAAGCAACAAGGTGAAGAATTGGAAATTCGCAACAGTGGGGCCGACCGGTTCTTTCGCGAGGGCTTTGGGAAGATGTATTTGATGCGGTAAAAAACTGGGTTCAGGCTTGACTGTCTGTTTTACCAAAAACGGGTTCAGGCTTGACTGCCTGTTTTTACCACAACGTCCACAATGGGGGGCGCAGAGTTCACGGAGGTTTGGGGTTGAAGGAGAGGGGGGGGTGCTATTGCTACACCCCTTTGCGCCCTTTGCGCCGACATGGAGCCCTTTGCGGTTAAAAAAACGGGCTCAGGCTTGGAGGGCGGTTTTTTTTACAGAAAAGCATACAAGTGGGTCAACAAATTTCTTATAAATGGGTCAACGACTCTTGCTTTTTTTGTTTTTCAGAAAAAGTGACTCATCTTCGACTTTATTGTATAAGTGCATAAAAAAGAATAACTTAGAAGGCATCAAGCCTCATCGGCCCGAAACTAATTTTGCTCCAAGAGTATAAGTGCGTTCTTGTCATTTCAAGAAATACCGAATAAACCATGAAAAATAAAATCCCATTTTTTGTTTGTCTTTTCCTTTTCATTTTCCTAACCCAGGCAAATGGCTTTGGTCAAATTCCAACCTGGACAAACGACATTGCAAAAATAGTCTATGCCAATTGCACATCCTGTCACCATACCGGCGGGATTGCACCATTTTCTCTAAATTCTTATACTGATGCCTACCCGAATTCATATTATATGGCTGCTTCTGTAACCAATGGAATGCCCCCATGGAATGCAGACCCCAATTACAAACGCTACGCGCATGAACGGCTATTGACTTCTGCCGAAATCTTAAAGATTCAACAATGGGCTACCAATGGGGCCCCTTCTGGCGATCTTCGGTTTGCCCCTCCAGCACCCACTTATTCAAATGGTACTAAACTTGGCACAGTTGATTTATCGTTAAAAATGAATGACTACATGGTGCAAAGCAATAGCGATGTTTACAGAAATTTTGTCATCCCTTCTGGATTGACACAGGCCAGCTTTGCAACAGCCATAGAAATCATTCCTGGGAACCCGGGCATCGTTCACCACGTTTTGGTTTTTCAAGATTCCACAAACAATTCCATCAGCAATAGTAGTTCAGGAGGAACAGGATCGGCTGGATCTAAGCTCATTTATGAGTATGTGCCTGGGGCCCAGCCGTATTTCACGCCGGTGGGTACGGGACTTCGGTTGGCTCCCAATACGCGCATTGTGATCCAAATACATTATGCACCTGGCAGTCAAGGCCAGGTTGACAGCACTCGAATTAATTTTAAATTGACCACGAATAATGTACGCGGCATTTCGGTAAATCCCTTGCTCAACCATTTAAATACGCTTACAAATGGTCCATTATCTATTCCCGCAAACCAAACTAGAACCTTCAATGAATCTATAAGCTTCCCTGGCAATTGGACGTTCCTGACGGCCTCTCCACATATGCATTTATTGGGTAAAACATTTTTAACGTATGCGGTAAAAAATACGGCTCCGTTTGATACCATTCGTTTTGTAAATATTCCTGATTGGGATTTTCATTGGCAGGACAATTTCGTGTTTCAAAATGCCGTTAAAGTTCCTAGTGGATATACGTTGAAGGCTACCGCAATGTTTGACAATACATCGAACAACCCGAACAATCCATCTTCCCCGCCTCAAAATGTTTCGGCTGGCGAGGCAACAACAGATGAAATGATGATGGTTTTCTTCTCGTACTTATCCTATCAAAACGGCGATGAAAACTTGATTATTGATAAACGTATTTTCCCAAAAGGGGCCACAACTTTTTGCGAGGGAATTACGGTCACTTTAAAGACCATTGAGGGGTCCGGTTACTCATACCAATGGTTTAGAAATGGGGTTGCCATTGGCGGCGCGACAGGGGCATCATACGAGGCCGGATTGACAGGGGCATATACCGTTTCCATTACATTGGGGCCAAACAATGCTGTTTCTGACCCCATTCAAATTACTGTTAACAGCAATCCTATCGCTGTAATTACTCCTGCAGGCAGCACCGCCATTTCTCCGGGAGGTAGTGTTGTATTGAATGGCAGTACGGGCACAGGTTATTCCTACAAGTGGTATTTGAATGGTTCCGTGATTCCTGGGGCCACGTCTTCATCTTATACTGCAACTACCGCCGGCAATTACGAACTTGAGGTTTTTAATGGTTGCTATGCCGTTTCGTCACCCCTTTCAGTAACCACTACGCTGGAATTGAATGAAATTCAAAATCCAGACTTTACAATTTCTCCAAACCCAAGTAATGGAAGGATTTCCATCCACTCTTCCATTGAGGGAGAAGCTAAAATTTTCAATACCATTGGACAAGAAATCCAATCTGTTTCAATAAAGGCCAATAAAAACGAAATTTTTATCGGGGAAGCGGGGGTTTATTTATTGGTGTTTACCGATAATATAGGAAATACCAACGTCCGTCGTTTGCAAATAATGAAATAAACGGGATACCCCCTCCGCGCCCTTTGCACCGACATGGAGCCCTTTGCGGTAAAAAATACGGGTTCAGGCTTGACTGCCTGTTTTTACCACAACGTCCACAATGGGAGGCGCAGAGTTCACGGAGGTTTGGGAGCCCTCACCCCCGCAGTTCAGGCTACAAAACACCCTTCCGAACTCCGGCAAGCAGCCCGGCCAACACCAACAAAACTCCGTAAAGGGCGATAATCCAAACGGGATTGTGACTCCCTTCCCAAATGACTGTGGTTACCACCGTCAAAAGCACTCCACCGGCATTCCCCGCCAACATAATCCATGAAGTGGCCTGACCGGCCAAATCCGTTCCGGCTTCTTCCTCAGAAGCAGCCAAAATCAAAGGATATCCGGTTAAAAATACCATGCCAGTGCCAAAGGAAACGCCAAACAAAACTAAGGTCGGCATCGGGAAACCAAGCAATACCGCAATGCCAATCAATCCCAACCAGGCTGCCGCACGAATAAAGGGCCGCTTTACCCCCATTTTATCTGAAATCGGAGGAAGAACAATGGCGCCTACAATGCCACCTAAAATCAAAAATGCCGCCGCCAAACCAACGTCCTCGGCTCCAACACCATAGCCCCGTAATATCCATTCCAAGGCCGCCATTAATCCATTGAAAACCCCTAGAGCCAATCCTGAAATAACACTTAACACCACAACTCCCGGGGTGTGAATGCTCAATCGACTTCCAGCACTAGGTTCTGCTGATTCGGCACGCTCAGTCCTAAAAGCCGCCTTAATCCCTCCTTCAGCCCATATAAATCCAATAATTCCAATCAGGGCTAATCCCGCGAACAGGGCATCGGCTAAAAAAAACGATTGTCCATCTACCAGCTCAGGGGTTAGTCCAATTCCCAATCCCATCCCAATAAACATAGAGGCGCTGCCCAATCCGGTGGCCGTACCCACCAACTCGGCCGGAAATTGCCGGGCAACCAGTTTAGAAATTCCATTTACCACCAGGGGCTGACCTATGGCAATTCCCGCTTGCATACTCAACAACCAAAAAAAACCGCCTTCATGCAATCTTCCCAGCGAGAACATGGCCATCACAAGACCTCCAATGCCCACAACCGGAGCATATCCATATCGATCAATCCATTTTCCGGAGGGCTGAGATAACAGCACATACAGCACCGGAAACACCATCATTAACAGCACATTTTCAGCTTCTCCTGTTCCGAATTTTTCAGTCAAAAGGGGACCTAAAGCCGCATAATTGAGCCAAAAGGCCTGGGACATGGCGGCCATCAGGCCAAAGAATCCCAAAATTATCCATCGTTTCATCGAATTGTTTTTGGGGACTAAAATAAAAAAAGGGCTGAAAATCAGCCCTTTTTAAAAACTAAATCCACTTCCAAACTTACATTGCAGCCACACGCTTCATCATTTTTGACTTGATGTTGGCCGCTTTATTTTTATGAATGATGTTGTTTTTTGCCAATTTATCTACCATTTCGGCAGCTTTGGACATCAAATTCAACGCATCCTCTTTCAAGGTCGCCAAATGGAATTTTTTCAACACCGTACGAGCCGATTTGTGCTGATATCTATTTCTAAGACGCTTTGTTTCAGAGTTTCTGATGCGTTTTTTTGCTGACTTAATGTTCGCCATTCAATTCATTTTTAGTAGCCCATAGGGGAATCGAACCCCTGTTTCAAGAATGAAAATCTTGCGTCCTAACCCCTAGACGAATGGGCCTTGTATTAAACTTGGGATGCAAAAGTAATTAAAATTTCGAATTGAACAAAGCCTCGGAATGCTTTCTAAAAAAATCTTCCCAATTCTAAGGGGTTTTTATGGGATTTAAGGGGGTGGGGCGCTTTACCGGCTGTCCTTCCAAGTCCTCGGTGCCGCGGGCACAGCGGAAATGCGCTGCGGTGGCTCCCAAGGTCGCCTCCTCGCCGCATCCGCTGTTGCCCGCCCCACCTGCGGGCTTTCCACTCCATCCGGAGCGCGGGCCCCTCATGCCCTTTGCCGCCTATGGCAATACATTGAACTCAATGACAGATATGCTTAAAGCATTGGCTCCCGCGGCCAAGGTGGTTTGAGCCGGCAACCAAATCGGCATCTGGGTATAGGTGCCAAAGGACTGATTTCCATCGGCTGACCAATCTGAATATGATCTTCCACTTAAGTAAACAGTTGATCCATTTACCAGCATGGCTGTCGACAGTGCAATATTTGTTCCAGAGGTATGAAGCTGAGAATTCGATAGCACTGAGGTAACCTTCCAAACTTTATTTTGGGGTACTGTGTCTACCGCTGAAACCAATAAAACCTGATTAAATTGCAGCGTTCCTTGAGCATGCAAACCACCCAAACCCAACAATACACATCCTAAAATAAATTTCATTTTTAGGATAAAGATACAACTCGGCCCATATACAAGGGCTGGAATTGCATTTAAATTGGGGTTAAGTGAGGCTCAAAATTCCCTCTACCAATACATCTAAATCGCGCAGTGATGTATATACATGTGGGGTAATTCGCACTCCCTTCAAGCCTTCATAATCAATGGCAACACAATGCACCTTGTATTTTCCAAACAGATGCTGCTCGATTTCGGCTCCGGTTTTGCCCTTATAGCCCAAATGCACCAAAGAACAACTGGATTCTGGATTCAGGGGAGTGTTTATTTCTACATCGGCTTTGGATGCTACTTTGCTGGTCCAGTACTTCTTCAAATACTGCAAACGGGCATGCTTGTTTTCGTTCCCTATCCAGCGCTGAAATTCCAGGGCCTCGCGGATGCCCTGTTCCAAAGCAAAATTCCGAGTCCCCAGGCTTTCAAACTTCCGGATGTCATCGCTCTCCGGTTTTTCTGGCGCCAACAGCGGCCACACAGAAGCGATTTTCTCCTTGCGGATGTACATCATGCCCGTTCCAAAAGGGGCACTCAACCACTTGTGCAAGCTCGTTCCATAGTAATCGCAATTCAAATCGGGAATGGAGTAGGGCACATGGGCGAAAGAATGCGCCCCGTCGCACAACACATCTATGCCTCTGGACTTGGCTTCATCGGCAACGGCTTTCACCGGCAAAATCCGGCCGTTCCAATTTATCAGGTGGGTGATGTGCACCACTTTAGTTTTTTTGCTCATGTTAGACACATAGGCCTCTTTGACCTTTGCATCGCTCATGCGCACCGGGTCTAAATTCACATACACCAGCACAATGCCCTCTCGTTTTTCACGCTGTTTCCAGGCGTTTAGCATGTTGGGGTAATCGTACCGATCAACCAATACCTCATCGCCCTTTTTCAGATTCAAGCCAAAGATGATGGTTTCCAGCGCTTCTGAGGCGTTTCGGTTGATGGCGAGTTCCTCCGGACTGCAACCGGCATATTCTGCCAATTCCCTGCGCAACGGCTCTCGGCCCTGATCCAATATCCGCCACATGTAATACGAAGGCCCTTGGTTGCTTTGGTGGTAGTGATGGTCAACGGCATCTTGCACCTGTTTGGGCTGAGGACTTACTCCCCCGTTGTTTAAATTTATTAGGTTGTAGTTTAAGGTGTAGCATTGCCGTACCCAGGCCCAAAAGGATTCATCTTTGGCATTTTCTTCGGGCGTTTTGCTCTGCAGCTGCGGTTGCCATCTTAGGGCTTCTTCTTTCCAGTTGGCCGATAAGACCATGCTCGGCAGTCCAACCGTGGCGCCGGCAGCCAATATGCCGGCTCTGCCCATAAAGGTTCTACGCGTAATTCCCATAGCAGTAGGTTTTTGCACAAGGTAATGGATTTGTTTTGACCTTCAAAATGCCCCCTGATGTATTGGGGTGTGCAAAGGCTTGCAGTCCCTTTTTGTATCTTGTTGCCATGTCAGTTATTCATTTACTCAAAGCCAGCGCTGGCGCCGGAAAAACCTACCGCCTGGCCTACACTTTTATTCGGTTGGCCCTGCAATCCAAGGGTCAGTGGCAGCGCATTCTTGCCGTTACGTTTACCAATAAGTCCACCCGCGAAATGAAGGAGCGGATTTTAAGCAGCCTGCGGCAGTTGGCCCTTGAACCACTAAAAAGTCTATACTTTAAGCAGCTCTGCACCGATCTTAATCTGCCTCAGGAACAACCCCATGAACTGCAAAACCGTTCTTTAAAGCTGCTTCAGGAGCTGCTTCAAGACTATGGCCGGTTCCACGTGCTTACCCTAGATAGCTTTATGCAACGCATGCTGCGTTCCTTGGCCCGAGAGATTGATTTGTCGGCCGGCTACGCCATTGAAATGGATCGGGATAAAATCCTTTCTGCGCTGGTTCAGCGACTTATGGACGATTTGACGGCCGATAGCTATATTGCGCAGTGGTTGAACCGCTTTGCGGCCGACCGCCTTGAATCGGAAAAAAGCTGGGATTTCCGCCGCGACCTCATGGCCTTTTCCGGTCAGGTGCTGGAAGAAAAATTCCAATTGAAACAAGACCTGATTCTGAATTTCTTGGAAAACGAATCTTCCATGGAAGAGATGCTCCGGTTTGCCAACAAAGAATTGGACCAATGGACAGAAAAAATTAAGTCCCAAGCCGAATATGCCGTTCAAGAAATGGATCGGGCAGGCTTTGAAATTGGCGATTTTGCGTTTGGGAATAAAGGTGGAATTATGCTGTTGTTTAAGGCCTTGGAACCCGATGTGACTTCCATAGGTGCTGAGCTGGAGAAAGCTAGGGTGCTTCAATTTTACTCGGACCCCGAGGCTTGGTTTACCAATCAAAATAGGGAGGCCGGACTGCCCCGCGCTGCAACCTTATACCAAGCCTACCATGAATTGTTTGATGCCCTGCAATCCACGCTGCCCATGGCCTATTCCTGTCATCTGCTCAAATCAAGGGTGTATGAATTGGGGCTGATTACCGAAATGATTCGCCTGCTAGGCCAATGGCGGGACGAAGAAAACAAACTCTCAATCTCCGATGCCGCCCCGATTCTAAACAATGTGATGGCCGGAAACAACCAGTCCTTTATTTTTGAAAAATGGGGGAATTACTTCGACCATTTTTTAATCGATGAGTTTCAAGATACCAGCGGTTTGCAATGGTCGAACCTAAAACCTTTGGTGGAGAACGGATTGGCTCAAGGCAAGGAGTCCCTGCTGGTTGGCGATGTAAAACAAGCCATTTACCGATTTCGAAATGGAGATTGGAAGCTGCTGCATGAAACGGTTGCCCTGGAATTTGGGAATCAGGTTCAACCCGAACCCATGAACGAAAATTACCGAAGCCTGGTAGGTATTCTGGATTTCAACCGGGCATTTTTCGAGGCCTGTCCCGGTATTATGGCCGATGTGGTTGCCCGGCAAAACATTGACCCAAGCTGGATTGTCAAACTCCCTCAAATTTATCAGAATGCCGGCCAAAATCCCGGAAAAGAAAAGCAAAAAGAGCATTCTGGCCTGGTTCAATTTAACCTGCCGTTTTTAAGCGACCTAAATGCGGAACAATCCCGATGGTACTGCTTCAATCAAACCATCGACCGCGTTCGCGATTTGCTCGACAATCATGGATACCTGCCGGGGCATATCGCTTTCCTGTTCCGCGACAACGATTCGATAAACACCTTTGTTGAAGCCTATCAGGAACGTAAAATGGCCGAGCCTGAAAAACACTGGCCCGATATTTCGACCGAAAGCGCCGCCCGATTGCAAATCCACCCTGCAGTGGTTATTCTGTTGGGCGTCCTGCATGCCCTAGACCGAAAACCTGATGCCGTTAATCTCGCCCAAGCCTCACTGAATTACCGCCGCTGGATTCTGCAGGAAGAACATGCTCAACCTCTTGCGCCCAATTGGGATGCAGATCCCTTTCTGCTGCGCTTGAAACCCCGGCTGGAAACCTGGCGCCACGCCTCCCTGGCCGATGTGCTGCGCGATGCCGCCGTTGAACTGAATCTGTTTCAGCACGAAGCTTGGCATCCTTTTATCAAGGCCTTCTTAAACCTTGCCGCCGAATGGTCCCACACCGAAGGAGGCAATTTTGGGTATTTTCTGGATTGGTGGAGCCAAGAGGGAGATTCCCAAAGTTTGGGACTCAGCGATGACCCCAACAACATGATTGCCACGACCATTCATAAGAGCAAGGGCTTGGAATTCGATGTGGTTTTGGTACCCTATCTGGGGGGAGATGTTCAGAAATACAACGATTTGCTGTGGGCGGAACCCAATCCAAGGCAACCGGGATTTCCGCCCTTGATTCCTGTTCCCTTCAGTGGAGGCTTAAAATACTCCTTCTTCCGCGACAAGTGGGAAGAAGAAACCCTAAACCAGTGGCTGGATACCTTAAATCTACTCTACGTGACGTTTACTCGGCCTCGCCGCATGCTGGAAGTGTGGTCGCCCCTAACCAAAGACAACCTACGGGAAAAGGAGAAAAATTACAGCCGGATTTCGTCCATCCTGTTGTTTGCCCTCCATGCCCTTAAACCCGAGGTTTCTGGGAGCAATGAGGGATATACCTATACCTTCGGCAGTTGTCCCCCGCCCGAAATCCAAGCGGAAAAGCCTCAAAACTGCTTCCTGGCCGGCATTCCCCAGCCCGCGGACCAACGCCTAAGGCCCAGCATTACCATATTGGGTCAGCCCAGCGAAGATTGGGAACAGCGCCAACATGCGTTGCGCCGGGGCTTGATTGTGCATCGATTGGCGGCCGGATTGGATGGCAACCCCGCCACCACCGAAAAACTGCTTAACGGCTTGCTGCTGGAAGGCTTAATGGAAGAACGGGAACGCGCGGAATACCAGGCACTCATTGAAACCTTACTCGGCATGCCGGTGGTTCAAGAAACCTTTGATGGCAGCTGGAAGATTTTAAACGAACAGGCCATTCTCTTGCCCGACGGCCGGCTTCGCCGGCCCGACCGGGTGGCCATCCGCGGAAACGAAGTCCGCATCATTGACTACAAAACAGGCAGCAAAAAAGAAGAGCATCAGCAACAAATTCAAGGCTATATGCGCTTGCTGCAGCAAATGGGTATGTCTGGCGCCACCGGCTATTTGGTGTATTTAGATGAAATGACTACTGTAACTGTACCTGCACGATGAATCAATATTTAAATGAAGTTGCACGGCAGCTGTTGGAGGAACATGGGCAGGATTTAAGCTCCGCAATGGTTCTGCTGCCCACCCGACGCTCGGGGTTGTTTCTTCGGAAACACTTGGCGGAACAGGCGGGAAAGCCCATTTGGGCACCCAACATGCAAACCATGGAATCGTTCTTTGCGGAAGCTTCCGGCCAAACCTTGGCTCCCGGTACCGATTTGCTGATGCGCCTGCACCCCATTTTCAATCAAACGGTGTATGAAGAGCCCTTTGAACGCTTTTACTTTTGGGGTCAGGTAATTTTGGAGGAGTTTGAACGCATAGATCAGGCCTTGGCTCAACCCGAAGAATTGTTTCGGGTGCTGTTGGAGGAGCGCGAAATTGATGCGGCCTTTTCCAGCATGGAACCCGAAGCCCGTGCCTTGGCCATTCGATTTTGGAAGGGGTTCATCCCCGAAACCTCAAAAATTCAAGAGGAGTTTTTACGGATTTGGAGGAGCGGGAGTGCTTTGTATCAGGCCTTTCAGGCGCACTTGGACGAACATCAATTAAGCTATCCGGGCCGGGCCGTTCGGCATTGGGTAGAACAGGTACAGCCTCCCGATAACTCGGAGTACACACACCTATATCTATTGGATCCCCTTTGGATTTCTAAAGCCCAGGAAAAGGCCATTCAGAAATTAGGCCAAACCCATGAAGTGCGCGTGTTTTGGAATCCCTCAAAAAGCGCGGAATGCATGTCTGAAGATGCGTATTACCAGCGAAGGACCAGCTGGAAATCGCGCTTGGGCAAAGCCGTAGAAGTTCCGGAACCCAAGGTGGCTGCCCAAATTACCACCTATCAGGCGGGAGGACAAGAAGGGCAGGCCTCTTGCTTAGCGGGCCTTCTGCTGGACGATTCCATCGACTTTGAAGACACCGCCGTGGTGTTGCCCAATGCCCAAATGTTGATGCCTGCCATACAGTATTTGCCCGCATCGGTGCAATCTCTCAACATTTCCATTGGGCACCCCATTTCAGAAAGTTCTATTTCGCACTGGTTTTACGCCCTAAGGCAGCTGCACAGCACCAAGCGCAAGGATTTTTTTAGTCCCGAGGTCTGGCTTAAATCTTCCAGGTTGTTGAAATTTTTGGAATTGCCTTCCACCAACGAAGGGTTTACGATTCAGGCTACCCAGTTGTCTGAAGCCATCATTAAAAGCCGAAAGCCGGAAACAGCACGCTCTGAAATGCTGGATGCGCCGGCCGTATTGGCTTGGTTGGATCCGTTGATGGAAGATCGGTTTCATGTACTGCGTTTGGCCCAGCATTGGTGCGACAGGTTGGCAGAAGAAAATCAAGATCCCCGAGGGCTCACCACCCAAATGGCGTTTTACCTTTCCGCTCAGTTGCGCCGGGTTCGGGAAGGGTTGAATCCGTTTTTGGATAGCTTAACATCCGAAGCCCAATGGAAAATTATAGACCGCCTCATCAAATCCATCAAAACCCCGTTTAGTGGCGAACCCCTAACCGGTTTGCAAATCTTGGGTTTACAGGAAACCGCCAACCTTGACTTTAAACGTGTTATTGTATTGCAAACCAACGAAGGCAGTCTGCCCTCTAAGGGTTCCGCCCATGGACTCATACCCTTTCACCTGAAAAAGGCCTTTGGAATGGATTTGCCTGAAGACCGGGAAAAAACAGAAGGGCTGTTGTTGTTTCAATTAATGGAACGGGCAGAACGGGTTGATTTAATTTACAACAACCAGATTAAAAGCGGAGATACGGGCGAGCCCAGTCGGTTTATCCTTCAGTGGGAATGGATGCACAATCGGTTGCGGCATCTGCCTACGCTCAGCGAGCCATTGAACATTCGGCCGGAGAGTTCCATGCCCATTTCCATTGCCAAGGAGGGGCAGGTGGCTGTCCGGTTGCAGGAATACATTAGCAAGAATGAATTGTCGGCCTCCACGCTTAACGATTTTATGACCTGTGGATTGCGGTTTTACCTGAGTAAACTGCAGGGCATAGAGCAGCGGCAGCAACCGGCCGAGCAAATGGATGCCGCCATGTTGGGTACCTTGATTCATGCGGTGCTTGAACATTTTTACAAGGCGCATCCGGCGGGGCAGCCCATAGAAAAGGAGTGGATTAAGGCCCAGGGAACCGAAGCCAATTTAAAAGCTTTGACGGCAAGAGCCTTGCAGGAGTATTTTGAATCGGCCCGGCCGGTCGATCAAACCCGTGGCGAATTGGTGCTGTTGAATTCCGTGGTATTGTTTCATGTTCAGCAGGTATTGAGGCAGGACATCGAGAATCCCAACCGGTTTTACTTTGAGGGGGCCGAGCAGCGCATCAACCTGAGTTACACCTTGTCGCAGGGTGAAACCGTGAAGTTCAAAGGCTTTGTAGATCGTATGGATGTGTTGATGCATCCGGAGGGAGAAATATTTCGATTGTTGGACTACAAAACCGGAAAATTTGATCGCAAAAAAATAAATTTCAGCAGTGTTGCTGAGGCATTTCCGGGCGATAATCTGCATAAAAAGGAATTGTTTCAAGTGTTTTTGTATGGGTGGTTGGCCATGCGTGGGGCCTTGCCGGGCGACCGCAAGGTCATGCCGGGATTGTGGTTTATTCGGAGCCGCAGCAGCGATGGGGCCTTGGTTCAGGGCGATAAACCGGTCACCGATTTTCGTCCCTTCGCTCAGGAGTTTGAGGACAGGTTGAATGCGGTATTGAGCGACCTGTTGGATTTGCAGAAGCCTTTTGAGCAAACCACAACCACCGAAGACTGCGCATATTGTGCGTTTAAGACCATGTGTGGAAGGTAGGGGCGGAGGCGCGGGGCCTATTCTTTTGGTTCTTTGATGGCGCGTTGTTTTTATTCAGTAGAAAAAAAGCAGCAGCTGCTTATTATGCATTGGAAGGCATTGAAGAGCAATTGCACTTATTGCCCCAAAGGCATTCAGTAGAGGGCTGGGTTTACGAAGAGTTTGCATCAGTCACCTTGCAACTGCTTTTAATGAATGCACCCTATAGGGTACAAAATCAGATATGAATCTTGAATTTGTACCCGAAAGGGTATGCTATATGATTGAGAAAAGAAAAAAATAGTCCAAAATCAGCCCGAATGCCCTCCGTTTGTCAAGGGGAGGCATTGCTTTAGCGGCTAAGGCCAAAGCGGCTGCCCAGCGCGATGGCCGTTTGCTTTTCGGCTTTTAGCGTTCCTGATGCGCGGTTGGAATTTTATTGAATACACCCGAACGGGTACATATTTAAAAAATATTCCTAAATTTGTACCCAAATGGGTATACTATGAGCCTGGCAGCCTTTGTAAAAAGCAAACGTAAATTGGTGAAACTCACCCAGCCTGAGCTGGCTGAAAAGGCCGGGGTAGGTTTGCGATTTATTCGTGAATTGGAACAGGGGAAGGAAACCTTGAGGTTGGACAAGGTAAACCAAGTCTTGCAGCTTTTTGGCTATGAGGTTGGGGCCGTTCCTCAAATTAGGCTTTTAGAATCTTAACTTCAATTTAACATCTGTGCCATGCGCAAAGCAGCCGTAAAAATTGAGGATCACATAGTCGGATGGCTCACACAAGATGAGCTGGGGTATCATTTTGAATATGAGCGAGCCTATGCTGTTAAGCCAGGGGCTCGGCAGGTAAGCTTGACCTTACCTCTAAGGGAGGAGAAGTACACATCAAAGGTACTGTTCCCCTTTTTTGATGGTCTTATACCCGAAGGGTGGTTGCTTGATATAGCCGAAAAGAACTGGAAATTGAATCCCAGAGATCGGATGGGATTGTTGTTGGCCTGTTGCAAAGATTGCGTTGGGGTTGTGAGTATAGTGGAAGTAAAAGAGGAGGAAGTGCCATGAAAAACTGCCTGTTTTGTTATAAGCCAGTGGACCTAGACGGGAAGGATTTTCATGCCTTTTGCTCAAAGCAGATTTTTGGCCAGCCGAGTCCGCCAGTATTGCCCTATTCAGAAGAAGATTTGGAAGCACTGGCTCAGGAAGTGATACGCAGCCAAACCGCAGTGGCGGGTGTTCAGGCCAAGTTGTCCTTGCAGATCAGCAGCAATAGCAGAGCTGGAACCGAACGAAGGTTTACCCTAGTGGGCTTATGGGGCGGGTATATTTTGAAACCACCTGCCATGCAGTATCCACATTTGCCCGAAGTGGAAGATGCCACTATGCATTTGGCAGAAATTGCCAAAATAAAAACAGCACCACACAGTTTGGTTCGACTAAAATCGGGCAATCTGGGCTATGTTACCAAGCGCATAGATCGGACATATCGGGGCAAATTGGCCATGGAAGACATGTGCCAACTTACCGAACGGCTTACAGAGGACAAATATCAGGGCAGCTATGAGCAGATTGCTAAAGTCATTCAAAGGTATTCAGCAACACCCGGATTGGATTTGGTGAACTTTTTTGAACTGCTGCTCTTCTCTTTCCTAACCGGAAACGCCGACATGCATTTGAAGAATTTCTCCTTGCTTGAGCAGTCCGGCATTGGTATGGTTTTTTCTCCGGCTTACGATTTGGTAAATACCGCCTTAGTAAATCCTGACGATAAAGAGGAAATGGCATTAACCCTAAACGGGCGAAAGAAAAAACTAAAAAAACAGGATTTTCTGGCGGCCATGAACATAGCGAAAATAGACAGAAAGCAACAGGAAAACATCTTTGCCAAGATGGCAAAGGCCTTACCCCAATGGCTGGAGTTGATTGACAGAAGTTTTTTGACCGATGAATTCAAAGAAGGGTATAAAATCATTTTAACAGAACGAACTGGGCGGGTGCTGTAGATGCTCGTTTTAGGTGCTTGATTTAAATTATTGAGATACATAAAGTTCTTAGTAAAGGCTGACCAAGACCTAATCTTGTTTACTTCCCCCAATCCCTCCCCCGTCGCCCGCGGTAGGGATGGAGTAGGGTAGCCCGAAAAGCCCAAGGCGCGGCCTGCGCCAACCGGCGGGGGCGACCTTGGGAGCCACCCGCCGGTGGCTGCAGGCCCCGCCTTGGGCTGCGGACTACCCACGACAGCCCGTTTACCGCCCCCCAAAAAAATCCCCAGCCATTCCCCCCGATTTTACCGCCCCATTTCCCCCACAACTCTGCTTTTTAATGCCTATTTTTGCCCCGAAACTGCCGTATTCTACGCTGCTGTTTTTTTAGCTGATGCCTATGGAAACCACGCCTTACAGCCCCAAACATAAAATTCGAATTGTGACGGCCGCCGCCCTCTTTGACGGCCACGACGCAGCCATTAATATTATGCGACGCATTATTCAAGCCAGCGGAGCCGAGGTGATTCACCTGGGCCACGACCGCTCGGTGCAGGAAGTCGTGCAAACCGCCCTGCAAGAAGATGCCAATGCCATTGCCATGACGTCCTACCAAGGCGGACACATGGAATATTTTACCTACATGTACGACCTGCTGAAGGAAAATGGGGCCGAACACATTAAAATTTTTGGCGGCGGCGGCGGCGTTATTCTGCCCGAAGAAATTGAACAACTCCACGCCCACGGCATTGAACGCATTTACAGCCCCGACGATGGCCGAGCCCTTGGACTGCAAGGCATGATTAACGATTTGCTGCGCCGCTGCGATTATGCCATCGGCGAATCCATCGAACAGGAACTCAAGGAATATGCCACCGGAAAACCCTCGTTCCGCTGCCTGGCCCGACTGATTTCGGCCGCCGAAAATTTCGGCGATCTGCACGCCCCCCAACTGCAACCCATCTTTAACGCGGGCGAAGCGGCTCAGGTTCCTGTACTGGGAATTACGGGCACCGGCGGAGCCGGAAAAAGCTCGCTGGTGGATGAGCTGGTGCGCCGATTCCTGCTCGATTTCCCCGATAAAACCATGGCCATCGTTTCGGTAGATCCCAGCAAACGCAAAACCGGCGGAGCCCTGCTGGGCGATCGCATCCGCATGAACGCCATCAACCACCCCCGCGTGTTTATGCGCTCTATGGCCACCCGCCAAAGCAACCTGGCCCTGAGCCGCTATGTGAAAGAATCCATCTCCATTTTAAAGTCGGCCGGCTTCGACCTGATTATCCTGGAAACCAGCGGAATTGGACAAAGCGATACGGAAATTACCGAACATGCCGATTATGCGCTGTATGTGATGACTCCGGAATACGGGGCCGCTACGCAGCTGGAGAAAATCGATATGCTGGATTTTGCCGATGCCATTGCCTTGAATAAGTTCGATAAGCGCGGCGCCCTGGACGCCCTGCGCGACGTACGCAAGCAATACAAACGAAACCACCAGCTCTGGGAGGCCGACGATGAGTCTTTGCCCGTGCTGGGAACGATTGCCTCGCAATTCAACGACCCCGGCATGAACGCCCTGTACCGTAGGGTAATGGACGGCCTATCGGCCAAAACCGGAGCCAAACTGAACAGCTCCCTGGAAATCAGCCGGGAGATGTCGGAGAAAATCTACATTATTCCTCCGCACCGCACCCGATACCTCAGCGAAATATCAGAAAACAATCGGCAGTACAACCGCTGGGCCGAACAGCAGGCCGATATGGCGGAAAAAGTCTATGCCATTCATCAATCGTTAGAGATTCTGGCGGCCAAAGGGCAACAGGAATCGGAAACCTACGCGGCCTTGGCCGAACTGCGCAGTCAATTGGAATTGGATTTGGACGGCCGCAACCGTCAGCTTCTGGAGCAATTTCCGGAACTGGTAGAGCGGTTTAAGCAAGATGAATTTGTGTTTCAGGTGCGCGGCAAAGATATTCGCATGGCTACCCACAGCCTGAGCTTGTCGCAAACCCGCATACCTAAGGTGTCTTCGCCGCGGTACCGCAGCTGGGGCGACCAATTGCGCTGGCTGCTGCAAGAGAACTTTCCGGGCTATTTCCCCTACACTTCGGGCGTGTTTCCTTTTAAGCGCGATGGGGAAGATCCTACGCGGATGTTTGCCGGCGAGGGCGGACCGGAACGCACCAACCGCCGCTTTCACTACGTGTCGAAAGGATTGCCCGCAGCACGTCTTTCCACCGCATTTGATTCCGTTACCTTGTACGGCAACGACCCCGGCTACCGCCCCGATATTTATGGGAAAATCGGCAATTCAGGGGTGTCCATTTGCTGCTTAGACGATGCCAAGAAATTGTATTCCGGCTTTGATTTATGTGCCCCCAGCACTTCAGTGTCGATGACCATCAATGGTCCGGCAGCCATGTTAACGGCCTTCTTTATGAACGCGGCCATCGATCAACAGTGCGAAAAATACATCCACGAACAAGGGCTACAGGCCGAGGTTCAGAAAAAGATACAGGATGTGTATGCCGCCAAAGGTCAAACTCCACCGGCCTACCACGGCGACTTGCCCGAGGGCAACAATGGCCTGGGATTGATGCTGTTGGGCGTTACCGGCGATGAGGTATTGCCGGCCGAGGTGTATCAGCGCATCAAAGACCAAACCGTTGCCGCCGTTCGCGGAACCGTACAGGCCGACATATTGAAGGAAGACCAGGCTCAGAACACCTGCATTTTTTCCACCGAATTCAGCTTGCGCCTGATGGGCGACATGCAGCAGTACTTTATTTGGAAGGGTGTCCGCAATTTTTATTCGGTGTCGATTTCGGGCTACCACATTGCCGAAGCCGGAGCCAATCCCATTTCGCAGCTGGCCTTCACTTTGGCCAATGGATTTACCTATGTAGAATACTACCGCTCGCGGGGCATGGACATTGACGCCTTTGCCCCCAATTTGAGTTTCTTCTTCAGCAACGGAATGGATCCGGAGTACGCGGTGTTGGGCCGGGTGGCCCGCCGGATTTGGTCTAAGGCCATGAAAAACCTGTACCAAGCTCAGGAGCGCAGCCAAATGCTGAAATACCACATTCAAACCTCGGGCCGTTCCTTGCACGCTCAAGAAATCGACTTCAACGATATTCGTACCACCTTGCAGGCCTTGTATGCCATTTACGACAACTGCCAAAGTCTGCATACCAATGCCTATGACGAAGCCATTACCACGCCAACCGAAGAATCGGTGCGCCGGGCCATGGCCATACAGCTCATCATCAATAAGGAATTGGGATTGGCGAAAAACGAAAATCCCTTGCAGGGTTCCTTCATCATTGAAGAACTCACCGATTTGGTGGAGGAGGCCGTGTATTTGGAGTTTGACCGGATTACTGAGCGCGGGGGAGTCCTTGGCGCCATGGAAACCATGTATCAGCGCGGTAAAATTCAGGAAGAAAGCCTGTATTACGAAACATTGAAGCATACCGGGGAATATCCGATTGTGGGGGTAAACACCTTTTTAAGTTCCAAGGGGTCGCCCACGGTTCGGCCGGGCGAGGTAATTCGTTCCACCACCGAAGAGAAGGAATGGCAAATTAAGACCAAGGAATTCCAGCATGGTTTCCGAGCCGGGCAGGCTGAACAGGCTCTGCAAGCCCTTCAAGAAGCGGCCATTCAAAATAAAAATATGTTTGAAGTGCTGATGGAAAGTGCCAAAGTGTGTACCCTGGGTCAAATTACCCAGGCCTTATTTGAGGTGGGTGGTCAGTACCGACGCAACATGTAAGGCAAATCCCCGTTCATTCTCGTACCTTTACCTAAATTTTTTAAAAAAATACATGAAATCAAATGCAATTCGGGCCGCTGCGGTCCTTGTTCTGGCCGGTATCGGCAGCCTGGCAACGGCACAGAAGTTAAGTGGCGACGCCAAAAAGGCGGTTGACGCGCTTTCAAAAAATCAACAACCTACCCTTCAAACCTTAGATCAAAAGGTAAGTTATGCAGTGGGCCTTGATGTGCTTCAAAATTTGACTACGGCGGGTCTTCAAGTTGATTTGTTGGCCTTTTTGCAAGGCGCTATCGATGGGCTTGACACCACCCGCACCAAATTGGTGAAAGAGGGTGAAACCGAAGAGATTTTTGCCCAATTTCAAACAGTCATGATGGAACGGCAAAAGAAGCAAGCGGACGCGGCAGCATCTGTAAACATCGAGGCGGGTAAAAAATTCATGGCTGCCGAGAGTGGCAAGCCAGGCATGAACAGCACGGAGTCGGGCTTGATGTACGAGGTGGTTAAGCTGGGTGAAGGCCCACGTCCAACGGCCGAATCTACCGTTAAAGTGAATTACGAGGGCACCCTGATTGATGGCACTAAGTTCGACAGCAGTTACGATCGCGGTCAGCCGGCCCAATTCCCATTAAGTGGCGTTATTCGCGGCTGGACCGAAGGCTTGCAATTGATGCCTGTGGGTTCCACCTTCCGTTTCATCATTCCTGCCGATTTGGCTTACGGCAACAATGCGCCTCCCGGTTCAGCCATCAAACCCGGCTCAACGCTGGTATTCAAAGTAGAATTGTTGGAGATTGTAGCACAGTAAATCCGAGCCAATCGGTTTGGCAGGCGAAAATGGATGAAATTCCATTTTCGCCTTTTTTTATGGTGTTTGCTCTTGATTTTTAGGGCGCCTTTTCCCGCTTTCACCTGTAGTCAGGTGTGCCAAAACCTGCACAGCCAGGCGCCTGCGGTGGCTCCCAAGGTCGCCTCCTCGCCGCGGCTGTGCCGGGTTTTGGCGGACCTTCCTGCCGGTTCAATCGGGGGCGCGGCGGCACGTTTTAAATTGCCGCTACGCTTTGCCTTTTTGGCGCTTGGCGAGGATGCAGATTTAGTTTCGCTTATTTTCAAATCGAAGCACAAAAAGGTCTTCCCAGCACAAAAGTTGATAGGAGTTCGATTGTTCAATTAACAACTGAACCCGTTTTTTGGCTTGGCGCCATGTATGGGCTTCTTTTTTGTTAATGCCTATTTTCTCAACGTAATAAATGCGGTTGGGCTCCACCACATATTTAGCCCAAAAGCAACTGTTACAACTTCGTAACCTTCTTTGGTTTTTTCATTCAGTATTTTTTCCACTTTTTGTTTTAATGAGTCAGTTGACCACATTGTTGATTCCTTAATAATTGAATACGTCATATTCGTAGTTTTACTCTTCCTACTCGTCTGGCTTTTCGGTTTCGCCCCGTTTTTAAGAGTGGTCACTGGACTCCACGTTCAATTTATCTTCTTGTAAGTCCTGAACGGTAGTCAAGTATGGTCAACGTTACGCTTTAATATTGTTTGTCCGTTCTTCTCTTGTCGGTTAAACTTGTTCATACCTAAATTCTTGCATTTTTTTCGGGCAAGAAACGCATGAATTCAATTAAGCATGAGCCATTGTGGCAGTCTGAACAACAGACTCCTGAGGAATCTGTGTAATCCGCCCTAGGTTTCTTAAATGCCGTCCATGCGTAACCAATGCTTCCCATACAGTTGGAGTGTTTTCATAGGGCAAGCCGAACTCCTCTGCTGTTTTTCGCACAATGGGAGCTATTTTTCGGTAGTGAATATGGCAGATATGGGGAAATAAATGGTGTTCAATTTGATAGTTTAATCCTCCGGCATACCAGGAAAACAACCTGTTTTCATTTGCGAAATTGCGGGTAGTACGAATTTGATGTTCGGCGAATGAATAGGGGAGTTCTCCATTTTCTGGGATGGCAACAAAGGCGGTTTCATCGCTCACATGGGCCGGTTGGAAGACCAAGGCCAGTAAAAATCCGGCAATCAAATGGGCCGTCAAAAATCCCAAAACAATTTGACCAAAACTGAAATCAGTAAAAATCAAGGGTAGGGCAAAAGAATACACCAAAATCCAAACTTTAGTGAATATCAATATTATCAATTCTTTGGTTTTTGAACCATTTACCTGATTGATGAGGCCTTCTTTGTCGTACTTCGCAAACCGGAAATAATCCTTTAGCAACACCCAAAACAAGGTCATTAACGAATAAAATGGCCATGCGTACCAATGCTGGTAGCGGTGAATGGGTTTAAGGGGGGCATAGGGAGTGAATCGGAACAGCCCCCGGTTATCAATATCCTCGTCGTGCTCCGTAATATTCGTGTAGGAATGATGAAGCACATTGTGTTGAATCTTCCAATTGAAATTGCTGGCTCCTAAAAAATTTAGAGAGTAACCAATGAACTCGTTTTCTTTTGGATTGGAGGAATACGCGCCATGGCAGGCATCGTGCATCACCGAAAGCCCTATGCCGGCCAAACCAATTCCAATAACTGCCGAGGCCAACAAGGCCAACCAACCGGATTGAATGACTCCCGTTAACAGCAACAGGTATGGAGTCAAATATAACAAAAACATAACCAGCGTTTTGCCCCGCATAGCCCAACCGCCGTTCTTGGAAAGGTTGTTTTCTTTAAAATACTGGTGAACGCGTTTGTTCAATTCGCGCTGAAATCCGATACCTTCCTTTGAAAATCGAAGGTTTGCTTCCATATCTAATCTACTTTAGACTGCAAGGTACGACAATTCCGCCTACCCTATGCAGGGCAGTTTCATCAACAGTCCTGTTTTAACGATTTGTATGTATTTTCTGAATTGTTCAGGGAGGAATGGCAGGAAGGAAAAACCAGATGAATCAAAGGGCGGTATTTGAAATAGGGCATGAAAAGCCCTGGCGGTTTTTACCCTTCTTTTCAGGAAAGAAAACTACCTTTGCAGCCTAATTTTTAATCAATAAAAATATGCTGACGGTAAGCAATCTGGCCTTGCAATTTGGAAAACGGGTGTTGTTTGATGAAGTAAACCTGGTGTTTAGTCCCGGCAATTGCTACGGTGTCATTGGAGCCAATGGTGCAGGAAAGTCCACATTCCTGAAGATATTGAGTGGAGAATTGGATCCTACCTCAGGAAATGTAAGCATGCAGCCGGGGGCACGCATGGCAGTGTTGAAACAGAACCACTTTGAATTTGATGAATTTCGGGTCATTGATACTGTTTTAATGGGGCATTCCAAGCTGTGGGGCATCATGCAAGAAAAGGATGCCATTTACATGAAATCCGATTTTACCGAAGAAGATGGCTTAAGGGCTGCAGAGCTGGAGGCTGAATTTGCTGAAATGGAAGGTTGGAATGCCGAAAGCGATGCGGGTAATTTGCTCAGCGGTTTGGGCATTAAGGCAGAAAACCACGAAAAGGCCATGAAAGAGCTAAACGGAAACGAGAAAGTACGCGTTTTGTTGGCCCAGGCCTTATTTGGAAATCCCGACATTCTGTTGTTGGACGAACCAACCAACGACTTGGATGCGGAAACGGTGCTTTGGTTGGAAGACTTCCTGATGGATTTCCCCAATACGGTGATTGTGGTTTCACACGATAGGCACTTTTTAGATACGGTATGTACCCACATCGTGGACATTGACTTCCGGAAAATATCCCTGTTTTCAGGAAACTACTCCTTTTGGTATGAATCTTCTCAATTGGCCAGCCGTCAACGGTCACAACAAAACAAAAAGGCAGAAGACAAACGGAAGGAATTGCTTGAGTTTATTCAACGCTTTAGTGCCAATGCCTCTAAGTCAAGGCAAGCCACCAGCCGTAAAAAGCTGTTGGATAAAATCAATGTAGAAGAGATTAAACCCAGCAGCCGCCGATATCCGGCCATTCTTTTTAATCCGGAACGCGAAGCCGGCGATCAAATCCTGCGCGTAAGCGGCCTAACTCTAACTTCCGATGGAGAAACCCTGATTTCTAATTTTAATTTGAACCTGAAAAAAGGAGATAAAATCGCTTTGTTATCCAGAGACAGCCGAACCACCACGCTTTTCTATCAAGCCGTGGCCGGAGAAATCACTCCGGATGCAGGCCAAATTGAATGGGGAGTAACCATCACCAAAGCCTATTTGCCCAACGATAACAGTTCCTATTTTAACGACGACTACTCTTTGATTGATTGGTTGAGGCAATTCTCGACCGAAAAAGATGAAACCTATATCCGTGGATTTCTAGGACGGATGCTGTTCAGTGGAGAAGAAAGCTTGAAAAGCGCCAAGGTGCTTTCCGGGGGCGAAAAGGTGCGTTGCATGTTGTCGCGCATGATGCTTCAGAATGCCAATTTTTTGCTGCTGGACGAACCCACCAACCACTTGGACTTGGAATCGATTACCGCATTCAATAACTCGCTTAAAAATTACAGCGGAACGCTTATTTTCACCACGCATGACCATGAGTTTATTCAAACCGTGGCCAACCGAATCGTTGAAATTGGTCCCGGTGGAGCCATTGATAAAGAGATGAGCTACGATGATTACATTGTAGATAAATCGGTGAAAGAGGCAAGGCTTAACCTTTATTAAGTGTCTAATTGCGTTCCTTTCTGTAACTTCGGCCTAAACATCAGATATATGATTCGAATTTTTGTTCTTGCCATTGCTCTAAGTTCTGCCCTTTTTGCCTCAGCCCAACATATTCCTCAAGGGGGGGATTCTGAAGCGGATACGGTCGAGATTTTTATCGAAGGGCCGGTTCTTAAAAAAATTGGGATTTTTCACCATGTGTACATCGACAACTGGGATGATTTGGCCAATTTGCCTTTAGTTAAAACGAAAATCGACTTGTTGGTAAAAGAATCAGAGGATTGGGTGAAAATTGGGAAGGCGGAAATTTATCGGTTTAAGGAAAAAGATAAAACGGTTGAAATCAAGTTGTTGGAGGATGTGAAGCCGCCAAAGGGAAGCAGCAATTGGTCATTAGACACCAAATCTAGATTGCGGTTGCTGTGGAAGGAAGTGGTTGAATAGTCAACTTTTATTTCAACAGCATTGTTACCTCATTAGAAGGTTTCAATCCGCCAATTTGATTATTTTCGCAGTCCATTGATTCGTTGAATTTCGAACTTTAATTAATTATGTCAGGTAAGACGCAATCGGGCTTAATCAAGTCCTCCATCGGAAAAAAAGTATTTATGGGTCTAACGGGCCTGTTTCTGTGTTTGTTTTTGGCCGGTCATTTGGCCGGTAATTTGCAGCTTTTGTTGCCCGCCGAGGTTGCCCGCGATCAGTTTAATGCCTATGCCAAGTTCATGACTACCAATCCTGCGGTTAAGGTATTATCGTACTTGACTTATTTCAGCATTCTATTCCATGCGGTGGATGGGTTGTATTTGGCATGGCAAAATAAAAAGGCTAGACCTCAGGCCTATTACAAGAAAGACGATGCCGCCAATGCCGGCTGGGCCTCAAGGAATATGGCCATTTTAGGCACCTTACTGCTGGTGTTCATTGTTATTCACATGAAATCGTTTTGGTATGAGATGCATTTTGGCAGTGTGCCCATGTACGCTTCTGTAGAGCATGGTGAACTTAAGGATTTATACACGTTAACTGTTTCTGCCTTTACCCAGTGGTGGTATGTGCTTATTTATGTGGTAAGCATGGCGGTGGTAGGATTTCATTTGTGGCATGGATTTGGAAGTGGTTTTCAATCGCTGGGAATGAATCATCCTGCCTATACTCCAATTTTGAATGGCTTTGGCAAAGGGTTTGCCGTGGTGGTTTCTGTTTTGTTTGCCATCTTGCCCATTTACATTTACTTGACTTCCCTAAATTAAAATCGAATATGTCTGTTTTGAATTCGAAAATTCCGGCCGGACCATTGGCCGACAAATGGAAAAACCATAAGAATTCGATTCGTTTGGTGAATCCAGCCAATAAGCGCAGCATCGATGTAATTGTTGTGGGCACTGGCTTGGCTGGAGCTTCTGCAGCTGCTTCCTTGGCTGAAATGGGATATAAGGTGAAGGCTTTTTGTTTCCAGGATAGCCCGCGTAGGGCGCATTCCATTGCTGCCCAAGGCGGAATCAATGCGGCTAAGAATTACCGGAATGACGGCGATTCGGTGCACCGCTTGTTTTATGATACGATTAAAGGAGGAGATTACCGCAGCCGCGAAGCCAATGTGCACCGCTTGGCTGAGGTGTCCGTAAATATTATTGACCAATGCGTGGCACAAGGTGTACCCTTTGCCCGTGAGTATGGTGGTTTGCTGGATAATCGCTCGTTCGGTGGAGTTCAGGTTTCCAGGACGTTTTATGCCAAAGGTCAAACCGGGCAGCAACTTTTATTGGGGGCGTATTCGGCTTTAAGTCGTCAGGTTTCAGTAGGTCAGGTGAAAATGTACCACCGCCATGAAATGCTGGACGTTGTTATGATTGATGGCAAAGCCCGTGGTATTATTGCCCGAAATTTGGTGACCGGGGAACTGGAAAGGCATAGCGCCCATGCTGTTTTGTTGTGCACCGGAGGGTACGGAAACGTATTCTTTTTGTCCACCAACGCTATGGGTTCCAATGTTACAGCCACTTGGAAGGCGCACAGAAAAGGAGCCTATTTTGCCAATCCTTGTTTTACTCAAATTCACCCGACCTGCATTCCCGTTTCCGGAGATTATCAGTCGAAATTGACCTTAATGTCCGAAAGCCTTCGCAACGACGGCCGCATTTGGGTTCCAAAAAAACAAAATGACACCCGCCGTCCCGTAGATATTCCTGAAGAAGAACGGGATTATTATTTGGAACGTCGCTATCCGGCCTTTGGCAACTTGGTTCCACGCGATGTAGCTTCACGTGCCGCGAAAGAACGTTGCGATGCCGGTTATGGTGTAGGCCAATCTAAAATGGCGGTCTATTTGGATTATGCATCTGCCATTCAACGGTATGGAACGCTTGAAGCCAATAAATTAGGAGAATCTCAACCCTCGGCTCAACGCATTACTGAATTGGGAACTCAAGTGGTGGCTTCCAAGTACGGTAACCTGTTTGAAATGTACGAGAAAATTACGGGCGACAATCCCTATGAAACTCCCATGCGCATTTATCCTGCTGTGCATTACACCATGGGCGGTTTGTGGGTAGATTACAACCTGATGAGCAACCTTCCCGGCTTGTTCGTATTGGGCGAAGCCAATTTCTCTGACCACGGGGCAAATCGACTGGGGGCTTCTGCATTGATGCAAGGGTTGGCCGATGGTTACTTTGTGGTTCCCTATACCCTAGGTGATTATTTGGCAGACGACATTCGCACCGGAAGCATCTCAACCAACGATCCTGCTTTTGATGAGGCTGAAAAGTCTGTTCAAGACCAAATCAATCGTCTGATGAACATCGGTGGAAGTAAATCGGTGGATTATTTCCATAAGGCCTTAGGCAAAATCATGTGGGACAAGTGCGGTATGGCTCGAAGCGAAGAAGGACTTAAACAGGCCATCTCTGAAATTCAGGCTCTGCGTGAAGAATTTTATGCTCAGGTGCGTGTACCCGGCTCAGCCAATGAAATGAATCCTGAACTTGAAAAGGCCATCCGCGTGGCTGATTTCTTAGAACTGGGCGAGTTGATGTGCTACGATGCCCTGAACAGAAATGAGAGCTGTGGAGGCCACTTCCGCGAAGAGTATCAAACCGAAGATGGCGAAGCCCTTCGAAACGACGAAGAGTATTCTTATGTAGCCGCGTGGGAATATGGTCATGGTAAGGCCCCCATTTTGCATAAGGAAGATCTGAATTTTGAAAATGTAAAACCCAGCACCCGCTCGTATAAATAAGAAGATTATGTCATCCAATACCATGCGTTTGAACCTTAAAATCTGGAGGCAAAAAAGTGCTAAAGCCAACGGAAAAATGGTGGACTACACCTTGAACGAGGTGAATCCTGAAATGTCGTTCCTGGAAATGATGGACGTGTTGAACCAGCAATTGGTAGAGTGGGGAGATGAACCGGTAGCCTTTGACCACGATTGCCGTGAAGGCATTTGTGGCATGTGCTCCATGTTTATCAATGGGCGCGCTCATGGCCCTATGACCGGCACCACAACCTGTCAGTTGCACATGCGTCATTTTAAAGATGGAGATACCATCGTTATTGAACCATGGCGTGCTGCAGCATTTCCTGTGATTAAAGATTTGATGGTAGATCGCTCGGCCTTTGATCGCATCATTCAGGCCGGTGGTTATGTATCTGTAAATACGGGCTCTGCTCCCGATGCCAATGCTCTACCCATTCCCAAAGAGAATGCCGACATGGCCTTTGATGCCGCCACATGCATTGGTTGTGGAGCTTGTGTTGCAACATGCAAAAATGCCTCAGCTATGCTGTTTGTTGGAGCCAAAATAAGTCAATTGTCCTTGCTGCCTCAGGGGCAACCCGAGCGGGAAGAACGCGCCATCCGTATGGTAGAGCAAATGGACAAAGAAGGTTTTGGAAATTGTACCAATACGGGTGCTTGTGAAGTTGAGTGTCCGAAGGGCATCTCCATTGAAAATATTGCCCGCATGAATCGGGAGTATTTGAAAGCAAAAATTGCTCAGAAGTAATTGCTGGGCTAAACGGCCAAATCGGATGTAATGCACAGGTGCCGGCAGGCCATTTTTGCCGCCATCTGCTGTGCCTTTTTCTTTGAAGTGGCTCGGCCTTTTCCAAGAAGATTTCCGTCTACACGAACTCCCATGGTGTATTCATTTCCTTGAGGGGACAAATGTTCTTCCAACAATTCGAAGGTCATTAATACCCGTTCGCGTTGGCAGTGAATCAAAAGGGCGCTTTTGTAATCAAACAGCTCGGAACCGGGTACCGATCCAAACACCTGGGCTTTAATCAGCTTTTTTCGAATGAATTTTCGGGTTTTTGAAAAGCCTTTATCCAAAAAGATGGCTCCCAATAGCGCTTCTAGGGCGTTTCCTTTAACGTCTTCGGGGAGTCGATTAAAATTGAACTTTCCAATAATCAGGTTGGACAGTCCAATTTGGTCTGCGATGCGGTTTAAGGTACCTCTGTTGACCATGGCCGAACGCATACGGGTAAGCTCCCCCTCCATTTTTTCAGGGTGGTGTTCATAGAGGTATTCGGCCATCACCAAATCCAGTACGGAATCTCCAAGGTATTCAAGGCGTTCATTGTGCACTATATGTTCCGAGCCTTTCATATAGATGGCGGAACTGTGTGTTATGGCTTGAGCGTAATAGCAGAAATTACGGGGTTTAAATCCTAAGATTTCAATCAATCTGGATTTATTTTCGGCACTAAGTTCAGGGATGGAATTGGTGGTGGAGCGTCTTCGAAAGGGAAGCCAAAACCAATTCATGGATTCAGTATTAATCAAACTTTTTGACGATAACCGAGGCGTTGTGTCCACCAAAACCAAAGGTATTGCATAAGGCAGCACGAATGTTTCTGTGCTGTGCCGTATGAAATGTAAGGTTTAGATTTGGATCAATTTCTGGATCGTCAGTAAAGTGATTGATTGTAGGAGGCACGATACCATGTTGTACTGCAAGGACGCAGGCAATGGTTTCGATGGCTCCGGCGGCACCCAACAAATGTCCTGTCATGGATTTTGTTGAGCTGATGTTCAAATTATAAGCGTGGTCGCCAAATACTTTTTTAATGGCCACTACTTCTGCAATATCTCCGAGAGGGGTAGAAGTGCCGTGCACATTAATGTAATCTACTTCCTCGGGATTCATGCCGGCATCTTGAAGCGCAAGCCGCATAACTCCACTGGCTCCCAACCCTTCTGGGTGCGGAGCAGTAATGTGGTGGGCATCGGCAGAGAAGGCTCCTCCGGCCAGTTCGGCATAAATATGGGCTCCTCTGGCTTTCGCATGTTCCAGTTCTTCCAAAACTAGTGCTCCGGCGCCTTCTCCTAAAACAAAACCATCCCGCTCTTTATCAAACGGCCTAGAGGCAGTAGTGGGACTGTCGTTTCGTGTAGAAAGGGCGTGCATGGCGTTAAAACCTCCAATTCCAGCCACATTAACAGCAGCTTCAGAACCACCGGTAACAATCACATCTGCCCGCCCATCGCGGATGCAGTTGAAGGCATCAATCATGGAATGGGTGCTGGAAGCACAAGCAGAAACCGTGGCGAAATTGGGGCCACGGAAGCCAAATTTAATGGAGATGTGTCCGGCAGCGATATCAATAATCACTTTGGGAATAAAGAAGGGATTGAACCGAGGGGTTCCATCGCCTAGGGCGAATTCAGAAATTTCTTGAATTAAGGTATCAAGCCCTCCAATACCAGAAGCCCAGATGACACCGGCGCGGTCGGGATCAACGGATCCTGCCTGAGCAAGACCAGCATCTTCGACGGCTTCGGTGGCACAAATAAGGGCGTATTGAACGAATGAATCCAGCTTGCGGGCTTCTTTGCGGTCAAGAAACTGCAAGGGATCCAATCCTTTCAGTTCGCAAGCGAACTGAGTTTTAAATTTTGAGGCATCAAATCGAGTAATGGGCGCCGCACCGCTTCGGCCGGAACACAATCCCTGCCAATATTCTTCCTTGGTATTTCCAATGGGAGTTAAGGCTCCTAATCCCGTAACAACGACTCTCCGTCCCGCCATACGCAAAAAAATTAGTTGGCGTTGCTTTCGATATACGAAATGGCCTCTCCAACCGTGCTGATTTTTTCAGCTTGTTCGTCGGGTATGGTAATGTTGAATTCTTTTTCGAATTCCATGATGAGCTCAACAGTATCCAAGCTATCGGCACCCAAATCGTCGGTGAATTTGGCCTCAGGTTTTACTTCAGCTTCTTCCACACCGAGCTTGTCAACGATGATGGCTTTTACTCTAGCAGCAATTTCGGACATAAGTATTGATTTTAGTTTATCGACTGCAAAGTAAACAAAATTACCCCAATAAATACACTTCTTTTAAAATTCAAGTTTGTTTCTTTATTTTAATAAGTAGTAATGAATCAACGGGTTATATATGTTTTGGTCTAATTGCTTTTCTTTTTTCCTGCAGGATGCTCTTTTTTGAAGCCAATTTCATGCACTTCTTGCCCTGTGAAAATAAAATAGGTGGTGTTGAGGTTTGGAGCTTGAATTTGTAGTCCTGTTAACCTTCCAAATGCCGGTAAAATAAGGCTGTCTGCACTTAAAATGCCGCATGGTAGGGTCAGGTGTTGCTTTGCTCCGCTTGGAATTCGAATGCCGGGGTGCAGGTGTCCACACATAAATGGCAATCCCGAGGCCTCTTTGGGCTCGTGGCACAGCTCTATACCGTTCCATTGCACCCGGGCAGACCGTTTTAAATTGGGAAGGTCTTTTCCGAATGTGGTTCCAAATTTTTGGTCGTGGTTGCCTAAAATCCAATGGAATTCCAATTCCTTGTGTTTTTCAAGGCTCTTTAAAAATGCGGTTGTTTCTGTTGTGGTTGGTCCGTGCAGCAAATCGCCAAGCAAGAAAACCCGTTCCATGTTATGCTGTGCAACAAATTCAAAAAAGGCCTGAATTTGCTTGCTGCTTGCTGTGTTGGGCAAATTAATTCCTGCCCGCTGAAAGGCTTCTGCTTTACCAATGTGGAAATCGGTTAAAAATGCGCTGCGGCTTTTGGCGTGCCAGAGAATGCGGTTTGGGAGCCATTCCCAATCCAATCCCTGCCAAGTAAAACCGGCCGATTTAGAATTAAACTGTGGAATTAGCATGGGCTTTTTTACCTTCGATGTACATGTGTGCTTTAACCGACTCAAAGATAACAATGCCCATACTGCTTTTCCCCCTTATTTTCCTTTTTATCTATGGTTGTGGAAATTCCGGACCCACAACGGCACGGGCACCCATCATCCAAACGCAACAGCAAATTAAAGAGCAGCGGACTTCTCCTTTGACCTTTGTTACCGGTGTGGTTTCGGGAGTTAAGATTTCGATTCAGTATGGGGCTCCATCGGTAAAGGGCAGAAGCATTTGGGGCGACTTGGTTCCTTACGATGAGGTGTGGAGAACAGGAGCCAATGAGGCCACCTGGATAGAGACGGAACGCCCTATGATTATTGCCGGGAAACGCATTCCGGCAGGTAGATTTGGTTTATTTACGATTCCCGGTGCTTCAGAATGGACGGTTATAATTAATACGGATTGGGATCAGTGGGGAGCTTATTATTATTCGGCATCGAACGATCTATTGCGCACTACCGTTCCGGTGTTGGAATCGACCGAAGAACATGAGGTAATGCAATTTTCGATTGAATCGGCGGGCATTGTATTTCGGTGGGCGGGCATAGAATGGACCTTGCCCATTCAATCGGTGTAGGCGTGATTTGGCTGTATGAAAGGGCCTTTAGTATTTGGGGCTGCGGCAGGGATTGAGCCGGGTTGCCCGCAAGGTTGGCGGAGCCGCACCCGCGTGGCGCGGAGGCGACTTTAGGAGCCACCGCAAGCCCGCTGGGTGCGCCTTCCGCCAGCCGCGGACAACCGGTGAAAGCCCGTTTGCCGCCCAATACCAATACCTATAAAATCAGTTGAACCTGAGTTTGAATCTAGATCAGGGTTTAAACTTTGATAGAAATACAACGGCATTGACATCGCCGAAGCCGAAGCCGGCTTTGCCTGCGATGTTGAGTTTGCCCTGCATTTGCAGCGCTTCGTTTGGAATTCGATTTGCGTCGATGTACTGTAAAATGGAGGGGTGCAGTGGCCTTGCGTTGAGCGAAGGATGGGCGAACTGATGCTCGATTTCAAGGGCCAGCGCCACCAATTCGATGGAGCCTGCCGCGCCCAGGCAATGCCCAATCATGGATTTTGTGCTGTTGATGAGCGGGAAATTGGTGCCCGATCGATTCAGCGCCTTAGCCCAATTTTGAATTTCCAGCACATCGCCCATGGTTGCGGTTAAATGGCCAGAAATCAGGTCCACCTGATGGGCTTGAATTTGGGCATCTGCCAATGCTTCTTCAATGCATTTTACTACGGCATTGGGATTGGGGGCTGTCATGCTGCCCCCTTGCCGCTGCCCACCCGCATTCACGGCTCCGCCCAGGTATTCTGCGTAAATATGGGCTCCGCGGGCCCGTGCATGCTCATATTCTTCAAGCACTAGAGCGCCAGCACCGGCTCCCGGAATAAATCCTGAGGCTTGCTCTGACATGGGGTTAGAAGCCGATTCCGGATGCTGATTTCCATTTCGGTTCAGAACCTTCATGGAATCAAATCCGCCCCACATGTAGGGGCCTTCGGCATCGCAGCTTCCGGCCAGCATAATGCGGGCTTTTCCATATTGAATTCGTTCTGCTGCCAAGTACAGGGATTCTGTGCCCGTGGCGCAGGCCGAGGAATTGGTGTAGCAGTGGTTGCCCAATCCGAGCAGTCCCGCCACCCAGGCACTGATGCCTGAAGCCATGGTTTGCTCGACCACTCTGCTGCCCAAGCGCCGGACGTCGCCTTGATCCAATTTATAAATCGCATCGCGCAGGGGCTCCACTCCGGCAAGTCCCGTTCCAAATACCGTTCCTGCCTCGAAATTGGGTGCCGAGGCCTGTTTGGAATCGGAGCTGAATCCGGCATTTTCCCAGGCTTCCAAGGCGGCAAGAGCTCCGTAGAGCATGCCTGAGCTTTTCATAAACCTCAGAGTCAGTTCGTCAAACCGATGTTGAAGTATTTCAGGGTTTACTTGAGGGCGTGCAGAGACTTGGCAGTTAAAGCCTTTTTCGGTCAATTCTGCATCCAAGCGGAGTCCAGAAGTTCCTTTTTGCAGGGCTTCAAGAAAATGGGGTACTCCAACAGCGTTGGGTGCCACCACTCCTAAGCCAGTAATAACAACGCGTTTCATTTTTGATTGTCGGGAACCATCATGCCCGAAAGGATCCCTGAGCAGACTACTTCGCCAGCCGAATTTTTCATGCTTACTTCACATTGAAGTTTCCGAAGCCTGAAAAATTGTTTTTTCGATTCAACCCAAACCAAATCTCCGGGTAAGACCATTTTTTGGAAGCGAACATCAGAAGAGGTGAAGAAGATTTTTACTGGGGGTGTATCTCCTTTGTGCATGCCAAGGCAAAAAATACCGAGGGTAACCAAGCCGATTTGGGCCATGGTTTCAGTGAGAATTACGCCCGGGGTAACGGGGAATTCAGGGAAATGACCTTGGTAAAACAATTCATTTTCTTTGAACCGATAATAGCCTCGAACAAAATCTTCTGAAATTTCGGTCAATCCGTCAATAAATCGAAAGGGAGGTTTCTGCGGCACTTTATGCAGGATAGCCTGCACCAACTCTTGGGGCAGGGTGTCAGCAGTGGGTTGGTTATATGAGCGATTCTCCTCCATCTACCGGAATAACAGCACCGTTTATCCAACGGGCTTCTGGTTGGCACATCAAATATACGACATTTGCGGCGTCTTCGGGTTGAGTACCGCGTTGAAGGGGATGTTTTTCTGCGACGGTTGAAATCAAATCTCGGCTACCGGGCAAAACGCTAAGGGCTGGGGTGTCGGTGATTCCGATTTCAAGAACATTGCTGCGAACGCCCAGGGAAGCGAATTCAATAGCCATGTAGCGGCCAAGCGTTTCAAGGGCTGATTTTGCCATTCCAATGGCGGCATATCCGGGCAAGTACATGCGTCCTCCGCGGCTGGTAAATGCCAGGTTGCTGAACGGTGCGGCAATCTGTTGATGCGCTGCCAGCTCTTGCATTACATACAGCCAACTTAAGGCCATAGCGTCATGGGTTAAGGTCAAATCGAGTGCGCCCAGCGGCTTCTGACCTGCTGTAGAAACCAATGCGCCGGGAGTTCCGCGGGCTATGCTGTGCACCAGCACTGTAAACCGAATCTGCTGAAGCTGGCAGGACTTCCACACTTCATTTCGAACGTCGGCTTTAGTAATATCGGCATTTATGGACAGGATTTGACCGGGGTAGCGGTCTTCCCATTCCTTGCGCAGGGTTTCATCGCGGCTTCTCCGTTCTCGATACCAGCTTAAAACGGAATATCCATGTTGAGCTAGTTTTTGGACGGTGGCAAGGCCAAGTCCGCTTGAGCCTCCTAAAACCAAGGCCATTTTTCGGCCGGTAAAGCGTTCGATCATTTCCATTCCAAGGCCAATTGCTGGGCAGAAAAGCCCGGTCCAAAACTCAACATAATGCCTTTTTGTCCGGGCTGTGTACCGGCCTCTTGAACGGCCTTAAGCACAAACATAACTGTGGCCGATGACATATTTCCTACGCTGTTCAAAACCTGTCGGGTATGCCTCAAGTCTTTGCCCAAGGGATGAACCAGTGTTTCCACCATTTCAATTATTTTTTTGCCTCCGGGGTGGAACACAAAGTGGTCAATTTCTGACCAATCCCAGCCTAAATCGCTTAAAAAAGGAGGCAGAATCTGTGGGAAATGCGATTCTATTTTTAGGGGAACACCGGGGTCTAAAACAATATGCAGACCGTTTTCCCTAAGGTCAAAACCCATCATGCGTTCTTCATCAAAAAAATGATACATCCGGGTGTCTTGAATTTCTGCTTGGTTAGGCTGTTGGTCTTCGGGAGCTGTACTCAATAAAGTGCAAGCCAATCCGTCGCCAAAAATCGCAGCCGATACAATATTGGTAAAGCTGTAATCGCCGTCCTGAAAGGTGGATGTGGGCGATTCAAACGAGAGCACAACGGCCCGTTTTCCCGGTTTGGCCTTCAGGAGTTCATAGGCATAGGTGAGTCCCGAAGTTCCGCCGGCGCAGCCCATTTCGGTTACTGGCAGTCGAACCACATCGCCCCGCATCTTCAACTGATTCACCAAATAGGCATCCAAGGAGGGAATCATAATTCCAGTGCATGAGGTGGTAATGATGTAATCCACTTGAGTAGGCCGCCAACCTGCATTGTTCAAGGCCTGAAGCAGCATGGATTCGGCCAGAGGTATCATCTCTTGAATGAAAACGTCGTTGCGTTGCGCAAAGGTTTTTGAAGAGAACACCTCATCGATGGAAAGGATGGAATGCCTTGCTTGCACGCCTGAATTTCGGAAGATGCGCCTGGCTTTTTCCCGGTCGCGTTCGGTTTGTCCCTGCATCCATTTTTCTAAGTAAGTCAAGATGGTCGCCGCCTCTTCCCGAAATGCGGGCAACTTGGTTTCTACATGAACAATTCGAACGGGTTCAGACATGTGTGGCACAAATAAAATATCGACCGGGAAAAGAGGAATAAAATGTCAGATTGCCCCAGCCTGCCTGCAAAAATACAGATTCCAATTCCCTTTTCCGAAAAGACCGCAAAACTGAGATCGCTCCATCGTGTTTTGAAACGGTAGAAAGGCCCAAAATGGACGACAGCAATTTAAACCCATAAAAAGAAAAGGGGCTGCGTTCAAGGTCTTCAAAAATCAATCCTTGCCGCACAATCGGCTTTAATTCAGTTAAAAATCGAGGTAATTCTTCGGCATTCAGGTGGTGCAGGAATAGCGTGCCAATGGCCCAATCAACGGGAGTTCTCAGTTCCTTGCATACCGCGATTGCATCGCCTTCCAGCCATTCTACTCCTGAAGTTTTTAGCGTTTTGGCTTCCTTCATCAAGTCCGGATTCCGATCTATTCCCAACCAACTTACCTGAGCATTCGGAATTCGGCTTTGCAGTTCCACTACCCCTAAACCACTTCCACATCCAAGTTCTGCAATGCGCAGGGGGACTGTCAAATCTAGTTTTTTTTGAAGTAAATTGGCCCAGCGGGAATAAATGCCCATCTGTAGATTTAGCCGATGTATCTCCTTCAGGTTTTGTAATAAAACCGGAACGGCCAATTCGCCATCCATCCATTCAGCCTCCTGGCTTCGTATAGAAAAATCAGGCATGCGGCAGAATAGGTTTTCCATGGGATTTTGCCAATATGCTGTGCAATGCCACGGGCAGAAGACGGGCCCCCATTAAGGCCAAATCTGAAATTCCGGGTCGGCCAAACAAGCCTTGAATTGTGCGACTTAAGGCTAGGCGACCTTGAATGTCGTGTTTCCATTGGTAGGCGTACAGCTGCAAGGCTTCGGATTTGCGGTCGGGGTTAAAATGTACCTGCCGCATGGCTCCATGCATGGCATGGGCCGTTCGTACTGCCAGGGCCATGCCGTTCCCAAACAAGGGGGCCACCAGGCCTGTTGCATCTCCAAGAAATGCAACCTTACCTGCTACGGCTTCTTTTTTTCCAAACCGAATTCCGCTGATGGCCAAAGGCCGATCAAAAACGGGAGTATGCGATGAGAAAAAGGCATCTAAGGCCTTGTTTTTCCTCATTACCTGTTCTTGAAAAGGGAGTAAACCTCCCAATTCTTTCAAGGTGCTGGTTTTTACCAAATAGCACAAATTAATCCGCTTATTTTCAACTGCCGAAATGCCAGCGTACCCTCCCTTGAAATTATGCAATGCCACCAGGTCGACAGGCCAGTCTCCTTCAAAATGCATTTTGATTCCACTGTACAAGTCATCATCGGCCAGGAATTTGCGTTCAAAAAAAGTATCCATTCTTGAGCGTTTTCCGTGGGCAGAAATGTACCACGGGGCGCCATATTCATTGCCTTCTCGGTCAATGGCAATTTCCAATAAACCATCGCTTCGGTGGGCTACGATTTCGGTTTCTTCAACTACATGGACTCCCGCGCTTTCTGCCTTGTTTTTGAGGAAATCGTCTAAGGCAAATCGACTAATGCCTAGGGCTTGCATATCCAGGTTGGTTTGCAGCGATCGATTCCCTGTACTGCTCAATTGGAACCTTGAAATTCGGACCGGACTTAGTTCATCGATGGGCAGCTGAAGGGAGTGAAGGTAGGGCAGCACCTCGGTACTGATGAATTCTCCGCAGACTTTATGTCTGGGATACGTTCCGGCTTCCAACACTTGAACCCTTAAACCTTCTTTCTGAAGGGCTGTGGCCAAAACCAGTCCTGAAATGCCTCCGCCAGCAATAATTACATCTGAATTCACTCTGCCCATACGAGGTAAAGATACGAATCCAACCCTCAGATTTTTCTTTCCATGCCTTTGGATTATGTCCAATTTCAGTATCAAATAAATGAAAATGTTAACCTTTTACCATGTGGTTGAATGCATCGTTTTGATTTAATACCTTCGAGCCATACTAATCCCGCTTTTTTGTATGAAAAATCTGTTGATTTTAACCCTTGGGTCACTGGGCTTTTCCGCAATGTTGTCAGCGCAAAGCAATCCTTCAGCCCGACTCCTGCCGTATTCGGAGAATTTTAATGGTATGTTGGCTCCAACGTATCCAGTGGGTTGGGTTGGATGGACTCAGGCCACCTTACCGGGGGCTTATCAATTGGCAGCGCCCACCGGAGATCGAGCTTTAACTGCCAATGGGAATGCCTCAAGCACTACGAATAACGTGTATGATTTTTCAACGAAACTGGGATTTTTAAACAGTGGAACTACCAATCATGCCATAGCTACGGCTTTGGTAACTACAGGCTGGGCTAGCATTAATGTGAGCTATTCTGTGATGACCATACGCGATAACAATGAGCGAACTCTGGTTCTTGGGCTTCAATACCGGGTGGGTACTTCCGGCCCTTTTACCAATATTCCAGGTACGGGTTACAACAATTCGTTGATAGTTCAGACTTCAGGAAATACAGGGGTTAATGTGCAAACCAGATCGGTTACTCTGCCTGCAGTTTGCAACAATCAATCTGTAGTTCAACTTCGATTTATCGCGAAAGATTCGATTGGCTCTGGCGCTCGTCCCAGTTTCGCAATTGATAATTTTTCCGCCTCGGGTACTTCCTGTTCTGGTTTGGTTGTTTCCGCTGCCGCCCAATCTTCCACCACGTTTTGCTCTGGTGGATCTGTCGTTTTGCGCGCCTCTGGTGCTTCTACTTACATGTGGAGCAACAATCAAACAGGAGATTCCATTGTGGTTTCTCAACCTGGAAATTACTTTGTCACGGGTACCGATGTGGCAGGGTGTATGGCCACTTCAAATTCAATACCTGTAACTGTTAATTCGGCACCCACCATTAATATAACTCCAAGTGGGCCTATCGCTTTCTGCCAAGGGGGGGCGGTGCATCTTCAGGCTTATGGTGCCAGTTCCTACTTATGGAGCAATGGACAAACCGCCGATTCCATTTCTGTGAATACAACTGGAAACTATCAGGTGGTTGGAACTACCCCTAATGGTTGTTCCGATTCAGCATCCGTTCAGGTGGTAGTGAATCCCCTACCCACGGTTTCCATAAATTCAAATGGCCCCCAAACCTTTTGCCAAGGTTCACAAGTAACTCTCTCTGCATCTGGAGCTCAGAGCTATTCGTGGTCAACATCTGCCCTTGCTGATTCCATTTTGGTTACTCAGTCTGGAGGGTATTTTGTAGTAGGGACAGATCAAAACGGATGCTCAGATACCTCACAAGTAGTTCAAGTGCTTGTTCACCCGCTCCCCCAAATCACGATCACCCCATCAGGCCCTACATCCATTTGCCAAGGCAGTTCAGTTCAATTTTTCGCCCAAGGGGGCAGTTCGTATGTCTGGCCCTGTGGCTGTCCGGGTCAAAGTCAATTCATTAATAGTTCCGGGCCAGTACGGGTTTGGGGTACAGATTTGAACGGATGCAGCGATTCTTCAAATACGGTTATGGTTATAGTAAATCCCAATCCGACCGCACAAATTACTCCCAATGGCCCCAGCATTTTTTGCCAAGGAGATTCTCTGAGTTTACTTGGAGTTTCTGGCTTAACCAACAGCTGGAGCACCAACCAAATTTCAGATTCCATTTCGGTTAATCAGTCTGGGCTTTATACGTTATTGGTTACCGATGCCAATGGGTGTTCAGATAGCACTAGCCTTCAAATTTTTGTAAATGCCTTGCCTCAAATAGGTATTTCGGTGAATGGAAATACAACCCTTTGCCAAGGCGATAGTGTCGAATTGGTTGGAACTGGCGCCCTAACTTATGCCTGGAATACAGCTCAGTCTGGTTCTTCCATTTGGGTTTCAACTTCAGGAACATTTCATGTGCAGGGAACCGATTTGAATGGGTGTTCAGATAGTTCAGCAGCCGTTCAGATATCCGTTATTGCTCCTCCTGTTGTTCTGAGTCAGCCCGCAAATGTACAGGACGTTCCGGGCAACAATGCCATATTTGCAGTGGCTTCACAAGACCCGAACGATGCATTTCAATGGGAAGAAAACCCTGGAACCGGTTTTCAACCACTTAGCGACGGAATCAAATACGCTGGCACAGCAACGAGCCAATTGACGGTGGCAAACATTGCCCTTTCCGACAACGGCAATGCGTACCGCTGTCAAATTAGCAACGGAGCATGTACGGTGCAAAGTCAGTCGGCGCTGCTTACAGTAAATCCAAATTCAGGCTGGGAAGGGGATGGGTCCTTGGCGGTTCGAATTTTCCCGAATCCAGCCAGCAATTTTATTTCAGTTTGGCAATCTGCAGGCCAGGTTAAATCCAACGTTTCTATCCTTGATTTAAATGGTAAAATATTGATTAGTAGTGATTTAGATGAAGAGCTGACAACCTTAAATATTGAATTCCTGCCAACGGGAATGTATCAATTGCTGGTTGGGAATTCCGTTTATCGGTTTACCAAAAAGTAAAGGAGCAGTTTTTTGTTTTTTGGGGCGGCTGCGGGCTTTCACCGTTAGTCCGCGGTGGCCGGAAGGCTGGCCCAGCGGGCTTGCGGTGGCTCCTAAAGTCGCCTCCGCGCCACGCGGGCCAGGCTCCGGCCTCCTTGCGGTCTAACTGGTTCAATCCCTGCCGCAGCCACTCAAAAAAAATCCATATTGATTTCCATTTTCAGCCAGGCCCAGCGCACTTGCCATTGGAATTCCTACGAACAATTGAACCAAATCAGGTTGAATTCGTTATTCCATTAAATGTTCTTAATTAAAATTTTTAAGTGACTTCATTTGAAACTACTTAACTGTGTTACAATGGTAAAATCAGCTTCCTTTTATGGCCTTTCCATTGGCTATTTTCTTTTTTTCCCAATTGCCCTTACAGCTCAAATTCCAAACTATGTAAATACCTCCGGTTTGGTGGGCTGGTGGGGTTTCAATGGAAACGCTCAAGATTTGAGTGGCAATGGTTTCAATGGAACGGTCAGCGGCGCCACCCTAACCAACAATCGATTTGGATCTGCGTTTTCAGCCTACTCTTTTGATGGCAACAACGACCGAATTACCGTCGGAAATGCGCAGGCGCTTAATCCCGGTCAAATGACCATGAGCATTTGGGTGAATCCTCAGGCCTTTGGTCCCAGCGAACAATACATTGTCAATAAATCCTTCGATCCCACACCTAGGCATTGGTCCATTCGAGTGACGGGTACGGGCCAACTGCAAGTCGAAACTAGAATAAATAATACGTACTATTTGTATTCGGCTTCAGGTCCTGCATCCAATCTGGCCCTAAATCAATGGGCCTTTTTGTGTCTAATTTATGACGGGAATCGAACGCTGTTGCTCCACAATCAAGATACGGTCATAAATGTCAACCAAGCCGGTTCATTAACTTCATCCAATTTGGCCCTGAACTTTGGATATTTCCCGCATGCCAATATGCCACCGTTTGGATATTTTTTCAACGGTCGGTTGGACGATGCTGGCATGTGGAATCGACCTCTTACTTCCTGTGAAGTAAAACGCCTTTATAATGCTACTGTATTGAATAACAATACCATCTTGTCTTCTACACCCTACACACCCATGACGCATGTGGTTAACAGTGCTGGATTGGTGTACAATCCTGATTCCATAAGTATAACTCAAGGTGATGCGGTTCAGTTTCAAATTGGGGGAAGTCACGATGCCAGGGAGGTTTCTCAAGCCACCTACAATGCAAATGGCAATGCCTGGAATGGTGGATTTCAAACCGCATTTGGAGGAGGTTTGGTGAATTTACCCAACTTAGGTACCTATTATTATGTATGTACTCCCCACGCCAGTTTCGGCATGAAAGGCCGTATTTTCGTACAGCCCTACACCGGAAATCAATCGCCCATTTCCTTTTGTCAGGGGGATAGCGCTCAATTGCTGGCCAGCGGTTCACAAACATATTTGTGGAGCAACGGAAAGTCGGGAAACAATACCTACGTCAAAGCCACTGGCGTGTATTATGTAGTTGGTTTAGACCAACACGGCTGCCCGGATACTTCGGCCACAATTAATGTTACTGTAAATCCAAGGCCCACCGCGGTGGTTTCTGCCTCTGGGCCACTGGATTTTTGCGCAGGGGGTTCAGTGAATCTAACAGCTTCAGGAGGGGTGTCATATGTGTGGAGCTCAGGAGCATCCAGCTCCGGAATTCAAGTGCAAAACTCAGGAACGTTTTCGGTCATTGCAACCGATGCCAATGGCTGCAAGGACACATCTGCTACGTACACAACACAGGTTTTTCCAAACCCCATCGGTCAGATACAGAATCTGGGACCGACGTCGTTCTGTTCCGGTGGCTCAGTTCAACTTCTTGCCATTGGTGCGCCCAACATTGTATGGTCAAATGGGTCTATTAATGATACCATAACGGTAAACCAATCCGGGTTTTTTCAGGCGACTGTAACCGATACCAATGGCTGCTCCGGATTGAGTCCTTCCGTTCAGGTAACGGTTTATCCTCTTCCCAATGCTCAAATATCTGCTTCTGGTCCGATTAGTTTTTGCCAAGGCTCTAGTGTGCAACTGAATGCTACTGGAGGAAGTACATACCTTTGGAGTACAGGGCAAACGGGTAGCTCTATATCTGTAAGTAGTTCTGGGACCTATACCGCTATTGCCACTTCAAACCAAGGCTGTCAAGATTCCAGCAATGCGATTTCAGTAACGGTGAATCCGTTGCCTTCGGTTTCAATTCAGGCGCAGGGCCCGCTGGCATTTTGCCCGGGACAAGGCGTCAACTTCAGCGCCCAAGGAGCTCAATCCTACATTTGGAGCAATGGTTTAACCGGAAATGCAATTCAGGTGACCCAAGCAGGTGTTTTTTCGGCAATAGGTACAAATTCCTTTGGTTGCCAGTCCAGTTCCAATGCCTTAACAACCAGTTTTCATCCCGTTCCTACGGCTCAAATTCAAGTTCAGGGTTCTTTGCAATTTTGTCCGGGCGATAGTGTAGTATTGCTGGCACAGGGAGGCGATACCTATCTATGGAACAACGGCAGCACCGCTGCTCAGCTGGTGGCTCTGCAAAGCGGCACGTATTCTGTCATCGCCAACAATTCCTTTGGATGTTCTGATACTTCAACTGTTGTTTCTGTTCAACAGGTGGCTACTCCCACAGCATTAATTACAGCTTCAGGGCCTTTGTCTTTTTGCCAGGGCGATTCGGTGGTACTTCAAGCTTCGGGTGGCAGCACGTACGTGTGGAGTAACGGCAGTACAAACAGCAGTATAACCGTAAATCAATCAGGATTTTGGTCTGTTCAGGCAGCCTTAGGTACAGGTTGCGTCGATACATCGCAAACGCTGACAACTCAGGTATTCAATTTGCCAACCATTCAAGTTGCCGCCTCAGGACCCACCTCTTTTTGTTCAGGAGGGCAGGTTGTTCTGTTGGCCTCGGGTGCTCTTTCTTACATGTGGAATACAGGTCAGCTCTCAGACTCAGTTGTCATTCAAAACGCTGGTTCTTTTATTGCAGTAGGTACGGATGCCAATGGATGCAGCAATGCCTCAGCGCCTACAGTTGTAACAGTATTTCCCAATCCCGTCGTTAGCATTACTCCAAGCGGTTTAATTTCTATTTGTCCTGCCGACAGTATTGAGTTAACCGCTCAGGGGGCCTTGACTTTCCTTTGGAATGACGGATTTCAAGGCAGCACTCGCTATGTGCAGCAGGCAGGGATTTACTCTGCTCAAGGTACCGATGCCAATGGCTGCAGTGCTGGAAGCGATTCGGCCACATTGACAATACTTCCCTTACCCCAATGGATTATTCAGCCCCAAGACAGCATGGTGGTTGCTGGGAGTCAGGTTGGTTTTTCAGCTCAGGTGCAATCCCTAATGGCTGTTTATCAATGGCAAATCAATACTGGAACTGGCTGGCAAAATCTATTGGATACAGGGGGGGTAATAGGATCTGGCAGTCCGAACTTAATTTTAACCTCTGCCGATTCCGCTTGGAATGGGTATCAATTTAGGTGCATAGCAACTCAAGAGGGCTGTTCTGACACTTCGCAATCGGCTGTTCTTTTGGTTGAAATTCCTGTAAATGGTCTGGTTTCTAGTTCTGATCTTTCCTGGAAATTGCAGCACAACCCTACAGGACCTTTGCTTAAAATCCTTGGACTTAATGAAGAGGTCAATTATCGAATTTTGGACGCTTCAGGTCGATTGTGGCTTCAGGGTAAAAGATCAGGGGTTTTTAATTCCATTGATGTGAGCAGCCTACCCTTGGGCTGTTATATGCTTCAATTGACATCAGCCACAAAAACCTGGGCTGTCCGGTTTTGCCCATAATTGCATTTGAATGGTGCTAGACGGAGTGTTTTGTGCTTTCATTTGTACAAAATAGGGTTATCGCTCCAAAACTTAAGCTAATTTTGGTGTATGATGACCAATGCTATGAGGGTACTTTTCCCTATCTTACTCTTTTCGGTGCTTCAAGGGGCTTTTGCTCAGGGAGTTCGAATTGGAACAAATCCAGGAATTCCTGATTCATCGGCTATCTTGGATGTAGATGATACGACCAGAGGCTTTTTGCCCCCCCGATTAACCACCACCCAGCGAAATGCAATTCAAAATCCTGCCGACGGCTTAATTGTCTATAATGTCAGCACCAATTGCTTGCAAATGTCAACATCTGGAATTTGGTTTGACATTTGGTGCCAATGCACTTCTTTGCCCGACCCCACTTTTACCGGATCAAATCAGGGGACAACAAATCAGGCCATGGTTTTTTCTGCTGTGGCCCAAGGCCTGACGTATGCCTGGACATTTCAAAATGGAAGCCCTGCAAGCAGCTCCAGTTCCACGCCTTCCGTTACCTGGACTCAGACAGGCACGTTTAATGTGCAATTGAGAGTAACCGATGCGAATGGCTGCTCCGATTCCAGTCTTCAACTAATCACGGTCAGCAATGTTTCCCCGCAAAGTTGTTGGCACATCAAACAAAACAATCCCAATGCCAGTAGTGGTCTTTACCTGTTGGATCCTGATGGTGTAGGTGGAGTTAATCCCGAACAATTTTATTGCGATATGACTACGGGTGGTGGGGGCTGGACTTTAATTGTTCTCAGCAACGGAAATGTATCCGGTCATCCAAATGTAGGATTGTCAGTGGCAAAGAATACGTTGCTGAGCACCAACGGCGGTCTTGTATCTGCTAATTTAGATGCATTTGATCAGTGGACGGGCACTAATTTCTGGAATTTATTGGGTTCTCAAGGGCAGATGCTTTGGAAAGTAGGATCTGGCAGTACTGGAATTCTGGATATCGTCCGCCACAATTTCAATGTGTACAACAACGGAGAACGTGTGAGTTTTAGCAATTACCAAGCTTTGCAGGGTGGTATTCCAAATATTGATTACAACAGCAATGGCTATTTGCAGGCTTCGGGTAGCAGTACAGGAGGCAGCAGCTGTACTGTTGAATCAAGCCCCTCTGTTGGTCTGCATGGCCCATGGTTTTACCATGGCTGCAGCAACGTTAGTCCTTGGTGTACCGGTCACGGCGATTGCAGCGGTTTGCCGGTTCGAATGCAATGGAGAAATCAAAATAATTATACCACAGCCACTTCTCCAAGTTGCTCAAATCACGGTGAAATATTTGTTCGATAAGCCGAATCCAGAGCTTCTTTAAGAGTGGCAATTCACCTGTTCTACTTTCGGTGAATGCCTGAATAACAAATGTGTTTCTAGGCTTGTTTTCTAAAACTCACTCCACTAAAAAAAGGCGGATTAGCAGAAGTGATTGTACACTGCTTTCAAATGTTCGGATAGCATGCTTTCATTACTGCCTTCAATCTGATGCCGTTCAATAAAATGCACCAATTCACCATCTTTAAAAATGGCAATGCTAGGTGAGGAGGGAGGATAGGGTAAAAAGTACTCCCGGGCCGTTTGCACAGCCTCGGTGTCTACTCCGGCAAAAACCGTACTCAATGCAGAAGGGCGTTTTTCATTTTCTAAACTATGGATAACACCTGGGCGTGCACCTCTTGCAGCACAACCACAAACGGAATTTACCACTACCAAATGAACGCCTTCGGTTTTTTCAATGGCTTCTCTGACTTGTTCGGCTGTTTCCAATGAAGTAAATCCTTGATTCACTAATTCCTCCCGGCAGGGAGCTACTATTTGTTCTGGATACATGGTTTCTTAGTTAAATGATGTTCAAAATTACAGGTTTTTAAGGTAGAAAGCGGGATTTTTTATTCTACCGTTATAGAATATGGAAATCAACTGCCAATGCATTGACAAACAGAGATGAAGCTGGTGATTTTATTATGATTAGTGTCGGTCAAACTCCATACGCATTCCCGGATTTGCGCCCACCAGTTGCCCTTGATGCCAAACCTTGATTCCATTTACCCAAGTGGTTTCAATTTGATGCTGAAAGGTTTGGCCCAACATAGGGCTCCAGCCGCATTTGTATAATAAAGACTCTTTTGTTACAGTCGAAGGCGCATTTGGATTCACCAGGATGAGGTCGGCTTGGAAACCAACATCAATAAATCCCCGGTTTTTTATTTTGAATAGGCGAGCTACTTGATGTGCCATTTTATCTACCACTTGCTCTGGAGTAATCCACCCCTCAAGAGTTAGCTCTAGCATGGCTTGAACGCTGTGTTGCACCATTGGTGCTCCGCTGGGGCAGTCAAAGTAAGTCTGTTGTTTTTCTTCGATGGTATGTGGAGCATGGTCGGTGGCAATTACATCAATGCGTCCATCCAAAAGGGCTTTCCGGATGGCATCTCGGTCCGTTTTTGCCTTAACCGCTGGATTCCATTTAATGAGGCTGCCTTTTTGCTGGTAATCCTCCTGAGTAAACCACAGATGGTGTATACAGGCTTCAGAGGTAATTCTCTTATTTTCTAATGGGCCAGGCTGGAATAAGGACAATTCCTTTTCTGTTGAAATATGTAAAATATGAATGTGTGTATTGTACTTGGTAGCCAATTCAACGGCTCTGGCTGAAGACGCATAGCAAGCTTCAGCATCTCGAATTATAGGGTGATAAGCCACCGGAACCTGGTCTCCGAATTTTTCCCTTGCCAAGGCAGAATTTCGACGAATGTGTTCTTCCGATTCACAATGCAAGGCAATGATTCCGGTAAACTGCCTGAATACTTCCTTCAAAATATCGTCTTTGTCAACCAACATCCCCCCAGTTGAAGAACCCATAAAGATTTTTAAGCCACATACTTGGCCCAAATCTGTTTTCAAAATTTCATGAAGATTATCGTTGCTGGTCCCCATGAAAAAAGAATAGTTTGCGGGCAATTGCCCTTCGGCCAATGCGTATTTTTCAGCCAAACGCGCTTGGGTGGTAGCCGGAGGTTTGGTGTTGGGCATTTCCATGAAGGAAGTTATGCCACCTGCTACAGCTGCTTTGCTTTCTGAAATTAAATTTCCTTTATGGGTTAAGCCCGGTTCTCTGAAATGAACTTGGTCGTCTATTGCGCCCGGCATTATCCATTTTCCTGTGGCACTTATGACCTCTTCACCTGGTTTTGGTAGGGCTTCGCCCCATGGGACTAAAGCATTGATTTTTCCATCTAGGATGTGTACATCTAATTTTTCTCGGCCACGGCTTCGAAAAACTTCAGCTCCGGTAATCCACATAGGGTCATTTTTTTAGATATCGTTTAACGCTGTTCAAGCGCAAAGATATAACACCCCAAATGGCTTCTTTGATTATTTTTTTAGAAATTTTAGAAGTTCCTTCCTGCCGATCGGTGAAAATGATTGGAACCTCCTTTAGCACATAGCCAAGTCGAAAGGCTATATACTTCATTTCAATTTGAAATGCATAGCCCTTAAACCTTATTTTATTAAAATTCAATGCCTGCAAAAAATCCCTGCGGTAACACACGAATCCAGCTGTTGCATCGCGTACTGACATGCCCGTAATAAGACGAACATAGGCAGAGGCATAGTAAGAAAGAAGAACGCGACCCATTGGCCAATTGACCACATTCACTCCGGTAACATACCTTGAACCAATGGCAATATGAGCGCCCTCTTGAGCGGCCTGAAGGAGTCGCTCCAAATCTGCAGGATTGTGCGAAAAATCGCAATCCATTTCAAAAATAAATTGATAGTCTCGTTCAAGGCCCCAATCGAAAGCAGCCAAGTATGCCTTTCCCAAACCCTCCTTTTTGGTTCGTTTCAACAAATGCAATCGGTTCGCATAATTGGCTTGAAGTTGCTCGACTGCTTCCGCTGTGCCGTCTGGTGAGCCGTCATCTACAATCAATAAATCAAATGCAGAGGGGAGGGCCATAACGGTATGTACCATCCGCTCAATATTCTCGATTTCATTGTAGGTAGGTACTACGACCAGATATGGGCTCAACGGATTATTTTTTACAAAGATAGAAACACTTAGGCCAAAATGTTGCGTTTTATTTTTTTGACGTCCCCCTCAATTTTTATTTTGCGCTGTTCCGTACATCAGGCGTTTCAGCAACGGATTTAATAATGCGACTAAAATGCCTGCTGTTACCGGAACTATTGTGAAAATTAAAAAGAAGGTACTAAGGCTGTAATTCGCTGAAATATGCTCAATTTGACCTCCCAATGTTGCTGCCAATTTATTCCCAATGGCAATGGCTAAATACCACATTCCAAACATAAAGGCAATCATTCGGGGTGGGACAAGTTTAGAAACATTACTAAGTCCAACTGGTGAAACACATAGTTCACCAAGGGTGTGAAATAAGTAGGCAATTACTAGCCAAACCATACTAACCTTTACAAATCCAGGTGCAGCTCCCTTTGGAATTACAGCCGAGCCTATGGCTAGGCATCCGAACCCTAAACCCATAACGATCAGCCCCAATCCATATTTTTGGGCGACGCTTGGATTGTATTTGCTATCCCACCATTTTGTAAATAATGAAGCGAAGGCAATTATGAAAAAGGAATTTAAGATGGAGAACCAACTGGTTGTAATTTCAACCAAATTTGTCACGGGTTCTAAAACTATAGCTGGGATTAAGGTGCTAGTTTTTCCAGCTTGTTGATATGCGTTTCGAACGGAATTCTCCTTCTTTCCAGTAAGTAAGACCCAATTCCCCTTTTCTTTGTGCAAGAAAACAGCTTGATTCATTTGCAAATGTTCCTTCGAGCGCAACATAATTGAAGTATCTCGAACCATTTCAGGCCGCTGCTGCCCCTCTGCCAATGGAAGCCATTGGGTTTTGCCCTCTGAATCTGTTTGTTCTGTCAATGGCACTGAAATGCGGTAAGCCAGTTGCTGGCTGTCGTTGTACAGCATCCAGCCGACGATGCTCCACACTACAACAAAACTTAGTCCCATGATGGAATTGGCCATAGGAATGCTATTTCGTGTTTCTCGCAACAGCTTTATGAGTACCCAAGTGATGATTCCCAATGGAACAGTAGTGAGCAATGCATTAATGATGCGGTAAGTAATGGCAGCCGAATCGGTTAGGGTGCGCTGGGTGAAATCTCTGGCAAACAAGACTAGAGATGTAGCCCCCTGTTCAAACGACATCCAAAAGAATACGGTGAAAAAGGCAAAAATCACGACTGCAATCATTTTATTGCGAACAACGGGGCTATATCGAATCAAGCGACTAACAACCACTGTTAATAGGGCCGCCAATCCTATTAAAGCCAAAACAACAGGTCCACTTAAGGAACCAATTCCCAGCCCCTGAGGTATAAGGTTGATGTTGGCTATGGAACTTAATGGATCGTTCAAAAGGTAAGTCAATCCGATGCTAGCTGCCAGGGCAATCAGTACCCCATCCAGTATGGTAAAAGGATTGCGTGGCTCTGGGTCGGCAGCAATATTGTCCTCCACAGCCTTAGAATCTGTGGATTTGGTAGGGCGGTCTCCCAAACTTCCAAACAAGGGTTTGGCAAGCCAGAACTGAAGGGAGCCCAATAACATAAAAATTCCGGCCAAGCCAAAGCCCCAACTCCAACCCACTTTTTCCGCGAGGTACCCGCATATCAACATTCCAAAAAAGGCACCTGCATTCACGCCCATATAGAAGATCGTATACGCCCCGTCCTTTTTTTCAGGCAGATCTTTATACATCTGAGAAATGAAACTTATCATATTTGGCTTGAAAAATCCGGTGCCAACAACCAATAATCCCAAACCAATGTATAAGGATGCTTCGGTTTCTAATGCCATACTTGCGTGGCCTGCGGTCATTATTAGGGCTCCGGTCAAGACAGCCAATCGGTAGCCTAAAATCCGATCGGCAAGGATACCCCCAACTATAGGCGTTAAATACAAAAGACCTGCATAGGTACCGAATAAGGCTCCGGCCTGTTTGCTTGACCATTCCCAGCCTGGATTAGATCCGATGGCGGCCATGGTAAGAAAGTTAATCAATAAAACGCGCATTCCATAAAAGGAAAATCGCTCCCACATTTCAGTGAAAAACAAAACAAATAAACCGGCGGGATGACCCAAGACCTTACTTTTGAAAAAATCTGGTGTAGCACTCATAAGGGCGAAGATAAAAATTTAGGTCAAGGGGCAGACTTTAGGTTCGAGAGGAGCCTGCCATTTTGATGGCATCACCTTCATCCCTCCATCCCCATTCGACGCATTAAGCATAACGCCGATTCACGGTTGGAGTACTCGCCCCAGAAATCTTCCATGTTTAAATTGGGCTTTGGTGTTTTTGAGTTTGAAATATCGCTGGCTTTTGAGTAAAGCTGAATCCAAGGTTCCAATCCAGTACCGTATGCCAATTCGACGTTTGCCCAAACAGGTTTTCCACTGGCAAGGGCATGCAGAAGCCTTAAAGGAACCCCGCCCATGTATTCCCCACATAAAATATGCGCCTCAGCCATTTTATTCAAGGCCGTTAATGCTTCTTCACTGGGATTGGATATCAATTGAATGCGTTTTCCTTCTGGAATTCTCAAATTCTCTACTCCTTGTCCAGCCACCACAAGCAACGTATCATAATCACAAAACTCCAACATAAAATTGTTGACCTGATTTTGTTGATTTACTTGATTGAAATTGCCTTGCATTAAGACAAATGGGGAATCTAAATTCTGCGGTAAGCGACCTAATTCAAGTTGGTCTTTATCTCTGAAAAAGGGGGCAACCCAATGTACGTTCTCGGAATACCTCTTAAACCAATCTACTTCATTTTTTGAAATGGGGAACAAGGCTGTTGCTAACCTTAATTCTTTCTCTTGCAGCTTTAATCGGAAGGCCTCCAATCGAAAATATACCGCTTTCCAACCAGAACTTGCTTTTGCCAATTTACTGTAATAAGCCCACTCTATATTGTGGCAACGCACAAATATGGGTCTATTTGGCCACTTTTTGCGTAGATCTCTTAACCACCCCGTACAATGCTGGCCTTCCAAGAGAATTGGAGCGTTGTCTTTATTCAGCACTTTCCACAATTCTTCTGTTTTTCTACTTTGAACAATGTAAGGTTTAACGCTCAACTGACTTCTCCAACCTATTTTTCGTTCAAATTCATTGCCTTTTATGGTCTTCCATGGAATGGAGGCGGCAGGTTGTTTTCCATAGTCAAAATAATGAAGATGAACCTGTACTCCCAATTTTTCAAGGCTATCCACTTTCCAAAAGACGTCAACTATTCCACCGTAGGTAGGAGGCCAAGGACGGTCAAACGATACCACATGCAAATCAGGCATACCAAAGCAATGAGTCGGGTCTAAAGTAATTAATCTTCCGGTGTCAGAAGCGTAAAGGGGGGATTGTGGCCTTAGGTTTTGTTCGACATTAGGTGGGTTAATACCTCTTTTTTACCTTCGACACATGAATCCCCTACGGATATCGGTAGCTGTTATTTCTGATTTGGAAACCGATCAACGGGTTAGAAAGGTATGCACCTGGATGCATGAGCAGGGGTATCTGGTTCACTTAACGGGCCTTCAACGGCCGTTTTCCAAGGAATTGCCTACGAGGCCTTATGCTCAACATCGGCTTATTACCAAGAGACAAAAAGGTGTATTGTTTTATGCCGAGTGGCAATGGAAATTGCATTTGGCATTACGTAAAATCCCAGCAGATGTAATCTACGCAAACGATTTAGATTCTCTATTCCCAGCATGGTTGGCGGCTAGGGCTCAAGGCGCGGCGTTGGTTTACGACAGCCATGAATGGTTTACTGAAGTTCCTGAGTTGCTGAATCAGCCAATAAAAAAGTGGATTTGGAAAAAACTGGAGGCTTTTCTGGTTCCAAAAACCAAGGGCAGAATTACCGTAAATGCATCTATAGCTAACAAGCTACAAGAAACCTATGGATTTCCTTTTGCCGTGTTGCGAAATGTTCCTCAATTAATTTCCGTTTCGGCCGACTCCTCTCTATTGCCTTTGAAAGCTCAAGGTAAATTTTGCCTGATTTTACAAGGAAATGGAATTAATATAGATCGGGGCGCCGAAGAGGCCATTCAATCGCTGCATTTTTTACCTGAACAGGTTCATTTGCTCATTGTCGGTGCTGGAGACGTATTTCCTTTGTTGCCCAATATTATCCAAAACGAAGGATTGCAAAATAGGGTAAACCTTTTACCCCGTATGCCTTATGAGCAAATGATGCAATTGGCCGCTGCATGTCAGTTGGGCCTTTCTTTGGATAAAAACAAAAGTGGCAACTATTTGTATTCCCTTCCCAATAAGGTGTTTGATTATTGGATGGCGGGCATTCCTGTTTTGGCATCAAATTTACCTGAACTGCGGTCCCTTATTCAAGAAACGGGCGCCGGCATGTTGTGTAAGGAAGTCAATCCTAAGGAAATCGCTCAAGCTGTTTTGCCAGTGTTGGAATCGAATAGCCGGTATGCTGAATTGTGCCTTAAAGCTAAAAAGGCAGCCGCATTGAATTGCTGGGAAAACGAGCAGCTGGCGTTGCGAACGGTATTCGAACGCCTTTTTTAAGCGTTTGGAAGGTTTTGCCTTTTAAAGCATAAGCAAGTTTAAGAGGGTTTTATTTGATCCAAACTTGATGAATGGTGTGATTGCCAGACCCATTTGGATAATCATCGACCTCCCAACGGCTTCCTGTTCCTTGAATGCCCCAATGGTATTGAGCACTCCGATAAAATGAAAAATCGGTAAGAGCAAAATTTCCCATATCATTAAAATATGAATCAACCTGTGCAGGTATATTTGCTGTATGCCCAGTTAATGGGGTGAATGAGGAGTTTAATCCATTAAACGATCCATTTCCACTTTTCATGTAAGATCGAACGGCATTTAAATTTGTTTTAAAATGAATAATCCGTCCATGTGCTGATGTTCTCCCATAAAAGCGAACAGAATTGAAAACTAGCAAATTCGCTAAACTATTTGAAACATGGCCCCAAGCGGAGGGATGGTTACTTTCATTGCTGCCTAATGAAGTTGAATTTTGAATTGGCAAGCGGTTGCTAAGTACCAACAGATTCGGATTGGTGCCTGCACCATGAACGTAATTTAACACCAAAGTCCAACCTCCACCGTCGGTGGTCATATCGCAGTAGCATTGAAACGGCAACATCGGACCGCTGGTATCGGGGTCCAACCAATATACCCCGGTACCCACACTTTGCCCTTGAGAAATGATTTGCTGGCAATTCAATGCCGGACTGTTGCTGGCTTCCCCCAATTTCTTAGTGGTAAAGGTTATTTGACTGCCATACCCCGTTCCTGCCACATTGCTGGCATAGGCACGAACATAATAGGTGGTATTGTTTTGTAAATTTTGAAAGGTGGAAGAAAATACCCCAGTTCCAGAACCCGAAATTACGGTTGAATTTGAAGTAGTTGGGTTCGGCGAGGTAGAATAGCATAGGCCCCGCGCTAAAACCGGCGCCCCACCGTCCTGGCTTACATTTCCCCCGGACACTGCGGTATTTCCCCCAATATTTATTGCGGTATCTGTACTTACCGTAGGGGGATTTGGCGTGGTAAAACTCAATTCATTCCCATATCCCGTCCCTTCAGAATTGGTGGCGTAGGCTCGAACAAAGTAGGTTGTACCATTTTGAAGCGACCCAAGTGTGCTGGTAAAAACACCCATGCCAACTCCATCAACCGAAAATGAATCGCTGAGGGTGGGCCCCGCTGCTGTATCCCAGCACACCCCACGAGCGGTTACCAATGTGCCACCATCGTCGGTTACGGTTCCTCCGGATTGTGCAGTTACTCCGGTAACTGAATTCACCAAGGCTGTCAAAACCAAAGGGGGTTTAGGGCACATGGAGTACCAACCCGAAGGCCGGTAGTATTGCATGCAATTTAAATCCGTATTGAATACCGTGAGCCCAAACGCTGGATTTTGGATCGAATCTCTTTGGCCCGTGGTTAATCTAGGAGGCAAAAATCCTTTTGAGTTGCTTTCTACATCAAGCATGGCTGCAGGATGAGGCGGATTGCCCGTTTGGTTTATACCAACCTGAGCATGAACTGAATCAATGAACAAGCCAATTAGTAGAACACAAAAAGACCAATTATGGAAGTGCATAAATTACTTGAACTGAAACTAAAAGTAGAGTTTAAGTGGATAAACTCAAAACAAAGTATAGCCTTTTTAAAGTTTACATAATATTATTGGAAGTAATTTTTTCATCAATTGCAACCACATGATTTTACGGCAATACTTACAAAAACGTAGTAGAGCAAATAATCAGGAAGGTTTTAATTGATTTAAAGAAGGGATTAACCAATCCTGTTTTCTAGTTCAAGGCAGAATATTGTGGCTCTCGAAGCAATCTAACCTCAATATCTTTAGGCAAATAATGCCGAATAACCATCCGTAATTTTTCTGTATAAAGTTCCCGGCGTTCCGACCAACGAATAAGACCATGGGCCAATATCTCGGCATCTGGTTTTTGGCCTTTCAAGCGCATGTTGGCGCGTAGAACCCTAAATTTTTTATATGAAGGAAACGTGTTTATGGTTCGCATGTAATCTTGAATGCCCGCATACAAATTGGGATAGGATTTTAGATAATAGGTTGTTGTCTCAGACTGGGTTACTACAAATCCATTGGATCGGCGTTGGGTTAATCCGAAATAATTATGGGTTCGTCTGGCTGCCGAAGATTTACCCCATCCACTTTCTACTATGGCCTGCGCCAAAACCAATTTTTCGGGTACAATATCCACGCGGTTTAGAGCAGCATCAATGCGGTGAATAACATCCCTTCTAAAATTCTGAAAGGATGGAGTATCTGTGGGCAGTTTATACCGCTGTGCAATTTTTGCTAAAAAGCCAAGTTCTTCTACATACAAGCCTTGGCCTGTTTTTAATTTCTTTTGAATGTTAATCAAATGAGCACGCTGAAATAAAATATCCAAATTCACTCTTCGAACTTGAGGTAAAAAATCAGCAATAAATTCTTTACCAACCTTAGTAAATGGCTTGGCCGATTTCAATGGTAAACAGAGAAAGCCGATGCTGATAAACAAAAGGGGAATGGGAAGGCGGAATCTCATGGTACAAATTTCAACATTTACACTTGGCCCCCTGAGTCAGTATCTTTTAACTTATTTACAATAACATGTTCAAAATCTGCAATTTCCATTAATGGCAGGACGTTGGACAGCGTTTTTCTACTGCTTTGCCGGAGTATCTGCTTCCTAGGTAAAAGAGTATAACGGGCAGATGTACAACGGCGTAGTACCTTGAAATATTACCCAATACTGGCATTAGCATACCTAAAAAACAACCGATGCAAATGGCCCAGAGCAGTAGGGTGGCCAATATTGGTTCAGGTTGTTCTGAATTAATGAATCGAAAACATAAAAAAAGCAAAGCCAAAGCAAAAAGTCCCCGTTCAAATCCCCAAATCCAATATCGATAGTTTAATTTAAACCAATTTGTACCAACTACCCCATTCCAAATAAACACTGGCATTCCTTGTATTAATCCATATACGCTTCCATCGATTTTTGGCAGATCAATCTGTGTAGCTGCGTGTTTTTGCTTTGCTTCCACTTCCAAATCCAACCTTTTGAACTTTAGTTTTTCTAGGATATTCACGCCTGGCTGCTGAACTTGCCTGGCATAAGATTGGCCATTTTCCCGCTCATAGGCCTCTTGACTGTCAAAATCAGAACGAATTACCGAAGGTTGGTATTGCCAAGCCCAAATCTGTACAAGGCATATCAACACAATAGGTAGAACTAAGCTCAAGACAAAACTAGTTTTGGCCGAAAGCCTTGAAAAAAATCGGGCAAATAAGGTGAAGAAAAATGCGGGAATTGCACATAAAAAAAGGAACACCCTAAATTCAAACATCAGGATGATGGCGACAAAAAGATATAAGATTGCCATCCAATTTTTATGCTGCAAAAGGTAAATGCCCCACAAAAACATGGCTGCAGACAATAGCAAAAGACCTTCTTTGCCTGGTAGGGAAGTCCAAATCATCACTGAGGGTGAGGCCAATAAGGCCAGCCAAAAGACTAGGAAGGAGGCCCTTGGCATCGTATGTCTAAGTAAAGATGAAAGTAGGTACAGCCCCAACCAAGCTATAAAAGCGAAAGAAAAAAAAACAAGAGTGTAACTTTTGCCGCTCAGCCAAAGCAAGCATGAAGTAAGTCGGACCATCAATTGCTTTTCATTGGGGAAGCCATAATGATTGGTTTTACTCCAAATTTTCATTCCTATCGTGGTAGTCTCACCCAGTTGGCTGTATGGCTTGCCATTAACAATCAATGACCAATAGTCTTTAGGGCTACTTTTGGATAACTCATGTAATTTACTGGCATTTAGAAGCAAAGCCGATGCATCTCCTCCCTCTGAATTGGAATATTTTTGTACCTGATAATGGTAAACGAAACCTCCAACCATCAACTGAAGGGGAAGCAAAATGGCCCATACCCAACGCTCAAACCATATTATTTTTCGTTCTGACCATCTCCACCAAACCATCCAAAACAAAAAAAGGGCAGTTACGCCCTTGCATGAATCCAGCCAAGATAGGTCGGACAAATGAACAATCATTATCCGTTTGCTTTACGGTAATCCGCTAAAAATTTTTCCAAACCTACATCGGTAAGTGGATGATTCAATAAGGCGGTAATGGCATTCAGTGGGCAAGTAACCACATCTGCTCCCAACTCAGCACATTTTACAATATGCAATGGATGACGAATGCTTGCTGCCAATACCATGGTCGAAAATCCAAAGATGGCATAAATGGAAACGATTTGCTCAATCAACTGGATTCCATCTACAGAAATATCATCCAATCGCCCTAGAAAGGGTGAAACATAAGTAGCTCCGGCTTTAGCGGCCAATAAGGCTTGTCCCGCAGAAAACACTAAGGTGCAGTTGGTTTTTATGCCTTTCTGACTAAAATAGCGAATGGCTTTTATACCATCTTTTGTCATAGGAACCTTCACCACAATTTGTGGATGAAGGGCGGCCAAAACTTCTCCTTCACGAATCATCCCCGATACATCGGTAGAAATTACTTCCGCACTAACATCTCCATCAACAATCTCGCAAATGGTACGATAATGAGCAAGTACCGCTGACTCACCTGAAATCCCTTCTTTGGCCATTAGGGAAGGATTGGTGGTAACTCCATCTAAAATCCCCATGTCTTGCGCCTCCTGAATCTGGGCTAAATTGGCCGTGTCAATAAAAAATTTCATACCGATAGTTTCTTGAAAAAGGGCAAGTTACTTGCATCGCACCGCTACAACCTTCTACCCTTGCTTCATTCCTGACCTGGGGGAGTTCAAAGGGAGCTGATCGTACAAGACTTGCCCGCTTCAAAGATATGGAAATTTGCTGCACCTAGTGTAACTGGCCTTAAGGTTGTACATTTAGTTTGGTTTTTAATGGCAGATTTAAGCTGAAAATGGCAGTTTTTCCCTATTTAAAAGCTTCAACCTTCTAAAGTAGGTATACTTACCAATTGCCCCCCTTGCCTTGGTATAAATTATCTGCTGGGCTCGATTTACTACTACTACTACTACTACTACTACTACTACTACTACTACTACTACTAATCACAACTATTTAAAACAAATAGGCCGGGTTGAATTTCAGAAAATCCAAGTTTTTCCACCATTCTGCATGAGGCTGTATTTTCTGGTTTTATACGAGCAATGAAACGCGCAGTTGTACCATGAATTCCCAAACGAAGCATGGAGCTGCCCAACCCCTTACCTCTATGTTCAGGGGCTATCATCCAAGACAATTCGATTTCACCGGTAGGTAACTTGTCCTTTCGAAGGCTTCCGAGCCCTTCCCCATTTTCATTTTCTAAAACTAAAATTGTTCTAGCTGGATTTTTAAGGGATGCTAGCCACCACTGCATATGGTGTTCCAATTCAATGGGTTCGGTTTGAAAGGAAAATTGGCGACTAAGAGGGTCATTACGCCAGCTGAGAATTGTAGGACCGTCTTGAATTGTAGCGGGTCTCAATCGAATGTTGTTCATTGCAAAACTAGTATGAATATAGGTCCCCGTTCTTTATTGTATGCTTTATTTCAAGAAGATTTTTACAAATAATGCCCTGCTTATTTCTGTGACCGAATTTGGTAAATGCGTTCAATGATATCTACCACTTTAAGGCCTTCAAGGGCGTTTGTTGTGGCTATGGTCCTCCCTTCCAGCGTATCTAGAACATTTTGGATAACATAATGGTGGTTTGCTGCACTTCCCTTATAATTGCCATAATCATTGGGAGGATTGCTGGGCGCCAAAACCGGCATTTCATAGTCTTTTACATGACAGTATTCTACTTGGTCCATATATTGCCCTCCAACTTTTACTGAGCCATGTTGAGCGACAATGGTTAAACTGCTCTCCATGTTTGAATCCCAGACAGAGGTCGAATAGTTTATGCTTCCCATTCCTCCTTTTAAAAAGGAGAAGTTTACAAAACCTGAATCTTCGAAATCTGTTAGTTCTTGGTGGTTAAAGTCATTGAACTTGCCTTGAATATTCCCAATATCACCAAAAAGCCAAAACATGATGTCGATGAAGTGGCTAAATTGAGTAAACAGTGTTCCTCCATCCAATTCTTTTTTACCCTTCCAGTTTTTGCCTGTATAATATCTTTCGTCGCGGTTCCAATAGCAGTTTATTTGTACCATGTAGATGTCGCCCAATTTTCCGGATTGAACCAATTCCTTAAGCCAAACGCTGGGCGGACTGTACCTGTTTTGCATAACGCAAAATACCAGACGTTGTGATTGCAAGGATTGGAACAAGACCTCTTCACATTCCGCTTTGGTTAAACCCATAGGCTTTTCGCAAACTACATGGCAATTTTGTTTTAATGCCTTTAGACTTTGACTGGCGTGCAATCCGTTTGGGGTGCAGATATTTACAACATGGATTTCAATGCCAGACTGGTATAGAGCATCTTCAGAACTGAAAAAGGGTACTCTGAATTCATTTTCCAGTTCTTCTTTTAATTCCTCTCGGACATCTACTAGGCCAACCAACTCTGCCCCAGCGGTAGATTTAATCATATGGGCATGCCTTCGGCCAATATGCCCACAACCAACGATAGCAAATTTCTTCATACTGCTTTTCTTGAAACCAAAGGTAGAAAAATGGCGGGATTGCACTTTGCCATAGAAAGGAATGAGCCAGTTGCATTTCTTTCTCGAATTCTACTATTTACCCTAACCCAACATGTGCAGGGCACCTTGTTGTCCGGCTTTGGTTCCTAAAGCAATTCCCATACCTCCCATGCGAACAGCAGTCCAGACCCCGGGCTTCCATTCGCCGTACTTTGGTTGCTTTGTATTACCAATACCCATAGTGCCAGCCCAACTTAGTACCATTTTTGGCGGTTGACCGTTAAATAATCTAGGTAAGATATCCCCTATTAAATATTGCTCAATTTCTTCCGTATTTTCTGTTGAAAAAGTTGTTTCAGCCTTAGGATGGATATGGCGCCCACCGCCCAATAATAGCCGTCCCGCATGACCTCGAAAGTAATTAAATCCTTCATGGTGGTGAAAGGTGCCTGGGGGGAATGGATGAGATAAGGGCTCTGACATCCAGACTTGGGCTCGGGCTGGTTTTATTTCATCGGGAAACCAGCGTTGTGCAAAGGCATTATTCGCAATTAAAATCTGTCCGCAGGGTAGGCTGAAATCATTTCCTGCAAGTATGCCAGAATCAATGTGGTGTACTTCAATTCCAGCTCTATATTCAATTCCCAATGCTAGGCATTTTCCCAACAGGGAATTCCAGAGTTTTTGAGGGTGTAATGCACCTTCTAAGCCATTAATAATTCCAAGTTCCAGTTGTTTGAAATTAAGTCGGGATAATTCCGATGTATTCATTTCGCGAAATACGGTGCCAGGAATTCCAGAGATGTCTTTTAGGTTTCGGTTGACCGTTTCCAGCTGAGCCAAAAGTTCAACCCCATTTTCTTTGTCCTCTTTAAAGAAAACTTCAATTCCTCCGCATGCCTGAAATTCAAGGGCCTCATCCCCGTGGATTTCCCGGAGTAAAGAAAGGCCTTTAAACCGTTCTCCGGCCAGGGTATAGGCTTCTGTCTCACCCATGGAACGGACATCTGAAACCAATTCACTAATCGAACCAAAGCATGCAAATCCTGCACTGCGAACCGTTGCACCCTCAGGTCGAGCTCCCTTTTCTAAAACGACAACCCTTGATGTAGGAACCCTAGTTTTTAAAAAATAAGCTGCAGAAAGTCCGGTAATGCCTCCGCCGACAATGCCAAAATCAGCATGGCGATTTAATCCTTCACGTTCCCACCAACTCAAATTGGGGTTCATGCCCAATTCATATAAGTAGTCAGTGCTGGTTTTAAATTCTTATGCAAAACTAGGAATCCAGCGGCGCAGCGAAATCCAAGCTCCATACAAGGCTGTGGTATACATCAAATCTCCAACAATTTGATTCAAAAAGAAAGAGGAAGTCAGGTCTCCAGCTTGATAAAATGGAATTCCGGCAGTCAAGGCCAATCCCCAACCTGCTATATTCATCGGATAATAGCCTGAACTTAACCAAACCAAACTATTTGAAATGAAATAGAAACCAAGTGATGATGCCAAACTGAAACCGAAAATGCGCATTCCTGTTATTTCTGAAGCAGCCAATCTGCTACCCATAAATAACATCCATGCCAAACCAAGGTATACCCCAAGTGCCGTTCCACTGAAAAAATAACTTAGCCCTTGAGCATAACATGGCTGAATCCAAAGGTTTACCATCAAGTCACTTAAGAACCAAGCCATAGCTGAAACTACTATGGCGGTCAATCGATTTCCAAAGGCCATCATACCAAACAGAGCGATTCCCGCCATGGGGGATACATTCCATGGATGGGGCATTAGGCGGCTGAAGCCTGCTAAGGCAATTAAGAGAAAAGCTAAACGCTGAGATGTTGAAGACGAAATACGCATGGCGAATTTTTAATTGGTTCAAAGGTAAGAAAAGTAGATTGACCCCCGCTCTAAGTTTTCATAAGGCATGGGCTTTAAAAATTAGGGGTTAACAGCAAAGCTAGACGGTGCGATTCCAGCAGTAAATCTGTTTTGAAATTCGCCTTGATTCGAGTAGATGGCCACCTCTGAAGCATTGGCAAAATCTCCAGCTTCACCTACAATCAAATCTCCATTTCTTGGATCTACTCCAATTCCATAAGCATTTGCACCAGAAATTAATACTCCGACGGTTTCTAGTTGGGCATCTAAAAACCAGACATCTCCATCGAGAATAAAGTAACCGTAACGTCCGTCCGGTGAGGATACAGCACGTGTCGGATTTGCCTGGGCCTGGTCCAAAGTAATTTCGGTTGTGATGGTTCCTTGAGAATTCAGTTTCATCCAGCTGCCGTACGTGAATGACCCTGTCCAATCTGGCTTTCCCCCATTCATTACCCAAATGGAGCCATTTAAGGCTAGGCAAGCCTGAGGGTAATCTCCAACTACAATATCAGTTTGTTTGTCGAATGGTTGTTCAGTAAGGACAGAAATGGTATTGCTAAATGAATTTGGAACATACAATTTGCCCTGATGTGCCAATAAAAATTCAGGTAGGGCCCCCACTTCCACACTACCTTCAAATTGGCCGGATGTGGGGTTTATTTTCCGGACCTGCCCATTTCCGGAAAAGTTAACCCATTCACTTAGATAAAGGCCATTTTGGCCTTTAACAAGGTACCTGGGCAACTGCAAGGATTGAATGTCGCCGAGGTATTTCATGCTGAAGCGATTTAATATCAAAATCCGGTTGGAATTGTTGAGCACCAACCAGAGCAAACTGTCACTGGTATACATACTTTGCAGTACATCGCCGGTTATTAGACCTTGGTTTTCAACGGCAACCAAATCGCTGTTGTACCCAACTCCCCCGAAGAAATGAAAACCGATACTGGCATTTGAATTGCCAAAGGCTCCCTCATTGCCGATGATGTAGCCCTCCTCGTAAGGCAATTTGACTTGATTTTGTTCTGGATCGGTACAACCGCTACCGGAAAAAAGGGCTAAAAATATTAACGCGGATGCCGCTAAGGTTGATTGAGCAAGGTACGATGTGATTTGCATGGTTTAATTGGTTTTTGATTGGATTTGATATGTTAATTGAATGGAAAAATGCCGGCCGGGCTGTGGGCGCCGAAGTATCGTTTCAAACGATTGATTAGCAATATTATGGCAATAAATACCCAAGCGGAAAAAGGATCCATTGTTCAGTGGAATTTGTCCTTGCATTCCAATATCAAAAAGCAGGTATTCGGGCAGGGTTTGCTGTTGGTCTTCAGAGGTAAATCGTTCCGAGGTATATTGGCCCATTAGGTTTAAGCCGATTTGAATGGGCATGCCCAATTTCCCGATTGTTTTGAATTTCTGCTGGACAACGAGCCCCGTTTGACCTTGATGGGTAGGCACATAGGCCCATGAATTTTTGCTGTTCACATCGCCGGCAAATTGGAAGTTGTGTTGCCCCCACACCTGAATCTGGCTTTTTTTTCCCTCATATTGCCATTCCAATCGGTTGGTTATTCCGTATTGCAATGAATTGGGCTGTTGGCTGGCCTCCCACAAATTTCCCGAAGGAAGCCAAAGTATGTAATTGGTCATTTTTCCCCAATATCCCTTCCCATTCCAGCTGAACAGTCGGTTGTTTTTTTTCCATTTTATTTCAGAAAGCACTTCCAAGGTAAAACCTGTTTCCGGCAAAAGGTTGGGATTGCCTCCGGGCTTCCAGTACAGGTCATTAAGGCTGGCCCAACGGTAATGTTCTTTGTAGCTTAGACCGGGTTGAAAGCTTATCGATTTTACATTGAACAGGTGTCCCAAATACAGGCTACCCACGGGATTTAAATTTCCCATAGATGATAATGGTAATCGAATGCTATAGTTGACCAACCAATTGCCTGGTCTGAATTGGCTTAGAAGGTAAGGTGAGTAGGTGTGTTTAAGCGGAATTCCTGCTGTATAATTGGTTTGAGTTGCCCAGGCCAAGAATTGTTCCCAGCCAAAGGTAGAGTTAAACCACTTTAATGGCATCCAGCGCATTTCGGCTCGAAGATGCCCTGCCAAGGATTGAAATTGGGATTCCAATCCATCTTGCCTGTACACCAACGAATCGTTCAACAAGCCAATGTTTACCAATGCCTGCCAATGCCGATGTACATGCCAATCAAGGCGCTGCACCAGCCGAATCGAAAGGTCGTTTTGTCTTGCATTTTGGTGCTGACTGCCCATGGCTGCCGGTATTTCACGATGGGCTTGGCTAACCCATGCATGCCAAGCGGCATGCAGCCGCCCAAACCGCTGTCCAAACCCTGCCATCAGGTCGTTTTTGAAGTACTTATTGTTGGTTTGTTCCACCTGTGGAAATCCGGGTTGAGAAAAATCGCGGAATTCAAAATTATTCCTAGACCATTGTTGCGATAGGCAGGCATAGCCCCAATTAAAATTCCCTTCAAATTGAACTGCCCATTGCCCGGCCAGCCCCCCAAAACTACGGGCTTGCAATCCCCATTGAACTTTCCATCCCGGTTGGTTTAGGTTTAAAGGACCAGTTTCTACCAAGATCAAACCTCCACTTCCTCCGCTACCCCAACGTCCTACTTCCCCGCCTTCCAACATTTGAATTCGCTGAATGGCTATACTTGGCAACAGCGATAGGTCGGCTTGCCCTGCAGACAAATAGTTCAACGGGATTCCTTCCCAAACCAAGGAACTGCGTGAGGCTCCCATTCCACGGAATGAAACGGAGCCTAATATGCCTGGACCGTAGCTGCGGACCTGAGCAGTAGATTGATAACTTAAAGCTGTGGCTACATCCCAATGTGCCAATTGATTTAACTGCTCTTTGTTCAGTTGCAGCTGTCCGGGTTGATCTAAATGGAAGCCCCGGACATAGGAAAATTCATAGCGTCCCAGCAGAATATGGACGGTATCCTGTTGGGCATGGGCTAAAGAAACAAGACAAGAAAGCCACAAGACGGACTTTACCCATGGATTCATAAGAAAATGCCTTAGGTGCACACCCCCCGGTGCACGATCGGTTAGGCTGGCAGGTCTCCTGGCTTTTTCCCTGTCGGCGGCCTTCCCATTTCATCGAAACAGTGGCTGAGGAAACCGACGCTTATCGGAAATTACAGTTGCGGGGACAGCTTGTGCTTTTCACAATTCCCTTTTCATTTTGCCCGTAAGCAAAACACCAGCTTTCAAAAGTAAGCTTTTTTCGTTGCTCAGGAAAATAATTTTCCATTTGATGAATAAGGTTAAAAGATAGAGATACCTATTTTAAGGTATGTGCGACTTTATAACCATCAAGTTTTTAAACAATTGGAATTTGTCCGCTTTATTAGGGGCAAACCTGCCATTTTTTAAAAGGCCATTTGTAGGTTGGCATGATTAATAAATAGTCCTGGAGCATTAAAAATACTGTATGCTTAAGGTCTATCCACCAATTACTTTTCCATTGAATAGTGAATAATCCTAACCTGTGAATTTGGCTGAATATCTTTATTCGAAGATCTTTAATTAGATGTGGTCTCAGTATCGTTTGTTCATGCAACAAAAAAAATGGTTTTAAATTCTGTCCCCCCTTGAAACTTTGAAAATACTCCCGTAAATTTGTAGTTCATCGATGAAGTGTTAAAATAAAAACTTCGTCACGTATTGGGGTGGCGAAGAAAAGTTAGGGAACTTTTTGGAGTGAACTACGGGAATTTGGTTGAGCTGAAAAGTGAAACTGGGTTCGCCTTGGGGAGTCTCAGAAAAGCTTTCTGAATCGTGCAAAGGCAACTTTGCTGATGCAGGAAGCGGGAGCATGGGAATGAGACGGGATGAACTGGCAAATTCATCCATTTCAAGAGAGGAAGAGGAAGAAGGAAAGGAGGATAAAACGAATTTCAAGATTCCTTTTAATGCAGGAAATGATTTGCGACCCGAAGGGCGCGAGGCAACCTTTTTTGGGTTTGCTAAAGCGCAGCCTTCAGGAAATCGCTATTTGTATAAGCCGCAACCCACTTCCCGGGAAATTCCCTCCCCTTAAAGCCCCCAACCCAAAACCCCTCACAAAAATGCCTTGCAGTGCCCATTCCCCTTCTAATTGCAACATCCAATCTCCAAATCAACACCCCATATTTTGAACACCTCATTTATAGTCTTGAGCCGCTCGCGGCAGGGATTGAACGGGTAAGCACGCAAGGGTGCCGACGGTAGACGCTGCGCGGCGAGGAGGCGACTTTAGGAGCCACCGCAGCCCGCTTGCGTCCCGTTCGGCAACCGCGGACTTGCCCGAGAAAGCCCGGCAGCCGCCCAAAAATTCCACACCTTCCCAAGCCATTTTAAATCCTTATTTTTGCATGGTATGCCAAGCATTGAAGAAGAAATTAAACAGAAAGCGTTTCTGAGCGAACAGGCGAAGGCCACCATAAATTTGTTGTTCACAGCAAACTGGTTGCAAACGAAAATCAGTGCAGTTTTAAGACCCTACAACTTATCTCCAGAACAGTTTAATGTGCTCCGTATTCTCAATGGAAGTCATCCCAATGCGATGTGTCAAAAGGATATTTTGAGTCGTATGATTGCGCCAAAATCGAATCTGACCCTTATTATTGGAAGATTGAAAGATAAACGATGGGTGGAGGTCAACCGGGCCTGCCACGACAAGCGGGAATACAGCATTTCAATCACCTCTGAAGCTAGAACTGTTTTGGAAGAAATCAACCAACTCTTAATTCAGAATGAGCCATCTTCGCTGCCGTTAGACACAATTGAGGCTCAGACCTTAAATTTACTGCTGGAAAAAATTCGAAATGCCTAAATTAGGGTGCGGAAAAAGCAGGATTGGTTAAAAATTCCTGGTCGGTCAACGTCAATAAAAAGGCAATTAAGGCTTCTTTATCTTGGGCACTCAAATTTAGCCCCGTTCCTACATGCTTCATTAATGGATCTATGGTAGAGGAGGGGTGTCCTCCCATGTCATAATGGTTGATAACTTCTTGAAGGGTGGAAAACCGACCATCGTGCATATAGGGAGCAGTTTGGGCGATGTTGCGCAAGGTCGGCACCTTGAAGGCTCCGATTAAATTAGGGTTGGCAACAATTCCTCCAAGACCAGAATCCTGAAACTCTCCTTCTTTATCAAGGCCATTGTTCATGAAACTGAAGGTGGTGAATTGAAATCGTTCTTCGAAGGGATGGCAATGAAAGCAATCGGCAGCTTCGGTAGAATACAGGTTCATGCCGTGCAACTCTAAAGGGCTTAGAGCAGCTTGTCCAAGTATATATTTGTCAAATCGTGAGTTACCTGAAATCAGGGTACGTAAAAATTGTGCAAGTGCTTTCGTTATATGTGTTGAATCGATGTAATCCGTTCCGAAGGCTTGCTGGAATAAGTTGGGATATTCTTGGTGTTGATTTAGCCGTTCCATGGCGGTATGCCAAGGCAAATTCATTTCAATGGGGTTGGGAACCGGTTCAAGCAATTGTTCCTCTATAGAAAATGCACGTCCATCCCAAAATAAGCGGTTGTGGTAAGCCAAATTGACCAATGCCATGGCGTTCCGATTCCCTTTTGCTCCGGTAATTCCAGTACTAACTGCCGTAGATTCAACAAAAGACAAACTCTGTTGATGGCAACTGGAGCAGGATTGGCTAAAGTCCGCCGATAAAATCGGATCATAAAATAGTTTTCGCCCTAAGGCTACTCCTTCAACCGTTAGGGGATTATCGTGTGGGATTTTCGGTTCCGAAAAGTGTGGAGGAAGCTGAAGGCTGTAGGGAGTAGGAGCGTAGGGCTCTTCGGAACAGGAGGTGAATCCTATCCCAATCAGACTTATCCCCAAAATGGCCCGCTTAAGCATATACTTTCTTTAATACAAGGTACGGCTTTCTCGCTTAATGGCATCGATAGCAACCTGAGCAGGGATATTTTCAATTTCCATGACCACCTCCAATACCTTTCGAACCAATTCTATGGAAGGTGCTTGGGGTGAAACTTGGGATGCAGCTACATTTATCATTTTCACGCTTTCTTCTTTGGCTTTCTTTATGGCTTCCCAAAGACCTCTTGAAAGGTAAATTTGTTGAGTTAAATTGTGGTCGTATTCTTGTTTTATAGCGCTTAGCATCTCAAGGTGCAATTCTCCTGCCGTAGGTTTCAGTCCGTTCATGCGCATGGCGAGGTGGGCCGGGTGAATGCGTTCCATGAGCAAAACAACCCGTTCATACGCTTGCAACCTTAAAGGAGTGATGGATTGTTGGTTTAAGCGGCGGATATCCATACTTTCTTTACGCAATTGATGTTCCAAAAATTGCTTCATTATCATGTAGATGGTTATGAAGGCAACGATGGCGGGCATCGAATATTTGACAATTTCTATGAATAGGTCTGCGGCTTCCATATCGTAAATACGGCGTTTTTTTGAGTTTATAGATGCAAAGGTAATACAGTACAACCAAAGTTAGGCTTTTGTTTCATGGCTTGACTCAAGTGCTTCGGGTTAGGGCATCTTAAATGCGTTTATTTTTTTTCACCTTTGTTGTAGCAAAACAACACGAAAAAGGAATGAATCGGAATTTTGTGGCCAAACGGGTTGAAACCATGGCTGAGTCAGAAACCTTAGCCATGGCTCGGAAAAGCCGAGAGTTAAAAGCCTTGGGGAAAGACATTATTAGTTTGTCGTTGGGTGAGCCCGATTTTGATACTCCTGAGTTTATTAAGGCAGCAGGCATAGAGGCTATAAAAGACAATCACTCGCACTATACTCCTGTTCAAGGGTATGCGGATTTGTTGGATGCCATATCTGTAAAGTTGAAGCGGGATCAGGGGTTGGATTATGGTCCTAAGCAGATTGTGGCCTCAAATGGAGCCAAGCAAAGCATAGCTAATCTGTGCTTAGCGGTATTGAATCCTGGCGATGAGGTCTTGGTGCCGGCACCCTATTGGGTAAGTTACCGTGAAATTATTCGATTGGCGGGGGCTGTTCCTATTGAATTATCAGCCGGCCACGCTTCAGGGTTTAAGGTTACAGCCCAGCAGTTGGAATCGGCAATTGGTTCCAAAACCAAAATGCTGATGTTCAGTTCCCCCTGCAATCCAACAGGTTCAATGTTGACGGAGGCTGAACTTCGTGAATGGGCGGAAATGCTGCAGAAGTATCCTTCCATTTTGGTGGTTTCAGATGAAATTTATGAGCATATTGCCTTTGATCAGCCCCATCTTAGTATTGCTACTATGCCGGGTATGTATGACAGAACGGTAATTGTAAATGGAATGAGCAAAGGATTTGCCATGACGGGTTGGAGGTTGGGATATTTGGCTGGGCCGGCAGATGTAATTGATGCTTGCTTGAAAATTCAGGGGCAGTTAACCTCTGCTCCTTCTTCCATAGCTCAAAAAGCAGCCATTCCTGGTTTGTTGGCGGAACCTTCGGCCATAGGATTTATGGTTGATGCCTTTAAAGATAGGCGCGATAAGATGTATGCGGCAATCAAAACCATTCCAGGTTTTGTGTTGTCTAAGCCTCCTGGAGCATTTTATTTGTTCCCAGATATTTCAGAATGCCTACGTTGGAGTTGGGATGGGAAGGATATTAAGGATGCGCAAGATTTTTGTAGCCTCATGTTAGAAGAGGCGGGAGTTGCGATGGTGCCTGGTGATGCTTTTGGGGCCCCCGGTTGCGTGCGCCTTTCCTATGCTGCAGATTGGCCAATTTTGGAAGATGCTGTCCGCCGTATTCAACATGTGATAGAACGATACCATGCCATTGGCTAAACTGGTCAGGTCCATTCGCGAACGCATCAACGTTCGGATTTACAACTCAAAAGGTCGAGTAACGGCTATTTTGCGTTTCTTCAGAGTCTTGGTGGCTTTAGGTATGGGAGGGATGTTGATTTATGTTCACGGCTTCCCTCAAACCTTTATTGATTTACCCAGCTATCAATTTTGGATTCGTGCGGCTTTGATGTTTTTTGTATTGAGTTTTTTGGTCCGCTGGTTTTTTGATTTTGAACCCTCCAAATACCTCAAGGCGAATGCGTTTGAGGCTGGGATTTTGACGGTTATTTTACTGGATGCCCTGCTGCGATTTTTGTTGGGTAAGCCACTGATTGGTTTTCTATTGACCGATGTTGGGCCTTCTGAGCTTGCCCACTGGCGCTTTGCCATCAGTCAGCTGCTCTTGCTCCTGATTATTTTCGTTGAACTGGGGCGTTTGTCTCACAGGCTGGGAAGGTTAAAAATAAATCCCTCTCACTTGTTTATTTCGAGCTTTATCCTGTTGATTGTGTTTGGAACGGTATTTCTGATGTTGCCGAACATGACCACTATTGCTGGTTCGATGCCTTTTATGGATGCCTTATTTACCTCGGTTAGCGCATCCTGTGTGACAGGCTTGGTGGTGGTAGATACTGCAACTTATTTCACCTGGAAAGGACAAATGGTTATTTTAATTTTAATTCAATTGGGGGGATTAAATATTATTTCATTCGCTAGTTTTTTTGGAGCTTTTTTGAAAGGTGGAATCGGACTTAAACACAATCTCATGATTCGGGATGTAATGAGTTTTGATACCCTAAGCGATTCCCGAAGCCTTGTAAAACGTATTTTTCTGTTTACACTGTTGATTGAAGCGGCCGGCGCTGTCTACATTTTTATGACTTGGGATAGTTCCGTTCATTTTTCTAGTATAGGGTCTCGGGTGTTTCATTCTGTATTTCATTCGGTTTCGGCCTTTAATAATGCCGGCTTCAGCACTTTTACCAATGGGTTGTTTGAAGCAGGGGTGCGTAACAGTTATGTGATGCATTTTGGGATTGCCGGTCTCATTTTTTTCGGTGGAATTGGAGTCACGGTCCTGAACGATTTATTTTCGCCCGAGCGATTAAGAATGCGTATGCAAACACCTTGGCGCCGACTTGAAACCAGTACCCGTTTGTCGCTTTATACTTCATTAATTTTATTGGTTGTGGGAGCCATCGGATTCGCCGCGATTGAAAGTTTCAACGCCGCTCAATATAGCGATGGCGGATTCTTGAAAATGAATTGGTTTGAACAAACGATTACCTCAATTTTTCAAAGCATGAGTACCCGGACAGCAGGATTTAATTCAGTGGATATCTCCTTGCTAAGCGTTCCAACCCTGTTGATGTTTATGGTGTTGATGTTTATTGGGGCTTCCAGCGGAGGTACTGGTGGGGGTATTAAAACCAGCACCTTTGCTGTGGTTTTTTTGTCGGCCTTAGCCACCATTCGGGGTAAAAAGTACGTTCAAATTTACCGGAGAACCATTAGCAATGAATTGATAAATAAGGCTTCCTCCATTTTTCTGTTTTCGGTTTCGGTCATTTTTGTAGGTGTATTTGCCTTGACCATTTTAGAACCTGACATTTCTTTTGTTCAACTTTTATTTGAACAAATCTCGGCCGTAGCTACGGTAGGGTTAAGCACAGGCATTACCGATGATTTAAGTTTTGGTGGTCGGATTGTTATCATCCTGAGTATGTTCATCGGGCGGGTAGGGGTGTTAACGGTGGCTGTTGCCGTAAGCCGACGCGTGGATACCAACAACTATAAATACCGAGAGGCCCATGTGATGCTGGGTTGATGCCCGTCCCGCCTCAATCCGTCTTTATTGCCTACCTTTGCACCTAAATTCAAGGCATGACCGTAACTCCGTATTCTTCTTCCCAAAGCAAAAAAGAGCAGGTCAGGGACATGTTCAATTCGATTTCTGGTAAATACGATCTGCTGAATCGAACCTTGAGCATGGGGATAGATCGAATTTGGAGGTCTCGAGTGGTTAAAGAACTGAAGAAAATTCAGCCCAAGTCCTTGCTCGATGTTGCGACTGGAACGGGCGATTTAATTCTGGCGGCAGCCCCCACCGTTCAAGGCCAACTGATTGGGCTTGACCTTTCTCCGGGAATGCTTGAACTCGGCCAAAAAAAAGTCGATAAAAGCCGTTTTAATCAACGCATACAGATGCAGGTTGGCGATGCAGAACACCTGCCCTTTGAAGATGATTCCTTTGAAATTATAACCTGCGCCTTCGGTGTACGGAATTTTGAAAACCTTCAAGCAGGTTTGAAGGAATTCCACCGTACCCTTAACCCCAATGGGAAAGCCATGATTCTTGAATTTAGCCGCCCAAGTCAAGGACTGCTAGCGGCGTTGTTTTTATTTTATTTCCGCCATATTTTGCCTCGGATTGGACGGTTGGTAAGCAAAGACCCAGCAGCCTATACCTATCTGCCACAAAGTGTTGCTGCCTTTCCCGATGGAGAAGATTTTCTGAATGAACTTCGTAAAGCCGGATTTTCCAATCCCCATCAACACCGAATGACGCTGGGAGTAGCCACCCTTTATATCGCTGAAAAATAAAGCCCCTTTGAGGTCGTTTTACCTTCATATGATTTTTAGAACACTGGTTTTACTGATGTTGCTGCTTGGGGCAGAATCAGGCATGGCTCAGCAGCGCCGCCGAAGCCAAAAGGCAGTGAAAACAGAGAACATGCCCAAATACGATCGCCGGAAGTTTCATTTCGGAATCAACCTGGGGATTTCCCATGCCGGTTTGGCCGTTCGGCCTAGGGGCGATTTGCGCGATTTACTGCCCGACACGGTTTATGGAGTCCGCTCGATTTGGCAACCCGGATTTTCTATGGGAATTGAATCCAACATGCGCCTTACAGAACTCCTGGATTTGCGCTTTACTCCAACGCTCACCCTAGCCAGCCGCTATTTGGAATTCGACCGACCCAAAGGCATTGATGTTTTTCAATTTGAATCAACTTTGGCCGAATTCCCGGTGTACATTAAATTTAAATCGGTTCGATTAACCAATTTTAGAATGTACCTGATTGGCGGATTTAAATATACCTTCGATATGGCAAGCAAAGTCGGCGCTGAAGATGGAGCCTCGTACCCCATTAAACTTCGCCCCCATGATTTAATCACTGAAGCGGGCATCGGAATGGATTTTTATACCCCCTTTTTCAAGTTTTCACCCCAACTTAAAGTGTCTTGGGGCCTATTGGATTTAAATTATCCGGAATCCAATTTTTACAACCAAAGCATCGACGCCCTGCGCACCCGCGCCGTTTACATTAGCTTCTTATTTGAGTAATGAGCCTTCGTATTTTGGAATGGGTTTGCCCACCCGATCGATGCCATCCCGAAGGACTGAATCAAGACCTTCAGTCCGAATTGGGGCACGATAAGTTTAGTTTTAGAATTCTAAAGCAGACCCTCGATGCCCGGCATGGCAAAGTCAGGTATCGCCTACAACTTCAGCTGGCCGAACATGAATCACTGCCTGCCGCTCAACGCTTACAACCCATCGAGAAAAATGTTCGAAATGCCCCTGAAGTGGCGGTGGTGGGAGCAGGGCCGGCAGGGTATTTCGCAGCTTTGCGCTTAATTGAGCTTGGATACAAGCCTATTGTTCTTGAACGCGGAACCGATGTGCGCAGCCGCCGCCGCGATTTGGTCGAAATTACCCGGCATGGCCGCATTAATCCACAATCCAATTATTGTTTTGGCGAGGGCGGTGCCGGAACCTATTCCGACGGTAAACTCTACACCCGAAGCAGCAAACGCGGCAGTGTAGAGCGTATTTTAGACTGGCTTATATTTTTTGGAGCGCCTGAACACATTTCCGTTGATAGCCGGCCCCACATAGGTACCAATAAACTTCCGGGAATCATTTCAGACATCCGGGCTTTTTTGCTGCATTGCGGAGCCGAGGTTCGCTTCAACAGTCAGCTTACAGGAATTGAAGTTCAGGCAGGCCAGCTCAAAAGAATTCGCATCAATCATTCCGAGTCGCTGCCCATCCAACAGTTGATTTTAGCCACAGGCCACTCGGCCTCGGACGTATTTCGACTTTTAGCCCGCAGCAATTTGACCTTGGAATCAAAACCCTTTGCTTTGGGGCTTCGGGTAGAGCATCCACAATCTTTCATTGATCAGCAGCAATACCACGGTTGCCAGCTGCGCTACGATCTTCCGCCCGCCAGTTATCAGTTGGTGAGCCAGGTTAAAGGGCGCGGAGTGTATAGTTTTTGCATGTGTCCGGGGGGAATTATTGCGCCTTGTTCTACCGATCAGGAACTGGTGGTTACCAATGGCTGGTCGCCCAGCAAGCGCAACAATCCCTTTGCCAATTCGGGCATGGTTACTGAAATTCAGTTGAGCGATGTTCCGCATACCGATCCGGACGGCTTGCATACCCTGGCCTTTCAAACGGCGGTAGAACGCAAGGCTGCCGTGGCCGGTGGAGGCAATCAAATTGCTCCTGCACAGCGCCTTCAGGACTTTATACAGCGCAAAAGCGGCTCTGAACATCTGCTTACTTCCTACCGTCCGGGCGTGCAGTCAGTCGATTTAAACGAGGTGTTGCCGGGCTTTGTCGCTGAGCGCCTTCGCCTCGGTTTTCAGGATTTTAACCGAAAAATGAAGGGGTTTTTGCATCCTGAGGCCGTTTTGGTGGGGGTGGAGAGCCGTACCTCCAGCCCGGTGCGCATTCCCCGCAATCCGGAAACCTTACAGCATCCGCAGGTTCAGGGACTGTTTCCCTGTGGCGAGGGCGGTGGCTATGCCGGCGGAATCGTGTCGGCCGCCATCGATGGGATTCGCTGCGCAGAAGCGGTGGCTCAGCAAAAAGATTGATTTTTTTGGGGCGCCTTACCGGCTGTCCGCTGTAGTGGGTTTGGCTGTAGGGGCAGGCCATAGTCCGGGCGTGGCTCCCAAGGTCGCCCGCCCGGCCGTTGGCCTGCTGCCCTACAGCCTACACCCCCTGCCGCTGCCATCCGGGGCGCGGGCCGCTCATGGTAAAACTGCGCTTATTTTTGCTTTTGCCGCCGCGCCCCGGATGGCAGCGGCAGGCGGTGCCGACAAGCCGGCTGCTTGCCCCCGGCCGCGGAGGCGACCTTGGGAGCCCACGCAGGCCAAGGGCAAGCCCGGCTTGGCAAACCGACTACAGCGTACAGCCGGAAATGGCGCCCAAAACTACCCCCATTTGCCTACCTTTGTACCATGTGTAGCTCTGCGCCCAACGATTGGGGGCAACCGCCCCTGGAACCCGGTGATTTTTACAAAAGCCCCGAAGGCTATTTGGTGTTTACCGAACAATATCACCTGAAGCGCGGTTATTGTTGCAAAAGCGGCTGCAAACACTGCCCATACGGCTACGATAAAAAAACTGAAAAACTTAAAGGATCTGGCTCATGAACGCTCCCCTTACCCAAGAAAAACTTGATATGGCTCTCTGGCCAACCCCCACAGGAACAGAACTTTCCTGCAAAGGTTGGGTGCAAGAAGCCGCCCTGCGCATGCTGCTGAACAACCTGAATCCGGAAGTGGCCGAACGCCCCGAAGACCTTATTGTGTATGGGGGCCGCGGCAAAGCGGCCCGCAATGTGGAGGCATTTCACACCATAGTTAAAGCGCTCAAAACGCTGAACGACGATGAAACTCTGCTGATTCAAAGCGGTAAACCCGTGGCCATTCTCCCCACCCATGCCAATGCTCCCCGCGTTCTGATCTCCAATTCTATGCTGGTACCCAATTGGGCAAATTGGAAGCATTTTGATGAACTCGAGAAAAAAGGACTGATGATGTACGGGCAAATGACCGCCGGAAGCTGGATATACATTGGTTCTCAGGGTATTGTTCAAGGCACCTATGAAACCTATGCCGAATGCGCTCGGCAGCATTTTGGCGGCTCACTAAAAGGAACCCTGAATGTTACGGCCGGTTTGGGAGGAATGGGCGGAGCTCAACCCCTAGCCATTACCATGAATGAAGGGGTGTGCCTGGCCGCTGAAATGGAGGAATGGCGCGTGGACAAGCGATTGGAAACCCGATACCTGGATGAGAAATTTATGGATATTGATGCCGGCATCGACCGAGCTCTGGAATGCAAAAGACTAGGTTTGCCCATCAGCATAGGAGTGGTGTGCAATGCCATCGACCTGCTTCAACGGCTGGTGGATCGGCATATCGTGCCCGACACGCTGACCGACCAAACCTCGGCCCACGATCCCCTGGTAGGCTATTTCCCCGAAAATATGAGTACCAGCGAAGCGAATTCCTTGAGGGAATTGAACCCGGAGGGATATGTGGAGAAAAGCCTGGACACCATGGCCCACCACGTCCGTTTAATGCTTGATTTGCAAGCGAAAGGAAGTGTCACCTTTGATTATGGAAACAATTTACGTGGGCAGGCCTACGACCGCCGAGGCGTAAAGAATGCATTTAATTTCCCCGGGTTCGTGCCCGCCTTTATTCGGCCCTTGTTTTGCGAAGGAAAAGGCCCCTTCCGTTTTGTTGCTTTGAGCGGCAATCCGGCAGATATTCATGCTCTGGATGAGGCCTTGTTGAGGCTTTTCCCCGAAAATACGTCCTTGCACCGTTGGCTGCGCATGGCCAAAGAACGCATTGCCTTTCAAGGCTTACCTTCTCGCATTTGCTGGCTGGGGCAAGGCGAACGTCAACGTGCCGGTTTGGAATTCAATCGAATGGTGCGCGAAGGATTGGTTTCAGCTCCGATTGTAATTGGGCGTGACCACCTTGACACAGGCTCGGTTGCCTCTCCCAACCGCGAAACGGAAGGTATGCTGGATGGCTCAGATGCGGTAGCCGATTGGCCGATTCTGAATGCCTTGGTGAATACCGCCGGTGGAGCCTCTTGGGTGAGTTTGCACCACGGCGGAGGCGTGGGCATGGGCTACTCCATTCATTCCGGTATGGTGATTGTTGCCGATGGTACCGAAGCAGCCGATGCTCGATTGAAGCGTGTTCTTCACAACGACCCAGGAATGGGTGTGATTCGGCATGCCGATGCCGGTTATGAACTGGCTCAACAAACAGCCAAAACTCATGGACTGAATTTCCAGGATTCCATTTGAGGTGAACGCAATATATATTGTAACAGGAGCCTCCAAAGGCATTGGACTGGGTATCCGCGAGGCTTTACTCGCCAAATCGGAAACTGTTTTAAGCATTGGAAGGTGGTCAGAAGCAGAATTCGATTCTGGTTCGGAAAGGGATTTCAGGTTGAGGTTGGACTTAGCCGACTCGGACTCAAACCCCACAGCAGCCATTGAATGGATTCAAAAAAACCAGGTTCAAGTGAAAGGCCTGGTGAACAATGCCGGTTTGCTGTTGAATGCCTCTGCCGAAAACCTATCTGCCGATGATTTTCAACGCATGTGGGAGCTGAATGTAATGGGAGCCTTTAAATTGACTCAAGGTCTTTTGCCGTTTTTTACTCCAACGGCTCACATCCTAAATATTGGCAGTATGGGCGGTTTTCAGGGGAGTCGAAAATACAGGGGATTGTCAGGTTACAGTGCGACCAAAGCAGCACTAGCCAACCTAACCGAGTGCTGGGCAGAGGAATGGGCGAACCGGGGAATTCGGGTGAATTGTTTGGCCTTAGGCGCCGTTCAAACCGATATGTTGGCCAATGCATTTCCATCCTATACGGCTCCACTAAAATCTGCTGAAATGGGAAGGTATATCGCTCAATTTTTAATGGAAGGCCATCAATACTATAACGGTCAGGTACTACCTGTTACGCTTCAAAACCCTACTTAAAGGGAAGAATCGAAATTAAACTGCAAAAAAAATCAAATTTGCCCTTGAAACTAGGTAAGAACTTGGGTATCTTTGTAGTTCACTGGTGAAACGTTCTTTATTGCTTCGTCACGTATTGGGGTGGCGAGGAACACTTCGGGTTAGTTTATGACGTGAAGTTTGTTGTGAGTTTTGGATGAGCTGAAAGGCTTGTCTGGATTCATATGGGGAGTCTCAGAAATGCTTTCCGTTTTTATTAAAGTCAACTTTGATGAAATGGGAAGCGGGAATTTCGGGTATGAGACGGGGTTGGTGTGGCATATCAGCCTTTTTTACTTGGGGAGTAGAAGAAGTAGAGAAGGAAAGCGGAGGAGAAGGAAAGCGCTTTCGATGTATTTTGAATACTCTCGTTTTTCTGGTTGAGGCCGTTTGGCCTTTGTTGAAAAATCCAACCAAGGTTTTGGTTTGGATGCATTGCTATTGGATCTAAGCCTAAAATTTATTCGCCCGGGAAATTTCCCGGGAAAATAAAGATACCCGAATCCTCCCTTGTAATTATACAGATTGGTTCCCACCGAGATTCAATTTTTCCGATTGAAGTTTTGCTTTTTTCTATCTTGCTAAAAATTCCACAATGGCCATTCAGCGACCTTTTCCTCTCCAATCTTGGTTAGATGAGCACCGACACTTATTAAAACCTCCCGTAGCAAATAAGCAAATTTGGCAAAATGCTGAGTTTATTGTTATGGCTGTAGGCGGACCCAATGCCCGAAAAGATTTTCATTACAACGAAGGAGAAGAGTTTTTCTATCAGTTGGAAGGAGAAATTACAGTGTGGATTCAAGAAGATGGGAAAAAAGTTGGAATTCCTTTAAAGGCAGGAGATGTGTTTTTATTGCCAGCTAGGGTGCCTCATTCTCCGGCTCGAACCGAAGGATCTTTGGGTCTGGTAATAGAACGCCGAAGGCAAGCCCAAGAAAAAGATGGTTTGCTCTGGTTTTGTGAACAATGCAATCATCTATTGTTTGAAGCATATTTCCCACTCACCAACATTGAGCAGGATTTTAAGGCTGTTTTTGACCGGTTTTATGGTAGTAAAGAACTGCGAACTTGCCCATCGTGTGGCTTTGAAATGGAACCACCTGCGGCTAAACGGTAATCCTTTTCTATTTTTTTCGAAGCCGAGCCATATAAAATCCATCCGTCTGGCCAGGTGTGATGAGGCATTCCTCTTCCAGCTCAAAATTGGGCTGTTTGCTTAGAAAATGTTCAACTTGATTTTGGTTTTCAGAAGGTAGAATGCTGCAGGTAGCGTACACCATTTTCCCACCACTTTTTAGTATTTCCGAATAGTTTTCTAGAATTTCCGCTTGAATTTTTTGGACCTGTGAAATGGAATCGCGGTTAAGTCGCCATTTGGCATCTGGATTTCGTTTAAGGACTCCAAGGCCTGAGCAAGGGACATCCAGCAACAGGCGGTCGGCGCTACCACGCAGCCGGTTCAGGTTGGTTTTATTGATTTCTTTTGCTTCAACATTGAATGCCGATGCCCGGCGAGCCCGGCGCCGAAGTTCCTCTAATTTATACCCATGTACATCCATGGCAATGACTTTTCCTTTGTTTTCCATCAAGGCCGCCAGGTGCAAGGTTTTGCCTCCGGCTCCGGCGCAGGCATCTACAACGCGCTGGCCCGGTTCGGCCTGTAGGAAGGGGGCTATGGCTTGAGATCCTGCGTCTTGCACCTCAAAGTAGCCTTCTTTAAAGGCGGGCAAGGAAAACAGATTTTTTCTATCGGTAAGTAGAAATGCATGCGGCCGTTGGGGACCAAAGGCTTGGTGTTCGGGAAGTAAATGGCGTTGATAAGGACCTTTGAGAGTATTCCAGCGCAGGTGAACAGCAGCCGGAACGTTGAGTTCGCGCCCTATATGAGGCCAAGCTTCACCCAATTCCATAGCAACCAAGGAATGCAATTCATCGGGATAGCTTTCTTGAATGGCAAAAGGTTGTTTAGGCAGGTCAAGAATGCGGTGTTGAATTTCGTGGATTTTCAGGTGGCCAAATTCCCGCCAAGGGGGCAGAGTTTCATTTTTCCACAGCATTAATGCAGCTATGCGTTTGTGTAGGGAATTTACCTCGAATGAGGTGTTAGGTACATCGGACAGAAAGCTTAATGTGCGCCACCAACGGATTAAATCGTATCCATATGAAGCAATGCTGGCTCTGTCTCGGCTGCCTCGTCGTGGGTCGGCTTTTAAAATATCGGCCATAACCTTGTCGGCGGCTCGGCCATCAACCAAGCTCCGGCGGCACAATTCAAACAGGGCGGACAGGTGTGCCGGGTGCAGCATTAGTATAAAAAGTGGTTGTAAGGATAGCGTTCCTTATGGATTTGAGAAATGCGTCGGTATAAAGTAGAGCGGAATTCATCCAGGTTCAATCGTTGTGTGGCACTTATGAAAATGGCCTCATCGGCTCCGCGGGCCAACCACATGCGTTGCAGTTCTTCCAAATTTTGAGGTCCTTCTACCTTTTTTGTTAAATCGTGAGGGTCGATTTCTGCCGCTCGGTATGCATCTACTTTATTGAACACCATTAGAGTAGGTTTTTCGCCAGCTCCAATTTCATTCAGTGTTCGTTGAACAACTTGAACATGGTCTTCAAATTGGGGGTGTGAAACGTCAACCACATGTAGGAGTAGGTCAGACTCCCTAACCTCGTCAAGGGTAGATTTAAATGATTCCACCAGCTGGGTGGGGAGTTTTCGAATAAATCCTACTGTGTCTGAAAGCAGAAAGGGTAGATTTTCGATGACTACTTTACGGACGGTGGTATCAAGGGTTGCAAACAATTTATTTTCGGCGAACACCTCAGATTTTGAGAGCAGATTCATCAGGGTGCTTTTTCCCACATTGGTATAGCCTACAAGGGCAACCCGTACTAGCTCACCCCTGTTTTTACGTTGGGTTTGCATTTGTTTGTCGATGGTACCGAGCCGGGTTTTTAACAGAGAGATTTTATCGCGGATGATTCTTCGGTCTGTTTCTATTTCAGTTTCACCGGGGCCACGCAGTCCAATTCCACCCTTTTGACGTTCAAGGTGGGTCCACATTCGAGTCAGTCGGGGCAAGAGGTATTGGTATTGAGCGAGTTCAACCTGAGTTTTGGCATGTGCCGTTCTGGCGCGTTGGGCGAAAATATCCAGAATCAGGTTGGTCCGATCCATGACCTTTATGTTGTTTTCAAATTCTTTGGGGTTGAATTCTATTTCTATGTTTTTGAGTTGGGATGGAGATAATTCGTCATCAAAAACCACCAAATCAATATTCAATTCACCGGCTCTTAGGCGAATCTCTTCTAATTTTCCGGGTCCTATAAAATAGGCTGGGTGAGGCCGGTCTAGTTTTTGGTGTGCTCGTTCTACGCAGGTTGCTCCTGCAGTTTCAACCAGGAAGGCCAATTCGGCCAGGTATTCTTCCATTTTTTCTTGGGGCTGCTCCCGGTGGATTAATCCCACCAAAAGGGCCCGTTCGCTCCGCGCGCTTTTGCCTTCAATCATTATGTAGTATTGGCACCCGAATTAATGAGCAAACGAAAAGTAGGCCTCATAAGGAAGGCGAAGTAAAATGAGCAACAGGCCTGCAAGCCAAAAGCCAAACAGGGCTTTGTAGGCCTTCGCATCGGTTTGAGCGCGTTTGGCTTTGGAATAGCCAATGGTAATCAGCACAATGGCAATCAGCATGGTTACCGGATGTTCGAAGCCTCGAAAACGAAAAAAAGAATCTTTCATTTGAATGGGCCACCATGGACCGGAAAACCACAGATATAATCCGAATACCAACTGTAGGTGTGCGGAAATGAGTCCGGCAAGAACCACTTTCTTAAATCCCCCGGCATAGGAAACGTGTCCAGATCGGCGCAGGAAAGAGACCACAATCACAGCTATAAGTAAGAAAAGCACAAAGTAGGATAGGGTTAAGTGCATGTGTTTAAATCCGAGGTACATAATTCTAGATTTTGTCCAAAGATAGGTAAAAGCAGGGCGATTTTCATGGAGGTGGCCCGGGGCCCGGATTGCAGCGGCATGAGCCGAACCTGAACCCTGGTTTTACCCTGTTGGCAGGGCGACGCGAGGAGCCACTGCCGGCAGGCAGTAAAACCTGGGTTCAGGAAGGCGAATACAGCGGAAAGCCGGAATAGCCCCCCTATTTATCTAAAACCAAGGGTACTTCCCCGTCTGGGAGCATCAGCACAAACGACCGATGATCAAAAAATTCGGGTTCAAATTTCCAGGAAATGGGAATGCGGGGGCTGCGCGAATACAGCCCTTTGTCCGCATCAATTAGGTAAACCACATACTGTTCCGAGCCTTTCAAATATCGCAAAATAAAGGCCGTCATTTCCCAGGTAAACTTAGTTGAAGACACCATCACCAACGAATCTGCCTGTTCTTCGGTGAACCGAAAAACACTACGTTCAGCCCCTTCAAGTCGAACATCTACCCCCCATTCTTTCGCCGTAGGAATATATCCTACCCGAATTTGATAATTCACCCGATTCGTGCTACCAAATAAGCTGTCGTGCACCTGAAGTCCGCCTAAGGTACGATCCTGAAAAAACCACAAATAGTCGTCTTTATGAGGTTTTCCGAGTTTATCATCCTTTGCTTTTTGAGCAAATGCCAGCGTGAAGCTTAAAATGGAGACCGTAACAAATGCAATGAACTTCATGTTCAAATTTACGAATTTTGAAAATATCCTTCCATTTCCATTTGCATTTGCTGGGCGGCATGGCCGGCCATTTCGGCAAAATTGCTGCCCTTTCCGGCATAGATTATGCTTCGGCTTGCGTTGATGATGGCCTTTGGATTTGGCCCCATGGCATCTAAAACCTCATTTAGACTTCCTCCCTGAGCTCCCACTCCGGGAATCAAGAAGAAATATTCCGGGAATTTCTGCTTCAGTTTTTTGAGCTCAGCCGGGCGGGTTGCGCCCACCACGAACATAAGTTGTTCCGGACCAGAAAGTGAACTTAGAAGCTCCATGGTTTTTTCGAAAACGCATTTGCCCTCTGTAAGAGCCAGCATTTGAATGTCTTCTGCACCTGGATTCGATGTCAGGCCTAGCGCAATTGTCCATTTTGAGGAATAATCCAGAAAGGGCAAAAGGCTATCACCGCCCATGTATGGGGATACGGTGACTGCATCGGCTTGAATCTGTTTAAAAAAAGTTTGGGCATAGGCTTTGGCCGTATTGCCTATATCTCCACGCTTGGCATCGGCTATGCTGAGCGCAGAGCTTCCAATGTACCGAACTGTTTTTTCTAGGGCTTCCCAACCGGCAGAGCCATGGCATTCATAAAAGGCCGTATTTAATTTATAGGCAATGGAAAAGGGGAGTGTCGCATCAATAATTCGGCGATTGAATTCAAAAATCGGGTCTTCGGCTCCTAGAACTTCAGCGGGCAAGGCATCAAATTCAACGTCGAGGCCCACACATAGGCAAGAGCGTTTTGCCTGCATGGATTGCATTAAAGGAATTCGATTATCCATTTGATTCTTCTTGAAATTCATGTGCATTTTCTGCCGTTTGTAAGGCTGAAATCATCGGCCATAAATTGCCATTCATGACGGCGGGCAGGTCGTACATGGAGAAATTTATTCGATGGTCGGTAATTCTTGATTGAGGGAAATTGTATGTCCTGATTTTTGCCGAGCGGTCACCCGTAGATACCATTGATTTTCGCTTGCCGGCAATGTTGGCCATACGCTCTCGGTTCATCATTTCATACAATCGACTGCGAAGAACCTGCATGGCTTTATCAAAATTCCGAAGTTGAGAACGTTCGTCTTGGCAGCTAACAACGATTCCGCTTGGGATGTGGGTTAAGCGCACGGCGGAATAGGTAGTATTGACCGATTGACCGCCTGCTCCAGAGGAACAAAAGGTGTCTTTTCGGATGTCATTGGGATTGATATGCACATCAAGTTCATCCGCTTCAGGAAGTACAACCACCGAAGCGGCTGAGGTATGAATTCTTCCTTGGGTTTCTGTAGCAGGTACACGTTGCACCCGATGAACGCCAGATTCGAATTTCAAGGTTCCATAGGCATCTGCTCCAATTACATTCACAATAATTTCTTTGTACCCTCCTGCCGTTCCGGGGGTAAGCTCTACCGGTTCCATGGTAAACCCCCGTTCCTCGCAAAATCTAGAGTACATGCGGTATAAATCTCCGGCAAAGATGGCCGCTTCATCGCCTCCAGTTCCACCTCGTATTTCTAAAATGGCATTCTTGTAATCTTCGGGATCTTTGGGGACCAATAATTGTCGGAGCTGTTCCTCAAACGCGGGCAATTGATTTTCAAGGGATTGGATTTCTTCTCGGGCCAGACCGCGCATTTCCTCATCGTCTTCATCCAAAAGCATGGTTTTGGCAGACTGTAAGTTGGCCAATAAAATTCGATATTGGTTTCCAGAATCAACTATTTCGCGCAACCGGGCATATTCCCGCTGAACTGCAATAAATTGCTTTACATCGCTGGATAATTCAGGATCAGACAATTTGATTTCTAATTCCTTTAATGTTTCCTCCAACGGAGCAATACGATCCAACAGCCTCATTTCTTTAAACAAATTTCAGGTTTTCCAGGACGATGAATTCGAATTTCTGGTTGATGAGCTGCTTCAGTGTATCCGACAATTGCCGCAGGAATGTTCGCGTTCATCGCTGTTTTTAATATTTTTTCTGCCGCCTGCGCGCTGCAATAAATTTCCATCCGAGTCCCCATGTTGTAAACGGTATGCATTTCTGCATCTGAAGTACCACTGCTCGTTTGGATTAATTCGAACAAGGGAGGAATAGGCAATGGATTGTCTTTTATTACTCGAACAGATTCCAAGAATTTAAGAGCCTTGGAATGCCCTCCACCTGTCAGGTGTACCATTCCATAAATTTGATTACGAATTTCAGGTAAAAACTGGTGCAGAATGGGGAAAAATGGACGGGTGGGGGAGAGCAATAATTTCCCAATGCTCATTCCGGTTGTGGGTTCGATATCGTTGAGTTGATGCTGTCCACAATAGGTTAATGAGGCGGGAGATTGTGGGGCAAAGGTATCGGGAAACCGATCGGAATAGACGGAACTCAATACGTCATGCCTAGCAGAGGTTAATCCATTGCAACCAATGCCACTGTTGTATTCCTTTTCAAAGCTGCTCTGCCCCGATGAACCTAAGCCAACCACTACGGCTCCGGGCGGTACATGTATATCTACTACATCGGACCGACGTATGCGGCCTGCAACTGTAAATCCAACATCAATGGTGCGCACAACATCTCCTGCATCTGCGGTTTCGCCCCCGGCATGGTAGAGTTCAATGCCCATGGATTTCCATTCCTCAATTAAATCCATTGTTCCATCAATCAAGGCCTGCAACACATCACCAGAAATCAAATGCTTGTTCCTAGTAATAAGCGAAGAGACTACAAAACCTGAGGTCAATCCGGCGCAAGCCATATCATCCAGGTTCATAACCAGCGCATCTTGGGCGATGCCTTTCCAAACACTGGCATCCCCAGTTTCCATGTAATACATATAGGCCAAAACAGATTTTGTCCCAGCGGTATCGGCATGCATGACTAATCCATAATCGGGGTCTCCAGACAACCTGTCGGGCAATATTTTGCAAAAGGCATTTGGAAATAGGCCTTTGTCCAAACGCTGTATTGCCCTATGTACTTCTGATTTGTCTGAGGAAACTCCCCGTTGATGGTATGCACTTAAATCCATAGCGCAAAGGTCAGCAATTTGAAAGGCAAAAAAAAACGGCCCCTTGGGGCCGTTGACTTTTTTTATTCTTCTTCTTCTTGTTTTGCCGGACTCGCTTTGAAATCTTCCGACAATATTTTCAAAGATACCCTACGATTGATGGTGTGTGCATCTTCAAATACTTGCTCTCCATCTGTTTTCTTTAACTCATTGATGTAGGTTTCAGTTAGGGTAGTATCTTTCTTGAAGATGTATCCAGACTTCAATCCTTTCATGTCTTTCAACAGTTTGCGAGGCTCAGTCTCACCATACCCTTTAGGCGTCAAACGCGCCTTTGGAATTCCTGCTTCCACCAACAAACGAACAATTTCGTTGGCACGGCGATCTGAAAGGCGCTGGTTGTAATCGTCGTTGCCTCGGGCATCCGTATGAGCTCCAATTTCAACTACAGTTTTTGGATTATCCTCCAAGATGGTCTGAAGATTTTTTACTGTATCCATGTATTGTGGCAACACAATCTCGCGGTCAAATACAAACTGAATTTCAAATTCCAAGTTGACTTTGGTTGTCTTCAAGTTGAAATCCGCTACAATATTCGTGTCTTTGCACGTTTTTAGGGGGTCTAATCCCATGGAAGAAGCTCTATTCACATCGTTGTAATAGTTCTCCTTGCTCGCCTGCATATCGTAAGTAGTACCAAAGGGGATTTGCTTTTTATAATACCCCATTTTATCGGTAGTAATTTTGATGGTCTCTCCCTGTGGGTCTTTCAACTCTACCGTAGCATTCGCTAGAGGCTCTTTGCTATCTTTATCTCGAACCGTTCCACTCAACATAATGTTGCTTGGTGGAATTTGGAAGTACCAAATATCATCGAGTCCTTTGGAGCCATCCCGATTCGAAGACAAATATCCTTTTTCTACCCCCCGCTCAAACATGATTCCAAAATCATCGCGCTGAGAATTCAAGGGGTACTGCATGTTCTCCACATTTCCCCAAGTATTTCCCTCTAATTTTGCTGCTTTGTAAATATCCAAACCTCCCATACCTTCAGGACGGTTTGAGGAAAAATACAAGGTTCCGTCCAATTTAAGGTGGGGGTACACTTCATTGTCAAGCGTATTCAATTCAGGACCCAAATTCTTTGGGTTAACAAACGACTTCGCCTTACGTTGATATTCAGCAATCCATAAATCCATTCCTCCATGGGTTCCTGTCATGTTGGACGCGAAAATCATAAACTTCCCGTCGCCTGTAATTGTGGGGTGAGCGGTTACAAATGTGTCATTTGCAAGGGCAACATTCTCAGGCTCAATCCACTCTTTACCCTTGGCACGCGTACGGTAAATCCGGCAACCTGAACCATTTTTCTTGTCGGCATAACACCGCGTAAAATACAAATATGTATACCGATTGTCCATGGTGCCAGAACCTTCAGAATATTCGGTGGAAAGTAAATCCATGCGTTTTGGCTCATTCCAAACTTTGGTTTTTTTATCAAATTCAACAGTCCATAAATCTTCAGACAATCCACCGTGCGTATCCCATTCCTTTGCCCCTTTACCCTTAAATTTCCGGTTCGAGGTGAAAATAATCATGTCTTGCTTCTTAGAAGCCATAAAGGGCGAGAAATCCATATCCTTTGAATTCCATCCCTTTACATTTTCAACTTGATAACAAGTGGGTTTTTGAATCCATTGAATAGCAAGCTCACAACTTTTAATTCCCACTTCTGCGCGAGGGTCGTTCGGGTCAATGCCTTTGTATTTCTCAAACATGGCTTTTGCCTCTTCATAACGCCCCGCATTTTTCAACACCAAGGCATACTCATAATGCGCAGGTCCATTTTGCAGGTCCATTTTTGTCACCTTTTTCAATTGACTTTCAGCACGCTTGTAATCATTCATCTTTAAGTAACATTTCGCTACCATATAGTTGATGCACGATTTAGCCGCTTTATCTTTACCTACACGCCCCGCAGCCTTATTGTACAGGTTTATAGCTTCAGGAAAGTTGTTGCTGATGTAAGCAAAATCTGCTTTTTGTGTCGCTTTGTGATCGCACTGTGCTGAAGCCGTTCCAACGGATAAAAAGGCTACTGTGCCAAGCAGAATAGAGGAGGGTTTAAGATTCAACATTGCTCTTTTTTGAATTTCAATTCGGTTTTCGATGCTCAAATATGCACCAATATTTTCAATTTCACAACATTCAATAGGTTTACAAACTAAAGTTGAGCAGCATAAAAAAGACCAACTGTATCACAAACAACCAAGCTGCCGTTCCATTTTTGGATTTCCCACCAAAAACATCCCAAAGGATCATGCAGGGTATGCTCAATGCCCACCAGGTGAGATAATTTGTCCATGGAATGCTGCCTTCCGTCCACGACCAATAGCCCAGTTTTACCGCCACTGGTTCCATCAAGGCATCGAAAATGGTCATTAGGCTGCTGCCCGCTACCCACCGCTTCCAGCCACTCAAAAATCGAACCCACTGATGAATGGAATAACTCAAGATGGCCCAATTGACACCAATCATCAGGGGGATGCGCATTGGCCCCCAACCCAGCACATCTCCGTACGCATACGACCCAAACAACCATCCGGTGTGCACCCCAATCCATTCCGCAGTCCAGCCCAAAATAGCTACACAAATTCCACCCCACATAAATTTTTTAACATCCTGTTCACGTACAGAAATAAAAACCATTACCACCGAAAAGAGCAGATTCCAAGTGGTCATGGGATTTAAATACGTACGGGTTTCAGGAATGCTCAACCCAATTAATCCAACAGAATAAACCACAATCAACCAGAATACAGGCTGCAATGCCGTCGATAAAATGTTCATGGCAGGGAAGGTATTAAGTCATCGGCAATTTTTGCTGACAATAAGCATAAAGGAATACCACCTCCAGGGTGCACGCTTCCACCTGTAAAATACAAGCCCTTGATTTTCGAAGTTGAATTGGCATGCCGGTTGAAGGCACTCCATAAGGTGTTTGACGAAGGTCCATATAAGGCTCCGTCGGGCGATCCCGTCCTCCGAGCAATATCCGCGGGCTGCATAATCCACTCCGCCTGTATGTCACTGAATATATCTCTTCCTAGAATTCGACTTAATTTTCCCCCAATTCGCTCACGCGCCTCCTTAATTTGTGCTTGATTTAACGCGCCAATTCCGGGGGCATTGACCATGGTGAACCAATTCTCGCCTCCCGCTGGTGCATCTTCGTGTACCCGCTTTGAAGAAATAAATAGATAAATGCTAGGGTCTTCAATAATCCCATTCCCCGATTTTGATAAGGCATCAAATTCGTTTCGATAGTCATCGGTAAAAAAGATATTGTGCACATCGAGCTCCGGGTACGAACTTCGCATTCCCCAATTAAATACCAATGCAGAGGTAGAGCGCTCGGCCTGTTCAATGCGCTTCGGCAACGGCATTGCCGGGTTTAGCAAGGGGTAAAACCGCTGCACATCAATCGCCGAAACCACCAAGTCGGCCGATTCGCGCTGCCCATCCCATTCCACAGATTCGATGTTTTTTCCGTTGTGGTAAATGGCCGTGGCTTTGCGTTGCATCTGAATCTGAACGCCCATGCGTTGAGCCGCCTCGGTCAGCGCTCGGGTTATGGAAATCATACCGCCTTTAGGTAGCCAGGCACCCCTAAAATATTCCAGCGATGGAATGGCTTGTAAGGTGGCCGGAGCTTTGTATGGATTGCTCCCATTGTAGGTGGCATACCGGTCAAAAAATTGCACTAATTTTTCATGCCCCAAGTTCTTTTTATGCGCCTCATGCATGGTTTTAAAAACATCCAGCTTCGGCATTTGAACGACACCTTTCAAAAAATCCAAGTTGAAATAGGTTCCCAACCTATGCATAGAACGTTCTAAAAATACGGGCGCTGAAATGGAGTAGATTTCTCGGGAATGCTTCAGTTGAGACGCTACCCGCTGCGCATCAACACCAAATGTACCGGCTGCTTCTTGAGCAAATTGCTGAGGGTCTGCAGCGGCATCAAACCGAGTTCCATCATTCCAAAAATACCGACAAACAGGGTCTAACCGATGCAATGAAGGCATCAATTCGCTATGACCGCTGAATTCAAGTACTTCTTCAAGCAGCTCCGGCAGGGTAAATAAACTTGGACCTGCATCAAATCTAAATCCCTGTTCCCAATGCTCGGAAAGCTTGCCACCTAAAAAATCATTCTGCTCCCAGATTTCAACTTGATATCCTTTTTTCGCCAAACGTATTGAAATTGCAAGACCGCTAACGCCTCCACCAATCACAATGGCCTTTTTCCCGGTTTTTTTCATAAGCAATTTCAGCAATTCTGATGCACAAAAATACGCAGGTAAAACACCGTTTTGACAATTTGGTTGTAGGTTTTTTCAATGCAAATCCATCTCTTTTTCATTTTTTTTGGGGCGGCTGCGGGCTTTCAGCAGTAGTACGCAGCTGCCAGAAGCCATTCCCAGCGGGTTTGCGGGGGCTCCTAAAGTCGCCTCCGCACCACGCGGGAATGGCTCTGCCAGCTTTGCGCGCTACTTGCTTCAATCCCTGCCGCTAACGCCTCGCAGTTCTTCAATAAATTAGTTTCTATCTCAATGGTTTATTCTTGATTCAATTGCTTTAAGTTTTCAACTTCTAACCATTTTACTTCAGTCAAGATTTTCGCTCTCTTTAAGGTTTTGTTCAATCTGAATTTTTCAGAATGGCGTTTGTACCTTTGCACCATGAAATGGATTGAAGAACTACAGCGCAGAAGGACCTTTGCCGTGATTTCCCACCCCGATGCCGGGAAAACTACCCTCACTGAAAAATTACTGCTTTTCGGAGGAGCCATCCAAACCGCCGGTGCCGTGAAGTCAAATAAAATTACAAAAACGGCCACCTCCGATTTTATGGAAATTGAAAAGCAACGGGGCATCTCTGTGGCTACTTCTGTAATGGGGTTTGAATATAAATCAGTTAAAATTAACCTGCTCGATACACCCGGCCACAAAGATTTTGCAGAAGATACCTACCGCACGTTAACAGCAGTAGATAGCGTAATCCTGGTTATCGATGCCGCAAATGGGGTGGAAGCACAAACAGAACGCCTGATGGAAGTATGCCGCATGCGCGATACTCCCGTAATGGTGTTTATCAACAAAATGGACCGCGAAGGAAAAGACCCCTTCGATCTTCTGGATGAACTCGAAAATAAATTGAACATTAAGGTTCAACCCCTTTCTTGGCCCATCAATATGGGCGACCGATTTAAAGGAGTGTACAACATTATTCGAGGACAACTCAATCTGTTTAGTCCCAATAAAACAGGCATTTCAGATGACCTCCGTTCTTTTTCAAATCTACAAGATCCTCAGTTGGATAAGGAACTCGGAGAACGAGATGCCACCCAACTCCGCGAAGATTTGGAATTAATTCATGGCGTATATGATCCCTTCTCAGTCGATACGTACTTGGCAGGAAAACTTGCGCCCGTTTTCTTTGGATCTGCTGTCAATAATTTTGGAGTTCAAGAATTGCTCGATTCGTTCATCGAACTTGCTCCTCCCCCAAAAGGCAGAGAATCGACAGAAGGTTTTGTCGATAGCAATACCGATGCCTTCAGCGGGTTTGTATTTAAAATTCATGCCAACCTCGATCCCCGCCACCGCGACCGAATTGCTTTTTTGCGCATCGTTTCCGGCACCTTCAATCGTCATGAATTTTATACCCATGTCCGCCAACAAAAACAAATGAGATTTAGCAATCCAACCAGTTTTATGGCCCAAGATAAGGAGGTGATTGATCAAGCTTACCCCGGAGATGTAATCGGATTGTACGATTCAGGGAATTTCAAGATTGGTGATACTTTAACTTCCGGCTCTTCCTTTTTTTATAAAGGCATTCCCAGCTTCTCCCCCGAAATTTTTAAAGAACTTATCAATCTAGACCCCCTGAAAAGCAAACAACTGGAAAAAGGAATTGAACAGCTTACCGATGAGGGAGTAGCCCAATTGTTCCGTTTGCAGCCCGGAAACCGTAAGGTGATTGGAACGGTAGGCGAGTTGCAATTTGAAGTGATTCAATACCGATTGGAACACGAATACAAAGCCGCTTGCCGATTCCAGGCAATGAATTTCCATAAGGCCTGCTGGATGACCACCGAAACCCCCGCAAAATTAGATGAGTTTTTGCGCCGTAAAGCAGATAATATTGGGTTTGATAAAGACAACAATCCTGTTTTTCTCGCCCCATCTGCTTTCCTGCTAAATATGGCAAGACAAGACTACCCTGAAATTGAATTCCACACGACCTCAGACTTCAAGGCACAACTCACCTAACTCCATTAGGAATACCCATTTGCTTCCTCTTCCAACTCCAGCCAAAGGGCCATTTTCTCCTCAATCTTTGCACTGATAGAGGCCAACGCTTCACTAAGTTTGTTTAGCGTTTCATAGGTTTGATTTGTGATCAATAACTGCTCTTCCAATTGGCTTTTTTCTGCTTCCAATGCCTCTATTTCATTCGGTAGCATTTCCAACATTCGCTTTTGCTGATAACTTAATTTTGTCTTTGTTTTTTGAGCCGCTACCGGCTGTTGATTCTCCTCCTGTGGCTGACTGGATTTTGAAGCAACCCCTTCCTTTAGTTCTTCCCTGTAAGCGGTGAAGGATCCACCAAATACTGAACAACCCCCTTTCCCATCCAAAACAATCAGCTGGTCAGCAATCCGGTCTACAAAAAAACGGTCGTGCGACACCATGATAATGCAGCCCCCAAAATCATCTAAGTATTCCTCCAATTTTTGAAGGGTTAATACATCTAAATCGTTGGTAGGCTCATCTAAAATCAAAAAGTTAGGTTGACGCAGCAACATGTGAAGCAAGGCTAATCTTCTGCGCTCACCACCGCTTAACTTCGAAATATAGGTGTATTGAACCGAAGGTGGGAAATCAAACCGAGTCAATAATTGCGAGGCGGTCACCCGTCCTTTTCTTTGATTATCAAAATGCTCGGCAGTTTCTTTTACATATTCAATAATGCGCTTATCTCCAGGAAGTTCAGCACTGTCTTGAGAAAAGTACCCAAATTCAACGGTTTCTCCCACAATCACTTTCCCGGTGTCTGTAGGAAGCTGTCCGGTCAATATTTTTAACATGCTGGTTTTTCCTGTTCCATTATCTCCGACAATGGCAATGCGCTCACCTTTCCTAAAACTGTATGAAAATGGACCAAATAAATGCTTGTTGCCGAAGTTTTTACTGATTTTGATGGCTTCCAGAATTTTACTTCCCAAGCGCTTCATTGGCACCTCCAATTCCAGCTGGGAATCATTTCTGCGGAATCGCGCTTTTTCTTTGAGGGTCTCAAATGCATTTAATCTACTTTTAGATTTGGTACTCCTGGCTTTTGGCATTTTCCGAACCCATTCCAATTCCGATTCAAACCGGTTGCGGTTCTTGGCAGCTTCGCTGTCCTCGGCCAAATGCCGCTGGGTTTTCTTTTCTAAAAAATTGGCATAATCCCCCTGATAGGTATATAGTTTACCATTATCCAATTCTAAAATACCAGAACATACCGAATCTAAAAAATACCGGTCATGGGTTACCAACAATAAGGTTAAAGATGGAACAGATAAGGTTTCCTCCAGCCATTCAATCATGGGAATGTCCAAGTGATTGGTGGGCTCGTCCAATAAGAGCAGATCGGGCTGTTCCAATAACATCCCGGCCAAAGCCAATCTTCGTTTTTGACCTCCAGATAAGCTACCTACTTTAGCCCTTAAATCGGGCAAACCCAGTTTGGCCGCCGCCTCCTGCATTTTTGCCTCAACTTCCCAAGCCTGTAAATTGTCCATTTCGGTGGCTGCAGAGGCCATTTCAGATGAATCGCCAGCCTCTAACGCATTCCGATAGCGGGAAATTACAGCATTAAACTGACCATTCTTTGGCAGCATGACCTCCTCTAAACTTGCCTCAGGATCAAAATTGGGTTCTTGATGCAAAAACCCAATCCGGATTCCTTCTCGAATTACAACCTGTCCCTGGTCTGCTGGCTCTAAACCAGCCATTATTTTCATTAGAGTGGATTTCCCGGAACCATTTTTTGCAATTAAAGCCCGCTTGTCTCCCCTTGCCAATCCAAAATTGATATCATTTAATACTACCCGTTCACCAAACGAGCGCGAAACATGCTCAACTGTCAATACATTCATTCCTCTGCTAGGATTATTTTGGCTTCTTTTTGCCTTTGTTACTGAGCAATCGGCTGATTATTTGCCGTCGCCATTATGGGAATACGAATCATGGGACTAACCCGGGCTTTCCCTCGGTAGTTTAAATTTACCCAGATTTGCAATTCTGAAACCCACCGATCTCCCTTCGCTTGGTCAGGGCGTTCAGCTTCATTTTTCTTTACCCATCGACCTGCGGGGTTCGACCCAATTAATTTATCCAGTGGCATTTCTACTACAATGGCTTCTTGCTTCGCTTTTAATTCAGGCTCCTTTAAATATTCTGTTTGAAAACTGGAATCTGCCCAAAATACGTGGATACCGCTTTTGCCTCGCCCCAAGGCCTCAACCTGAAACCGCTCACGAACATTGGGCTCCCAAATTCGAATGGGCTCGTCTGTTTTGTTTTTGATTTTTACCCGCAGCAGATTTTCCCCTAAATCCAGTTCAATACCAAGGTCAACTTCTTTATATTCTACACTACGGTACCGATTTTTATGAACTAAAATCGTTTGATTTAGTCCTAAAGCCCATTTAAACCGTTTTTCTGCAAATCCAAATACATGCAAATTACCCACCTTTAATTTAGGGGCTAAATGCTCTTTTTTCCCATGCCCTGCTTTGCGCTGCAACCGATTTAGCCTTCCTGACCAAATGGTTCCATAGGGAGCTTTTACCCAAGCACTATCCGAAATCAACGAATCAATAGAAACAAATGCCGGATTTCCTTTTACCAGACGAACGTAACGGCGACTTCCGGTTTGCTGCGCAACTAAAACCCAAGAAGGAGATTTTATGCCTGTATCTGCTCTTAAAAATTGGGTGTTCGGTTCACCTATATAATAGGAGTCGCTCGGACTTTGAATGCGCGGATTCATAATTGTACCACAGCCATTCAACACGAAAACACCCAATAACCCCAAAAGGAAACGCAATACCATGGAACAAATATAGTCAGACCTCCGTATATTGCAGCATGCTAAAACGATGGGTCGCCCGAAATCTGATGCTTGGCAGAGAACAAGGAGAGGCATTTCCCTCAGGAGAACACCTGTACGTGCCACCTCAAAATACGGCAACCGACAGCTATTATTTTTTTATTCGATCTGATTCAGGAGCTACCCTAGTTTCAAGGTTGGCCTGTCGACAAAATATGGAATGTGAATTTTGGTTGGGAATTCACCTGCCCAATCAAAGTCCTTGGATATGGGAAGGAATCTCAACACAATTAAATACGCCATTTCCCAGCATTGAAGGGCTAGCTTTCATGCCCAATTCCGATTTATCTTGGACAATCAATATTGATTTGCCTCAATTCAATCTTAAGGGCAGCCTTAGGTTTACCCCAACAACGGGGATTCTGGATTTCGCCAAACTGCGTGATAAAAATCAAATCGCTTCTGCATTGGCCAAAATGCCCTGGAATGCCGCTTCGTTTAAAGCCCTTAAATCAATGAAGACCGAACACATAGAACAGGCTGGAATATGGAATGGAGAGTTGACCTGGAATGAAAATGTGCATTCAATGGTAGGAGTGGGTGCCCGAGACCACAGCCGAGGCGAACGAAACTGGAAACGCTGGAATTCCCATTGTTGGTTTACCGGATTTGATTCTGAAGGTTCCGGATTTAATCTATCCCTAATCGATTTTAAAGGTTTACCTACGCTAAGAGCAGGGTACATTTCAATTCATAAAAACGAGGCTGTTCCTTTAAAAGATGGACCAGATTCTCCCATCAAGCTGGCTTCCGGCAAGTTCCAACTTTCGGGTGGACACCTCAATGGTCCGGTTGATTTTAAAACCCAGAATTCCTTTGAATTTACCATGGATGGTTCTTACCGAATTGTTGAAGGTTTTGGATCCTTTTATTGGCAAGGCAAACAGTATGAAGGAATTCTAGAACGGGGTTATACCCTGAATCCGTAATTATGTTCTTTAATCCCGATTCTGAACACCCGAAGGCCGGAGGGAAATTCAATGGCTTGGTTAAACTGAAACAGTCCGGGTTTAATGTCCCTGATTTTTTTGGTTGGCACATGGAAGACCAAGACAGCTCAACCCTTGAAGATTGGTTGAAATGCCTTCCCAATTCCCCGCTGGCAGTTCGTTCCAGTGCGCTCGCCGAAGATGGGATTGAACATTCTTTCGCCGGACAATACGAATCCAAACTCAGGGTTCCCAATTCGAAAGAAACTGTTTTTCAAGCCGCTTTAGAAATTAATCAAGATGCCCAAAGCGATAGGGTTAAAAGGTATATGCAGCATGGAGCTGTAGAACAACCCGAAAGCTCTTCTATACCCTTGGTCATACAATCAATGATTGAACCGGCTTGGAGTGGAGTTTTATTTACGGTTGACCCCGTTTCAGGACTCCGCGACCGCATGGTGTTGTCATTCGTTGCAGGCGATGCCGAAGCATTGGTGGGAGGGGAAGTGAACGGCGCCTCCATCCAACTTCCACGTTGGGGTATGGAAAATGGGGGAGAGCCCATTGATTCATCTGATGTCCCCGAAGGACTAAAGCCGCATCTGGACGCTCTTTTTAAAGGAGGTCTGGGTGCTGAAAACAGATTGAATATGCCCGCAGATTTGGAATGGGCCATCGACTCCAACGGAGTTTTATATTGGCTCCAAATGCGACCAATTACCACCGTACAAGGTTTGAACCCCAATGAATTGGATTCATATTTGTCCCATGAAGCACTACCCCAACAGGTTTTTACTCTGGGAAATATTGGGGAAATGATGCCCGGAGCAGTGACTCCCCTAACCGCCGAAGTATTTGGCGGAAGCATTGATGCCGGTCTTATTGATTTCGCATCCCGATCTGGGGTGCCTAAGTTGAACCCCAATTCAGAAAGGAGATACGTTCAGACTTTTTATTATCGCTTATTTTTTAACCTGAGCAACCTGTATGACTTTTGCCGCTATACGGCATTAAATCACAAGGAGAATATTGAACTTTCTATTGTTGGAAGGGCTCTGGAATCCAATTCCATTCCCCTTTCTATTTCTAAGGCGCGCTCTGTCCTTAATTTTTTCGGACAGGTCAATTACTTGTTGTCTTCTTCCCGGCGATTAAAACGACTTGAAGCTCTGTGTCAACTGCCCGAAACGGATTGGTCAGACGATGGCTTTGTGCTACTAACCCAGCTTAACGATGCCCGAAAAAGTATGGATGAAGGGTTTTGCCACCATTTTGCCACCTCAAGCAGCTCCGGTTCCAATTACACAGCGTTGGTAAAAACCATTTCAGCTCAATATAAGTTAGATAGGCAATCGGCTCAAGGTTTGGCAAATTCTTGGCTAACAGGCATTGGGTCGGTTGAAAGTGCAGATCCCTTAGTCCGATTGCAAGGTTTAGCCCGGAACATAACTAGCAAGCTCGGCAGCCAAGTCAAGTCCACAATGGAACCTGACACGTTCCTCAAGTGGATTCAAACTGAGGCCCCAGAATCCATCCAAAATGAATGGAATTTATTCTTGCAGCGGCACGGTCATCGAGGCATTCGTGAAGCAGAATTGGCTACCCCAACCTGGGCTCAAAAGCCGGAACAATTGGCCGAACTGCTTCTTCAGCTTATTGGCATTCCCGAAACAGGTCCAAGCTCGCCCTCAAAGTCCAATAGTCCAGTAAAAAAACCTCAACCCAAGTCTTTCCTGTTGCGCTATTTTTTAAAAAAGGCGAGAAGCAGTGTCGCTCAGCGAGAAAAATCCAAGGCCTTGAGTATTTTTCTTTTGAGTCGGCTGAAAAGCGGATATAAAAAATGGGGCCAATGGGCGGTGAAAAATGGAATAATCCATGAAGCGGAAGATGTATTCTATTTATTGACAGAAGAACTACGCGAAGCTACACAGAGCAAAGGTTCACTTATCGAGGTCGTTCAACGAAGGAAAGCCTCCTACCAAATTTGTAGTCAATTGCATTTTAAAGATTTGACGATTGGAAAACCGTTTCCGATTCAACCCATACGCTCTACTGCTACCGATAAAGATGTCTGGTTTGGAGTACCGGTAAGCCCTGGAATAGCACGGGGTAAAGTCCGAATTGTTGCAAGTCAAAAAGATGCTCAAGAGTTGTCTGCCGCCGATATTTTGGTTGCCGGTTTTACAGATATTGGATGGACCCCCTATTATGGAATTGTAAAAGGGTTAATAACTGAAATGGGCTCTCCCTTGTCTCATGGCGCTGTAGTGGCGCGTGAGTATGGATTGCCTGCGGTTGTTGGTATCTCTGGAATTTGCTCTCAATTGAATGAGGGCGATTGGATTGAGATAAATGGACTGGAAGGAACCGTAAAACGCATGTCGAACTCCGACGGATTACCCTATCTTTGACCCGTATTTTCGGAAGGTTGTGGTTGTGATTTTTTATACCCTTCCAAAAACCTATTCCACATTTGGTCGTTATACTACCTGATTAAATTTATTTGTGCGCATGCCTGTGACTGTTGAACTAGAATCGCTCAACCCACAAGATTTTATCTTGATAAAGGGGGCTCGAGTGCACAATTTAAAGTCCATTGATTTGGCCATCCCTAGAGATAAACTAGTTGTAATTACTGGAGTTTCAGGCTCTGGAAAAACAAGTTTAGCCTTCGAAACGCTTTTCGCCGAAGGGCAAAGAAGATACGTAGAAAGCCTTTCCTCTTATGCCCGCCAATTTTTGGGAAGATTCGATAAACCCGATGTAGATTGGATTCAGGGTATTTCACCGGCCATTGCCATCCAACAAAAGGTGATTTCCAGAAACCCAAGATCCACGGTCGGTACCTCAACCGAAATCTATGATTATCTGAAATTGCTGTATGCCCGAATTGGGGAGACGTTCTCACCAACTTCAGGAAATTTAGTAAAACGCCACTCGGTAGCTGATGTCAGAAATCACTTCCAATCCTTGCCCCCCGATGCTGAAATTTGGATTTCTTCCCCCTGGCCAATATCTCAAAATAGATCATGGACCGACATCCTTAACCTTAAAATTCAACAAGGATTTTCTAGGGCCCTATTTAAAGGCAAACCAATTAAACTAAGCGAACTGCCTCAAGATGTTCCTCCAGAGTCCTCGCCGGAATTGTTTATTGGGCGGATTTCGCCTTCCGATGATTCATTTGAACAATTGCTCGGAGAATTTATGGAAGCCGCTTTCCTGGAAGGCAAAGGATCAGCATTTACGTTTTTGTATTCCCAAGGAAAATTGCTGGCACGCGAGGAATGGAATGATAAATTGGAATTGGATGGAATTCAATTTGAAGCGCCAAGCTTAAATCTGTTTAGTTTCAATAATCCTTTCGGAGCCTGCAAGCGCTGTGAAGGGTTCGGCCGCGTCCTTGGAATCGATGAAGACTTGGTTATTCCAAACCCATCTTTATCGGTGTATGAAGGTGCCGTGGCATGCTGGAAAGGAGAAAAGTTATCCGAGTGGAATACCCATTTTATGAAGCAGGCCCTTGCAGAGGGATTCCCTGTCCATACTGCATATAAAAGCCTAAGTCCTTCCCACAAAGAGTTACTTTGGAATGGCTCTAAAGCAATTTCAGGTATCCATGATTTTTTTAAAATGGTGCAGGAGAATGCCTATAAAATTCAATACCGGGTTTTATTGTCCAGATACCGAGGCTATACCGAATGCGATGAATGCCGTGGAACACGGTTGCGCAAGGATGCAGGATTTGTTAAGGTGGGCGGAAAAAGCATTATGGATTTGGTCCTACTCACCGTTACAGAACTTAAAATGTTCTTTGAACAATTAAGGCTGAATTCATACCAACAAACGGTGGCAGGGCGGATTTTAATTGAATTGCAACGGCGGGTGAAATACCTGGAAGATGTAGGTCTTGGATATTTAACCTTAAATAGGGTGTCGAATACCTTATCTGGCGGCGAATCTCAACGCATTAATTTGGCCACTTCTTTGGGCAGCAGCTTGGTTGGTTCTATGTATATTCTAGATGAACCCAGCATCGGTCTGCACCCCAAAGATACCCAACGATTGATTTCTGTAATTCAGCAACTTCGCGATGAAGGCAATACCTGCATCGTCGTCGAACACGATACGGATTTTATGAAGGCGGCAGATTTCCTCGTTGATATGGGGCCAGAAGCCGGCTACCTGGGCGGGGAAGTTGTTTTTACAGGAACCTTCGATGAATTAAAATCAAATTCAATAAGCCTTACAGGAAAGTACCTTAGAGAAGAAGAAAGCGTTGGAACATTCTTTTGCCCAAAACCATGGAAACACGCAGTTGCCCTTCAAGGCTGCCGAGCCAATAATCTAAAGGATGTTGATGTGAAATTCCCCTTGGGAGTCTTAACTGTGGTGACCGGAGTCAGTGGAAGCGGAAAAACAACCCTGGTGAAAAAGATCCTCTATCCCGCATTGGCTAGAGAGCTGGGCCAATCTACGGATAAACCTGGTCAGCACGATCGCCTGCTTGGCGATGTCTCTGCCATCAAAACAGTAGAGTTGATTGACCAAAATCCCATTGGGAAGTCAAGCCGCTCAAATCCTGTCACGTATTTAAAGGTGTACGACGATATCCGTACCTTATTTTCAGAACAGCCTCTATCTAAAACGCTCAAGTTAAAAGCAGCAGCCTTCAGTTTTAATGTTCCCGGCGGGCGCTGCGAAACCTGCGAAGGAGAAGGAACAGTAACAGTCGAAATGCAATTTATGGCCGATATTTCATTGCAATGCGATGAATGCAAAGGCCAACGATTTAAAGACGATGTCCTCCAAGTCCGATTTAAAGAAAAAAACATCTACGATATCCTTGAAATGACTGTGGACGAAGCCATGGATTTTTTCCAAGGAAGCCCGGCAGGAGAACGGATTGTTAAAAAACTTACACCACTGCAACGGGTAGGGCTTGGTTACGTGAAATTGGGCCAATCAAGTTCTACGTTGAGCGGCGGAGAAGCTCAGCGGGTTAAATTGGCCAGCTTCCTTTCAAAAGGAACCAACGCTCCTGCAACGCTATTCATCTTTGATGAGCCAACAACAGGCTTGCACGTTCATGATGTAAAAAAATTAATGGCATCCTTTCAAGCCTTGATTGAAGCTGGCCACAGCATTGTTGTTATAGAACACCATCCCGATGTGATGAAAATGGCAGATTGGCTCATTGACTTAGGTCCAGGTGGCGGTCCGGATGGAGGACTAGTGGTCTTTGAAGGCCTACCCTACGATTTAAAATCCAGCACTACCTCCCTCACAGCTAAATACATCTAAACTCAACAGATTAAAAAAAATAGAATGCCAATATCTAGGCGCAGCATTTAAATTGATTTTTGGTCTTCATTCTGTAAACTGCTCGAAGGTTTGATTTTTTAAACCCATTTTCTTACCTTAGAGCCCTAAAGAAAAAAAATATGAACAATTTTTTCAAAACGCTTTCTTTCGTAGCCGGATTTTCTTTTATGATGGCTGTCCCTTCAACTATGATGGCCCAAAATTCTTGGAATTTAGTACACGGCCACGCTAAAGTTGATATTTATGAAAAAACCAACGTGGTATGTCCCAATACGGCAGCCGGCCTTGATTTGCAATACACCTTGTTGAAAATGGTGAACAAAACAGCCCAACCTGTAACGGTGTCTTACCGCTTGGCTTGTTTTTACGACAACCAATGCCGCACCTGCGCCAACTCAGAATATGATTTTACTGTAGTTGTTCCAGCAGGGCAAACCCTAGAAGCCGATTGCAATTTCCAACGTCCTGAAGATGGGAAATTGTCGGTATTCCAGAAATACATGAATCAGGTTAATTATTCTGATTATACTCGTTACGAACTGCAAAATCTGGTTATCCAGTAATTTCTCAAATTAATCCCGATGAAGAGACCAACACGTCAACTCATTTGGGCAGTAGTAGCTTTGCTTTCATTGCATGCGGGTTCCTTGATGGCTCAATCATGCAATGTTTCCATTACTGCAGTCCAAAACCCATTGTGCAAAGGCGAAGATGCGATTTTCTTGGCTACAGGAGCTATACAAAATGTGGGTTCCTACAGTTTTGACTTTAACACTGGAACTATGCCCCCCGGCTGGTCTTATACAGGTCAAGCCCAATTTACAGCTCCATGCGGACCCTCACCGGACAATACAAGTTACTATTGGGCAGCTACTTCAACAGGTACTCCAATGATTGAGACGGTCGATTTGGACGTGTCTGGTGGCGGTACCATCGATTTTGAGTTTGTGATGTCGGCTCAAGGTGGATCCTCACCCTGCGAAGGCCCCGACCAAGCTAATGAAGGTTTTGAACTTCAATATTCCATCAACAGCGGCGGCACTTGGGTGCCTATTACTTATTTCTCGCCAGGGGGGTATCAATTGCCACAAAATCCAAATACAACAAATGGAGTAGCTAATGGACAAACTCCATACACCGTTTGGAATACAATGGCAATTCCCATTCCGCCAGCGGCCCAAACCACCTCAACCCGTTTCCGTTGGATTCAACAATTTTCTTCAGGTACCTGCTGCGATAACTGGGGCATGGATAATGTTGTTATTAACGCCGGATCTCTATCAACAATGACATGGTCTACAGGTCTTTCTGGCCCTCCAGGTCAGGTTGGCTCTGATACCATTCAGGCTTTAATGACAGATACCTGCATTATTGTAACCCTCACAGACACCTCAGGACTTTCCTGCACCGATACCGTCTGCGTTCAAGTGGTTGATTTACCCACAGCCATCGCCTCTTTTACCTCTCCAGTATGCGCAGGAACGCAAATTCCTATTACAGGTTCCATTTCCACCCCCTCTGGTGGAATCGCATCATATTTGTTTGATTTTGATAACAACGGAGTTTTCGAAACAACAAGTTCAACTGGAGATGTTGTGTTTCCAAATCCCATCGCTGGTCAATACATCGTCCCATTTAGGGTAATCAGTTCGGGAGGTTGTGAACACGATACAACCCTAACCCTTCGGCTAAACCCCAATCCCACCATTTCCATTACCTTGAATCCTACTCAGATTTGTCAATTTGAAGAGGCCAATATTAATGTGAATGCAACTATGAATAACCCGCCCGGGTTTAGCTCTACAGTTGATTCCCTAAGATGGGATTTCTACAACAGCGGACAAGTTGATACCACCACAGGCATCCAAAACAACACGCACAAATTTGTACAGTCCGGTACCATTACTGTAAAAGTTACAGCTGTTTCAGACGAAGGTTGTGTTCGTAGCGCCACCCGAAATATTACAGTGCTTCCCAGCCCTGTTGCCGATGTTCTTGTAGAAGATGTGTGCATCGGTCAACCCATTGTCTTGGTTAATAACTCCACGGTCGATGCGCCCGATGTTTTCAATACCATCGATTGGGAAACAAATGGCCCAAGTGGAAATCAAACATCTACTTCGTTTACTCCCAATTTCGTTTTCTCATCTTCCGGTCCCCATACGCTGTCTCTGGCTCTCGAATCTTCCAGTGGGTGCCGCGATTCCCTTGAAGTTCAGTTTGACGTCTTCCCGGGAATACAACCCCTAATTGATTACATGCCAATCTGCTTTAATGAAGTGCTATTGTACAACGCTTCAAGCGGTGGATCGGGAGATTTATATGCCAAATGGACCTTGCCAGGTTCTTCTGGCGATACAATCATTATGGGCCCAGATACCCTCTTCTTCATCTATCCCGCTTCGGGAACACAAGAAGCCACTTTGGAAGTGACAGATACCAACGGTTGTAGAATCGATACTACGATGAATATTGATGTGGTAGGCCCAATTGTTCTAAACAATGTACCTAACGTGTTAATCATCAATCCTACAATTACTGATAACGACAAATTGGATTTTGAAGCCATTCAGCCCGGATTCAATTATTGTTACGATTACGTATTTACGGTGTACAACCGATGGGGAGTAGCCATCTATACCACCGAGAATAAATCCGATAGCCCCGATATCAATTGTTCCGCCTGCTTCGAAGGGAAAACGCCTATGGATGTAGAACTTTCCAATGGCACCTATTTCTGGACAATCAAAGGAAACAGAGATCTTGAACTCAATGGTAAAATCAATGTGTTCAAGAATTAACCGCATCCATTCAATTTTTAAAGCCCCGATTTTCGGGGCTTTTTTTTATCCATGAAGTTGCTTGTTTTAGATGTGGATGGTGTATTGTTGCCCAAATACACTGTTTTTCTCGATCCCAATTCGGATGACTGTCCATTCGATAGCCGCGACACCGCAGCACTATCAAAAGTTCTTCAACTACGTATTCCCGTCCTAATTCTTTCCGGGGGAAATTCGAACGTGGTGCGAAGGCACTTGGGTAACCTTGGTATTCAATCCATCCTGCAGGCTCTGACCGATAAATTTGCCGCTCTTCAAGATGAACTTTTAGCCTTCCCTGAATTGGACTTGAAAGATGTTGCTTACGTTGGAGATGGCGAAAACGATATGGAATGCCTTCTAAGGGTAGGATTTCCCATTTGTCCTGCCGATGCTGATGTGCAGGTGCAATCGTTGGCTCGGTATGTCTGTACTCGGGAAGGAGGACATGGCGCAGTAGCCGAGGCCATTGATTGGATGATGCACTCCCAGGCCTAACGGCTAATTTTTAACCACAAAAGCCGCAAAGGAAGCCGCAAAGGTTCGCAAAGGCGCCTCGAACAACGACATCCCCTCTGTGCCCTTTGCGCCGACATGGCGTACTCTGCGGTAAAAAACCACTTCAAGGCATACCGGCCAATTTCTCACCCCAAAGGCTTCAAAGGGAGCCGCAAAGTTCACAAAGGAACCTTAAGCACCTAACTTAAAGAAAATACAACCTCTGGTTAACAAAATCACTTTTTAAAAAAGGTGGACATGCCGGGAAGCACAAATCAATCGGCGCCGAAATCCTATTTACTTTATACCCCGCTTTCCGGGGTGCAGCGCATAAACCACCGCCAGCAAGAGCAATAAGGCCAGCAACTGATGCAACAAGGCCAAACTTAGATTTACCCCACTCATTACTGTCAATACCCCCAACAAGAATTGCAATAAAATAATCCAGGGCATTGCTCCAATCGCCGGATGCCGCCAACGTAAGCCATGCGCTTTCCAAGCTGTGGTTATAAAGCTCAATACCACTAGGTATGCAAAACTACGGTGCACAAACTGAATCCAGCTTTCATTGTTCCATAACCAATTCAATTCAAAATCGTTGGTGCTTGGAGTAAATTGTCCATCTACCCACATGGGCCATTGGTCGGAAGCATGGCCTGCATCCTTACCTGCCGTAAAGGCCCCCAAAATGATTTGTAAAACAAGGAGCACAGCCGAGCCATACAGCCAAGGGTTCAGCTCCGGAGGCCGATATGCCACCACCTTGCCCCGAATACTTAAGGCCAACCACCAAATCCAAGAAATACTGGCAAAGGCCGTACTTAAATGCAAGGCCAAGCGATAATGACTTACCCTAGGCTCATGAACCAAACCACTATGCACCATGTACCAACCAAAAAACGCCTGAAGACCTCCCAGTACAAATATGCCCAACAAATGAGGCCGAATACCCGATTTAAAATACCCCCTCCTCCAAAACAAAACAAAAGGAATTAAAAATACGATGCCAATCAACCGACCCCACTGCCGATGAATCCATTCCCACCAAAAAATGGACTTGAATTCACTTAAGCTCATACCTATGTTTTTATGAATGTACTCCGGACTGGACTTGTATTTTTCAAACAATTGATTCCAATCCTCTGCTTTTAGTGGAGGTATAGCCCCAGAAATAGGATCCCAAGTGGTGATACTTAAACCCGATTCTGTTAGCCGCGTAATACCTCCTATAGCTACCATAATGAAAATCATGGCCATACCTGTGTACAGCCAATTCAATACCGACCGTTTACCATTTGGATGAACTAGTTCCATTCGTTTTCTTTTTTAACCATTATTTTCCATTCCAACATATCGGCCATGGCATAGCGTACGCCCTCCCGGCCTAATCCTGAATCTTTTACTCCTCCGTAGGGCATATGATCAAACCGCAACGTGGGCGGCGCATTTACAATAAGCCCCCCAACATGCAAGTGCTGGTATGCATATTCAATTTCATGGTGCTGCTCAGAATAAATAGCAGCCTGTAAGCCAAACCGACTTTCATTCACGCGCTCTATGGCTTCCTTAAAGTTGGAGTAGGGCTCAAGCACTATAACGGGGCCAAACACTTCTTCCTCTTTTACTTTTGCCCCATCAGGAACATGACTCAATATGCACGGCGGCAATAGACTTCCATCGCGCTTCCCCCGCAAAATCACCTTGGCTCCGCTTTCAATGGCTTCATCGATCCAAGCATCCACACGTCGGGCATTGGCTTCGTCAATCATACATGAAATTTGGGTTGTCGGGTCTTGCGGGGCCCCTAACCTTAAGGCGCGGCTATGCTTCAATAAGGCATTTGAAAAGGCCTCAAAATGACCTTCCCAAATATAAAAGCGCTGTGGATGTATGCAGATTTGTCCGCTGTAGGCAAAAGAAGCTTTAGCCAAAACCTCAATGTGCGCCTGCCAATTCGCCGTTTCAGCTACAATAACAGCCGCATTTCCCCCCAATTCTAAAACTACTTTTTTGTTGACAGCCCGCTTTTTCATAGCCCAGCCCACGCTATCGCTGCCCGTAAAGCTTAGCAAACGGATTCGGGAATCGGCAACCAAAATCTCGCCAATTTCTCTATTGCAGGGCAAAATTGAAACCGCTCCTGTCGGCAAGCCGCCCACCTGCTTGAATAGTTTGGCCAAGTTTAAGGTGGACAACGGAGTCGAACTTGCCGGCTTTAAAAGAATAGGGCAACCGGCAGCAATTGCCGGAGCCAATTTATGTACAGCAAGATTCAATGGGAAGTTGAAAGGCGAAATTCCAGCTACAGGACCTATCGGAAAGGGCCGTATATAACCATAAAATCCCAGGCCACGCGCACTGCGGTCCATGGGCATAATTTCTCCATTCAACCGCAAGCACTCTTCCGCAGCAATCCTGAACGTTTCAGCCGCACGTTCTACCTCGGTCTGCGCCTCCATAATAGGTTTGCCAGCCTCCTTACTCAGCAACACAGAGGCCTCTTCCAATTGCAAAAGCAGGGCATCGGCAACTCCACGCAAAAATTCGGAGCGCTTAAATGCAGGCCAACTCCGCATGCTTTTCTCGGCCTGGGCAGCCATTTCAATGGCTTCCTCCATTTCTTGTGGACCGGTCAAACAAACATGTCCCAAAAATTCTCCATCAAATGGAGCATAAACGGGCATGTTTGCCCCTGTGGTGCGCCATTCGCCGTTCAAAAAAATAGGATTCAGCGCTTCAGTTTTCATGGCCTTACAAAGGTAGGAATTTGGGCAACAGGTTCTACATTTTTTAGGCTGTGATTAGGTGTTTGGGCGGCTTTGGGGCTATCACCGGTTGTCCGCGGTTCCAAAGGGTTGGCCCAGCGGGTTTGCGGGGGCTCCCAAGGTCGCCTCCGCACCTCGCGGGCCAATCCTTTGGGCCCTTGCGGGCAACCTGGTTCTATCCCCGCCGCAGGGCCTTGTCAAGTTCCTGACAGCAGGCGCAAGCGGTTGAATTCTAAAATTTTAAAACAAAATCGCAAGTCCAAATTTGATTTTCTTCCCCCTTTGCTATTCTATTTTTATATGCCGAATCTTTTTATGTACGACGCAAGGCCAATTCGCTCCCTCATTTTATTTACTTTTGTATCCCGTACGTTAACTTCAAAATGCAAACAACAAAGTACATTTTTGTTACGGGCGGGGTGACCTCGTCGTTGGGCAAGGGAATTGTCAGTGCCTCACTCGGAAAGCTTCTGAAAGCAAGAGGTTATCGAGTTACCATTCAAAAATTAGATCCCTACATCAACATCGATCCAGGAACGATGAACCCCTACGAACATGGGGAATGCTATGTTACCGATGACGGAGCCGAAACCGACCTTGACCTTGGGCATTACGAACGTTTTTTGTCGGTAAATACATCTCAGGCCAACAACATTACCACGGGTAGAATCTATCAAACTGTGATAGAAAAAGAACGCCGAGGCGATTATTTGGGAAAGACGGTGCAGGTTATTCCCCACATCACCGATGAAATTCAACATCGCATCCAGGCTTTGGGCGAAACCGGAGCCTATGATATGGTGATTACTGAAATCGGAGGTACGGTGGGGGATATTGAATCGCTACCCTACATCGAGGCCGTTCGTCAATTGCGCTACAATCTGGGATTTGGAAATTCGATGGTCATCCACTTAACTCTGATTCCCTATTTAAAGGCCGCCGGAGAATTGAAAACCAAGCCCACGCAAAACAGCGTTAAAACACTCCTGGAACATGGGGTTCAACCTGATGTGGTGGTAGGCCGAACAGAACACCCCTTGTCGGATGATATTCGAAAGAAAATCGCTCTTTTTTGCAATGTGCCTAAAGAGGCGGTAATTCAATCTATTGATGCAGAAAGCATTTATGATGTCCCTTTGCTAATGCAGGAAGAAGGCCTCGATGCCGTTGTGCTGAACCGCTTGGGATTGCCCAACAATCTGCCCCCAGATCTTTCCAGCTGGAAATCATTCTTGACCCGGTTAAAAACAGCTCAAAAAATTGTTCATATTGCTTTGGTTGGAAAGTATGTGGAACTGAAAGATGCCTACAAATCAATTCACGAGGCGCTTATTCATGCCGGTGCCGCTTGCGATTTTAAGGTTCATGTACATTGGTTGCACAGTGAAATGTTAGATACCCTTTCTGCTGACGATTTTCATGCGCAGTTTGAAGGGATTCAAGGCATTCTTGTGGCTCCGGGATTTGGAGACAGGGGCATTGAAGGAAAAATTAGAACCATTCAATATGCCCGTGAACGCCAAATTCCATTTTTTGGCATTTGCCTAGGTATGCAGTGCGCAGTCATTGAATTTGCCCGAAATGTATGTGGTTTTGATGACGCTCACTCTTCCGAATTCTCAACCACGACGACTCATCCTGTTATTCACTATCTGCACGGACAAAGCGCCGATGTGCGCAAAGGCGGTACGATGAGGCTGGGTAGTTATCCCTGTATGCTTAGCCCCAATTCCTCAGCGGCTAACGCATACAATACCCTTCAAATTCATGAACGTCATCGCCATCGACTCGAATTCAATGATGCCTTTCTGAATGTCTTAGAAGAAAATGGAATGAAGGCAACGGGCCGTCATCCTGAATTGGGATTGGTTGAAATTGTGGAAGTCCAAAATCACCCTTGGTTTGTAGGAACGCAGTTTCATCCGGAATACAAAAGCCGTGTAGAAGAACCTCATCCTTTATTTGTGGCTTTCCTGAAACATGCAGAAACTTACAACAAAAAATAGGTTCTAAACCAAAAACACCTGAGTAATCCTGCGTTGTTCCCTTAAACATCTTTTTTAGTTTGTTTTTTCACTTCAATTTTCTGATTTATAGTGGCCGATTGTTTTGAAATAATGGACTGTCTGCCGACATATAGGTAAGTATGTATTTGGCGGTATTGGCCCTAAACAACGATTTCTTCAAAAAATAATAATAGAAAATAAAAAAGCCTTGGTAATCTTTATTCAATAGATTTAAAATAAGTATTCAAGGTTTTAGAATACTTTTTAATTAAACATTTTGTAAACAATAATAATTCCACTTAAGGAAAAACAATTTTATTGCATATACGTTTGGTTTTTTTGGTATTGTGTGTGTTGCAAATGTGATGTACATTTGCTCATGAAAGTGTTGTTGGTCTGTTTAGGTAATATTTGCCGGTCGCCCATGGCCGAAGGGATTTTAAGGGATTTGGCGAAAACAAGGGGCATTCCTTTGCAGGTAGATTCTGCTGCCACGTACAGCGGTCATGAAGGAGAGCATCCCGATTCAAGAGCTCAAGCCGAAATGAAAAAGCGGGGACATTCCATTCAACACATTCGAAGTAGGCCCATTACCCAAGCCGATTACCTTGAGTTTGATCGCATTTTTGTGATGGATAAAAATAACCTGCGCGATGTACTGAGCCAAGCTCCAAACTCAACTTCATTTCAGAAAATAGATTTGTTTTTGAACCAAGCATGGCCAGGAAAAGATTTGGAAGTGCCAGATCCCTATTTCGGAGGTCAGCAAGGCTTTGAACGTGTCTATTCTCTACTTGAACGTGCTGCTGAAGCCTTTTTAGATGAAATCGATGAACAACGCTAAGGGCGCCTTGTGGCTAATTCCTAATAAATTGGGAGTTTTAAGTCCCGGAATCGTGCCCGCAGAAGCTCAACAGGTAGCTCACATTCGGCATTGGATTGTTGAAACTCCGAGTGATTGCTTACCCATTGCCGCCCAATTGAGTGGGGAACGCTTTCCCGATCACTGGGTATTGGAGCAGGGTCGTTTAGACCCCTACTTTCAAAAGCAAATTATCGACACTTGGAATCAAGGCTTGGATATTGGGCTGATTACAGATGCCGGATTGCCTGCAGTTGCTGACCCAGGTAGCCGAATTGTGGCAATGGCTCATCAATATTCCATACCAGTCTTGCCTTTAGTGGGGCCAAGCAGTTTAATGCTGGCTCTCATGTCTTCAGGATTGAATGGGCAGAAATTTAGATTTTTGGGCTACCTTGAGAAAAATCCCGAAGAACGAAAAAAACAACTGCAAAAATTAGGTCCATTAATTGAAAATACGGGCGAAACGCAGATGTTTATTGAAACACCGTACCGAGCTTCTGCCGTTCTAACCGATATTTTACGCTGGGTGTCCCCAAATCTGATTCTATGCATGGGGGTTGACCTACACACCCCGCAGCAATCTATTGTCAGCCGTTCAATTGGCCAATGGAAAACAAATCCACCTCATTTTAAAAAGCAGGAAGTGGTATTTTTGTTGGGCAGGTTTTAATGCCTAAATTCATGCTATGAGGTTCAGCCACGTTTCGAAAAATCCCATTCCAGAAGGGAATGGGTTTCAAGGGAGCTCAATTCGAAAAGAACTGTTTGATTTTATTGCAAAGAAATATCCTGATTTCACTGTAGATTCTTTCCTAGATTTGGCAGACTTAAACCATGCCCGCAAGGCTTTTTTGCATGAATTGATTCGGGAAGCCAAGTTAAATGCCGAACTGATTTCTGAAAAACCCCCAACAACGGAGGGCGCACCAGACCCGGAATGGGGTGAATCCGAAGAAGATTTGACAATTGGACAGAAGGTGGCAGATAAAGTTGCCTCTTTCGGTGGCAGTTGGGCCTTTATCTTGTCTTTTTTTTTATTTATCCTGGTGTGGATTGTCTCTAACTTCTGGTTATTAACCAATCAAGGTTTTGACCCCTATCCATTTATCTTATTAAATCTATTGCTTTCTTGTTTAGCCGCCATTCAGGCCCCTGTGATTATGATGAGCCAAAACCGAAAGGAACAGAAAGATCGGTTGCGTTCCGAATACGATTATAAAATCAACCTTAAAGCCGAATTGGAGATCCAGGGCATACATCAAAAATTGGATGTGTTAATGCAACAAAATTTAGCCAACACATCCTTAATTCAAGAAATAAATATGGATTTGGTAGAAGGCTTAACTGAAGAATTGAACCAGTGGAAACAGAGTGCCAATGGCAGATAGTCCGAACGCTGTTTAATGGATTTAATTACGCTGTAAAAGAAAAGCAGGGTTCGAGTGAACCCTGCTTTCCAAACCAACCTACTATGAAAAACTGCTTGAGTTTTCATAGTAAACACCCTTACGGCCCTTTGGTTTAATGTTCGAAATGAAATTAACGTTCATTAACAAAAGACGCAGGATGCAATTGGACGTTCAGAAACGAGAGTTTGAATTGAATTGAACGGAGCAATCTCAAAGGGGGTTGGCGCCCGGGGCGAACCGGCAGACACCGCATGGAAAGCCCCTGAATGCCCTAGCTGCGGAGGCCCGACGAAAGGAGGGACCCCGTAAAGCAGGGCAGGCAGTGGCTTTCCAAAGGTGGCTACAGGTGAGCACCGGAATAGCGCCCCAAATCCCTCAACCTTTAATTCTTAAGTTCTTCATGACCAATACGTTCTCCGTTTTGGAAGAACTCAATGCACCGATTTACACAGTCGATGAGGACCGGAGAATTTGGATTGATTTTTTCGTCCAAAATCAATTTTGCCAGCTCGTTTAGCACCTTGCGCTGAATCACCCGCTTCAGTGGACGGGCACCGTATGCCGGATCAAAACCCAGCTCTGACAACCATTCCAGGGCCTGCTCGGATATTTCAATCTGAATGCCGTTTTGTTCTTCCAAATTTTTCACCAGCTGATTGAGTTGAAGCTGAACAATGTGTTGAATTTCGGTACGGCTCAGCGGTAAAAACATAATGGTTTCATCGATTCGATTCAAGAATTCAGGTCGGATGGATTTTCGAAGCAGCTCGAATACCGACATTTTGGCCGACTGCATGGCTGTATCTTCTTCTCCGGGCAAGGCGCTGTCCAATTTTTCCTGAATGATGTGGGAGCCCAAATTGGAGGTGAAAATAATCAGGGTGTTTTTGAAATTCACCTTTCTTCCCTTGGAATCCGTCAAATGGCCGTCATCCAGTACTTGCAATAAGATGTTAAACACATCGGGGTGCGCTTTTTCCATTTCGTCAAACAGCAAAACGGAATAGGGCTTGTTGCGAACGGCTTCTGTAAGCTGCCCGCCTTCTTCGTATCCAACATACCCGGGAGGTGAGCCTACCAATCTTGAAACGGCGTGTTTTTCTTGGTATTCGCTCATGTCAATCCGCGTCATGGCCTGCTCGCTATCAAACATTACTTCGGCTAAGGCTTTGGCCAATTCGGTTTTCCCAATTCCCGTTGAACCCAAAAAAATGAAGGAGCCGATGGGGCGGTTTGGATCTTGAACTCCGGCCCGGTTTCGTCGGACGGCATTGGCCACGGCCTCTACTGCTTCAGTTTGCCCGACAACCCGTTTTGCCAATTCCGATTCCATGTGCAACAGGCGTTGGCGCTCGGTTTGCAGCATGCGTTGAATTGGGATTCCTGTCCACCTGCTCACCACCTCGGCAATGTCTTCGGCATCCACCTCCTCTTTAATCATGGCTTGAGCCCCTTGTTTCTCTTTTAATTCCTGTTGAGCATCCTTTAGATTTTGATTCAGCTCGGCCATCCGTCCGTATCGAATTTCAGCCACCTTGCCATAATCGCCGGCCCGTTCAGCCTGTTCAGCTTGGGTTTTCAAGGATTCTAAATCGGTTTTGGCTTGTTGAATTCGTTCTACGATGGCCTTTTCCTCTTTCCATTTGCCTTCCAGCCCCTTTTTTTGAGTTTCCAGTTCCCCAATTTCCCGATCGATTTGTGCCAACTTTTGAGAATCTCCTTCTCGTTTTATGGCTGCCTTTTCGATTTGAAGCTGAAGCAAACGGCGTTCCACCATTTCTAATTCCTCAGGCTTTGAGTTGATTTCAAGCCGCAATTTTGCTGCGGCTTCATCCATTAAGTCAATGGCTTTATCGGGCAAAAACCGGTCGCTGATGTAGCGTTGGCTGAGTTCAACCGATGCAATTACAGCATCGTCTTTAATTCTTACTTTATGATGGGTTTCATATTTTTCTTTAATACCCCGCAAAATCGAGATGGAATCTTCACCGCCCGGTTCTTCCACCATCACTTTTTGAAACCTACGCTCCAAGGCTTTATCCTGCTCAAAGTAGCGTTGATATTCCTTTAAAGTGGTGGCTCCAACCGTACGCAATTCTCCTCGAGCCAGGGCTGGTTTTAGAATATTCCCTGCATCCATAGCTCCGGCACTTCTGCCGGCACCCACCAACATATGGATTTCATCAATGAACAAAATGATCTCGCCATTGGATTCTTGAATGGCTTTAATCACATTCTTCAATCGAGCTTCAAATTCACCTTGGTAAGAGGCTCCGGCCAAGAGCTGTCCTAGGTCTAAGGAATAAATTTTTTTCGATTTTAAATTGTCGGGTACATCTCCGTTGATGATTCGGTGGGCCAATCCCTCTGCAATGGCGGTTTTACCCACACCCGGTTCTCCTATTAATATAGGGTTGTTTTTGGTGCGGCGGGTTAAGATGTGAAGTACCCGCCGTATTTCCTCTTCCCTGCCAATGACCGGGTCAAGTTTGCCTTTCAAGGCCAATTCATTGAAATTTTGGCAATAGGCATCAAGGGCTTCTTTTCCCGATGGACTTGGAGGTCGGTTGCTCATAATTCTGTTTTTCTTCTCTCTACCAAAAAGAAGGCCAGTTACTATTCCATGACGGTATGGCGGTTCTAGGGCAACAGGTACGACAAACTGGCATGAGAAACGTAAAAGTGAAGGACGAATTGACCTGTTTTAGTTGCCCTGAAGCTTGATTTATGGAGATATTTACGGAAAGTTCATCTTCAGCCGCCTATAGGTCAATCCAAAGTTCTATCTTCGCCGCACTTATGACAGCTATACGTAATGTAGCCATCATCGCACACGTCGATCATGGCAAAACCACCCTAGTAGATAAAATCCTTCATTATTGCAGTTTATTTCGCAGCAACGAATCGACCGGTGATTTGATTCTAGACAACAACGATTTGGAACGGGAACGTGGAATTACCATTCTTTCTAAGAACGTTTCGGTTCAATACAAAGGAGTTAAAATTAATTTGATTGATACCCCCGGTCACGCCGACTTCGGAGGCGAAGTTGAACGGGTGTTGAACATGGCGGATGGAGTATTGTTGTTGGTGGATGCCTTTGAAGGCCCCATGCCTCAAACCCGATACGTATTGAGTAAAGCCTTGTCTTTGGGTAAAAAGCCCATTGTTGTGGTGAACAAGGTAGATAAAGAAAACTGTAGGCCAGATGAGGTACAGGAAGCTGTATTTGATCTGATGTTTAACCTGGAGGCCACCGAAGATCAGTTGGGATTCCGTACCGTGTATGGTTCGGCCAAGCAAAATTGGATGGGACCCGATTTTAAAAATCCTACTCAAGATATTGGTTATTTGTTGGACTCTATTTTGGAGGAAATTCCAGCTCCAACACCCCCCGAAGGCAACCTACAACTTCAAATTACCAGCATTGATTATTCAAAATACACCGGAAGAATTGCTGTAGGTCGGATTAATCGCGGCTGCTTATCGGTGAATCAACCCATTAATTTAATGCGGCGCGACGGATCGGCAGCACCGGGAAGAATTAAAGAGATATTTATTTTTGAAGGACTCGGAAAAGCCAAAACCGAACGGGTTGAAGCCGGTGATATTTGTGCTGTGGTTGGACTGGAATCGTTTGAAATTGGAGATACCATTGCCGATTTTGAGGCTCCCGAAGCCATGCCACCCATGCAAATCGACGAACCCACCATGAGCATGGTGTTTACCATCAACAACAGCCCCTTTTTTGGGCGGGAAGGGCAATTCGTGACCTCAAGGCACTTGCGCGATCGGTTGATGAAAGAAACAGAGAAAAACCTGGCCTTGAAGGTGATGGAAACCGATTCACAGGATACCTTTTTGGTGTTCGGTCGTGGAATTTTGCACCTTTCCATTTTAATAGAAACCATGCGTAGGGAAGGGTATGAGCTTCAGGTTGGTCAGCCCCGCGTTATCATTAAGGAAATTGATGGTAAAAAATGCGAGCCTGTCGAAATTTTAAGCATTGATGTGCCAGAAGAATACAGCGGAAAGGCTATTGAACAGGTGACTCAACGGAAAGGCGAAATGAAAATCATGGAGCCCAAAGGAGATTTGATTCATTTGGAATTTGAAATTCCTTCAAAAGCCTTGATGGGTCTTCGTACGGCTTTACTTAACGCCACTGCAGGTGAGGCTGTGGTGAGTCACCGGTTTGAAAATTATCAACCCATTAAAGGGAATGTACCAGAACGGCAGAACGGCTCGTTGATTGCCCTAGAAACAGGAACAGCGATTGCTTATGCTCTTGATAAACTTCAAGATCGCGGTCGATTCTTTATTGCTCCAGGAGAAGAGGTGTATATGGGGCAAGTTGTAGGTGCACATTCCAGAGACAATGATTTGGTGGTGAATCTGACCAAAACCAAAAAATTAAGCAACGTAAGGGCAAGTGGTACCGACGACAAGGTTCAGTTGGCTCCACCCATTCGTTTTTCGTTGGAAGAAAATCTGGAATACATACAGGAAGACGAGTACGTTGAAATTACACCTAAAAGCATGCGGTTGCGAAAAATCCTTCTGGATGAAAACGACCGCAAGCGGGCTTCAAGGTAAGGTGACGGTAATGGGCTAGACTGTTTGGTTTTAACTCACCTCCTCTGCGTCCTTTGCGCCGACATGGTGCCCTTTGCGGTAAAAAAACTGGTTCGGGCTTAGGTGGCAGTTTTTACCACTAAGTTCGCCAAGGGAGCCGCAATGTGCACAGAGTTTTTTGTGGTTGAAAGAGAGCCTGGTCGTTGTTACTACACCTCCTCTGCGTCCTTTGCGCCGACATGGTGCTCTTTGTGTTTAAAAAAAACTGGTTCAGGATTAGGTGGCAGTTTTTACCACTAAGTTCGCCAAGGGAGCCGCAATGTGCACAGAGTTTTTTGTGGTTGAAAGAGAGCCTGGTCGTTGTTACTACACCTCCTCTGCGTCCTTTGCGCCGACATGGTGCTCTTTGT